>JAWLDG010000005.1:0-280271 GCA_041686775.1 Luteolibacter sp. | reverse complement strand
TTTTGTTGTTCATAACACCCTACCGAGTGGCAGGGATTTCAACTCAACACCAGCCCGCTTTCCATACTCTCAGTTAAGCCTTCCTGTGGGATGGCTGTGATTTCATTTATGGGGGTGGTGTAGATGGATGTTGCCGAACGTTAGAGCGCAGGGAACCGGCCGGGCTGGTCTGGATTTCGGCAAGTTTTGCCCAAAGGCCTTTCAAGTAGCGGTCTTCCTGTTCCGCTCCCCAAGTATGGAGGGTATAGTCGGATATTTCCTGTAAATCGCGAATCGCCGAGGGCGAGAGGATGACGTTCATCGGTTGCCTCTGGCCAGTTCAAGAAACTCGCTTTCGCGGGTGACGATCGTTCCTTCTCCCCGCTGAAGCTCTTCGCAGCCCATGTTGACTTCGGCCAGGAGGCGGATGCGGGCCTCGATTTCCCTCCAACCGGCGTCTTCGGGAAGACCCTTGATGGTTTCCATGGCGAGCTCCTTGGTGGACATGATCAAACACTAGGATGAATCCCCCTTGAGTTCAAGGGCGTAAAACCGGCCGAGAAGGACAGGAAATAAATCGGGACAGGTGACGCATTTCAACAATGCGCCCCGAAACTGGCGGAATGTTTGGGGCGAATGGGGAGGGATCGGTCATGCCGGGGTTGCTTTGGCGGGTGGGGCGGTGGTGAATAGCGGCATGCGACTGCGCTTGCCGGACCGTTTGATCGATTTTCCGCGTCGTCCCTTGCTGATGGGGATTGTGAATGTGAACGACGATTCGTTTTCCGGCGACGGCACCTTGGATATCGATGCCGCGCTGGAGCTGGCCCGCAGACAGATCGCGGACGGTGCGGACATCATCGATGTGGGCGCGGAAAGCGCGCGCACGAATCGCGGGCCGATCGCGGTGGCGGAGGAAATCCGGCGGTTTCACGCGTTCACATCGCGCTGGGAAGAAGCGCTCGACGGCGTGCGGCCGCGCGACGCCGTGCAAGTCTGGCCGCCGGTGCTCTCGGCCAATACCTGGCGGACGGAAGTGGCGGCGGAAATTTTGCCCGGTGGCAAAGTGGAACTGCTCAACGACATGGGCGCGCTGCCGGACGACCGCAACGCGCGGCTCTGCGCGGCGCACGGCGCGGCCTTGCTGGTGATGCACAGCGTCGGCGAGCCGAAGCTGCCGCATGTGCATCAACGGTGGGACGATGTGATGGCGGCGATGGAGCGGTTTTTTGAGGAAAAACTCGCCGTGTGCGCCGCCGCCGGCCTGCCGGACGATGCCACCGTGATCGATCCGGGCCTCGATTTCGCCAAACAGCGCGACGACAACCTCGCCGTGTTGCGCGAGCTCTCCCGGCTGGGACGTTTTCATCGCCCGGTGCTCGTTCCCGTTTCGCGCAAGACGGTGATCGGCGAGGTGCTCGGCATCGACGATCCGCGCGAGCGCGACGCGGGCACCATCGCCTGCATCGCATCCAGCATGGCGCGCGGCGGGCATATCTTCCGTGTCCACCATGTGGACGCCGCGTGGCAGGCGGTGAAGACGCTGCATGCGCTGACCGCGCCGTCGCGATAGCCGCCAATTTGCTGGGTGTAACTGAAAGTGGTGGGCTGAGCCGCAAGGAGGGGCGATGCATGATCGCCCATGTCCATGGCGAGGCAATGAAATGAGCCGAAACACAAGCATTGGCTTCCCATGGACATCGGCGGACACATTCCGCCGCTCCTTGTGAACACCACTTTCATTTACACCCCAATTTGCTTGCCGTGCCGCGTGTTAGAACGGATGGCTCTGCGGTGGAATGACATGGTTTTTCCTGATGGCGCTGCTGGCGGCCTTTTGCATCGGGCTGTCGAAAGCGGGATTCAGCGGCATCTCGATGGTGTCCGTGTTCCTGCTGGCGGATCTCTACGGCGCGCGCGCCTCGGTGGGGCTGGCGCTGCCATTGCTCATCGCGGCGGATCTGATGGCCTATCCGGCATTCATCCGCCACGGCTCGTGGAAACCGGTGTGGCGGCTGTTGGTTCCGACCTTGCTCGGTGTGGCCGCCGGCTGGTGGTTGCTCGGCCGGATCGACGATCAAACGGCGCGGCGCGTCATCGGCGGCTGCGTGCTGTCGATGGTGGTCCTGCAAGTGGTCCGCAACCACATTCCGGAATGGACCGACCGCTGGGTGGAATCGCGCCGTTTCGGCATCGCGGCCGGCACGCTGGGCGGCTTCGCCACCATGCTGGCCAATGCCGCGGGCCCGGTGATCCAGCTTTACCTGATGGCGCGGCGGGTGCCGAAAATGGAACTCATCGGCATCGGCGCGCGGTTTTTCCTGCTGGTGAACCTCCTGAAGGTTCCACTCAACGCGCAGCTCGCGCTGATCACGCCGGACAGCCTGATGGAAAACCTGCGGCTGGTGCCTGCCGTGGCGCTCGGTGTCTTCGGCGGCCGCTGGCTCATCCGCCACGTCTCGCAGCGCCTGTTCGAGTGGATGATCGTCGGCTTTTCCGCCATCGCCGGGCTGCGGCTGTTGTTCTGGTGAAACCGCTCAACGCCAGCGGTTTTCGCGCAGCGCCTGCCATGCCTGCCAGGCGAACATGCCCATGAAAATGGGAAAGATGATACGGTAGGGGTTGTTTGGAGACACCACGTAAAGAGCGATGCCAACGGTCACCGCAACGATGATGGTCACCCAAAGCGTGATTTTGATCCGTTCCGGACCGAGGATAGCATTGAGCATCTGGCCGCCGTCGAGCGGCAACACCGGCAGCAAGTTCAACACCGCCCAGACGAGGCTGATCCAATACAGCACGACGAGGAAATACAGCGCGTTCCGGTTCAATTCCGGGAGCAAGGGGAGCACCATCAATACGGCCAATCCCAACGCAATCTGCACCGCCGGCCCCGCCGCCGTGATTATGAAACTTTGCGGCCGCGTCATCCGCACGCCGGAATACGCCGCATAGCCGCCGAAGGCCTGCAGCACGATCTCGCTGTGCGCGCCGAATTTCCGCGCGGTGAGCGCGTGGCCGAGTTCGTGGACCAGGATCGAGACGAATCCCGCCAGCAGGAACAACCCGATGCGCAGCATGGCCTCCGGCGAGTCCGCCCCCAGCGCGCCGCCGATGATCGCCAGTGTGAGCCAGAAAAACGGATGCACCCGCACCGGAATGCCGAACAGGGAAAATCGAATCATGCGCGGCCTACCTAAGCGCGAACCACCCACCCGGCAAGACCCGTTCCAGCATGCGTTGTTCCGCGGAGAGCAGCCCTTACTCCTCACGCGGGCGCTGGCGGGCCAGTCGCCGCCAGGCCTCGTCGCCATGGACTCCGGCTTTAGTGAAATCGAAGGGCACGAAGCCGATGGCCCGCAGCGCGGCATTCGTTTCGGGCAGCCGAAAATCCCGCTTGGCGGCGTCGGCGAAACCCGGGTCGGCGATCACGGAGTCGGTGTCGCGTCCGTTTTTACGCCAGTCGTCGAGCGACAGTCCGGCGAAGTCGAACGGCTGGCCGCCGGTGTGCCAGTAGAGGTTGCGGTTCATGTCGAAGCCGGGGTCGCGCCAGTTGCCGGCCAGCAGTTTGCCGCGGTCCCAGAGCACGATGTTGCGCTCGAAGGTGAACGACCGGTGGTCTTCCTTGCGGGTGCGCTGGAGCTGGTGCTCGCGGGCGAAGGCGAGGATGTTGTTGCGGACGATGTTGTCCCGTCCGTAGTGCTGGTGAAAGCCGCCGGTCTTGGTGTGATAGACCAGATTGTTTTCAAACAGGATGCCGGTGCTTCCCTCGTCGGTGTAGAGCCCCCAGCCGCCGTAGGAATACGATTCGATGTCGTGGAAGACATTGTTGGCCACCACGCTGCCCTCCGAGGGGCCGAGGGTGTAAATGCCGCCCATGTCGCTGAGCAGGCCCTTGCCGAGGTGGTGCACGTGGTTGAAGGCCACGGTGTTTCTCTTGCAGTTGCTCTCCGCATATCCCCAGCGCCAGCCCATGCTGATGCCGGTGTAAAACAGGTCGGAGATCTCGTTGTGGGTCACCGTGTTGTCCGGACTGAAGCCGATCCAGACGCCCACCGCGCAGGGGAAAATCCAGCCGCCGTCGCGAATGATATTGTTATCGATGGCGATGCCGTGGGTCTGTGTGGCGGATCCATCCGGCATCGCCGTTTCCCCAATCCTCACTCCGCCCGCGCCGAAGTCGTGCACATGACAGCGGCGCAACACCGCGCCCTGGCAGCCACGCCGGAACCACACGCCGTAGGTGCCCACATGCGCGACCTCGCAATCCTCGATCGAAACGCCACCGCGCACGCCGTCCAGCATCACCGCCGCCCCGATGCTCGCCGCGGCCTGGTTGGGCTCGAAGCCCTCCGGCGGGGTGAGCCACCGGGCGTGATGAAACGCGAGCCCTTTGATCGCCAGATGGTCAAGCGGCCGGTTGCCGGTCACATCGCCGCGAATGACCAGCAGTTGGTCCGCCACCGGAGCCACCACCTCGGCGGCCGTCATGTCCTCGCCGGGCAGGGGGATATATTCCAACAGACCGTCACGAGCCAGAAACCACTCGCCGGGGGCGTCGAGCAGCGCCCGCGCGTTTTCCGCGATCCAGGTGGATTTCGCATCCCACTTGTTCCACGGCTTCATGCCCTCGCCGGTGGTGGCGATCGCACGCGCCTCGGGATCCACCGCCTCGATGAACCTGCGGGTGTTGTCCCACTTGTGATAGACGACGATTTGGGTGTCGCGCAGGGCATCGGCGCCGAGGCCGGCCAGGGGTGCGAGCGCATCGGCCGCCACGGTCACTGTCTGCCGTGCGCGGGATGCCCGCGGACCCTTGGCCTGTGCCAGGATTTCCTCGCGCACCGCCTCCACCTGGTGCCAGCCGGTGTTGGGAAAGCGCGCGCGGGTGGCCCGGCGGCCGTTGATCCAGAGTTGTTCGAAATACCATTTTCCCTCGGCGACCTCCGGCACCCGGGTGCGCCAAATCCCATCGGGACCGGGTTTCCAACCGCCGATCGTCCGTCCGCCGCTGATCACCGGCCGGGCTCCCGGGGCCGCCTCGTAGCGGACCGCGGCATCGGCCGTCCCGCCATCTTCCGGACCGAACTCGATGGGTTTATCTACGCGGTAGGTCCCCGCCGCCACGACCACCCGCACCGGGGCGGCCGCCTGTCCGTCCGCCCGCAAGCGCCGCAATGCGTCGCGCGCACCGGCGAGACTGGCCAGCGGTCCGTCGTTGCCATCCGCCGCAACCTGCGCCACCCGCCCGCTCCAGGCATCGGAACCATTTGGCGCGACATGCAGCACGAGCGGGGCGTCAGCCGCCAAGGCGACGGTGGCACAGAGGGTGAAGACGGCGGTGACGATCAAGCGCGTGTTCATACGATATGGATACGCACCCGGATGGGAAAACTTCAGCGACAAGGGCTCATATCGTATATGGCTCGCGGCGCGGGCGGGAGCGGAGGGCGTCGGCTTCGGCATCATTGATGAAGCTTTCGCCAGCGGGGTCGAATTTCAGTTTGCGGCCGAGTTTCCAACTGATGGCGGCGGCGTGGCAGGCAATCTCGCTGTGACGGGTGATGGTGGAATTGCAGGAGGTCCGGCCGCGGGTTTTCACGGCATCGAGAAACTCGCGGATGTGCTTGGAGGCGTCGACGCCCTGCATTTCGGGCGGCGTTCCACCTGTGAGAAGCGATGCGTCGCTGAGAGCGAGTTTGCCGGTGTCGCCGGCTTCAACCCAGCCGGCATCGCCTTCGAAACGGACCGGGCAGGAACCCAGGCCGAGCCAGCCGCCCTCGTCCTTGAAGCCGGCCAGCCGCATCACGAGCTTCACGCCGTTGGCGTAGCGGGCGTGGAGTTGGTCGTTCTCGGTCCAATACTCGACGGGCGCGCTGTCGTCGGCATCGACCGCCCATTGGCAGAGGTTGACGGTGTGGGACGCCCAGTCGTGCAGGCCCCAGCCGGCGGACAAGCCATCGTAGTGGCGCCATTGCCCGCGGATGTAGGTTGAGTTGAATGGCCGGTGCGGTGCGGGGCCGAGCCAGCGGTCCCAATCGACGATGTCCTGAGCGGGCTCGGGTTCGCCGGGCAGGTCGGGCTTGACGGGCCGTGGCAGCCAGATTCCGGCGTGAAGGGTGTGGAGCTTGCCGAGTTTCCCGGAGCGCGCGAGATCGTTGGCGACCTGGAAATTATCAACGTTGCGGCGCTGCATGCCGCCCTGATAGATGCGCCCGGCCTTGCGCACCTCGGCGTCGAGTTCCCGGCTTTCGGCGATCGTCATGGTGCAGGGTTTTTCGCAATAGATGTCCTTGCCGGCGCGTGCGGCAAGGATCGAGGCGGTGCCGTGCCAGCGGTCGCCGGTGGCGATGACGACCGCGTCAATATCATCGCGAGCGAGGAGTTCGCGCATATCGATGTAGGATGCGCAGTCTTCGTTGCCGTAGTGGCGGTTCACGGTGCGACGGATGATTTCGCGGTTCGACTGCTGGACATCGGCGTTGGCGACGAACTGGACATCGGACTGCCGCAGGAAGGACGGGAGCAACTGGCGGCCACGCGGGCCAAGCCCGATGCCGCCAACGGTGATGCGCTCGCTGGCGGTGGCGCGCTTGGTCTCGCCGAACGCGCGGGATGGCAGGATGACGGACATGCCGGCCAGCGCGGCCGTGCGGGTAATAAAGTCTCTGCGAGTGGGATGCATGATGGGATCAGGGCTTGGGATTGTCTTTTGCGTCAGCAGGTTTCAGTTCGGTGAGCAGAATGTTGCGGAACTCCGCTTTCATCGGCGGGCCGGCGTGCATTTGCAGGGCGAGGATGCCGTCCTTGGCGGCGGTGGCGGGATTGTGATCGGTGACCCGGCACATCAGCTTGTCATTGAGGAAGAGGGAAATTTCCGGGCCGCGGCAAATGATCCGGTAATGGTTCCAATCGCCCTTTTTGAAATGAGCGAGGAGTTCCTCCGCCTCCGCGAAGACCTCGACCTCGCGTTTGCCATCGGGCGTGATGGTGACGGTCTCGCCGCGCCCGGCAACCAGGCCGATGGCATGATGATAGATGAAGCCGATCAGCTTGCCATCGCCGGTCATGTCGGCCTGGTAGCCCCATGTGTCGAATCCGGGCCGGGTTTCCGAGCGGAGCTGGATGCCGGAGTTCGCATCGGCGCTGAGGCGGAACTCGCAATCGAACTGGAAGTCGGCAGGGCGGCCGGCGGTCCAAACGAGGTAGTTGGATTTGCGGCACGGCTTGTCGGGCGTGCTTTCGGTCGTGAGCACGCCATCCACGACCGACCACCATCCGGGTGCGCCCTGCCAGCCGGTCAGGTCCTTGTCGTTGAAGATCGACTGCGGCGCGTTGTCGCCTGGCACCGGTTCCGCCATGGCGGGAAGGGAGCAGAGGCAAGCCATCAAGATCCGCATGACACGGTGAGGTATGCTTCCGATTTCTCCAAAGATCGTGTCAGGCTTAAGACGGATCATGAGCCTCATTACGGGATGATTGACCGGGATCATACGCGTCCTGATGAAACCCGTCATTTCCTTGTTTTGCGATGGTTGCCGCCGGGTCGTTCCTGGCCATGACTTACCGCTTGCCGCTTCCCGCCTGTTCCAATGCGTTGCGCAGATGGGTCAATGCCTGCCGGTAATTCGCGACTCCCACGTATTCGAGAATCAGCGGCGCATGCGGTGTCCTCCGTGCGGCGAGCGTGACGAACTGATGGTAATCGACGTCGCCCTGCCCAGCCGCCACTCCGCGATCCACATGCAGCTTGCGGTCCTTGGCGTGCAGGCAATCGATATAGGGTCCCAATTGATCGAACATCTCGGCAATATCATTGATTTCGAGAAGATTGGCCGGATCGAGCAAAGCGCGGATGCGGGGAGAGCCTATCGCTTCGAGAAACAGCCGGGTTCGTTTGGCACTGGCCAGAAAGCCGCGGTAAAACGGCTCTAACAGCACGGTCGCATCGTGCTTTTCCGCCAGTGCGGCGAGTTCCTTGCCGGTGGCGACCATTTGGTTCCACACCGACTCCTGGAAATGATATTCCACCGCCTCCGGTTTCGCCGGTTGGTGATGCCCGGCTTCGGTGATCAAGGTGCGCACGCCCATGTGGCTGCCGACGACCATCATGGCTTCGAAGTAAGCCAGGTTCGCCTTGCGTTCGTCCGGATCGGGATGGATCAGGTTGGTATAGACACCCAGGCTGTGGATGCCCAGGCCAGCATGCCGGTAGGTGTCGGCGATCGCCTTGCAGCGGTCGGCGGTGAGGCTGGAGAGGTCGTTGCGGCCGTTGTATCGCCAGAACTTGCTGTCGCTTTGACTGAGAAAAAGCTGGATGGTGTCGATGCCGGTGCCGGCCAGTTCACGGGCCAGCTCGGCGTTGCTGAGTTGGCCGAAACCGAAGGTGGCGATGCCGATGGCGGGCTTGGTTGTTGGCGCGGTTACCGCTTCGGAGGATGGGTTGGCGCCGGCACCACCGGCGGCCAGCAAGGACCCGGCGGCCACCATGCCGGTTTTCAGTGCCTCGCGGCGGGTGATCCCGGAGTGGACGCAATCTGGTGCTTTCATCGCAGAACTTACCAGCCGTGGTAGTCGCATCTTTCCTGCAATGATTATCCACATTATCCCTATCCCACATTATCCCAGACAATAAGTAGGAATTCCCCTTGCCATGGGGGAATGGCATTGGTAGATGAGGGCATGAGCAGCAAGCGCTGGCTGGCACCTTGGAAGGATTCGACGGAGAAGCCGGCGATTTACCACTGCATCAGCCGCGTGGTGGACCGCAGGTTCGTGTTCGGCGACGAGGAACGGGAGAAATTCCGTGTGTTCATGCGGATGCAGGAGAATTTTTCAGGATGCAGGGTGCTGTCCTACTGTGTGATGTCCAACCACTTCCACATTCTGCTGGAGGTGCCGCCGATGCCAGCTGACGGCTTTTCCGATGAGGAATTGCTGAAACGACTGTCGGCGCTCTATACGGAGGCGTTTGTGGCTGGGGTGGCAGGGGAATTGACCGCGGCGCGGAAGGCGTGTCTGGGGCCGCGGGTGGCGGAAATTCACGGGCGTTTCACTTATCGGATGCACGATTTGAGTGAGTTCATGAAGACGCTGTTGCAGCGCTTCACCAGATGGTTCAACCGCACGCACAATCGCAGCGGGACGTTGTGGGAGGAGCGTTACAAGAGCGTGATCGTGGAAAGCGGGATCGCGGCTCGGACAATGGCGGCTTATATCGATCTGAATCCGGTGCGCGCGGAGATGGTGAAAGACCCGGCGGAGTATCGCTGGAGCAGTTATGGCGAAGCGGTGGGCGGTCGCGTAAATGGTTATCGCCTCACGCGTTTGGGGGCGAAGGGGAACGGGAAGAAGGCGCGGGAAGGATTGGTGCGGGCCTGCATGAGTCACAATGGAGCGGGCTTCGAGGCGGAGAAATGGAAGGAGGTTTCGCGGATTTACCGGCGGGCGATGGGGCTGGCGTTGGGGAGGAAAAGCGGCAGGGCGGAGATTGTGCGACGGTCGCAGACCGCCGCTACAGTGACGAAGAACACGGCGGAAATGTTGGAATCGAAGGACAACGAGACGGTTTTGCCCGACTTACGGATGGCGGCGATGCTGCGGCATCGGGTGAGGTATTTCACGGACGGGGCGGTGATCGGCAGCAAGTCGTTCGTGAACGAGGCGTTCGCGGCGGCGCGGGAGCGGTTCACGGATATGCGGCGGGACGGGGCGCGGCGTATGCGCGGGAATGGCAAGCCTGCGGCAGGCGTGTTGTGGAGTCTGCGCGATTTGCGGGTGAGGGTGTGAGGCGCTTCGGCGCATGCGTAAGACATGAATGGAGTCAGCGAAAGCGGTTCAACACCGCCCAGACGAGGCTGATCCAGTAGAGCACGACGATGAAATACAGCGCGGCCCGTGGCAGGCGGGAACTCCCTCCCCGGCAAGGCCCGTTCCCGCATACCGGGACAGGATGGTGGCCGTAGCGGGGGAATCTGGTACAACTTCGTCGCTTTAGGAAACCGCGGCTTTGCTGATCAATGGTTTCGGGCGGTTTTTGGGAGGAAATAACAGCGGCTAATGCGGATTCCGCCCTAGGAATTTCCTGATTGTGACAAGGGACGCCCCAGTGGCACGGAGGATTTCCATGGTGGTAGTTCACCCCATGAAAATGATCGCCTTCCGAGCAACGACGGATCAGCCAGGCGAAGTTCAGCCGCAATTCACGCCGATCACCCGGTTCATGAAAGGCATGGCTGGAATCTTCATGGCATTGCTGTTTCTGGCGCCTGGTGAAGTCCGGGGCCAAACACCGCAAGGTTCATACGAAGTGAAGTTCAAATGGAATGCCAGCGCCAGCACCGACGTAACGGGGTATCGCATCCATTACGGAACCGCCAGCAGGGCATACACCGCGAGCGTGGTGCTGGGAAACGTGACGTCCGGCACCGTTTCCGGCCTCGCGGAAGGAATCACCTATTACTTTGCCTTGAGCACATTCAATGCGGAGGGGCTTGAAAGCGATCTCACCCACGAGGTGATCTTCAAGCCGGGCCTTCACACGTCGCAGATCGGCATCGCTGCTAATGGGGAATCCATCATGACCTTGCGAGGCCTGATTGGGCGTCAATATGACATCGAGGCATCGGAGGATATGAACACGTGGACCCTCATCGACACGATCACGATACCGGAGGGTGGTTCGGTGAAGTTCACCGATCCCGACGCGCCGCTCCATGCAAGACGCTTCTATCGCACCCGCGCCACCCCGTGAACGCCTGGCTGGACTGAAATCGGAATTTCTCAGCCCTGCGTCGGGATCAATCCAACGCGAAGCGCGAAGCGCACAAGTCCCGGGACATCATAAATGCCGAGGCCGTCCATCAGCTTCTTGCGATGGTATTCGACGGTTTTCGGACTGATTTCCAACGTGCCCGCGATCTGTTTGGTGTTTTCACCCATGGCAATGAGTTCGAGGACTTGCCTCTGACGGCCCGTCAGGCTCTCAAGTGCCCGCAGGTCCGCCTTGTCGGGAGGTTCAGTCAGGGTTTCGGCAACGGTTTCAACCAGTCCTTCCACCTGCTCGACACGAGCCTCGGCCTGCTCGGCGCGCGTCTCGGCTTTCTCGGCGCGGGCTTCGGCATGCTCAGTGCGCGTTTTGGCGGACTCGATGCGTGTTTCAGCCTGTTCGGCACGGGTTTCAGCGGCCTCAATCCGGGACTTGGCGTGCTCAATGCGCGTTTCCGCGTGTTGCGTCCTGGCTTCGGCTTGCTCAAGCCGTGTCCTGCCGCTTTTGGGGACCGGATACCGGAAAGACTTTTCCATCCGCTCATTCATGGCATTGCAACAGAACCGCCGCAATTGGGTATTTCACCCCATGCGGAGAATTATTTTTCGGATTTCACCCGGGGCCGAGGCGGTGCAGATTTCAGCGTGAAGAATATTCTGATGCTTTATCCGGAGTTTCCGGACACCTTCTGGAGCTTCAAGCACGCCCTGAAATTCGTGCACAAACGGGCGGCCCTGCCGCCGCTCGGGTTGTTGACGGTGGCGGCGATGCTGCCGGAGGCTTGGAACAAACGCCTGATCGACCTGAATGTCGCAAAACTCAATGACAGGGATCTGGAGTGGGCGGACCTGGTATTCATCAGCGCCATGATCGCCCAGAGCGAGTCCGCGCGGGCGCTGATCGCGCGATGCAAGGCCGCCGGCAAGACGGTGGTGGCTGGAGGCCCCTTGTTCACCAGCGGTCACGCGGATTTCGGGCAGGTCGATCATTTTGTGCTCAACGAGGCGGAGGTGACCTTGCCGGATTTCCTCAGCGATCTCGAATCGGGCGCAGCCAAGCGCCTCTACACCGCTGCGGGCTTCCCCGATCTGGGTGCGACGCCGGTGCCGCTGTGGCATCTGGCCGACATGCGCCGCTATGGCTCGATGAGCGTCCAGTATTCGCGCGGTTGTCCGTTCGATTGCGAGTTCTGCGATGTAACCGCCAAGTTCGGTCACCGCAGCCGCACCAAGTCCGCTCCGCAGGTGATTGCCGAGCTCGACGCCCTCGACGCCGCCGGCTGGCGCGGCGCGGTGTTTTTCGTGGACGACAATTTCATCGGCAACAAGCGCCGGTTGCGCGAAGAGTTGTTGCCGGCGCTAATCGAATGGCAGAGGGCGCGGAACCACCCGTTCAGGTTCTACACCGAGGCCTCCATCAACCTCGCCGATGACGAGACGCTTACACGCGACATCGTGGCGGCGGGTTTCGATTCGGTCTTCATCGGCATCGAAACCCCGGAGGAGGCCGGGCTCGCGGAATGCAACAAGCGCCAGAACCGCGGCCGCGATCTGCTGGCCGATGTGAAACGCCTCCAGCGCGCCGGCCTCGAGGTGCAGGGCGGTTTCATCGTCGGCTTCGATTCCGACACGCTCTCGATCTTCCGCCGCCAGATCGAGTTCATCCAGAACAGCGGCATCACCACCGCAATGGTCGGGATGCTCAACGCACTGCCGGGTACGCGCTTGTTCGAGCGTCTGCGCGGCGAGGGCCGCCTGCTCGGCGCTTCGAGCGGCAACAATGTCGATGGCACGACCAATTTCGTGCCGAAAATGAGCATGAACGACCTCCGCGAGGGTTATCGGAACCTGATGGCGACGATCTATGCGCCCGGCCCGTACTACCGGCGGGTGCGGACATTCCTGCGCGAGTTCCATCCCGCAAAGATGTCATTCCGGCTGAATTTGCGGGAACTCTCCGCATTCCTGCGCTCCGTGCCGAGTCTCGGAGTGATCGGCCGCGAGCGCTTCCAATACTGGCGGTTGCTGGCCTGGACTTTCTTCCGTCGGCCGCGGCTGCTTCCGGTGGCCGTGAAACTCGCGATCTACGGCCACCACTTCCGGTGTTGCGCCAAAGCGCTCGCGCGATAAATGCAAACCCCTCGGACATGAGTCTCGAGGGGTCGCTTGATGGGTTTTGAACTATTTTCCTTTTTCAGTAAGGTCTGGTGGTAATGACGTAGCTCTCACCCTGACGGCGGTAATACCGGTCGCCCGCCTGATAGTAGGTATCTCCACGGTAGTTCACCTCGCGATAGCCGTCGGGAAGACGGGTGACGACTTCAGTGCGCTCATACCGTCCATCAGGACGGCTGGATGACTCCTGATAGTTGCGGCTCGTTTGATGGGTCCGCTGGCGGCGATTGTAGTCGTCGTAATAGCGGCTGGTACGGGGCGCATCGACAACCACATAGCCACCGGAATCCGGGCGATAGTAATATCCGTCGTGGTAATAATAGGTGCTGCCCGAGATGTTTTCGCTGCGGTAGCCGCTGGGAAGTGAAGTGACCGTATAACCGGGGCTGTACCGGCTGACGGAGACGGAACGTCCATCGTGTGAATCATAGGGCACAACGCAGGAAGCGAGCCCCATGCACAGGGCCACGCCGCTAATGACGAACATCGGCCTAGATAATCCATGCGGTTTCCCGGCGACCGGGAATTGCCCACCGTTGTGGGAAGGCTCGGCCGAACCGGAGCCTTCACCGGGGAATGTGGCAGGGTCCTGTGATGGAATTTCCGTTTCGATGTTCCGGAGGTTTACATTTTCGTGATTCATGGCAGTGTTTTTTCGGGGTTATTTGTCATCCGAAGCCAACACGGCGACGAATGGAGTTCCACCTGTAGGCGGACAAAATGACTATGGTCCAGCATGGCCGGGGGTCCATGGGGTGTATCCCTACGCGCTTGTCCTGCGCGGACACGCCGGAGACTTCCCAATGGTTTTCCCATGAGCCGGAATTCGATTCAAAATTTGGGTTGCGACCGGAATCCGGTTCGAACATCCTGCAACCTGTGGCGGGAGAGTGCGGGCGGACTCGGTCCGCTTCGATGATCCGGTTTGAAAATCACATGAAAAAAAATCCATCACCTGCCAACCGGAGCAGGAAACCAGTTCCGGCGGCTCAGCGGAAATCATCCTCCGCGCAAGCGAAGGATGATTTCCCGATCATCGGCATCGGCGCGTCCGCAGGGGGCTTCGAGGCGATGGAACAGTTCCTGGCGCACGTCCCGGATGAATCTGGAATGGCCTTTGTCATCGTCCAGCATCTGGACCCCACCCGCAAGGGGCTCCTGCCGGAACTCTTGCAGCGCGGCACCCGCATGAAGGTGATCCAGGTGAAGGACCGGACGCGGGTGCGCCCGGACTGTGTGTATGTGATCCCGCCGAACAAGAACATGTCCATCCTGCACGGGATCCTTCACTTGTTCGAACCATCGGCGGAACGCGGGCATCGTCTGCCGGTCGATTTTTTCCTCAGCTCCCTCGCCTTGGATCAGCAGCAGAAAGCCATCGGTGTGATTCTGTCAGGCATGGCTTCCGATGGCACGCTGGGGCTGCGTGACATCAAGGAGAAAGGCGGTCTGGCGGTCGCGCAGGAACCCTCATCCGCGAAGTTCGACAGCATGCCACGCAGCGTGATCGATGCCGGGCTGGCGGACATTGTGGCTCCGGCGGAAGAGTTGCCCGGGCGGATCATGGCCTTTCTGGAACGCGTTCCGCATGTGGAGGTGCCCGCGGAGGCCCTCGAATCCAGAATGCGGGGCGCTCTCGAAAAAATCCTGATTTTGATGCGCAGCCGGACGGGTCACGATTTTTCCTTCTATAAGAAAAACACGCTCTATCGCCGGATCGAGCGTCGCATGGGCATTCACCAACTCGACAAGATTGCGGCTTATGTGCGTTTTCTGAACGAAAATCCGGAGGAACTGGATCTGCTCTTCAAGGAACTCCTCATCGGCGTGACCGGGTTTTTCCGCGACCCCGACGTGTGGGAGTTGCTGCGGGAGAAAACCCTGCCCGCTCTTCTCGCCGACCGTCCCGCGCGCCTGCTGCGGGCATGGGTCGCCGGATGCTCCACCGGCGAGGAAGCCTACACGCTCGCCATCGTGTTCAGGGAGGTGGTGGAGAAGCTCAAGCCGGAGAAAAACTTCAAGCTCCAGATCTTCGCGACGGATCTCGACCGGGATGCCATCGACAAGGCGCGCCAGGGCGTTTTCTCCGCAAACATCTCCGAGGACCTCACCCCGGAGCAATTGCGCCGTTACTTCACCAAGGAGGAAGGCGGCTACCGGGTGCGCGCCGAGATCCGGGAAATGGTGATCTTCTCACCGCACAGCGTCATCATGGATCCGCCATTCACCAAGTTGGATATCCTGAGCTGTCGCAACCTGCTGATCTATCTGGCGCCGGAGATGCAGAAAAAACTCTTTCCGCTGTTTCATTACAGCCTGCATCCCGGCGGCATCCTGGTCCTGGGGAACGCCGAAACCATCGGGCAATTCACCGGGCTGTTCGCCCCCGTCAAAGACAAATCCCGGATTTACCGACGGCTGGACTCAGCCGTGCAGCCTGATCCCGTCGAGTTTCCATCCACCTTCGCGCCCAGCATGCCTGCGAATTCAGATGCATCGGAGGCGCGGAAACCGATTCATAATCTTCAGACACAGGCCGAGCAGCTGGTGCTTCGGCGTTATGCGCCGCCCTCGGTGCTGGTCAATGAATCGGGAAACATCATCCACATCGGCGGACGGACCGGCAGATACCTGGAACCCGCAGCCGGCAAGGCGAACCTGAATGTTTTCGCGATGGCCCGCGAGGGCCTGCGCCATGAGTTGGCATCCGCTTTTCAAAAGGCACTGCGCCAGACCGGCCCGGTGATCCTGCGCGGTCTGAAGATCGGCACCAACGGCGGCTGCCAGCATGCGGACGTGATCGTTGAGAGACTCGAGGAATCGGAACCGCTGGCTGGCTTGGTGATGATCGTCTTTTGCGACATCGCCCCACCGGTTGAGGCGAAAAGGGCGGTCAAGGGTGGCAAGAAATCCGCGCATCACCCGCGCCTCGCGGAACTCGAGCTGGAACTCCGCCAGAACCGCGAGGAGCTGCGCAACACGCGGGAGGAAATGCAGACCACACAGGAGGAACTCAGATCCTCCAACGAGGAAATGCAATCCACCAACGAGGAGATGCAATCCACCAACGAGGAACTCACCACCTCGAAGGAGGAAATGCAGTCGCTCAACGAGGAATTGCAAACGGTCAACGCCGAGCTGCAGGGCCGGCTCGACGAGCTTTCGCAATCCAACAACGACATGAGGAACCTGCTCAACAGCACGGAAGTGGCCACGCTGTTTCTCGACAAGGAGCTGAAGGTCCGGCGTTTCACCACGCAGGTCACGAAGATCATCAAGCTCATCCCGGGTGATGTCGGCCGGCCCCTTTCCGATTTGGCGTCCGATCTGCTTTATCCCGAGCTGTGTGACGATGCCCGCGAAGTCCTGCGCAAGCTCGGCTCCATCGAAAAAGCGGTCCGCACACAGGAAGGCAGTTGGTTCAGCGCGCGCATCATGCCTTACCGCACGTCGGACGACCGCATCGATGGCGTGGTGATTTCATTCTGGGACATCACCGAAGCCAAGGAATTGGAAGCGAAACTGAAGGAAATACAGGCCTCTTTGGAAGACCGCATCGAGAGGAAATCCGCGGAATTGGACGATTCCCAAAACGAATTGAAGGCCGAGAAAGGGCGAACCGCCGCTGTGAAGCCGCGTAAAAACTGACCCATCCATCATGTCTGGCAAATCCAAGACCGATCAAAGTCCCGACGCCTTGCGCCGCCGTGCCGAAAAACGTGTCGGGAAACCGAAGACAGTCCTTGCCGATGCCGACTCACGGCGCTTGCTCCACGAACTCGAAGTCCATCAGATCGAGCTGGAGATGCAGAACACCGAGCTCCGCGAGGCGCGTGATGAGGCGGAGGTCCTGCTGGATAAATACACCGAACTCTACGACTTCGCGCCGGTCGGCTACTTCACCCTTGGCACCGACGGCATCATCAAACTCGCGAATCTGACCGGTGCCACCATGGTCGGCGTCGAACGCGCCAATCTGATTGGCCGTTCCTTCGGCACTCTTGTCACCCCTGGCCAGCGCACCGGGTTCAAGGCCCTTCTCAAGATGGTTTTCGAGTCGGAAACCAAACAATCCGGGGAATTCGAACTGGCGGACGATAGCCTTGCGACCCGCATCGTCACCTTCGAAGCGCTGCGCTGCCCCAACGGCTTGGAATGCAGTGCCATGATTCTGGACATCACCGGGCGCAGAAAGGCCCTGGAGCACATGCGCCTCTCGGAAATCCGCTACCGTCGCCTGTTCGAGGCGGCGCATGACGGCATTCTCATCATCGATCCGGTCACCAGCAGGATCATCGATGCCAACCCCTTCATGACCCGGCTGCTGGGCTATACGCGCGATCAGTTGATCGGCAGGGAAATGTTTGAAATCGGACTGCTCAAGGATGAGTCGGCAAGCCGGCGAATGTTCCGCAAGCTGAAAAAAGACCACGAGGTCCGCTATGAGGATCTGCCGCTGAAAAGCCAGACGGGCCGTCATCAGGAAGTCGAGGTGGTCGCCAACCTCTATCATGAGGACGGCCAGCCGGTGATCCAATGCAACATCCGCGATATCACCCTGCGCAAGCTGGCGGAGGAGATGTCTTCCCGGAACGTGAAATTGAAAGAGGAAATCCTCCGCAGGCAGTTGATCGAAAAGGATCTGCGGGCGAACCGCAGGGAACAAAGCCGTCTCCTGAGGCAGTCACGTTCGCAACAGAAACAATTGCGTGACCTTTCCCACCGGATCATGCACGCCCAGGAGGAGGAGCGGAAGCGGATCAGCCGCGAGTTGCACGACGTCATCGCCCAGACATTGGTGGGCATCAGCGTCCATCTGGAGTCCATGGACCAAGGCGTCACCGCGTCACCGGAAGCCTTCCGGCAGGAGGTTGCCAAAACCCGCAAGCTTGTCGAGAAGGCGGTGGAAATCGTCCATGACTTCGCCCGGGAGCTGCGCCCGACGATGCTCGACGACCTGGGCCTGATCCCGGCACTCCAGGGGGTCATGAAGAAATTCATGGCGGAAACCGGCATCCAGGTCAGCTTGAATGCGTTCGAGAAGATCGACCAGTCGGCAACTCCGGTGCGCACGGTGCTTTACCGCATCGCCCAGGAAGCACTTACCAATGTGGCCCGCCATGCCAAGGCCAGCCGAGCCGAAGTCAGCATCGAATCCCTGGAAGACGTCATCCAAATGAGCATCAAGGACAACGGGGAGGGTTTCAAGGTCAGCAGTAATGCGGGGTCGAGGAAGAAAAACCGGCTTGGCCTGATCAGCATGAGGGAACGAGCGGAGATGATCGGCGGCACGTTCCAGGTGGACTCCACCCCCGGCGGCCCCACCACAGTGCGGGTTTCGATTCCCGCCAGTTGAGGCGACTGCGGTGCTTGCCGACTGATCACACAAAAAAATGACGCCTGCGGCGGACCGCAGACGTCAGTTTTTTTGGGGGGAATTTCAAGGTTCGTCAGTTCTTGAGACCGGCGAATCCTTCAAGCGATTTCGGAACGAGCACCTTGCCAATGCTGTGCATGACGCCATTGGTGGCACTGACGTCTTTGCTGTAAACCTTGGCTCCATCCACTTCGATCTTGTCGCTGGAAACGTCGATTTTCAGTTTCTCGCCATTGACGCTCTTGACGTCGCCACTGGCCAGATCCGCCGCGGGCACTTTGCCTGCAACCACATGATAGAGCAGAAGCATGCGGAGTTTCTCGTTGTTCTCGGGCAGCATGAGCTGGTTCAGCGTCTCGGCCGGCAATTTGCCGAAGGCCTCGTCCGTAGGTGCGAAGACGGTGAATTCATCCTTGTTTCCGAGGGTTGCATCCAGCCCCGATGCCTTGAGGGCCTTGGTGAGTATGGAGAACGACGCGCTGTCGGCGATGACCTTGGTCAGCGAGCCGTCTTGCACCGTGCCCCGATCTCCCGTGGTGGCCCTGTCAGTGGCCCGTCCGGTGGTCCGATCCGTCGTGGGATCGCCAATCGAAGGGGTGCTGGGAGCACCGCTCTGGGCGAGCGCTGCCGATGTGAGTGCCGCCATGGAAAGCAACAGCACGGTGTGTGTCAGGTTTTTTGTTTTCATCTTTTTATTTTGGTTATTGCGGAGCAGCCCGTATGGCCGTCCTTGGGTGTCGAAGATGGCTCGTCATCGCCGGCAGCGCCATGGGGTGTATCCCCACTTCTGCAGCTCGCCATGGATAATGGGAGGGGCAGTGCGGGAATACCCACACTGCCCCAGCAGCGTTCCGAATGAAAGTGTCAGAAGTAGAACTTCAAGCCGAGATCGACCTGCTTGGCAAAGCCATCGCTGCCGCCGTCGCCCGAGATGACCCAATCACCTCCCACGGAGGCGAAGATGGCCAGGTTGGAACGCATGAAATACTTGATGCCGCCATCCACTCCAAGCATGGCGCCGCTGTCGCCTTGATCCGGGTGCGAATAACCGACGCCCGCACGGACGAATGGAACCCATTTCGTGCCGGTCAGAAGGTTGTATTCCCCGAAGACTCCGAGCCGGTAGTCCTTGTCGCTGTTAATGCCGGTGATTCCGGCCTGGACGCCGAAAAGCCAGTTGGAAGTGACGAAACGGCCATAGCTGATATCGAAGCTGTAGCTTGTGCTGTTCTCCCAGTTGAGTTGGCCGCCGAGGCTCAATTCCTGCACGCCCGGGGCGAGCATGGGAAGGCCGTCACCCTCAAGGTGGCGCTCGCTGTGGACAGAACCGGTCGTGCTCTGCATGCCGTCCTTGCCTGATGTGGTGGCGGCGGAGGCCGTGCCGGGCCCGATGAGAAAGGCAAGAGCGATTGCGCCTGCCACGGGTATAGGTGCTTGGTTGTATTTCATGTTTCAGTGTTGTTGTGTGTTTTCATGGGTTGACCAAACATCGTTTGAATGGCGTTTCGCATGACCGGGACATTCAGTCATCGGAAGGCCCGGCTGGCTATGAGGTCTTCACCCCATGGCGCGATCATGGTCACTCGATAATTTGCCATGGTTATCCAAACCCACCACAATACCATGAGCTACCCAATGAATGAATTCGAGACGGATCTTGAGAAGCCACACAAGCCTTCCAGGGAATGGCTTGCATGCGCGGCCCGCCCGGGCGAAACGGACTTGCATGTGCCGGATTATGGCATCACACCTGTCATTGAACCGGTCCGCAATTCCCGACACACGGCTGCAGGACGCCCGCACGGGCAGTCAACCGCCGACAATGCGATCCCGCATGGGAATTCCTACCCGAGAGCGGTGGCAGGATCCGGTACAGGCGCACTGCTTGGATTTCTTGCCGCATCCGGGCACAACGGCAAGTCAGGTTGAAGGATTCGGCTGAGCGCCTCCCACCGCGGTGGGGTTACACCCCATTGTCGCCACCACTTCCGAATGTGAAGTTGAAGCGTCCCGGAGAATCCACATCCAATCCATCCAAAACGGGACGTCAATAGTGCCATCGCACGATTGGTGGATCGGATGCGAAAAACCATTCAAAACCATGTCATTAGGAACCATTCTGCTGATTTTATTCGTCCTGCTTCTGATTGGAGCGATACCCGCATGGCCTCACAGCCGGAGCTGGGGTTATTTCCCGAGCGGCGTGCTGGGCCTGATTCTGGTCGTTCTCATCATCCTGCTGGTGCTTGGAAAGATCTGATCAGGAAAGAAGTGCCCGGGCGGAATCCACCCCACCACACGACTGAATCGTTTGGTGGACGGAGACAAACCCACAAAAAATCCATACGAGTCATGAAACATCAACCATTCGATACGCTCTCAAACGCGAACCCTTGCGGGCTGGCGCGCGGGATTTCGAAGTTTGGAATGGCGGCGGCACAGGCCGCATTGATCGGGCTCGGCGCGGCAATCGCCGCCGGACAGACGGTGGACTCCGCAACCGATGATCAAGGCGCGCAAGTGCTCACCCGGGGGCCGGTCCATGAGGCCTTCGCCGGAATCGTCAGCTACAATCCCGAGCCGGGTCTGATTGTCGGGAAAGCCCCTCCCGAAGCCATCGAGGAACTGCCACCGGAAATCCGGCCGGCGGGGGACAACATCAGTTGGATTCCCGGCTACTGGGGCTGGGATGACGAGCGCAGCGACTACCTCTGGATCAGTGGCACGTGGCGCGCGATGCCACCCGGCCGCCAATGGACCACCGGCTACTGGGGCACAGTCGGCCAGGGCTATCAGTGGACATCCGGATATTGGGCGGATTCCTCGCTTCAAGAGACCGCCTATCTGCCCAAACCTCCCGTGACCGTGGAGGCCGGGCCCAACATCGAGGCCCCGTCCCGGAACCATGCCTGGACCCCGGGTTCCTGGATGTGGAATCAGGAGCGTTACGCATGGAGGCCCGGCTACTGGGCGGAAGGACGTTCGGACTGGGATTGGATTCCCGCCCACTATGTCTGGACTCCGCGCGGATACGTCTTTGTCGATGGCTACTGGGACTACAACTTTGACCGTCGGGGCGTGCTATATGCGCCGGTTTACTTCCAATCGGGGTATCATTCACGGCCCGGGTATTCATACTCGCCGGTGATCGCCATCGGACTGGTGGCGCTGATGGAACACCTTTTCCTGAAACCCGATTATCGTCACTACTACTTCGGGGATTATTACGACCGGAGTTATCGCGACCGGGGATACTATTCGCCTTACGCCTACCAATCCAGCCGTTACGGCTACGATCCGGTGTATTCCCATCGGCGTTGGACACATCGGCGGGATCGGGACTGGGAACGCCGTTATGTGGCTTCCTATGATTATCGCCGCGATCATGAGAACGCACGGCCGCCGCGCACCTGGAACGACCAGAAAAGACTCAGGTTGGACGCTGCCGAGACCCGGGAGCAACGGCTGCTGATGGCGACTCCTTTTGATCAAATGGCGAAACAAGAAGACAAGCCGATCCGCATCGAGCGGGTGGCTGCGAAAGAACGTCAAAAGCTTGTGGATTTGAGCCGCGAAGTCCGGAAAACCCGTGAGCAGCGGCGAGCGCTTGAGACACAGGACGTGAAAATCGCCAGTGATAAGGGCGAGCAGGCAATCAAGCCGACAAAAGTCAGTCGGCTTCCATCACCGATTGTGGGAAGATCCCCCGATCGCTTCGACAAGACGCAGGCTCCTCCAAAGCCACAACGCAATCCAAGCGCTGATCCTGAAAAGCAAAAGACCGACCGCCAGCCCGATACGGAAAAAACCCGGCCTGGACGCGAAATCACACCGAAACCCGTGCCTCGTCAGGAGCCGCAGGTCAAGGAGCCCAAACGCGAACCCCGCCAGGAACCGCAGGTCAAGGAGCCCAAACGCGAACCCCGCCAGGAACCACAGGTCAAGGAGCCCAAACGCGAAACCCGCCAGGAACCACAGGTCAAGGAGCCCAAACGCGAACCCCGTCAGGAACCACAAGTCAAAGAGCCCAAGCGCGAGCCACGTCAGGAACCACAGGTCAAAGAGACCAAACGTGAGTCACGCGAGACATCCCGCCGGCCTGACAAGGCTGCTCCGGAAAAGGCAACGGATGAATCGAAGCCGAAGGAGTCGGGCAAGCGCAACGAAGAAACGTCAAAACCCTCTTCCCGAGGAAAATCCGAAGCGGACAAGGAGGAGGCCGGGAAACCTTCCGGGAAAACTCCGGGGAAGGAACGAAAATAAACATCGATACCAGTAGAAACATAACACCATGAAAAAGACAACCTATGCCATTGCCGCCATTGCCGCGGTCCTAACGATCGGCTGCGACCAGCAGAAAAACGAAATTGATGATGCCACGGAAAACACCAAGGAGGCGATCGAAACACGCAAGGACGCAGTGGAGGCACGTGCGGACTACGCGACTGAAAAAGCCGAGGCGAATGCCGAGATCACCAAGGCGAGAATCGAGGCCGACAAGGAATCCGCCAGGGCTCAACTTGAGGCTGACAAGAAGAAAGCCGAAGCCGAGGCGGATGCCGCCAAAGCCAGGGTGGATGCCGAAAACCAGTAATTGCCCCTCCTAGGCGGCACGGCTCGTCGCACGTGTATTCAAAGGACGTTCCTGACGGACAGAATCCGTCAGGAACGTCCTTCATCTGTCGGAAAAAAAGGTTTGTCCGCATGAGACACGCGTTTCTGGCCACGAAATTCGGACGCCTATCATGGCCTTGGCACAGCCAGGATGAGTCCCATGTTGGTGTCACACCGGAATCATCCGCTTCCTGCGTTCGATGATGGATGTGGGTAAGACCCCATGGAACCAGGGATCATCCCAATCTAGCTTCATTTGCATGAAATAATGGTTTTTCACGCCAAAACAACATAAGAACATGAAGCAGAAATTCAGCCTCTTTATCGGCATCTCCGCAGTGTCGGTTTTCACATTCCTGGCAATCGCAACTAGCACCCCCGGACACAAAGCCGCCGGATATGATGACCAGACGGCAACAATTCCGCCAAACGCCCGCGCGGCGGGAGATCCGTCGTTGCCCGAGCAGAATGCAAAACATGCCGACCTGGCCATGACCGACCGGATTCGCGGGGAAATCGCCGCAAGTAAAAACCTGTCCGCGAACGCCGGAAGTGTCCGGATCTTCACGACCGGTGGCAGGGTCGTCCTCAAGGGATTGGTCGTCACGGCGGAGGAGAAGCGCCTCATTGGGGACATGGCCATCGGTGTCAGCCGGAGGGAAAACGTGGATAACCAGTTGGTGGTCAGACCCGATCCATCCGCACCGACCGGTTTCAGCGTGGTCCAATGACGAGGCCGATGCGTTGATCGGCGGATGACATTAAAGATAGTGCCGCGAGCGGCGCTGTTCCCGCGGACCGGCATGGGCGGCCTGCGGGGGCAGGATTTCATGTAATTACATATCTCTCGAACTAACACAAGTTTTTGAACCATTCATCATGATGTCATGACACCGAACGCACCATCCGAAGTCAAGCCACGTTCGATTTCCTTTTATATCCTGCTGGCTGCGGCGTTGTTGGTCTTCATCCAGACCTTCGAGTTGATTTCGCCCATATTGTTGTCATTGCTTCTCATCCTGTTGATTTCGCTCGCGGTCAATCCCGTGATCTCCCGGCTCCGGGCCTTGACCGGCGGCAGGAGAGGCGCGACGGGGCTGGTCCTGGTGGCCTTGGTGACGGTCCTTGGCTTGTCCGGCTGGGCATTGTTCGAACCGATGAAGTCTTCCGTCACCAAACTCTCGGAACAGTTGCCGGTTTACTGGGAGCGGCTGCAGAAGCCCTTGATCAAAATCGAGCAGAAAGCCGAGCGCTCGGAGGAAAAACTCCAGGCGGAAGTCACCACGGAAATTGCCTTGGAAACGGCGGAGAAGGGACTGCCCGAAGTCCCGCCGCCAACCATCAAGACGGCCGCTTCCGAATCGGAGAATGAAGCGGCCACGATCCGCAACAGCATCACCCAGATGCTTCACGGGGTCTTCGGGCGCTTCACGGACGTCGCATTCGACGCGGCCCAGATCCTGGTTGTGTTGGTCACGGTTTTCTTCGGCGTGACCTTCACGTTGATGAATCCCCGCCCCATATTCAGGGTCACGTTTTCCCTCGTGCCCGAGCGACATCACCCCCAGACACTGAGAATAGTCCAACGCATCGGAACCTTTGTGCCCCGCTGGGCGGGGGCGACGCTGCTCGGGATGCTGGCAATCGGCCTGCTGGTCTTTGTGGTCATGTGGCCGATCTTCGGATTCATGGACGCGCTGGTGCTGGGTCTGATCGCCGGCATGTTGGAAGCGATTCCCTTCATCGGGCCGCTCCTGAGCGCCGTGCCGGCACTGCTGCTCGCCCTGGCCAAGGGAGGCATGACCCCGCTATGGGTTGTCATCGCCTATTTCGCAATCCAGGCCGTGGAGAACAACGTGATCATCCCCTTCATCATGGCCCAAGGGATGAAACTGCATCCGATGGCGGTGATCTTCTCCATGCTCCTGTGTGTGGCGGTCTTTGGCGTGTTGGGGGTTTTGGTTGCTGCTCCCCTGGTGGCCATCATGGGCATTCTGCATGACGAGCTCTACCGGAAGCGCTATCTTCCCACGGTAACGGACGCGGATCTGGATGGCCTCGCCCGGCAGGCCCTGTATGAAAAAATTCCCGAAAAAGGATGAACACGCCAAAGCAGCCTCCGTGGTGGCGGGCCATCAAACTGGCCTGGACCCGCTGGACGGATGTGGACGGTGACCAACTTGCCGCCGCCTTTGCCTATTACCTGCTGCTTTCGCTCCTGCCTTTGACCATTCTGGTGGTGACCGCCGGATCGTTCTTTGTCGAACGCGAAGTGGCAACGCAGGCGATCGTCAAGCTGGGCAATCATCACACGGTGCTGACCGCCGAACAGGAGCGCACCGCCGAGGCGACCATTCATGGGATGTTGGAGGCGCGCGGCAAAATCAGCCTGACAGCGTTTCCACTGTTGCTTTGGGGCGCGCTGAAATTCCTGCGCACGCTGATTCGAACCACGAACCGCGTCTGGCAGACGCGCCCCTACAACTGGTGGCGGTTGCCCCTGAAAAGCCTCGGCCTGCTCGGCATCACTTTGAGCGCGGTATTCATCGGCGTCCTGTTGCCCGGGTGGGCGCAACTGGCCCAGTCCTGGTTCACGACCCATCTCAATTTTCCCGAGTGGGCGTTTGGCTTGCTGTTCCGTCTCATTCCCTGGCTCGTGCTGTTCTACGGATTGCTCATGATTTACCGGCTGGCACCGCGAAGGCGCACCAGGTTTTCCGAAGTCTGGGCCGGGGCGCTGGCGGCGACAATCCTGATCACGCTGGGTGAACGCCTGTTCATGTTTTACGCGGCGAACATCGCGCAGCTCAATGTGCTCTATGGTGCGCTCGGCGGCATCGTCGCGTTCCTGCTGTGGCTCTACCTCTCCAGTTGCGTGGGCGTGTTCGGCATCTGCTTTTGCGCGGCACAGGCTGAGATCCGCGCGCATGCCGATCAACCTCATCCTGCCCCCGTGAATCCCGATGACGATCCGGGAAACGGAATCAACCGAGGCGACGATTGAGCGGGGGGTTCACCCCATGGCGAAGCCCGGCGATATGCGGCAATCTGTTTTTTCAAGCTGATCGAGTCGTCATCAGGAACCATCACCATACCATTCAATCATATGAGTTACCAAAGCATCAATCCCGCCACTGGTGAGACATCGAAAACGTTCGGCGGAATCAAGAACTCCGGTTATGGCCGCGAACTGTCCAGGTTGGGCATCCAGGAGTTCGTAAACAAAAAGCTGGTGCGCACGCAATCGATCGATGCTCCGGTGTGAAGCGCCGGCGCATCCGTCCTGAAGAGACATGAAGCCCGATCCGACCCCGTCCGGCGTCCCGCTGTCGCAGGACGTGGCGGAACTTCCCCACAAGCGCAAATGGTTCGGCTATCTCGCCGTGGCTGCGAGTCTGGCGATCACCTATGCCCTTTGGCTGGGAGCCATGGGGGCGGCGGATGAATGGCATGACAACCCCTGGATCTACCCCGCGAAGGTCGGCAGCCATGGCACGATCATTCTCATGTGCTGGGCCTTCATACTGGCCACCCGGTTCCGCTGGGTCGAGCGGCTCTTTGGCGGGCTCGACAAGGTTTACAAAGCGCACCGGCACATTGGTGAGAGCGCGTTCTTCCTGATCTTCCTGCATCCGGTATTTCTGGCGGTGGCTCATGCTGATTCCGTGTCGGCGTTTTTCCGATACCTGTGGTTTTCGGGAAACTGGGTGCGCAACACCGGCCTGATCGCGCTGGCGGTTTTCATCCTGCTGGTCGTGCTATCGATTCATGCCAAAATCGCCTATCACCGGTGGAAGCGGTCGCATGATTTCTTCGGCGCCCTGCTGGTCCTGATCATCCTTCACGCGGTGCTCGCAAACGGCGAAATCATGCGTTATCCCGTGCTCATGGCCTGGCATGGAACATGGGTGGTTCTCGCCCTCGCCGCCTATGTCCATATCCGCGTTTTCTATCGTTGGTTCGGTCCGCTCTACGACTACACCGTCGAATCGGTGGCCGATGTCGGCGACGCGATCACCGAGATCATGCTGAAGTCGAATGGACGGGCCCTTCACCCGGCACCCGGGCAGTTCATCTATGTGTCTTTCGAAGCGGACGCGGTGAACAAGGAGCCGCATCCCTTCAGTATTTCGAGTTCCCCGGAAGCGGCGCATCTGCGCCTTTCGATCAAGCGGCTGGGCGACTGGACCCAGCACGTCGAGCAAATCAAGCAGGGCAAGCCAGGGCGTGTGTGGGGACCTTACGGCCACTTCACCAAGCGGGCGCTGGATCAACCTCACATGCCGCTTGTGATGATCGGTGGCGGCATCGGGATCACCCCGTTCCTCAGTCTTGTGGCATCGGAAGCCTTTGCCCGGCGTGACGGCGAATCCACGCTGGTTTATGCGATCCCGGACCGATCATCGGCGGTCTATCTTGAAGAACTGCGCACCCGCGAGGATGCCTTGCCGAACTTCGCGGTTGTCGCGCATTATTCCGATGAGGCTGGCTATGTGGATCGCGCCTATCTAGAAAGCGTCGTGGAACAGCCCCTGCTTGATTGCCTCTTCATGGTTTGCGGTCCGCCGCCCCTCATGGCGGCCATGCGCACCCAGTTGGCCGAAGCCGGGGTGAGCGCCCGACAGATCATCATCGAGGATTTTGAAATCCGCTGAGGCCGCCACCAAACTGCCAGCCTCAACCCACCAGCGAACCATGAGCATGAAACCGAAACCACAAGCCGCCGGAGAAGCCCCGGGAGAAGAATCCCCCACGTTCAAGCAATTGCCGGAGAAAACCAAGGAACTGATGAAACTCAAGGATCAGGAGGAAAAAACAACCGGCCCTGAACAAGTGGTAATCACCAAACAAATCGAGGAAAAGGACCACAAGTCGCGGCCTGGATGATTTGCCGTGCATCCCGGAACCCTCGACCGAGATCCACCACCGTCCACCCCGCGAATCCTGACAGCGAACCGTGACATGAAATCCAACGCGGCAACGCCCCATGCCATCGAGAAACCGCACGCGCTGCCCGGTGACGAGGTGCTGGAGCGGCTTGACACCACGCCCGAAGGCTTGAGCGCCGACGAAGCGGCGAAGCGGCTCGAATCCGTCGGACCAAACCGCCTGCCGGAACCGCCCAAACAGGGTCTGCTCAAGCGATTTTTCAAACACTTCCACGATGTCCTGATCTATGTTTTGATCGCGGCGGCGCTCGTCACGGCGGTGTTGGGTCACTGGGTGGATACCGGCGTGATTCTCGGCGTGGTGATTATCAATGCGATCATCGGTTTCGTGCAGGAAGGCAAGGCCGAGCAGGCCTTGGCAGGCATCCGCAAGATGCTTTCCGCCCGTGCGCATGCGCGGCGCGAGGGCGATTGGGCGGAGATCGAGGCCGATGGTCTTGTGCCCGGCGATATCGTACGCCTTCGCTCCGGCGATCGCGTTCCCGCCGACCTGAGGCTCATCGAGGTCGCGAATCTCCGCCTCGAGGAATCCGCGCTCACCGGGGAATCCGCCCCCGCGGACAAAAAGTCCGACCCCGCCGACGCCGACGCCGGTGTGGGCGACCGCCACGGCATGGCCTATTCGGGCACCATGGTTGCCTCCGGTCGTGGCACGGGCGTCGTGACCGCCACCGGACCGGCCACCGAGCTCGGGCGCATCAGCCAGATGATCGCCGAAGTGGAAAAGTTGGCCACGCCGCTGACACGTCAGATGAACCGATTCGGAAAGATTCTCTCCCTCGTTGTGGTGGGCCTGGCCGTGTTGATGTGGTTTGCGGGCCGCTTGCTGCATGACTTCACCACCAGCGAGTTGTTTCTTGCGACCATCGGATTTGCCGTCGCCGCGATTCCCGAGGGACTGCCGGCGATTCTCACCATCACGCTGGCGCTCGGCGTGCAGCGGATGGCCCGCCACAAGGCCATCACCCGCAAGCTCAACGCCGTCGAGACGCTCGGCTCGGTCACGGTCGTCTGTTCCGACAAGACGGGCACGCTCACGCGCAATGAAATGACCGCGCGCGAGGTCGTCACCCGCACGGGCCGATACGCGGTGACCGGGACCGGCTACCAACCGGAAGGCCGGATCACGCAGGAGGACGAATCGGCGACGCTTGCACAACATCCCGATCTGCGCCCGTTGATCGAGGTCATGGCCTTGTGCAACGATTCGGAGATCGCCGAGGCGGACGGCCATTGGAAAGTCACTGGTGAACCGACCGAAGGCGCGTTGCGCACACTGGCGCGCAAGGCAGGTTTCGCGGAAGACGATTACGAGCGCGTGGCGGAGATTCCGTTCGAGTCCGATAACAAGTTCATGGCGACACTCCATCTCGTGCCCGGCGGCGGCACACGCATCCTGCTCAAGGGCGCGCCAGGTCGCTTGCTGGACCGTTGCAAGGAGCAGCGCCAGTGCGTCGATGGGACAGAGCCGCTCGACCGCGATTTCTGGGCACAACAGATCGAGGAACTCAGCAACCAGGGCCTGCGCGTGCTCGCCGCCGCCGCTCGCGATGTGGACGATGGCAAAGCGGACCTGCAGATGGACGACCTGGAATCCGGCATGGTGTTCCTTGGCTTGGTGGGGATCATCGATCCACCCCGCCCCGAAGCGATCACGGCCATCAAGGTCTGTCAGCAGGCCGGCATTCGCGTGAAAATGATCACCGGCGACCACCCCGGCACCGCGAAATCGATCGGCCGCGAGATGGGCATCGGCGATGGCCAACACGCGCTCACCGGCGCACAACTCGAGGCAGCCTCGGACGAAGAATTGCGCCAATTCGTGCGCGATCACGACATCTTCGCCCGCACCAGTCCGGAGCACAAACTGCGGCTCGTGCAGGCGCTCCAGGCCAACGGCGAGGTGGTGGCGATGACCGGCGACGGCGTCAACGACGCCCCGGCACTCAAGCGCGCCGACGTGGGCGTGGCCATGGGCATCAAGGGCACGGAGGCCACCAAGGAAGCGGCGGACATCGTGCTGGCCGACGACAATTTCGCCTCAATCGAAAAGGCCGTCGAGGAAGGCCGCACCATCTACGACAACCTGCGCAAGGCGATTCTATTCATCCTGCCGACCAATGGTGGAGAATCGCTGGTCATCCTGATCGCGGTCGTGTTCGGGTTCGTGCTGCCGTTGACTCCGGTGCAGATCCTTTGGGTGAACATGGTGACTGCCGTGACACTGGCGATGGCGCTGGCCTTCGAGCCGACCGAACCGGGCGTGATGCGCCGCCCGCCGCGCAGTCCGAAGGCACCGATTCTCGGCATGACATTTCTTTGGCGGATTGGATTCGTCTCGGTGCTGATCGGTGGTGCGACGATCGCCGTGTTCCTCATCGAAATGCGCCTGGGCCTGCCGGTGGAACTGGCGCGGACCATGACTGTGAACACACTGGTGTGCGCCCAGATATTCTATCTTTTCAACAGCCGGTTCCTGCACGAGTCGGGCTTGTCCTTCCCGCGCCTGTTCACCAACCGTGCCGTCTGGTTGGCGGTCGGCGTGCTGGCGGTGCTGCAAATGATGTTTGTCTATGCGCCATTCATGCACCGGCTGTTCGGCTCCACCGCATTGGAACTTCGCCATTGGTTCGTGCCATTGGGCATCGGGCTGGCTGTCTTCCTGCTCGTCGAAGCCGAGAAGGCCGTTTTCCGGCGTTTTGGCGCGGCACAGTAACGCCAGATCCTTCCCCGGAGGACAATGCTGACGCCAAGCGCGGGCTTTCAAACCGTTATCGCGTGCCCGTTGTGCCGCGCGCATGGAGCCACCACGGCCACCTGCCCCGATCACGGCAAGGTGAAAGTAGGGATTCACCCCATGGTGCGAATCCCCGCATGTGCCACAGTAACTTGTCATGAACATCATCATACTACTACTTGTGCTTCTTCTCCTGTTCGGCGGCGGCGGCTTTTATTTTGGCGGCGCCCTCGTTGGCGGAAGCTTGCTTGGGCTGATCCTTGTGGTGGCCCTCGTCGTTTATTTGATGGGTGGCTTCCGCCGAGGCACCTGAGGCCGGGCCACACCCGATGGCGGGTCCCGTCGCAGCGCGAATCAATGGACAAAGGGGATATACAATCCTCAAACCCTGGCGCACATCCGTGCGCTGGCGAAGAAAAGCAAACCAACCGGAACAATCTCATGGCCCTCATATTTGAACGCATTCAGACCGCCGGAATCGCCCAGCTTTCCTATCTGATCGGCGATGACTCCGCGGGTGTCGCCGCGGTCATCGATCCGCGCGCGGATGTGGATTGTTACCTCCGGCTTGCCCGTAAAAAGCAGGTTTCGATCACGCATGTCTTCGAAACCCACATCCATGCCGATCTGGTCAGCGGCGCGCGCGAACTTTGCGCGCGCGTGGATACAGCGAAAATCCTTCTGAGTCACGAAGGTGGCGCGCGCTATGATTTCGAGCACGAGCCACTCCATGACGGAGACACTTTCAAGCTCGGCTCCGCACTGATCACCGCCAGGCACACGCCCGGCCACACGCCGGAACACGTCGCCTATCTGCTCGCCGAGGAGGACCGTCCGGACGCGCCATGGGGCGTGCTCAGCGGGGACTCGCTGTTTGTCAGTTCCGCCGGACGACCCGATCTCCTCGGCACCGCCCAGGCGAAAAAACTGGCCGTAAAACTCTTTCACACCTTGCGCGATTTCTATCTGAAGTTGGATGATGGGGTCATTGTCTATCCGGGGCATGGGGCAGGTTCGCCATGCGGCGCCGACATCGGTGACCGGCTCAGCAGCACGATCGGCCATGAGCGGCGCTTCAACGCGTTCCTGCAGTATGAGGATGTGAAAGCCTTCACCGACTACGCGCTCTCCACCGCCCCGCCCACGCCGACTTACTATCCCCGGATGAAGAAGGTGAATGCCAAAGGCCCGCAGATACTCGGCAACCTCCCCATCGTGCGCGGTCTGCCGCCGGAATTGTTCAAGGATGCGATCGGGCAGAAGGACAATGTGCTGATTGACACCCGCATGATGCTGGCCTTTGGCGGCGGGCATATCCGGGGAGCGCTCAACATCGGCGGCAAACCGATGCTCTCGATTTGGGCTGGCTGGCTGCTGGATCCCAAGAAACCCATCCTGCTGGTTCTGGATTCCGACGAGAAGCTCGATGAAATCGTCCGCTATTTTGTCCGCACCGGTTACACCAGGTTCGCCGGCTATCTTGTCGGCGGGATGCCTGCATGGAACAATGCCGGCCTGCCGCTGGAATCAATCGGGCAGATGACCGTGCATGAGGTCAAGCGCGAGGGCAAGAGCTTGCAAGTGCTCGACGTGCGCGCACCTGATGAATGGGAAGGTGGCCACATTCCGAATGCCAACCATGTCTTTCTCGGTGAACTGCGCGAACACCTCGGCAAACTGGACCGGACCAAGCCGACGGCGGTTTATTGCAACAGTGGCTATCGCGCGAGCATCGCGACCAGTATTCTCCAACAGGCGGGATTCGACTGTGTGTGCAATATCCCTGGAAGCTGGCAAGCATGGGAAAAGGCGGGTTTTCCAGTCGAAGGAGCCCGGAAAAAGAAGAAGAAATGACGATGTCCGGAAAATGCGCCGGTCTTGCGAGCGGTCTTGCGTTGCTGCCCATCTCCGCTGCGGTCGCGGCGGAACCGGGCGTCAACGCGCTCGATTATCCCGGGCCCGCCTGGTCGCCGTATATGGTGGGTGCGGGAATCGGCGTGCTCTCGTGGCTGACCTTTTATCTTTCTGACAAGCCGATCGGCGCATCGTCGTTCTATGCGCACATCGCGGGCTTTTTCGGCAAGCTCATCGCGCCCCGTCATACCGAATCACTCCCCTATTTCAAAGACAAGCCGCCGCGCGTGGGATGGGGGTTCGTTTTCGTGATGTCAATCATCCTGGGCGGTGCGATTGCCGCCGTGACAGGTGGCGAGTTCGCCAACGAATGGTTGCCGCCAATGTGGGAGGCGCGTTTCGGTGACAGCATTGCCCTGCGTGCGGTAATCGGATTCGGCGGCGGCCTGCTCATGGCCTTCGGCGCACGCCTGGCGGGTGGTTGCACCAGCGGCCACGGCATCAGCGGCACCATGCAACTCAACCCCGGCTCATGGATCACCGTGATCTGTCTTTTCATTGGCGGCATCGCGGTGGCGATTCCGCTTTTCAACCTTTGAGATGCCATGAACAACCCCGGCATGACAGTGCAGCCCCCCGCCGGACAACCCGCGCCGCCGGTGGCCGCAGCGCCAAAGCTGTTGGCTGGAGTGATGTTTGGCCTCGCGTTTGGCTTCCTCTTGCAGAAAGGCGGCGTGGGGAAATTCAACGTGCTCATCGGCCAACTGCTGCTCCAGGATTTCACCGTCGCGAAGATCATGCTGACGGCGATCCTGGTGGGCATGATCGGAGTCTTCACGCTGCATCATTTCGGCAAGGTGAAGCTGCACCTCAAACCCACGCGGATCGGGGCCAACGTCATCGGCGGGCTGTTGTTCGGCGCTGGGTTTGCGCTGCTAGGCTATTGCCCCGGGACGGCAGCCGCCGCGCTGGGTCAAGGAAGCTGGGACGCGCTATTCGGCATGGCGGGATTAATTGCCGGTTCCTGGGTGTTTGCCGAGATGTCCAGCTGGATGAAGCGCACCGTCGAGACGTGGGGCGACATGGGCAAAGTGATGTTGCCCGATCTGCTGCATATCCCACGGGGCGTATTCGTTCCCGGCCTCGCGCTGCTGCTGACTATCGGGCTTTATGCCCTTCATCACCTCAGACAGTAATTGAATCCAATCAAAACCTGCATGAAAATGTCATTTCTGCACGCCTATGGCCCGCTCCTGCTTGCCCTTCTGATCGGAGCGGCTCTCGGTGCCGCTCTTGGATATTACGGTCAATGCACCTCGGGCACGTGTCCGCTCACTTCAACGTGGTGGCGGGGCGCGCTTTATGGCGGCTTCATCGGCTTGTTGTTCGGCCTGTCCTCAAATTCGAAAAGGCAAACCCGCGAACCAAGTGAGAGCCCCTCCGCATTGGAGACTGCCAGTCCGCAGGTTGATGATACCCGCAAGCAAGCTAAAGCCAAGAAGTAGGCGCGACCCTGTTCATGATGAATCCCAAGAAGCTTACGATTCTCCAGATCAATGACACTCACGGCTATCTGGAGCCACACCCCGAATTATTCTGGCAAGGTGACAAGGCGGAATATCGAACCTCGGGCGGTTATGCGCGCTTGCTCACGATTTTCAAACGGGTGCGTCAGGAGCGGAACGACGCGGTGATCGCATTGGATAACGGCGATACTTTTCATGGAACGTATCACGCGGTGGATTCTGAAGGCGGAGTGTTCATCGAACCAGTGAACTTGCTGGACCTTGATGCGTGGACCGTCCATTGGGATTTCGCTTATGGCCCGGACCGCATGCGCGAACTGGCGGTGAAGTTGAATCATCCGCTGCTTGCCTGCAACTGCTACATCAAAGCAAGTGGCGAGCTGGCCTACCCGGCATTCACGGTGATCGAGCGCAGTGGCGTGCGCATCGGCGTCATCGGCATTGCCGCGACCATACTCGACAAGACGATGCCTCCACAATTCAGCGAGGGGCTGCGCTTTACTCTGGGCAATGAGGAACTACCCGGTCACATCCGCACGCTCCGTGAACGGGAACGCGTTGATCTCGTCGTCGTGCTTTCTCACCTGGGTTTCCCGCAGGATGTGAAGCTCGCTGCAGAGGTTTCCGGCATCGATGTTCTTTTAAGCGGACACACGCACAACCGGATGGAAGAGCCCCTGGTGGTGAACGGTGCGACGATCATCCAGTCTGGCTGTCACGGATCGTTTGTCGGTCGTTTGGACGTGGAAATCGACGGCGGACAAGTCGCTGTCATCGATCATCAGTTGATCCATGTGGACGCCTCGATCCCTGCCGACCCCGACATGGAACGCTTGATCGAGGGCATCGTTTCGCCGCATCGCCAGGTGCTCTCCGAAGTCGTCGGACAGACCGCGACGGCACTCAATCGGTACACTTTTCTCGAATCGACGATGGACAACTTCTTGCTTCAAGCGATTGCCGAAGCCGCGGACACACGCATCGCATTCTCCAATGGCTGGCGCTATGGCGCACCGATCCCGCCTGGCACAATCACGGTCAATGACCTCTGGAACATCATTCCTCCCAACCCGCCCGTCTCCACGGTGGAGCTGACGGGCCAGGAGATGAGGGACATGATCGAGGACAACCTCGATCACACCCTCGCGGCCGACCCGTATCAGCAGATGGGCGGTTATGTGAAGCGGTGTCTCGGCCTCACGCTTTATGTGAAGATTGAAAATCCCGCAGGATCACGCATCCAGCAGTGTTTCATCGGCGACGAAGAATTGAAACGGGATGAATATTACACGGTTGCTTTCGTGACGACTCAAGGGGTGCCGGAAAAATACGGACGCGCGCGCCGCGATCTGGACTTGTGCGCCATCGACGCCCTCAAGCGCTATTGCGCGGCACACCCGTGCGTGAACGCGGATCTCCGTGGCACTGTGATCGCCGTTTGAACATGGCGGATTGAGGGCGCGCCATCCCAACACCAAGCACCCATGGCAAGATTCGCGGAAATGCACTTCACCCACCGCGTCGGCTGGTGTGGCCGCCGCCGAAGCCAGTCGCAGCAACGTGCTGGTCGCCGGAGTGGGCGCACTGTTCGGAGTCGCGCCATGACCCAAAGGAGCCAGCCAGCATGAACCGAAGAACACTATGAATCCTCCCTCCACCAAACCTGCGCTCTGGCACGTCTGCGCCCGTGAAGCCTTCCGGTGATTTGCCATGGCCTCCGATGCGGGCGACGTTAATCCTGACATACCCAGTGGGATAATGCCCCATAGCGGTTCCGAACCTGCCAGCGGAGAGTATCGCCGTTATTCCGTGACTTGATATGAAACCAGAAACCCCGTCCAATTCCAGAGGACTCCCCGGCGCCCAAATTGCCAATGTCCTTGAACTGGCCAATTATCAGGAAGGCGCGGTTGTCAGCCGCGAAGTCGTTAAAAGGCCCACCGGCAGCGTGACGATTTTCGCCTTCGACGAAGGTCAGGGTTTGAGCGAGCATACGGCTCCGTTCGATGCGCTGGTGCAAGTGCTCGATGGCGAGGTGGAAATCAACATTGCGGGCAACCCGCATCGCTTGCATTGCGGCGAGATGATTCTGATGCCCGCCAGTCAACCGCATGCGCTCAAAGCGATCACACGATTCAAAATGATTCTCACGATGATACGTCCCGGAATGTGAAGAACACAAAATAATGATAATATCACCATGAATCATAAACATCTGAAAACCCAACTCGCCGCCCTGGCTCTGCTTGCGGCAACATTCGGTAGCCCTGAAACCGCCCAAGCCCATTGCGACAGTCTGGACGGCCCGGTCGTCAACGCAGCGCGAGCCGCGCTGAAGGAAAACGACATCGATCTCGTCCTCATCTGGGTCCTGGCGGATGACGCCGCCGTCATCAAACAAGCCTTCGAGCGGACGCTCGCCGTGCGCAAACTCAATCCTGAAGCGCGTGAACTGGCCGACATGTATTTTTTCGAGACGCTCGTGCGCGTTCATCGCGCCGGTGAAGGCGCACCATACACCGGCCTCAAACCCTCGGGCAGCGATTTCGGGCCTTCCATTCCGGCGACCGACAAGGTGCTGACTACCGGGGATATCGAACCGGTCCTTAAACTGCTTTCCGGCAAAACCGAGCACGGTGTCCGCCAGCGTTTCGAGGAAATCGTGACCAAAAAGAAGTTCGCCAAGAACAACGTCCAGGCTGGACGTGACTTCGTGAAGGCCTACGTGGAATACACCCACTATGTCAAACGCATCCACGATGCGGCCGCGCGCGCTGCAGATGGTCACTTCCCTGAAGCCGCCGCCCATCCGCACAAGGACTGACGGTCTCACCGAACCCTCGGCAAGCGACCATCTGACCCAATACCATGGCGATGGAACTGCTCGACAAGATCGGGCCTGAGGAACATCCTGGTCAGGCTGCAACATGAGCGCCTCCACCGACATTCCGAAGTCATCCGATCAAGCTGCCGATTCTCCCCAACCAGCCCAAAGGCGCATTGCCTTCCGCAAACTTCTGCCGTGGCTGGTCGTGGTGATTGTCGTGGTTTTCGGGATTTACTGGTTCAAGTTTCGACCCACTCCCGTCACGGCGCACGCAGTCACCACGGGAGAAGTGCGCAGCGAAGTCATGGGCACGGGCACGATGGAAGCACGCGTCAAAACAACGATCAGCCCGCGCATTCAGGAGCGTCTGGCGGAAGTGCTGGTGGATCAGGGCGACCATGTGAAGTCCGGTCAATTGCTCGCGCGCCTCGATGACGCGGAAACCAAACAGCAGGTGGCCATCGCGCAAGCCAGTCTCGCCGCGGCGCGCGCCACGGTCGAGCGGGTGCGTGCCGACGAAGCACGCGCCGACGCGGTACTCCAACAAGCACTAAGGAATCACCAACGAATGACGGATTTGATTGCGACCAAGGCCGTTGCTCAATCGGACTTGGACAAAGCGGTTGAATCCCTCCAGGTGGCCGAGTCCGATCTCAAGCGGTCGCAGGCGGTGATCGTGGAAGCCCAAAGCCAAGTGTTCACCGCCGAAAAAAACCTCCTCTATCGCGAGGAGCAAATGGCCTTCACCGAGCTTCGCAGTCCTTACGACGGACTGATTACGCGGCGCGACCGCGACCCCGGCGGGATCGTCGTGCCGGGATCCTCCATCCTGCAACTTGTCGCCACGGATGAAATCTGGATTTCCGCATGGGTGGACGAGACCGCGATGACCGGCTTGAAGGTGAACCAGCCGGCCCGCGTGGTTTTCCGCTCTGAACCCGCCAGGAATTACGTTGGCGAAGTCGCAAGGCTCGGTCGCGAAGCCGACCGCGAGACGCGCGAGTTCGTCGTGGACGTGCGAGTGAAGGACTTGCCGGAGCACTGGACGATCGGCCAGCGGGCCGAGGTGTTCATCGAGACCGGACGCAAGGCCGACGCACTCACGCTGCCACTTCGTTTTCTTCAGTGGCGCGAGGACAAGCCCGGCGTGTTCGTCGCAGATGGCGGCAAGGCAAGGTTGCGCGATTTGACACTCGGCTTGCGCGGGCGTGAGGTGGTGGAAGTCACTCAGGGTTTGTCCGCAGGCGAAAAGGTGGTTTCGCCCGCCGATCCGAAACAGCCGCCGCTGAAGCCCGGCCAACGCGTCACTGCAAAATGAATCTCGCGACCAAGGACATCCGGCACAACCTGGGCCGCTTTGCGCTCACGGCCGTCGGCATCGGATTGCTCCTGATGACCATCCTCGGCATGAGCGGCATCTATCGCGGGATGATAGCGGATGCGCTGGTGGTGGTGGACCGGGTCGGCGCCGACCTGTGGGTGGTGCAACGCGGCACGCGCGGGCCGTTTGCGGAAATTTCGCGCGTGCCCGCCAATCTCGAGCATCGGCTGCTGGCGGTGCCGGGCGTGGTGAGCGCGCGGAGTTTCGTTTCCCACAACATCCAGCGCGAGCACAACGGCCGGCCGCTGCGGATCAATGTGCAGGGGCTTGCCTGGCCAGAAGACCACGGCGCGTGGGTGCCGCTGACAGCGGGACGACCGCTCGGACAAGCCCACTATGAAATGATCGCGGACCAATCCTTGGGACTCGCACTTGGCGAGCAACTCAAGCTGGGCAAGGATACTTATACCGTCGTCGGGATTGCCCGGGGGATGGTTTCGTCGGGCGGCGACGGGATCGCCTTCTTCACCGTTCGCGACGCGCAGGCCATACAGTTCGATCTTCCGGGTGAGGCGATCCGCATGGAACGGTCCGCCCGCGTGCGCCGCGGCACCGCTCAGGATGTCGGTCGTGTGCAACCGCTGTTGCTGGAGCGGGGCGGCGGTCCGTCGTCGGCCATTCCAGCCCTCGGTCCGGCCATGGTGAGCGCGATCACGGTTCGGCTCGCCGCGGGCGTTGACCCGCTGGCAGTGGCGGAAACGATCTCGGGTTGGCCGGATGTTTCCGTGCATACCCAAGCCGCCCAACACGAGTTGCTGGTCTATGGGATGATCGACAAGGCGCGACGGCAGATCGGTCTGTTCCGCGTCCTGCTCGTCATCATCTCCACCATCATCATGGCGCTGATCCTCTACACGCTGACGCTCGACAAGATTCACGACATCGCCCTGCTCAAGCTGATGGGCGCGCGCAACTCCATGATCGTAGGATTGATTCTCCAGCAGGCGCTGTTGCTGGGGCTCATCGGCTTCGGCATCGCGTATTTGCTGGGGCAATGGGTCTTTCCGAAATTTCCGCGGCGCGTGCTCATCGGGGCCGAGGATTTGTGGGGACTGGCGCTGGTGGTCGCAGTGATTTCGGTGCTGGCGAGCCTGCTCGGCATCTGGAAGGCGATGCGCGTCGAACCGAACAAGGTGTTGTCATGACGACCACGGCCACCACTGCTACCGCCCCCGCCGTCGAAGTCACCGGCCTCACGAAGATTTATGGCAGCGGCAACACCGAAGTCGTGGCCATGAAGGACGTGTCGCTGCGTGTGGCGCGGGGCGAAGTCATCGCGCTGCTCGGTCCGAGTGGCGCGGGCAAATCCACGCTGCTTACCGCGATTGGCCTCATCAATCCGCCCACCGCCGGCCGCATTCACATCGGCGGCGAGTGGGTGATGGACGCTGACCAGGCCAAAGTGGACTTGCGGGCGTTTCGCCGTCGCCATCTCGGCTTTGTTTTCCAAAAGGCGAACCTGATTCCATTTCTCAACGCCGTGGAGAACGTGCAAGTGGCACTGGAGATCAGCGACACACCGCCCCGCGCCGCGCGGCGGCGTGCGCTGGAATTGCTCGACTACCTCGGAGTGGCGGATCGCGCCAACAACCTGCCCGACGCGCTCTCCGGCGGCCAGCAACAGCGGGTGGCGGTGGCCCGTGCGCTTGCCAACGAGCCAAGCCTGATTCTCGCCGACGAACCCACGGCCGCGCTGGACAGTCATCGCGGCCGCCAGGTGATGGAACTGTTCCGCAAAGTGGCCCACGAGCGCGTTTCCGCGGTGATTGTGGTGACGCACGACCAGCGTTCCCTGGATGTCTTCGATCGGACTTATGAGATGGAGGACGGGCGATTGAAGAGCGGGACAAATTCAACGCCACATTGAGCATTCTCCTGTGGCGAATAGGTCCTTGATCGCTTCCGAGAGTGGGAAAACACCCCATTTCCAGCTCACGACCGGGCGATTATGATATTCATCTCATGACACAGACCGATGCACCAAATTCGAAAATCTCCTTGCACATAAAACGACTCACCAACGATTTCCTGACAGAGATTTCCGCCGATCATTTCCAACAGCCGCGCCTCTCGCTCTACCAGCCCACCCACCGGCACCACCCGGAGAACCTGCAGGACCCGATTCGATTTCGAGGCATGGTGAAAGAACTGGAATTGTTGCTGCTGGAGAATCATCCGTCTGCGGAAGTCCGTTCGCTGATGGAGCCGTTCGAGGCCATGGAACATGATACGGAATTTTGGAATCACACCCTCGACGGACTGGCTGTCTTTGCAGCGCCCGGTTGGTTCAGGGTCATTGCACTGCCGCGAACCGTAACGGAATTGACCGTCGTGGCAGACAGCTTTCACACCAAACCCCTGCGGCGCATCCTGCAGTCAGCGGACCGATACCAGGTGCTGGGCTTGAACCTGCATGAAATCAAACTCTACGAAGGTGATCGAGATGCGATCGAAGCCCTCGACCTTGCCGACGGCGTCCCGCGCACCATTGCGGAGGCGCTGGGGGGGGAATTGACCGAAGCGCATCGGACCGTCGCCTCGTATGGCGGCGTGGGTGCCAGCACCGGGGCGATGCATCACGGTCACGGCGGCAAAAGTGATGAAGTGGACAGCGATGCGGATCGCTTTTTCCGCGCGGTGGATCGCGGTGTGCTGGAGGCGCACTCTCGGCCCTCGGGTCTGCCGCTGATCCTGGCAGCCCTTCCGGAGCATCATCACCTCTTTCATGAGGTCAGTCACAACCCATCACTGGTGTCCGAGGGTATCAAATTTCACCCTGATTCGATGTCCCTTGATGAACTTCGAGAGTGCGCCTGGACGATCTTTGAGCCGCTGTATCAGAAAAGAATCGCGGCACTGGGCAATGACTTTGCCATCGCAAAATCGAAGGGCCTTGGCCTCGATGACCTCGCGCTGATCGGCGAAGCCGTGGCGGCCGGTCGTGTCGCCACGCTGCTCATCGAGGCGGATCGCGAAATCGTCGGTCACATCCAAGATGGCAGCGGGAACATTCACCTCGGCGCAACCGATCACCCTCAGAGCGACGACCTGCTCGATGATCTGGGCGAACGGGTTCTGAAATTGGGCGGCGAGGTTTTCGTGATTCCCGCGCCGCGGATGCCCACGGATACCGGTGCCGCCGCGACCTGCCGCTATTGATCCAGTGTGTCTCCTGGCAGGCTCGCAATGGGGTGAACAACCCATGGATAGTTCGCAGGAGGTGCCTTATTAGTGGGGTGTTGAAAAGCAACTTCAGCCAACCCGGAAATGCCTTTCGGAATACGCAGCAGCAAGACGCGCTCATTCGATCCGAACAACCAAAACAAAATCTCAATCAAATCCCATGAACCAAAACCCACTCACCAAAGGAATGATCGAAGAGAACTCCACCGGGATCGGAGAGATCAGTAGTGAAATGGTGGCGGAGCGCGCCAGGGAACTTGCCTTGATCGCCGGACGCCCGGTGACCAGGGAGGACAGTGACCAGGCCCTTCGTGAGCTGACGGGTGGTGCCGATATGGATGAAAGGCAGGCCATGCTCGAAGCCATTCCCGAAGACGACCGCTGGGACCCGATCCCGGGCTCGACGGGACATCAGGCGGAAGAATCCGCCAGCGAAGAGGAGGACGAAGACGGACAAGGTAAATACGCCCAGCTATTCGAGGAAGGCGTCAACGAAGCAGCGCACGATCAGATGCTGCAGGCGGCCATCGCTGATGCGCGGACGAGTCGCTCCGACCCATGATCCAATCCGTCTTCGCCAAACCCACCAAAACGAGGATGCGGGTACGCTCGCCATATCCATCGACGGCGCGGATGCCAAAATAATGGGCGCACCCGGCCGGCTGCGGTGCCAAGCTCCTACCTTATTCGCACCCCTATGAAATGGTCTCTCAAACTCGGCAAACTGCTCGGCATTGACGTTTATCTTCACTTCACGTTTCTACTCCTTCTCGTTTTCCTGGGTTTCGTTTACTGGCGCGCCACTCACAGTGCCGAGGCGGCGTTGCTGGGTGTCTTCTTCATCATCGCCCTCTTTGGCTGCGTGGTTCTTCATGAACTGGGACACGCGTTGATGGCTCGCCGCTATGGCATCAAGACGCATGACATCACCCTGCTGCCGATCGGCGGAGTTGCGCGCCTGGAGAAGATGCCTGAGCAGGCAATGCAGGAATTCTGGGTCGCATTGGCCGGTCCGGCGGTGAACGTCGCCATCGCGGCCGTGTTGTTCGTCGGGTTGGCGCTTACAGGCGGCTTGGCCCCGGTGGATGAAGTCACCGTCACGGGCGGCTCCTTTTGGCAGCGGTTGATGGTGTTGAACGTGTTTCTCGTCGCCTTCAATCTCCTCCCGGCTTTCCCGATGGATGGCGGTCGCGTTTTGCGCGCGTTGCTGTCCACGCGGCTGGGCCGTCGCCGCGCCACTGCCATCGCCGCCAATTTCGGTCAGGGCATGGCCATTCTTTTCGTCATCATCGGTTTTTTCTACAGCCCGTTCCTGATCTTCATCGGCATCTTCGTCTATCTCGGCGCGCAGGCCGAGGCGGGCGTGGTGGAAATGCAGTCGGCGCTGGCAGGCTTGCGCGTGCGCGATGCCATGATGACGCGTTTTCGCACGCTCGCCGCACAAGATCCGCTGGCCAAGGCCGTGGAGGAACTGCTGGCCGGTTCCCAACAGGACTTCCCGGTGATCGAAAACGACCAACCCGTGGGCATCCTCCGCCGCAACGATCTTGTGAAGGCCCTTTCGGAAGGTCGGCGCGAGGCGGCCGTGTCGGAGGCCATGAGCCGCGATTGCGAGACCGTGGACGAAGCCGCCCCGCTGAGAGGCGTGGTCGAGGCGATGCAAGCGCGGCAATGCTCGACGATGCCCGTCGTGGCGGGCGGACGCATGGTCGGACTGCTGACCCTCGAAAACATCAGCGAGATCATCATGGTCAACGCCGCCATGAAAACAAACGGCACGGCGACTGGATGATGACAAAACAAACAAATATGAATATGAATGTTCTCATGATTCTAACCTCGCATGGAAAGCTGGGTGACACCGGCAAGAAGACCGGCTTTTGGCTGGAGGAGTTTACGGCTCCTTACTACGTCCTGCATGATGCCGGAGCGGAAATCACCCTGGCATCCCCGGCGGGTGGCCAGCCACCTCTCGATCCGCAAAGTGATGTGCCTGATGCGCAAACCGAGGCGACCGAACGCTTCAAAAACGACGATGCCGCACAAAGGGAACTCTCCAACACGATCAAGTTGGCCGACATCGATGAAGACAAATTCGATGCGGTCTTTTTCCCTGGCGGCCATGGCCCGCTTTGGGACCTTGCGGAAGACCCGGACAGCCAGCGCATCATCGAAACGTTCATCGCGCGGAATCTTCCTCTCGCCGCGGTGTGCCATGCTCCGGCGATCTTCAAGCACACGAAAGGGACCGACGGAATATCGTTGGTCTCGGGTCGCCGCGTGACCGGCTTCACAAATACGGAGGAGGAGGCGGTGGGTCTCACGGAAGTTGTTCCGTTCCTGGTCGAAGACATGCTCAAAGCGAATGGGGGCCTCTACGAAAAAGGTCCGGATTGGGGTTCTTATGTGGTCGTCGATGGCAAGCTCGTTACTGGGCAGAATCCCGCATCCTCGGAAGCCGCCGCTAAGGAACTGCTCAAACTGGTCCTGGCGCATGACTTGTAGTTCCCACTGCCTCCTTTTCGGATTCCCTCAGCCGCCGAGCGCTTTGCGGTATTCGTCCGCTCCGGCGATTTGTTCGGCGCTCGGTTGCGGCGGTTCCAGACCGAGTTCCTCGATTCGCCGGGCGATGACATCGGCGATCGCGGCGCGGGCGAACCATTTGCGGTCGGCGGGGATCACATACCATGGCGCATGAGCGGTGCTGGTAGCCCGCAGCATCTTTTCATAGACCTCCTGATATTCGTCCCAATGACCGCGCTCGGCGAGGTCGGCGGCGGCGAATTTCCATAACTTCCCCGGCTCGTTCAGTCGGTCGAGGAAACGCTCGCGCTGCTCGTCCTTGGAGAGATGAAGGAAGAACTTGATGACGGTGATGTCATTGTCCACGAGGTGACGCTCGAAAGCATTGATCTCCTCGAAGCGTGATTCCCACAGGTCGTCCAGCGGTTTGTCCTCAAGCCGCGAGGGCAGGGCCTGCTTGTCGAGGAATTCCGGGTGGACGCGGACCACCAGCACCTCCTCGTAGTAGGAGCGGTTGAAGATCGCGATCCGGCCGCGGGCGGGCAGTTTCTGCATCGGCCGCCACAGGAAATGGTGCTTCAGCTCCGCGTCGTTCGGGGCCTTGAATGGAATGACATCGACGCCCTGGGGATTCACACCGGACATCACGTGCTTGATCGAGCCGTCCTTGCCGGCCGCATCCAGCGCCTGGAAAATGATCAGCAACGCCCGGCTGCCGTTCGCCCAGAGCAGTTCCTGGGCGTCGGCCAACTGGGAGATGTCCTCGGCCAGCGCCTCCTTGCCGGCCTGCTTGTCTTTCAAGCCCTCGCTCGAACGGGTTTTGCGATCGGCAAGATTGAAATCGTGGCCGGGGACGACGATGAAAGCCTGCGGGTCGAACTGGTGGTTGTCGGATGGTTTGCTCATGCACAGCCATAGCACGGCGATGCGCGGGTTTGTAGGGAAAGATCCGTATCAACCGGAGATTAATCCGGCGGATGCCCTTTTCAAGCCTCACCCCCACCCCACCCAACAAGCCCGGAACGGCGCGCGATAGGGTTTCACCCTATTTTTCCGACGCTGTGGGGGATGATAGGATGTCTTGTTTCGAAATCGTGCCAACCACCGTAATCGCATCCACCCATACGCAAATTCATGCGACACAGCAGTGAATTTCCCTACAACCATTCCCGCGTGGCTCAAGCGCCGGATCCCGTCTCTGGACTGGCTCGCGCATTACGAGCGCAAGCACCTGCGGGGCGATGCCCTCGCGGGTGTGATCGTGGCGACCTTGCTGATCCCGCAGGCCATGGCCTATGCGTTGCTCGCTGGTTTGCCACCGCAGGTCGGACTTTATGCCAGCCTCCTGCCGCTCGCAGTGTATGCCTTGCTTGGCAGCAGCCGCTATCTGTCGGTCGGCCCCTCCGCGCTGTTGTCGCTGCTCATCCTGACGCAGGTCGCCGTATTGGCGGAGCCCGGATCGCCGCGCTACCTCGCGTTCGCCATGGCCACCGCGCTCATCGCGGGGGCCATGCAGATTGCGATGGGTGTCGCGCGGATGGGAGTTCTCACGAACTTCCTGAGCCAACCGGTGCTCTCCGGCTTCACCAGTGCCGCAGCGGTTCACATCGCGTTGAGCCAGGTGAAACACCTGCTCGGCGTGCCGCTTCCGCGGACCGACCACCTGCACCAGTTGCTGGGGGAACTGGCCCGTGCGATACCGCAGATCCACTGGCCGACTGTCGCGATCAGCGCCGCGAGCGTTCTGCTGCTGCTGGCATTTCAATACCTGCTGCCTCGGGTTCTCGCGCGATGGAAAACCTTCCCACATGCCTTGGCGCAATCGCTCTCGAAGAGCGGGCCGATCATCGTGGTCATCGTCGGCACGGGCATCGTCGCCGCTTTTCAGCTCGGCGCGCGCGAAGGGGTCAGCATCATCGGCGAGATACCCAACGGATTGCCCAGGTTCACGCTTCCCGCGCTCGCCGCGTCCGATTACCTGCCGTTGATTCCGCTCGCCTTCACGATCAGCTTCATCGGCTTTCTCGAGAACATTTCCGTCGCGAAATCGCTCGCGGCCAAGCGCCGGCAAAAAGTGGATTCCGACCAGGAATTCATCGCGCTGGGAGCGGCCAATCTCGCCGCCGGAGTCACCGGCGGATATCCGGTCAGCGGCTCCTTCGCCCGCTCGACGATCAACTTCACCGCCGGCGCGAACACCGGCCTCGCCTCGCTGATCACGGTGGCGGTCGTTGGCTTGGCCGCGCTGTTTCTGATGCCGCTCTTCCACCATTTGCCCCAAGCCGTGCTGGCCGCCATCATCATCATCGCGGTCATCGGCTTGATGGACTTCGGGATGCCTCGCCGACTGTGGCGCTACGACAAGGCGGACGCCGCCGCGCTGATCCTCACATTCGTTGCGGTGCTCGCGGTCGGGGTTACGAAAGGCATCCTCATTGGCGTGGCATTGACGATCATTCTCCATCTCTGGCGCACGAGCCGGCCGCACATGGCCGTCGTGGGGCGGGTGCCAAACACCCAGCACTTCCGCAACGTCCGGCGGCACGAAGTGGAAACGCTCCCTCACGTTCTCCTGCTGCGGATTGACGAGAGCCTCTACTTCGCCAACGCCAAGTATATCGAGGACTTCGTGCTTGGCACCGCCGCCGAGCACCCACGGTTGCGCCACCTCGTGCTGATCTGCAACGCGGTCAACTTCATCGATGCAAGCGCGCTCGAGACGCTGACCGACCTCCGCAACCGCATGCAGGACGCGGGCATCGAGATTTACCTCACCGAGGTCAAAGGCCCGGTGATGGACAGGCTCTCCGGCACGGACTTCCTCGAACAACTCGGCCCCGAACGCGTATTCCTCACGACCGAGGAAATTTATGAGGAACTCGCGTCACCAAACCTGCCGCACGGATGACGGTTGCGATTCATTGATGGGGTAAACACCCCGTAGCTTACGCGCACTTCCCCGCCTATTGTGTCTCATGAAAAGTCTTTCCCATCGGGGAGAAGACGGCAATGATCGATTCACGATGCCAAATACTGAAACAAACCAAGCTGGAACCGTTCCGGGATTGACGGCTGATGAACGCCCGATCGCAACGGCGGCGTGGAAGCAGATCGTCATCAGATACCAGCAACCTTCCAGATGGCGGGCTGTCTGGCAGCTCGTCAACACGCTGGTCCCTTATGTGGCTCTCTGGTGTTTGATGTATTTTTTAGCGGCGGTGTCGTTTTGGCTGGTGGTGCCTTTGGCAATTCTGACCGGAGGCTTGATGGTGCGGCTGTTCATCATCCACCACGACTGTGGCCATGGCTCGTTCTTCAAGTCCCGCCGGGCGAATGACGTTTGGGGATTCATCACCGGCGTTCTGACCCTCACTCCCTACCAGCACTGGCGTTCGGAACATGCCGTCCACCATTCGAGTTCCGGCAATCTGGATCGGCGGGGGATCGGCGATATTTGGACTATGACGGTGCGGGAATACCTCGAATCTTCCCGCTGGAAACGAATTGCGTATCGGCTGATGCGAAATCCGGTGGTGCTTTTCGTCCTCGGGCCGCTTTACATGCTTCTGATCAAGCATCGGTTCGCCACGGCGAAGGCCGGCCCGCGTGAGAGACGATCCGTGTATTGGACGAACCTGGGTATTCTTGGATTGGCTGCCGGCTTGATCCTGGTTTTCGGCATCAAGGCGTATCTGGTGATCCAATTGACCGTGATCGCTGTGGCGGGTTCTGCCGGTGTCTGGCTGTTCTATGTGCAGCATCAGTTCGAGGGGGTTTACTGGCAACGCCAGGGTCAATGGGACTATCTCACGGCGGCGTTGCAGGGCAGCTCGTTCTACAAACTGCCCAAAATCCTCCAATGGTTTACAGGCAACATCGGGTTTCATCACATCCATCACCTGAGCCCGCGGATTCCCAATTACAATCTGGAGCGATGCCATAACGCGGAGCCGTTGTTTCAAACCGTGCCGGCCGTCACCCTGTTCGGCAGTCTCAAATCCCTGGCCTTCCGCCTCTGGGATGAGCAGCGGCATCGTCTGGTTGGCTTCGGTCATCTTGGAAATATCCGGCGGGGCAACACCCAATGACCCATTCTGGCGATATTCATACACTGCTTCGGCGAGTGATGAGACTCGCCGTGGTTTACGGCATGCTGGTCGTGACGGCCACGTCACAAGAACCGCCAATCAGGGCCGGCACTTCGCCCGCAACGGCCACCACCAAGGATGAACTTTCGCTGGCCCCCGCGAAGGTGGATGTCAAACCCGTCGCGCGTGATGAGGAAATCCGCCAGCGCCTGCAAAGCGTCCTGGAGGCGACGGATTGGTTCACCGAGCCGGAAGTCAGGGTCGATGAGGGAGTCGTTTTCCTCAAGGGTCGCGTGGCGTCCGATGAACTCAAGAAGTGGGCGGGCGATCTGGCGCGCAACACCCAGGACGTCGTTGCCGTGGCCAACCGGATGGAAGTGGCCGAACCGTCGATCTGGGACTTCGGTGCGGCATGGCAGGGACTGATGGGTTTATGGCGCGACTTCCTGCGTTCCCTGCCTCTGGTCTTTCTCGGGTTGCTCATCCTGGGCCTGTCACTGGGAGCCGGAATTCTGGCCGCACGGAAATCGCGTTCCGTTCTTCGTGACCGGATTCAAGCGCGACTCCTGCGCAATGTAATCGCCGGTGGCATCGGCGTGATGGTGATTCTGGTGGGCACCTACATCGTGCTCCGGGTCTCCGGCCTGACCCAACTGGCGTTGACCATGGTGGGGGGCACCGGCCTGGTCGGTCTGGCCGTGGGCATTGCCTTTCGGGACATCACCGAGAATTTCCTGGCCAGCATATTTCTGAGCATGCAGCGGCCGTTCGAGACGGGCGACTTGATCGAGGTTTCCGGCGTGACCGGATACGTAAAGCAGTTGAACGTGCGCACCACCATCCTGATGGCCCTGGACGGGAACCTCGTACAGATCCCCAACGCCAGCGTTTACAAGAGCAATCTGCGCAACTTCACGTCCAACTCCAACCGCCGTGACCAGTTCGATATCGGCATCGGTTACGACGATGTGATCAGTGAAGCGCAGGAAATCGCTCGCCACGTGCTGACGGAACATCCGGCGGTGCTGAGCGATCCCGAGCCGCTGGTGCTGGTCGATGGCCTCGGAAAGGCGACCGTCAACCTGCGTGTCTATTTTTGGATCAATGGTCGCACCCACAGTTTGGTGAAGGTGCGGTCTTCGGTGATCCGGTTGGTGAAGCGCGCCTTTCAAAAACACGGCATCTCGATGCCCGACGAGGCTCGCGAGGTGGTATTCCCGCAAGGCATTCCAATCACCATGCACGACGGGAAACCGACCGGGACACACGACGCTCAGGCAGGAGAACCACATCAAGCCGCCCGGCCGACCGAGGAACCCGATGTCGTGTGCACCAAAGCGGAAGGCGGGTTGCAAAGCGAGGCCGGTGTCCTGGACGAACAGGCACGCCAGGCTCAACCCTTGCGAGAAGGCGAGAATCTCCTGCCAAAGGCTCCCGCCAGCTCCTCCCTTGAAATACCGCTTCGCAACTCGGCAACCGATCCTCAATCGACCAAAACCTCCCCATGAATCATCTCGATCGCCTCTGGAGCAATCTGCGCGCGAGCTTTTGGTTTCTGCCAGCGTTGATTGTCGCCTTCAGCACGGGCCTTGCCCTTGGCTTGATCGAGGTGGACTCCTCCGGGAGCCAGGATTGGATGGACGACTGGCCACGCCTTTTCGGAGCCAGCGCGGCGGGTGCCCGCGGGATGTTGGCCACGATAGCCGGATCGATGACGACGGTGGTGGGGGTCACGTTTTCGATGACCCTGGTGGCGCTGACGCTGGCCTCGAGTCAATACACCTCGCGCGTTCTTCGGAATTTCATGACTGACCGCGTCACGCAGGTCGTGCTCGGTATCTTCGCCGGCATCTTCACTTACTGCCTTATTGTCTTGCGCACCATTCGCGGCGGAGACGATGGCGGGTTTGTCCCGAGCCTGTCGGTGGCTTTCAGCGTCGTGCTCGCGATCGGCGGCATCGGCACCCTCATCTTCTTCATTCATCACATCGCGTCTTCGATCCAAGCCTCGAGCATTATTGCCTCGGTGGCGAAGGAAACCATGGAGGCCGTGGACCGGATTTTCCCGGAGAAACTGGGGCGGGAGCCGATGGATGACGAAACCGATCCGTCCCTGCCCCCGTTGCCGTCACGAAACTGGCAAGCCGTCATGGCCAGTCGCAATGGTTATCTCCAGAGCGTGGATAACGAGGCGCTCCTGCGTTTGGCGGAGGAGCACAAGACCCTCGTGCGGATGGAACACGGCATCGGCGATTTCGTGGTCCGGAACACCCCTCTCGCCTCGCTCGCCTTGGAGAACCCGCCGGATGAAGATGTGCTGGCGGATGTGCGTGCGTCATACAGCATCGACCGGTTCCGCACGGTGCGCCAGGATTGCGCATTCGGCATCCGCCAACTCGTGGATATCGCGTTGCGCGCGCTCTCGCCGGGCATCAACGACACCACGACTGCGGTGATGTGTGTGGATTATTTGACGGCGATTCTATCGCGACTGGCCTCCCGCGATATCCCTTCATCGCACCGCTATGAGGGCGGGGAACTGCGGGTGATCTCCATCGGCCAAACTTTTGCCAGCCTGGTGGCCGAATCGTTCGATCAAGTTCGAGGCAGTGCCGGTGGCAATGTTGCCATCATGTTACGGATGTTGGGCGCGTTGGAAACCATCGCCAACTTCACGCAAAGCCCAAGCCGGCGGCGGGTGCTCCGGGAACAAGTGGAGTGCATCGCGGAATTGGCCGGACGGACCATCGAATCACCGCGTGACATGGCCGGATTGGAGGACCGGCTGGCACGGGTTCGCGAAGCCCTCGTGTGAACGGCCAACGAATCGATCCCAATTTGAAGAATGAAATCCGGCAGGCAGAACCGGCTCAGCCTCAGGGCAGGGCCGTCATCGATCCGGTGGTCATCAGAAATTCCACCGTTTCAGGAGAACTCATGAAGCCACTGCGGGCAATTTCATTCCCTTTTCCGTCCAGCAGCAGAAGAGTGGGAATTCCGCGGACGCCGTGTTTTTGAGCAAGGAGCTGGCTTGCCTCATCGTCGACATCACTTTTCACGATGATGAATTTGCCGGCAAGTTGAGCTTGCACGGTTGGGTCCGTCCAGACCCGGGCGTCCATCACCCGGCACGGTCCGCACCAGCTGGCGGTGAAGCGGAGCAGGACGGTCTTGTTTTGTTTGTCGGCGTCGGCCAGGGCCGCCGGGACATCCGTGCGCCATTCCAATTTATTCTTGGAAACCGAAGCTGCGGCGGGTTCGGCGAATGCGGCGGGAGTGGATGCAAGGGTGGCGAATAGGGCGTAGGCAAGGGCCTTGGCGGCGAATGAGGGATGAGATGAAATTGTCATGATGTTTCGAAGTTCAGAGTTTGATGTAGGCGTAGCCGAGCAGTTGGAGATCGGTGATGCGCGGATAGGCTCCGCTGACGAGGATGACATCGGGATGGATGTCGGATTTCTCCCATTTCATGGCGATGCGGCGGGTGTTGCAGAGTTCGATGTCGATTCCGAGCGCGGTGAGTTCCTTGATGATCTCAGTGTTCGGATTTCCTCCGGTGGCTTTCTGGTGCTTGTCCCAGGATACATCGGTGAGGACGTGCGGTGAGGCGTCGTCATGGAACACCGCCTTGATATCGAGCCGGGACGGATCTACGCCTGCCTCCATGTAGAGCTGATGCACCTTCTTCAGATAAAAGAGGCCTTTGTTGACACCCTCCTTCATGTCGGCACCGGTGATTTGATAGACCACCTTGATTGGTCCTTCGTAATTCAATCCGACGACCGGCCGGTTGTCGGTGGGAAGAGGCTCTGCGGCGTGTAATGTGCCTGGCACGAACCCGGAAAGTGCGACGGCGGCGAGGCATGCAATGATGGAAAGCGAGCGGTTTCGGGATGATGATGTTGTTGTCATGGCAGGATCAAAGTGTTGGTGTTGTACCGGTTTTATCGAGATATTGGGAACGGATGATGCCGGGGCAGTCGATGCAGCGGACATTGGGTTCGCCTTCGGTGGGAATGGGGGAATGGCTTCCCAAATAGGCGCGCACGGCATCGTGGGTGGTTAGTTCCACTTTCCGGATCAATTGGCATCCGGGAACGCGATGCACGCTGTCTTCCGGCGCTCCCTCGCGATGACCGGCGCTGATACTGTAGTCTCTAGCAGCCTCGATGGTCTCGCCATCGACTAGGAGCTGATGAAGCCGCTTGTCAGGTGCCGCATCCCGGTGGAACTCGACTTTGAGACCGGAGATGCGCGGCAGCCACCCGCCGAAGAGCCGGTTAGGGTCGTTGGAAAAGACGTTTTCCAGTTCCTTTTCCCAATAATTCAACAACTGGGATCCGCTGGCCATGCCGGTCTTGAGCTGGAGATCGATAGGCAGCCATGTCCAGAGGTCGGCCTCGGTAATCGCGCCGGGAGCGGTGGGCGGTGCGAATCGATAGCCGTTGCTCAGCGCGATGTCCGAGCCGGTTGCTTTGCGGATGGCATCGGCCACGACATTATCGATGGAGGTGTTGAGAACCTGATAGCGGGCGAGCCATACGTTGGTGTGACCGATCACCCGGTTCATTCTTTCACGGTGAGGAGCCAGCGAGTTCTCCACGATCTGTTTGACCTCCGGGTCCTCGGGAAAGAGCTCGGGACGGAGCTCGATCAAACGCCATGAGCGCTTGGTGATCTTGTTTTTGGAATCGAGATGAATGTCCAACAGGCCGACGAACGACCCGAAAGCCCCCGCCTCGACGACCCAGGTATCGCCCCGAACGATGGGCTCGTAGGTTCGTTCGTGAGTGTCGGAGGACAGCATGATGTCCACGCCCTTGAGCGATTCCGCGAGGCCGACGGCGCGTGGCAATCCGATATGGGAAACCACGATGACCAGATCGACTTTTTGTTCGTTCCGAAGCTCATCGATCAAGGGTTGCAGGACTTCGGATTCTTGAAAAGCAAGTCCCTCGCTCATGTAGGGAGGCTGGCGGGTGGGGATCGCGGGTTCGGTGAAGCCGAGGATTCCCAAACGCACTCCATTGATTTCCTTGATGACATAAGGATCGAAGAGCTGCTTGCCGGAATCGTCCGACATGTTCGCCGCGACCATCTTGTAGTTGAATTCCGCCGCGCGTGATTTCCATGCTTCGGCACCATAAGTCACCGCCCAGTTTCCCGGGATCGCGACATCGAGTCCCAGGGAATTCATCGGTTCCACCACGACCTTGCCCTGGGTCCATGCCGCAGGTCCGGAGCCTTGGATGGTGTCTCCTCCGTCGATGAACAACATTTCACCGGGACGCTGGGCGCGGAGTTCCTTGAATACGGTGGCGATGCGGCTGAGTCCGCCGGCGCTGCGGACGTAGTCTTCCTTTCCTTCCGACCAGAAGAGTTCCGGATGAGGTTCCAATTGGGCGTGGATATCGTTGATGTAGGCGAGGGAAACGCGGCGATCTTCCGTTTCCATGGCGGCGGCGGGTTGATGCAATGCCACGGCCGCGCAGGACATCATTGATAGGTAATGTTTCATGATTGAATATTTCATATTGGATGGACTCAGGCGCGGCGGGTGTCGGATGCTTTCCCGGCGGAGTCTGGAACGACCACGTCGTATCCGGCGGCGAGCCAACCATCGAACGAGCCGGGCACGCTGCTGACATTGAATCCGCCCCGCTTGAGCAGACTGGAGGCGATGCTGGCCCGGTAACCGGTGCCGCAATAGACGACGACGGGTTTGGACTTGTCCAATTCACCCATGCGCTTGTCGATCTCGGGAAGAAACATGTAACGCGCGTTCGGCACGTGGCCGTGGTCCCACTCGGAGGGTTGGCGCACATCGAGAATTTGAAGATCCTTGTTCTTGGTTTGTTGGTTCAGCTCGTGAACGGACATCTGGTTCACGGTGACGAAATCACCACCTTCCTTGGTCCATGCATCCATCCCGCCTTCCAGGGCTCCCGCGAATTTTTCGAGACCGACGCGCACCAACCATCTCACCACTTCAAGAGCGGGTCCTTGCGCGGGGGTCACCATGGCGATGGGACGTTTGGGATCGAGCAGCCAACCGCCCCACATGGAAACCGAGGGGGAATGTCCGATGTTGAGCGCACCGGCGATGTGGCCGCCGCCGAAGCCGAGCATGTTGCGGGTATCCAGAAGTTGCATTTCCTTTCCTGCGATGAGGTTTTTGAACTCCTTGGATCCTAGGGATTGTGGAGAGGTCAAGGGACCGAGGATTTCGGGACCCTGTGCATTCACCACTTTCATGTTAGGCCAGTAGTAGGGAATCGGTGGTTGTGTCTGGAGGAGGTTCTTGATGAAGAGATCGGCATCCTTGAACTGCATCGCGGGATTACTCTTCCGTTCGATTCCGAGGGTGGGAACCCCATCACGCTGGAGAATTCCCGCACCGCATGGAGAACCCGGGCCGTGCGCCGGAAAGATCGGCAGGGAATCGGGCAGATCCCTGTAGGAGTTTTGGAGAGAATCATAAAGCTTGTGGGCGAGGGCGTCGGTGTTTTCCACGCCCATCAGATCCGGACGTCCAACCGATCCGGCGAACAGGAAATCTCCTGTGAACAGCGCCCGGAATTTTTTCGGCTCCGAACGGGTGGATACGAGATATGACATGTGTTCCGGTGTATGGCCGGGAGTATGGATCGCCTTGAGTCGGATGTTTCCCACATCGATGACCGCGCCGTCGCGAAGCGGTTGGATGGGGAATCCGTATTTCGCGCCGCCCTCGATGCTGGCGCAGGCGGCGGAGCCGGTCCGATGGGTGAGCTCCCGGCTGCCGGAGACGAAATCCGCGTGGATGTGGGTCTCGAACGAGTGGGTGATTTTAAGGCGATGTTTTTCCGCCAGGGCGATGTAATCATCAACGTCGCGTTTCGGATCGATGATCAGCGCGGTGCCGGAAATCGGATCGCCGATGAAATAGGAATAGTGCGAGATGCCGCCGGCTTCGAATTTCTCGAAGATCAATCCGGCGATTTTCGGCAGTTCAACGTCCTTGGGTGCGGCGGCGCGGGCGACGACGGCGGTGATGGGAAGAAAAGCGGAGCCGAGGCCGAGGGCTCCGGCATGGCTGAGGAATCCTCGCCGACTGGTGCTTGTTGAAATATTCATGATGTTATTTGGTTGGTTTATGGTGATTTGGAAATAGTCGATCAGGCTCCGCGTGAGGTTTTCGGATCGCGGGCCAATGGCAGCCCGGCGGCTTGCCATTCAACGACCCCGCCGCGCAGCCGCTTGGCGGGGATGCCGCGTTTGTTCAGCGTCTCGACGCCCAGCCTGGCTTTCAGACACCACGGGCCGCGGCAATAGCCGATGACTGCGGCCTTGTTCTTCAGTGCATCGAGCTTTGCCTCGGCCAAGGTGTCGTATGGCCATGATTGGGCACCGGGAAGATGACCGGCTTGGTATTCGCGGGCGGGCCTGAGATCGATCAGGGTCGCCCTTTTCCGTGCCACCTCGGAGTTCAGGGTTTCAAAATCCAGTTTTTGCAAAAGGAATGGGTCCTCTTCCGCCTCGCGGGCCGCCTCACGGAGTTCGGGTAGCAGGGCCTCGGCCGCGCGGTGAGCTGCGGAGAGCAATTGGATGACCTCCTCCGAAGCAACCTGGCACCACACGTCACGACCGGCTTTCTCGACGGAAACCATGCACGCGCCCCGCAGGACTTTGAGGTGGGCGCTGGTGGCCGCCATGCTCTCGCCGAGTTCCTCAGCGAGTTCGCTCACCCGCCAGGGACGCTGCGAGAGCAAATTGAGCGCCCGCAGCCTGACCGGACTTGAAATGGCCAGACCGAGGCGCGCGGTTTGTTGGTGGATTGGGGCTGTCATCGCTTATAGGAGATGTTCCGATGGTCAAATATTCCAAAGATTGTTTGAGTATTTTTCGATTGTTCCCCAATTCATGGGTTTTTGACCTTACGGAATGAACCATATCCACCGCACACATCCACCGGGAGGTCTTTGCCAGCCAATCCCTGCCTTTCATAAAAGGCCCAGTCCGAAAGAGACAAAAAACACAGTCCCCGGCAAGGGGACTGTGTTGGATGAATACTTGAACAAACGGTTGGATCAGTCCCGGGAGGTGGATGCGACTTCGTCGATCGATGTGACCGAAATGTCCTCCGCACCCGCGTTTTTCAGGACCTCCTTTGCCCGACTCACGTCGTCTCCCGTTTCCGCGATTACGGAAATGAGGATATTGCCTTCGGCGATGCGGTTTTCATAACGCTTCGCTTCGATCTCGGGAATACCGAGTCCGATCAGGACACCGGTGATCCCTCCCACCGTGGCTCCGGCAGCCGCACCGCTGAGGGCGGCCATCAGCGGCCCTGCGGCGATCAGCGGTCCCACACCGGGAATGGCCAGTGCGCCGATGCCGGCCAGCAACCCGAGGGCTCCACCGAGCACGCCACCCGTGGCGGCTCCGGTCAGACCGCCTTCCGGGGCCTTGGTGTTTTTTTCATGAGAAAACTCATGGGTGGTATCCTTGTCCGGAAAGAGAACGGAGATGTCGTTCGGGGAGAATCCGGATTTGGTGAGGCTGTCCACGATCTGGTTGGCTTGGCCTTCCGAGATGGCGATGGCATATACTGATTTGGTGCTCATGGTATTTTTTGGTTTGGTTTGGTAACAGGAGATTGCAGTTTCAATTGGACTTCACCTTCAAATCGTCAGTGATTTCCGCGGTGTTGACGCGGTCCCTGACTATCCTGAGAATTGCCTCATGTTCGTCGTGGGATTTCACCACGCCCTTCAAGGTAACGTGTCCATTGCGCGTGATGATCTTGATATTCTTGGCGTTGAAGGACAGATCCTCATCCATGATGCCGGAGCGGATGTCCTTGGTGATCCGTACGTCTTTCTCGCTGTTGCCCTGATCGGTGGGGTTCACGGCATCCTTGCGCATCTCTTTCTCGTTTTGCGCGGTGTTGTCCGGTGCGGAAACGTCGCCGCCGATCGAGTCGCGGAAGGAACGCAGCGCCTGCATGGTAGTCGCCTCGTTGAAATCCGGCCATGCGCCGCTCTTGAACTGCGGGGCCTTGCCCAGCTGCTCTTTTGTCAGGCTGGTCTTGAACGCCTTGGCGGTATTGTCATAGCGGAGATGGGTCACCGGAACCGCGCTCAGCGTATCGGCAATGCCCAAAAAACCGCCTGATGAAATGACCACGGCGAGAACCTCTCCGGATTTCATGTCGAGAACGAGATCCTTGACTTCACCGATGGTTTCATCGGCGGCGTTTTCGACTTTGAGTCCCATGACTTGTGAGGCGCGCCAGGAGGCGGCGCTGCCTTTGGTTGCGGGAACGGAAGAGACCGGTCCCGCCTGCTTGTCCGGTCCCGCGAATGCGACCAACGGAGTGAGAAGCGGAACGAGCGATATGACGATGCTTTTTTGGATGGTTTTCATGTTTTTTTTGTTAATCGTTAAGTGCGAAGTGACGGCCAGAGTATCGGATAATGACGGGGGAGTGGCTGCGACAACCGCATTTCATTGGGTTGTGCGGTTGTCGCAGCCTGGTCGGGTTACACGACCTTCCGTTATGGTCCGGGGGGAGATGTTCTCGCGATCGCTTGGCAAGGACATGATGCGCGTCGATCAAATTAATTCCATGGGGAGAAACCCTGCTTTTGCCAGAGTGCCACAAATGGCTGACCACGTAGGGTTACACCCCATGGTCATCCCAAGTGAAAAGTTTTAGTGCTTTGAACAAAGGCTGCGGGAATTCCGCGTCTTGATCATCAAACAACAATCCAAATAACCATGAAAACGCTACAAGATCTGTTTTTCAACGAACTGGCGGACATTTACGACGCCGAGCGCCGCATTGTCAAAGCGCTGCCCAAGATGGCGAAGGCCGCCACGAGCGCACCGCTCAAGAAGGCATTCGCCCTCCACCAGAAACAATCGGAAGCTCACGCCAGGAAAGTCGAAGAGGTTTTCGAATGCTTCGACCGCAAGGCCAAGGCGAAAACCTGCGAGGCGACTGTCGGATTGTTGAAGGAGGGTGAGGAAATGGCCGCCGACTTTGAAGATTCACCCGCAATCAACGCCGCGCTGATCGCGACGGCTCAAAAAGTGGAACACTACGAGATGGCGAGCTACGGGTGTCTGCACGAGTGGGCGAATCTGCTCGGGAACAAGAAGGCCGCCGGATTGCTGCAGGAAATCCTCAACGAAGAGGGAGCCACCAACAAGGAGCTCACCCGTTTGGCGCGCGCCGGCAGCAACGAGGATGCCATGGAACACGCTGGTAAGAACAAATAACAAAGTTACCCACCCGCTTGCTATTGGTCCGCCATTTCGAGGCGGCAATCGCCTCATCGCTGCTCATTGTGAGAACTCCTGAATTGTAGGGTTTCACCCCATGGCGGAAATTCGGGGACGTGTCATGGTGGCTTGTCATGAATATTATCATACTATTGCTTGTGCTTCTGCTCTTGTTCGGCGGCGGCGGCTTTTATCTGGGTGGTGCGATTATTGGAGGCAGCTTGATTGGGCTGATTCTATTGATTGCACTGGTCGTTTATTTCATGGGGGGATTCCGCAGGGGCACATGAGATGGCTTTTCACTCCATGCCGGAGACTCGGCGCATTGCGTGGAAGCCAATGCGAATGGGTATTCACGCAGACCAACCAAAATTAACCGAATATCAAAAATCATGAGTACGGACATCAAAACAGCGACGAATCAATTGTCAGAGGCCGCCAGGGAAAACGCACGTCGGACCGCCGATACGGCAAGGGAAACAGCCCAAAGAGCCACGGACACAGTCAAGGAGGTGACCGGCAAAGTGGAGGACGTGGCCGGGGACGCAGTCCATGCCACCAGGGACACCATGATGCGCGCCACGGAGAATGCCAGGACAATGTGTCATTCAGCGAAGTTGAAAGCAGATGACGCGTTGGCGACCTCGAAGGATTACGTGCGTCGGAATCCTGTGCGGGTTGTGCTCGGTGCCGTTGCCTTTGGCGCTGCCGTCGGTTGCATGCTGATGATGGCCCGGCGAAGGCCGACTTTCGGCGAACGGTATGCGGACGAGCCTTTGGCTGCCGTGCGAGAAGCGATCCACGACGCAATCGCGCCCATGACGCAACGTGTGCAAAAGGGATACGATTCGGCACTGCACCGCTTCGGCTCGGGAGACAACGGCGCTGCGCTTTCGAATCGAATCGGAAGATTCGGCAACAAACTCAAATTCTGGTAAGCCATGAATGATGTATCCGACCATCAGACAATGCCCCGGTCCATGGAGGAAGGGGTACATGAATTGTTGAGCAGCGCACGACAGGGCATCCGTCACCGTTACGAGAAGTGCGAAGAGCGAATCCGGAAGTCCCCGAAAACAGCAGTGCTCGGAGCTCTCGCAACCGGCTATTTCCTGCATCGGATGCCGGTGCGTGCGATCCTGGTGACCCAGGTCCGCGTGCTTTCTGCGCTGACACCCCCCGCGCTGTTTCTTTTCGGGGCGGCAAAGGTTTACGAGTTTCTGCAAAGGCAGGAGCTGGCAAAGCGGAAATGAGCCGCGTGTGAAATTCATCTCCCGCGGGGAAGCCGCGGAAAGCTTTGGCAAACCCGCGCATCGAGTCCCAATCGCGGGTGCGCTAGATGAAGAGATCCGGGTGGAGCCCCTTTCCGCCCGATTTCCTGACCAGCATGTGGAGACCGTATCCGCAGTAGGGTTAGACCCCATACCTCGCAGCCATTCCAGAGCTTAAAATGTTGGTAGGGGTAAAGTGCAGCCCCACATTATGGAATACATGACATGCAAGTTGAAGGATCTGACGGAGCGACACAATGTGGCGCCTCTTCAAGCGGCAAGCGTTATCGTCATCTTGTTTTTTCCGCGTTCATGAAAGGATGCTCTGAATGAAAAACAGCAGCCGCAAACCCACCTCTCAAAAAGCCCGGTTGCCCAAATGCCCGACGGGTATCCAGGGTCTCGACGAAATCACCGGCGGCGGCTTGCCGCGCGGACGGCCTACGCTGGTTTGCGGCGCGGCGGGTTGCGGCAAGACCCTCTTTGCCACGGAATTCCTGGTGCGCGGCGCCGGGCAGTTCGGCGAGCCGGGCGTGTTCATGTCGTTCGAGGAAACGGACACCGAATTGAAGGCCAACGTCAAGTCGCTCGGGTTCGATCTCACGGGTTTGGTGCGACGCGGGAAAATACTGCTCGAGTACGTTTACATCGAGCGCAGTGAAATCCATGAGACCGGCGAATATGACCTCGAAGGCCTGTTTGTCCGGCTCAATCATGCGATCGATTCCATCGGCGCCAAACGCGTGGTGCTCGACACACTGGAGGCACTGTTCGCGGGCCTGCCCAACGAAGCCATCCTGCGGGCCGAGTTGCGCCGGCTGTTCCGCTGGCTCAAGGAAAAAGGCGTGACCGCCGTCATCACGGCCGAGCGCGGCCGCGGACAACTGACGCGCCACGGGTTGGAGGAATACGTCTCCGACTGCGTCATCCTGCTCGATCATCGCGTGAACGACCAGATCGCCACGCGGCATTTGCGCGTGGTGAAGTATCGCGGTGCCTTGCATGGCACCAACGAGTTTCCCTTCCTCATCGGCGACGGGGGGTTCAGCGTGCTGCCCATCACCTCTCTGGGGTTGAACCACAAGGTGTCCAGCGAGCGGGTATCCACCGGCATCCCGCGGCTCGACGCGATGCTGGGCGGGAAAGGTTTCTATCGTGGCAGCAGCATTCTGATCACTGGCACGCCCGGCACCGGCAAGTCGATCGTCTCCGCCTGTTTCGCCCATGCGGCGGCCCTGCGCGGGGAGCGCGTGCTCTTTTTCTCGTTCGAGGAATCGCCCAACCAAACCATCCGCAACATGCGTTCCATCGGCTTGGACCTGGAGCCCTTGGTCAAACGCGGCCTGTTGCGGTTTCACGCGGCGCGGCCCACGCTCTATGGTCTGGAAATGCACCTGGCCACCATGTTCAGGGAGATCGCGACGTTCCAACCCCGGGTCGTCATCGTGGACCCGATCACCAGTCTCATGAACGCGGGCACCGATTCCGAAACCAAAGGGATGGTGACGAGATTGATCGATTATCTGAAGGGCGGGCAGGTCACTTCACTCTTCACCAGTCTGACGCGCGGCGGGCAGGCGTTGCAACAAAGCGAACTTGCCACCTCCTCGCTCATGGACTCGTGGTTGTTGTTGCAGGATTTCGAAGGCAACGGCGAACGCAACCGCGTGCTCTATGTGATCAAGGCGCGCGGCATGGCGCACTCGAACCAGGTCCGCGAGTTCGTGATCTCCAGCCGGGGCGTTGACCTGGTGGACGCCTACATCGGCCCCAGCGGCGTGCTGACCGGCGCCTCCCGGGTGGCACAGGCTGCCCGCGAAAAGGCCGAAGCGCTGACCGGCCAGCAGGAGGCGGCGCGACGCAAGCGCGAACTGGCACGCAAACGCGCTACACTCCAACAACGGATCGCCGCGCTGCGCACTGAATTCGAAACCGAAGAAGCGGAGCTGCGGCACTTCGACGAACAGGCGGGCACGCAAACGCGCCTCCTGGACGCCGAGCGGACCGAACTGGCCCGCTTGCGCCAAGCGGATGCCACCGTCACGGCCCGCACGAAAAGCAACTCCAGATCGAAGGAAAAACCATGAATACCAAACCGGCAAAACGAACCGAATCCAACATCAATGGCCGACCCGGCAAAGTCTGGCAATTGCGCCTGTATGTGGCCGGCCAGACGCCCAAATCGCTGACGGCGTTTTCGAACCTCAAGCGGATCTGCGAAGATCATCTCAAGGGCCAATACCGCATCGAGGTGATCGATTTGGTGGAGCGACCCCTGCTTTCCCGCGGCGACCAGATCGTGGCCATTCCAACTCTCGTGCGCAAGTTGCCGGTGCCCGTGCGGAAAATCATCGGCGACCTGTCCGATACCGAACGTGTGCTCGTGGGCTTGGATTTGCGCGCAGGCCCCTAACCGTACGATGGCTCATGAAAACCAAAAGGACCGGAAGTACGACCAAGACCTTCGAAAAGGCCCTGGCCACCCGGTCGTCGGGCAAGTGCCTACTGCGTCTCTATGTGGCGGGAGCCTCCGCCCGGTCGCGCCAGGCCATCCTGCACGCGCTTCAATTGTGCGAAAGCGAGTTCAATGACAATTGCGAACTGGAAGTGATCGATGTCTATCAGCAGCCCATACTGGCACGCGATGGACATATCGTCGCGACCCCGACCCTGGTCAGGGAGCTGCCACGCCCCGTGCGCCGGTTCATTGGTGACCTGACGAACACAACCCGGGTATTGGTCGGGTTGGATTTACACGTTGAACCCAAAACGGAACATTGAAACGTGCATTGCGTGAATCTTCCCAGCCGTCACCACCCGACGACGGCCAGCCGGAAAAGCGCGCATCGCCTGAGGAGCCGCCCAACAAGCTCCCGGAACTCCGTTCGCGCCTCGCGGAAGCGGAGGAAACGCTGCGGGCCATTCGCTCCGGCGAAGTGGATGCGTTGGTATCCGCCGGCAAGGACGGTCCCCGGGTATACACGCTGGAAGGTGCGGATCACGCCTATCGCGTGCTGATCGAATCCATGAACGAAGGGGCGCTGACCCTGACGACCGGCACGACAATACTATATGCCAACCAGTGCTTCGCACGCATGGTCAAATGCCCGCTCGAGCAGGTGACGGGAAGTTCGTTCCGCCGTTTTCTCTCCGCCGCCGGCCGCACCGCGCTCCGGTCGCTGGTGAAACGAGCCGCCAACGCCGGTTCCAAAATCCAGGCGCATCTGCATGCCGGTGACGGATCGCAGTTGCCGGTGCAAATCTCCCTTCGTTCCCTGGCCCGGAAAGGCGTCAACCGCGCCACCATCGGCATGGTGGTGACGGACATGACGGAGGCCCGGCGGACCGAGGAACTGCTGCGCACATTGACTCATCGCGTCGTGCAGGCGCAGGAAGCCGAGCGCAGGCGCGTGGCCCTCGAGTTGCACGATCACATCACCCAGCTGGTCTGTGCCACGCTCGTCCGCAGCCAGGCGCTGGCAAACCAGCTTTCGGCACACGAGGACAACTTGAAGCAAGAGGCGATCACCCTTCGTGAGATGCTCGGGCAGACGGCCGAAGAAGTGGAGCGCATCTCGCGTGGCATGCGACCCGGTGTGTTGGACGAACTGGGGCTGGCAGTCGTGCTGCGTGCCACCACCAGGGAATTCGCGAATCGCACGGGCTTGTCCGTCAAACTGACCTGCGTGCCATTGCCCATGCGGCTTCCCGCCGACACCGAGTTGACGTTATACCGCATTCTCCAGGAAGCATTGAAGAACGTGGAACAGCACGCCCGCGCGCGCCATGTGGCGGTGCGCTTGACGAAGCCGGACGCCGTCGTTCAATTGACGATCCATGACGACGGGATCGGTTTCGATCCGGAGAATCATTCAACACGGAAAAAAGGGGGGATCGGCCTTGGCCTGCTCGGCATGCGCGAACGGGCGATCTACTCGGGCGGCATCCTCACGGTGAAATCCGTCCGCCACGGCGGCCTAACGAAAGCCGGCACGACAATTGAAGTGCGGATTCCACCCGGGTCGTAACTCAGGACTGCTGTCCGCCTTCCTCGTCCCCGCCGGGGAGTCGTCGAGGTATTGGTTCGCAATTCCTGATGTGTGTCAGTGATACAGACAGCATGAGTAGGGTATGTCCCCATTGTCCGTGCGAATGCCTTCTGGCAGCATGCAACATTCAGTCGACCGGTATTACCGCTGCGGACTGTCACATGCATCCAATCCAATAACCCCCCATTCCCATGAATACCTCATTGCCCCACTCTGAAACGCTCGAACGATCCAACTTCGGCGACCATCAAAATCCTCCCCGCTCCACCGTTTCGTGGGGCGCGATTCTAGCCGGCACGATTGCCGCACTCGCGCTTCACTTGCTGTTCATGATGCTGATAGGTGGTATCGGACTAACCATATACAGTCCGGTCACGGAGGACAATCCAGTGGCCAATCTGAGCATGGGTGCCCTGATCATCCATAGCATCGGCGCGATCATCGCGCTGTGCTTCGGCGGCTGGGTCGCGGGACGTTTCTCGCCCGTCGCCGCCCGCGCCACCGGCTGGCTCCATGGTTTCAGCGTCTGGTGTACGGCAACCGTCGGCGGAGTCATCCTCGTCGCGCTTGGTGCCGGCGCGATGGTGGGAGGTTTCTCAAACATGGTCGGAGGCGGACTCTCCTCTGTTGGCCAACCCGCAGCGGATCTTGCCGCTGATGCACTGAATCAATCGGGGGAAACGATCGCGAGCTATGTTGACGAGGCTGTGGGCAACCTTCCGGAGGACGGACTCCAAAGCGACAGCATCCGCGCCAAACGCGAAGTCGGATTCGCTGTCGCCCGGCTTTTCAATCCCACGCAGGAAGGCAACACCGCCGCCAATCGCTCAGCCGCCGTCACCGCCTTGGTCAATCATGCGGATATGACCCAGGCCGATGCCGAGCGCACCGTCACGGAGTGGACCAACAGCTACGACCGGATGCAGTCAGACCTCACCGAATTCAAGGAGACTGCCGCGACGCAAGCACGCGAAGCAGCGGACAGCACGGCCGATGCTGTCTCGACATTTTCATTGTGGGCCTTTGTTGGATTCATGCTAGGTGCCCTTGGCGCCACATGGGGCGGGCACCTTGGTGCGAAGTGCGCCAACCGGTGCGAGGATACACCCGACGGTGGCCATTCCGCCCATGTCACTTCCAGCCGGCCGATACGCCGGACACCTGCCGACGGAACCGAACCAAGCGGCCTGCCAGTTACCGGAACCATCCCGTCCCGCCCTGCACATCATTAGTCCATGAGCCCTACCACATACACCCCGTTTGAACTCCTGTTTGATCAACTCCGTGACCTTCACAGCATGGAGGTCCAGCTTGGCGAGTCGATGCACGAACTTGTGCCATTGTGCACAAACGATGAGTTGCGCGAATTGATCGTCAACCATGTCCATCAAAACTGCGACCAGATCGTGGAAATTGCAGCGATCTTCGAGCGGCATGGGGAATCGACAAGTCATGCCAAGTGCAAGACGATTTCGGGACTGATCGAGAGAGGCACCGCCCAGCTGGAAGCAGTGCGGTGCCCCCACACCCGGGATCTGATGATGATCGCGCACTGTCTCCGAATCGAATACCATGAGATGGCTGCCTATGAATTCACGACCCTCCTTTCCGCAAGGATGGGGCTGATGCGTGAACCCGAAATTCTGAATGAGTTGAGGGCGGAGGAAAAGGACATGGCCACTGCCTTGATGGTATTGGAGTCGGACGTATTCGAAGCCGTTACGTCCCACGCAGGTGCAAGTTACTCCACAACAACGGACTCCCGGCTTTACTGGTGGCACTCCAGGCTCGCTGGTTGACAAGGAGTGACTGATACAGTCCACACAAAATCCTGCCCAAATTGGGCCGTGGCGATCATGACGGCGCGGGCGGGCGGTCTTGTCGTCTTTCGGATTCATGTCGGGGTGGTGTCCCCTGCCATGGCTTGATCCGTGTTGATCCGGACGTTCCTGCCGGGAAAGGACAATGGCTGCAACCCGTCTTTGCCGTGCACTCAGGCATTTGCGGCAGGCAATCCGACCATCGCCCCCTCCTTGGTCATGCCTTCGAAGGCAATCTACATGTAAAAATTCGAAAACCCCAAGCCTCATGCAAATGCGACTTGGGGTTTTGTTGCTGGTTTGGTTAAAAACCGCCTTCGTTGACGGTGCTTTCGGCAATTTCGGTCAACAATTCGTCAGCGGATTTTTCTTCGTATAAAGTGGCGTTTAGAAGTTCGACCGCCTCGTCGTGTCCCATCCTTTCCGCCCATGCGCAGACGGTTCCGTAGGAAGCGATCTCGTAATGCTCCACTTTCTGGGCGGCGGCAATGAGAGCGGCATCCAGTGCCGGGGATTCCTTCATTTCTTCCATCAGGTCTTTCCCCTCTTCGAGAAGACCTTTCATGGCTTTACACTCCTTGCTTCTCACGGGTTCATCGAGAGAGGAAAAAACCTCTTCGATACGCGTGATATGATATTCGGTTTCCGCGAGGTGTGATTCAAACGCCGCTATCAGTTCCTCGGACCTGGCCGCCGCGGCCATTTTGGGCAGCGCCTTCGTCAGTTGCTGCTCGGCGTTCAGAATGTCCGCGAGTTCATCGAGAAACAATTCATGCAGCTCGCCGTCCATTGTTTCAGCATTCCGGTCTTCTGTTCCTTGTGTCATGGTTTTCATATTTTTTTTGGTTTGTGTTGGAATCGATGTCGGGCGGGAATTCCCTTCCATTTTTCCGGAGATTCCCGCACCGACACCCCACCACGGTATCTTGAAACGTGGAGCCTGCCATGGGGTAAACCACCCCTAATATGGCACCGGGATTTATTGGAGCGAAATGATCCATCTCATTGTTTCACCGGTTTTTGCCGGACGGCGTTTTCTTCACTGCCTTTTGAATCTCTTTTTGCACTTCTTTCGCTGTTGACTCCGCGATGGGCCGGGCTGGCGCCTGGACCAATTGTATCCCTTTGCCCTTGTTCCATGGACCCGTGGAGTCCCTGTCACCTTCTTCGTTCTCACCGGTGGAACCGTTGAAGTATTGGTTGACGATGCCGGGTGTGGGTGCGATCAAGCCAATATCGAGCGGATCTTTTCCCATGCTCTCGAGCGCGGCCATGAAGACTTTCATGTGAGTGATCTCGCGAGTCATGAGAAATTGAAGGGCGTCCTTCGTGCCTTGGTCATCGGTGAAGTTGATGAGACGCTCGTAAACGATCTTGGCGCGGGCCTCCGCAGCGATGTTGCTGCGGAGATCGACATCAAGTTCCCCGGTGACTTTGAGATAGTCGGCTGTCCACGGGTTGCCCATGGAGTTGCATAGTGTGACACCGCCCCCGCCCGCGATGGCGACGAGAGGATCGGATTCCGCGGCTTCACGTGAAGTCTTCATGGGTTTCAGGTGCATGCGGGCGAGAGTGCCGACGACCTCCAGGTGACTGAGTTCCTCGGTCCCGATGTCCATGAGCATGTCTTTGATAGCGGGGTCTTCGCAATTCAACCCCTGGACAGAGTATTGCATTGCGGCGGCGAGTTCGCCGTTGGCTCCGCCGAATTGCTCGAGAAGCATGTTTCCGAACGCCGGATCGGGCGTGCCGACCCGAACGAGATACATCAATGACTTGATATGGTGATACATGACGGTTTTTTGTTTGCGGTTGGTCGGGACCGAACGGAATTGTCCGGTTCCTGAAAGCAAACATATGGTCCAAGCAGCGGACCTCTCAATGGGGTATAATGCTTACTGGCGCGCCAGCGGTTCATGCCGGATGGCACAATTATTCCGTGCGTTTCGTCTTTTTTCCTGCAAATCCCAAGTGATCACAATTTCATGCTCCGCAGCCGCAGGGCATTGGTGATGACCGACACGGAACTCAGACTCATCGCGGCTCCGGCGATGATCGGGCTGAGCAGCAGGCCGAAGAACGGATAGAGCACACCGGCGGCGACGGGGATGCCGAGCGCGTTGTAGAGGAAGGCGAAAACGAGGTTCTGGCGGATGTTGCGCATCGTGGCACGGCTGAGGCGGATGGCCTGGGCAATGCCGCGCAAATCGCCTTTCACGAGGGTGATGCCCGCGCTTTGCATGGCGACGTCGGTGCCGGTTCCCATGGCGATGCCCACTTCCGCCTCGCTGAGGGCGGGCGCGTCGTTGATGCCGTCTCCGGCCATCGCGACGTGTTGGCCATTGGCACGCAGCATTTTCACATGAGCGACTTTGCCGGCGGGTTCGATCCCGGCTTCCACCGAATCGAGACCGAGTTGTTTGGCCACCGCCCCGGCGGTGCGGCGGTTGTCGCCGGTGAGCATGACGAGCTTCAAGCCGAGTGCGTGGAGGTCCTTGATGGCCTCGGCGGTGGTGGCTTTGATCGGATCGGCGACAGCCAGAATCCCCGCGGCCTTGCCATCGATGGCGACAAACATCGCGGTCTTGCCATCTTCCTGAAGTTTCACGGCGGATGCTTCGAGTGCTTCCAGCCCGGCGATTTTTTCATTCCGCAGGAAATCCGGTTTCCCCACCCTCACCACGCGCTCGCCGATGGTGCCGACGACTCCGCCAGCAGTCACCGAACGGAAGTCCTTCACAGGCTCAAGATCGATGCCCCGGTCCTTCGCTCCCCGCACGATCGCCGCGGCGAGCGGGTGCTCACTCGCTTGTTCCAGAGAAGCGGCAAGCCGCAGGAAATCCTTCGCATCAAATCCATCGGTGGGGAGGATATCGGTCAGCTTGGGCTTGCCTTCAGTTAGAGTGCCCGTCTTGTCCACCACCAGGGTATCGGTTTTTTCCAGGCGTTCGAGCGCCTCGGCGTTCTTGATGAGCACGCCGAGTTGTGCCCCGCGTCCTACACCGACCATGATCGACATCGGCGTGGCCAGACCGAGGGCACACGGGCAGGCGATGATGAGAACGGCGACCGCATTGACGATGGCGTGCGCGAGTTTGGGTTCCGGACCCAGCCACATCCAGAAGATAAACGTGAGCGCCGACACCACCAGCACAGCCGGAACGAAAATGCCCGCGACCTTGTCGGCCAAACCCTGGATCGGGGCGCGGCTGCGCTGGGCCTCGGCAACCATCGCGACAATCTGGCCCAGCAAGGTGTCGCTCCCGACGCGCTCGGCTTTCATCACAAAACCGCCGGTGCCATTGACCGTGCCGCCCGTGACCTTGTCGCCGACGGTCTTTTCCACCGGCAGCGGTTCGCCGGTCAGCATCGATTCCTCCACGCTGGAATGGCCCTCGATGAGTTCGCCATCTACCGGCACCTTGTCCCCGGGAACCACGCGCAAATGATCGCCGACCTTCACCTGGTCCAGCGGGACTTCCTTGTCACCGCCCTCCGCGATGAGGCGAGCGGTGGGTGGAGCCAGATTGAGCAAGGCCTTGATGGCGCTGCCGGTCCGGCTGCGGGCGCGTAGTTCGAGCACCTGACCCAACAAAACCAGCACCACAATCACCGCGGCGGCCTCGAAGTAAATGGCCACCCTGCCATCATGGCGCATGCTGTGTGGAAAAACATCCGGCAGCAGCATGGCGACGACGCTGAAAACAAATGCCGCACCCACCCCGATGGCGATGAGCGTGAACATGTTGAGATTCCAACTGATGATCGAACGCCAGCCACGCTGGAAAAACGGCCAGCCCGCCCAGATGACCACCGGCGTGGTGAGTGCGAACTGAATCCAGCGCGAAACATCGCCACTGACCCATGGCTGCCGACCCAACGGCGGGATCATGTGCGCCATCGCCAGCAGGAACACCGGCAACGCCAGCGCCGCGCCGATCCAGAAGCGCCGCGTCATGTCCTTGAGTTCGGCGTTGTCGCCCTCGTCGTTGCCTGCGGACGCATCCACCGGTTCCAGAGCCATGCCACACTTGGGACAGGAGCCGGGGTGGTCCTGCCGCACTTCCGGGTGCATCGGGCAGGTGTAGCCCGACTTGGCCTTGGTTTCCGTCCGCGGCTTCTCCGTCTTGGAACCTGCTAGAAATTTCTCCCGGCAATGCTCGCTGCAAAAATAGAACGTCTGCCCGTCCCGCTCCGCGTGGAGCGAGGTGGCTTCGTCCACTGTCATTCCGCAAATGGGGTCCTTGGCCATGATGATGATTGTTGAATCTCAGAAGCGGATCGTGACGCCTGCGCCGACTCCATAGTGGGAATCCCATAGGGCTGTGGCGGAAAGGTATTGGGTGAGGGCATAGGAAGCGCCTGCCTGGTACGACCATTTCTCGTGGGTATCATACTCGACTTCCCCGAAAATACCGAGCCGGGGTGTCAGCATGAGTTCCCTTTCGAGCATGAACCTGGCCTCGCCCTTGTCGTCGATCCATGCCTGGGACTGGAAATTTCCGGGAAGAAGATAGCGGATGCCGGCGATCGCCCGCTCCTCCTCGCGGGTGGAGTTCATGCCCTCCGCATAGACCCCGGCGAAGAGGGTGGTGAAGCGGTCGATGTAGCGACCGTAAGTGAGATCGGCTTCCCATGCGGTGCCTTCGGTGCCGTCCCAGCCGGCTTCCCAACCAAGCGCGAAGATGTTCAGTGGATCGGAAAACGTGATCGATCCCTGGGTCTGGTTGCTGAGAATATCGGCGTGGCCGTAGAAAAACCATGGATTGGATTTCGCATAGATTTCGTCACGGATTTTCTCGGTCTCCTGCGCTGCGGTGAAGCCTTGGTATTCCACCACACGGGCCATGCCGCTCATCATGTGGTAAAGCAGATGGCAGTGGAAAAACCAGTCGCCCGGTTCGTCGGCCATGAACTCGATGACGGTGGTGGTCATCGGCTCGACGATGACGGTGTGCTTGAGCGGCGAGCGGTCGCCTTGGCCGTTGATCACGCGGAAGAAGTGTCCGTGAAGATGCATCGGATGGTGCATCATGGTGCGGTTGATCATGATGAAACGGACCACCTCGCCCTCGCGGATGAGGATGTCGGTGTCCGGACTGACAGGCTTGTTGTTGATGGTCCAGACATAGCGATTCATGTCGCCGTCGAGGGTGAGGCGGAAATCCCGACGCGGTGCGCTTTTCGGGAATGACGTGTCCTTTACCGCGCGAAGCATTTTGTAGGGAGGAAATGGACGCTCCTTCGACATCATGGAGTCGGTAGCGAGCATCGTGGAGTGCGCGGCATCCTCACGGAGTAGGAAATCATACCACTTCGGCGGGTTGTGTTTCACACCCGTGTCCTTGCCCATCTCCGGCATGGAAGGCATGTCTTTCATCTCCATCTGCATCTTCGAATGATCCATCGCGGGTTCCTTCATCCCGTCGTGATCCATGCCGGACATATCCATTGCGGAGTGATCCATGCCTTTCATCGCCATGGGCATTCTCATGCTGCCTCCATGCGACATCCCCCCCATCTCCATCTTCATGTTCATTCCCGGCTTGTCGAATTTCCCGGCATCCACATCGCGGTCCGGCATGCCCATCGTGCCTGCCGGGGTGGGCGCGAAGGCGTTCTTCCAGTTGAAACCCATCATGGTGTCATAGACGAAAGGCTTGGGCAGATCGCTGGCAGGCCTGCGCTCGCCGGAGCCGATCCAGAGCGAGGTGTGGCCGGAGCCGTCGTGCGCGGTCGCGCGGAATTCGTAGGCTCCATCCGCAGGGACTTTGACGAGCACATCGTAGGTTTCCGCAACTCCGATGAGGATGGGCTTCATCATTTTCACAGGTACCACCGGCTGTCCGTCCGCCCCGACGATGGTCAGGGGACCGCCCGCGTAGCTAAGGTGGAAAAAGGTGCTGGCCGAGCCATCGATCACACGGAGTCGGACGGTATCGCCGGGCTTCGCGGCGAGGTTTTCCTCCGGTTTGCCATTCACGAGAAAGGCATCGTAGGCTACATCCGCGAGATCCATCGCGGGCATGCGCATCGCCTCCCTCTCGAAATACTCGCCCAGTTTCCCGGTTTTCGCGGCGCCCAGAACGCTCTGCGCGGTTTTTTTTCGCACACCGAAAAATTCCGAACCACGCCGCAGATTGCGCAGGATTTCCTTCGGGTTCTGATCCGTCCAATCCGAGAGCACGACCACATGATCCTTGTCCTCGCCATGGTTTCTCTCCTTCGGCAGGATCACGATGGAGCCAAAGACCCCGAGTTGCTCCTGCAATCCCGAATGCGAATGATACCAGTACGTGCCCGTCTGGCGAATCGGGAACCGGTAAGTGAAGGTGGTGCCCGGTTGAATCGGCGGGAACGAAATGAAGGGGACGCCATCCATATCGGGCGGCACCAGCAGGCCGTGCCAATGGATGGAGGTGGGGACGTTCATCGCGTTGGTGACATGCATCACGGCGGTGTCGCCCTCGGTAAATCGCAGGGTCGGCCCTGGAATGCCGCCGTTGATGGTCATCCCCGTGGCGCTCCTGCCGGTGATGTTCACCTTTTCCTCGGCGATGGTGAGACGGTATTCGACGGTTTTGGCAGAGCCGAAGGCAGTTAGAATGACCAAGGTGAATATGATGTTTTTCATCTCCGTAATCTGGGTTATTTCCTGGCTTCGAGATCCTCGATGAGGGCTTTCATCTCAGTGATTTCCTTGCGCTGGGCCTTGATGATTTCATCCGCGAGTTCCCTCACCCGTGGATCATTGATCGTGGCTCGTTCACTTGTCAGAATGGCGATGGAGTGATGGGGGATCATTGCTTTCATCCAGGAGATTTCCCCGACGGTCGTCTGACTGCGGACGAGCCAGAGGCAGATGGCGAAGACGGCCGCTGCTCCGCCGAATATGGCGAAATTGACCACTCTGTTCGGATACATTCCGAGCATGAAAACGAGCATCACAATCGCCATTGAGGCTCCCATCAGCACCGCCATGTAGGCTCGGGTCTCACTCCAGAAGATGTGGTCCAAGGCGTAGGTGTTCAGATACATGAGGATCATCATCACCACGGTTGAGGTCGCGATCATGGCGAAAAACTTCGGGTATGGGTTGTGGTTTTTTTTATTCATGGCCTGTGTTTTGAGATTTCAATAACATGCACGCATCCTACGATCAAACCCGAATCCCCAGGCATCACTGGATGGGAGCAAGCATCCGGGAGAGCCTGACGCCCAGCCGGAACCAGAAGGGTTGTTTGGCGAGGGCATCCGATCCGGTCGGTTTGGAATCGGCAAGGTCGGCTTCCAGCATCCGGCTGACTTCGCCGTTGAAATCGGTGTCCGAGACGATCCCGATCACCTCGAAATTCAGGCGAAAAGAGCGGTTGTCGAGGTTTGCCGAGCCGATGGCCGAAAGCGAATCATCGACAATCATGACCTTCTGGTGGAGGAAACCCTTTTGATAGCGGTAGAACACGACGCCCGCCTCTTCGAGTTCCGCCAAGTATGAAAATGACGACAAGTGGATGAGACGACTGTCGGACAGTCCCGGCAGGATCACACGCACATCCACACCGCGAATCGCCGCGAGTTGCAGGGCGGTGACGATCTTGTCATCGGGCACGAAGTAGGGAGTGGCGAGCCAGATCCGGTCCCGGGCGCCATCGATCAGGGTGAGAAATCCCATGGCGCAGGTTTCGAAGGGATCGGCGGGTCCGGTTGCCAGACAGAGCGCCTCCATCTCACCGGCGACATCACCGGGCCGGATCTCCCAGTCGAGCTGGTCGAGCAACTCCCCTGTGGCCCATCGCCAATCCTCGGCGAAGGGAACCTGAAGGCATTTCACAATCGGGCCGCGCCATTCCATGTGGGTGTCCCTCCAGGGTGTCAGCTTGGGATCCTTTCCGAGATATTCGTCACCCACATTGAGACCGCCGAGGAAACCGCGCTTTCCGTCCACCACGACGATTTTCCGGTGGTTTCGGAAATTCAATTGAAAGCGGTTCGCCGTTCCCGACTCATTCATCACATACCTCACCTTCATCCCTTCGCGCTCCATGGATTCGATGAACCCGTCGGAGAGGCCGCTGGAACCCAGGTTGTCGAGGAGAACGAAAACATCGACCCCTTCGCGCGCTTTTTCCACAAGCGCGTCGCGCATCCTCTTCCCGATCCGATCATCCCTGAAGATATAGAACTGAACGAGTATGTAGCGTTCCGCCGCGGAAACGGCGTCGAGAATGGCATTGTATGTCACCTCTCCGTCCACAAGCAACTCTGCCGAGTTGCCCTCAATCAGGGGAAGGGATCCTATCGCCTCCAGCCGTTTTAGAATTTCGCCATGATTATCGGAGGGAGCACCCGTTTCTCCGTCTTCGACCTTTTCCGGATCCGCCGCAGCCCGGTCCAGGTTCCCGATGAGCTTTTCGGCGAGCGGCCGCACCTCCTCCATTCCCACACGCATGGTGCTTCGATAGTCCTCCACTTCGTTGCTGCCGAATACAAACCAGGCGGGCAGGGCCACGACCGGGATCGTGTTCAGGGCGAAGGCCCAGGCGATGGCTCCCTGCTCGGTGCGGGTCTGCATCACCGCCTGGATGGAATAGACAAAACCGAGGGCGTGGGCGAAAATCATGAAAATAACCCTGAGCGGACGGCGGCGACGGCGCATGAATCCCATGAAATTCGCAATGCGGGGAAACGATCGACAGAACTCCGCATAGCGTCGCTGAAGCCCGCCTTGGACCGAGTTCAAACGAGCTTTGATTCTCCTTTTCAATGGATCGACGGGTATGGGGCCCGAGTGTCGGAAGAAGCATTGGATTTGGCCGCTCCGGCATCACCGGTCAAGACGATGGATTCGGGAATCGGGATGCCTCCTTCCTTGAATGGAACTTCTCATTCGCACATCCGGGATCCCCGGGGGTTCGAACCGCGGAGCCTTTCCCTCACTTCCATCGCCGTGGGTTCGTTGCAGTAAGGGCAGCGGAACCGTTCCTTGAACATGATCGCCAGGGCGACCCGCAACTGGTAACTACCCAGCAGGCGTCTGGCCTTGCGGTGTTTCATGCATCTCATGGGAGAGAGAACCGGAGTTCTGCACAACGGGCACCCGGCTTCGGACGCCGCAATCCATTGGGCAATGATCAGCAGCACGCCAACGATCACGAGAATCAATCCGGACATCATCAGGCCGCGGTCACTGGCGAAAATCGATACGAGCAGCATTCCGCCGGCGAGCGGAATCAGGATGCGGTTTCCCAACAGCAGCAGGCTCGCGATCCGCAAGCGCCAGACAGCGGAATTGGAATGTGGATGATGCATGATGTTTTTTCCCAGGATCATTGATTCGCGAACCCGGACTGCAGCCACCATATGACTATCGGCTGATACCCGGAACTTGCCGGTGCCTAACCAGCTTTGGCCCCGAGCAGCAGCATGAGCAGCCATATCTGGGCATTGCCCGGAGGTTTTTCAGACCTCTTCAGCCCCTCGCCGGGGTTCTTATCGTTCTCTTTTGGTTCCGGCTTCAATCGTGACGGGCCGGGGAATGCGCTCAATACGGTTGTCATAGGCGGACAAAATGCCACGACAGCAGGAATTCAACCATGGGGTGTATCCCTACTCATGGCACGGATTTTCAGTTCGACATGATGTTCCTGCCGATCATCAACGAGCGGAATGGCCACGCCGGGGATTTCCCTTCCATCCAGGGTGAGCGAATTTGTTTTCAATGAATCATCGGCGGTTGCCGAGATGGTGATGTGATAAACCGTCTGCCGGTAGCGATAGTGGATTTTATAACTGTCCCACGCATCGGGAAGCCGTGGGTCGAGACGCAACCGGTCGCCTTCAAGATGCAAGCCGAGCAAGGTTTCGACCAGCAGGCGGTACATCCAGCTGGCGGAGCCGGTGTACCAGGTCCAACCGCCGCGGCTGGTGTGCGGAGCAACCGCATAGACGTCCGCGGCGACGACGTATGGCTCCACTTTATAGATGGCGATTTGTTCGGGCGATCCACCGTGGCGGACGGGATTGAGAAGCGTGAAGAGTTCCCACGCCCGTTCGTTATCGCCCATGGCGGCGAAGGCCATGGCGGTCCAGATCGCGGCGTGCGTGTATTGGCCGCCGTTTTCGCGCACTCCGGGAATGTAGGCCTTGATATACCCCGGATTGAGCGGGGACTTGTCGAATGGCGGATCGAACAGTTGGATCAACCCGGCATCGCGGCGGACGAGCCGCCGGTCCACGGATTCCATTCCCTGGCGGGAGCGGGACGGATCGCCGGCGCCACTGATGACCGACCAGCTTTGCGGCAGTGAATCGATCTGGCATTCCTGGTTCAAGTGTGAGCCGAGCGGATCGCCGTTGTCGAACCATGCGCGGCGATACCACTCGCCGTCCCAGGCGTTGTTCTCGATGTTGCGCCGCAACTCCTCAGCCTGGGCGTGGCATAGTTCGGCGAAATCATGATCCTCCCGCGCCCGTGCCAGCGGGGCGAAGCGGGTGAGCACATCGTAAAGGAAGAACGCCAGCCAGACGCTTTCGCCACGACCGTCTTTTCCGACCAGGTTCATGCCGTCGTTCCAGTCGCCGCATCCGATCAAGGGCAGTCCGTGTTCGCCGAACTTCAGTCCGTTCCTGATCGAGCGCACGCAATGTTGATAGAGCGAAGCGGCCTCCTCGGAGCGGTTCGGAAGGTCGTAATAGGCTTCCTCGTCCGGCCTGAGCGCGCGGGCTTCGAGGAAGGGAACCATTTCATCGAGCACGCCGGTGTCGGCCACGGTCTCGACGTAGCGGCAGACCACGTAAGGCAGCCAGAGATAGTCATCGGAAAAATGCGTCCTCACGCCGCGCCCCGCCGGCGGGTGCCACCAGTGCTGGACATCGCCCTCGCGGAACTGGCGCGAGGCGGCCAGCAGAATGTGCTTGCGGGTGACCGCCGGCTCGGCGTGGACGAGCGCCATGACGTCCTGCAACTGGTCGCGGAAACCGAAGGCGCCGCCGGACTGATAGAAACCGGAGCGTCCCCAGACCCGGCAGCCGAGTGTCTGATAGAGAAGCCAGCCGTTGGCCATCATGTTCACCGCCGGGTCCGGCGTGTCCACGTTCACCGCGCCGAGCGTGCGGTTCCAGTATTCCCACACCCCCTCCAGCGCGGTGCGTGCGGCGTCCATCCTGCGGAAGCGCTGGATGAGGTCGGCGACGTCCTTGCTGTCGCGGCCCACACCCAGGCGGAAGACGGTCTCGCGCTCCTGGCCGTTCTGCAAATCGAAGGTCACCTGGATCGCGCCGCACGGATCGAGCCCCGGGCCGGTGGTTCCGGAAAGGCGCACGCGTTTCATGGCCGCCGGATGGGCGAGGGTGCCGTTGCGGCCGATGAACTCCCGGCGGTCGCCGGTGAGCGTGCGGGTGTTGTCGTTCACATCAATGAAGGTGATTCTTCCGAGGAAGTCATGATTGTAGGCATTGAGCGCGAGCAGCGCGTTGGTTTTGAAATCCAGCTCGGTCTGCACATGCATCAGGCTTTTCTCCCGGAGATCCCCGAGCACCCATTCCCAATAGCCGGTGGCGGAGAGACGCCGCGGGCGGCCGGAGACATTGCGTGTCTTGAGCACGGCGAATTTTATCGGAGCGTCCATCGCCACATAAATCCACAGCTCGGATTGGATGCCGTTTTCGGTGTGTTCGAAAACCGTGTAGCCGAAGCCGTGGCGGATGACGTAGGGCGTATCGCCGCGCGCCGGCGACGGTGTGGGCGACCAGTATTCCCCGGTCTGTTCGTCGCGGATGTAAAACGCCTCGCCCGAGGTGTCGCGCACCGGATCGTTGCTCCACGGGGTGAGGCGGAACTCGTGGGCGTTCTCGATCCATGTGTAGGCCGAGCCGCTTTCCGAAACCACCGTGCCGAAATACGGGCTGGCAATCACATTGACCCATGGCGCGGGGGTGGAAACGCCCGGCCCGAGGGTGATGACATATTCGTGGCCGTCGCGGGTGAAGCCGCCGTAACCGTTCTCGTGGGCGAGGTTTCTATCAGGCAGTGCGGCGGGGACATCCACGGTTTTTCTAACAGTGGGAACCAAGGACGGGACGGACGGCACGCGCCGGCCCACGCGTTCGGTTTGCTGGGCGAGGGTGCCTTTTTCGTCGTCGAGGATGATCCTGGCCACCGCCTGCAGCAGGACGAGATCCTCCTGCGGCACCTGCTCGATGCGCCGCACGAAGATGCCGCCGCGCTGGTCGAGCATCTGGGCCTCGATGCCGGAGGAGATCAGGTTGGTGATGTCGTCCTGCAGCGACTGACGGTAAACCGACACATCCTCGTTGAGGATCATCAGCTCGACGGTCAGGCCCTTCATCCGCCAATAGGAGTGGGCGCGCACGACCTGCCTGACGATTTCCAGTTTTGACGGATCGCTGATGCGCAGCAGCACGATCGGCGAGTCGCCCGAGATGCCATGGCTCCAGAGCCCGCTCTGGCCGCGGCGGTTGTTGCGCAGCACCGAGGGATCCGCCCGGTGGGCGGGATCGGCATAGACCAGGGCTCCGGCAAGCTTGCCGTAAAGACGCGCCTCGGCCGGGGTGACGCCGATGTGGTGCAGGGTCACCTGGCTGTGGGTCCATGCCAGGTCGAAGGCGCGCTCGGCCCTGCGCGTGCCCTGATATTGCTCGATGAGCGACAAGGCTTCGTCGCGGGTTTCCGTGACGCCGAGGATGATGTTGACGACGGCGGTTCCATAAGGAGCGAGCGTGATCATGCGGCGCAGGGAAATGGCGGGATCGAGCACCGGGCCGGTGGTGTTGGAGAGCGGCCCCGCTCCGCGGGTCATCGCCGCGGGCGCGGACGGGTCGCCGCCGCGGCCGAGGAACTTCGCGCGGTCCGTTTCGCAGGAAATCTCTCCCTGGCTGCCGCCCTGCCCGACCATCAGGTGGAGCAGCCAGGGCGGGCGCTCTTCGGCCGACCGCGCCCGGCGGGTGCAGAGAATCGCCGACGTGGCCTCATCGAACTCCGTTTGCACGGACAGGTTGCTGAAAGCCGGATGGGCGGCCTCGGCGGCGGGCGGAGCGAGCACCACTTCGGCATAACTTGTCAGCTCGATTTCCCGCGGCACCGACTGACGATTGGTCAGGGTGATCCGCCGCACCTCGACATCGTCCTCCGGCGACACGCAGATCTCGGTGTGCACCTCGAATCCCGCCTGCCGTTGTCTGAACTCCGCACGGGACTGTGAGAAAACCGCCTCGTAGTCGTCGATCTGGTGACGCGTGGGCTGGAACGCGACGGACCGGATGTCGCCGGTGGTGACGTCCCGCAGGTAAACGAACATGCCCCAGTCGTCGCGGGTGGCATCCTCGCGCCAGCGGGTGACCGCAAGATCGCGCCAGCGGCTGTAGCCGCCGCCCGCGCAGCTGATGGCGACGTGATAGCTTCCGTTGGACAGCAGGTTGACCTCAGGTACCGGCGGGGTCGGGTTGGTGCAGACGCGGATCGCCGCCTCGCTTTCGTTGATCAGGTCGCGGGTGGGATCGATGCCAAGGTCCTCGGTGAAGACGCCGGCCACGGTTTTGGGAACGCGCTCCTGCAACAGCAGGTCCGCGGCCTTGAGCCGGGGACACGCCATGAAACGTTTCTGCATCGGGTGATCGTGCAGCACATCGAGCAGTGCGAGCAGGCTCATGCCCTGGTGGTGGGCCATGTACGAGCGGACCATCGCGCTGGTCTCGTCCGGAGGCACCCGCGACGGGGTGTAATCGATGGCCTCGTAAAACCCGTAGTCTCCCTCGCGGCCCTCGGCCGCCAGCCGCAGCAGGTTCTGGCAGGCCTGTAGCGGGGCGATCATCAGGGCCATGACGGTGGCGTAGGGAGCGATCACCAGATCCTCCGCCAGGCCGCGCTTGAGGCCCAGCCCCGGCACTCCGAAGGCCCGGTATTGATAGTTCATCCGGAGGTCGGTGCGGTTGTAGGCGGACTCGGAGATCCCCCATGGCACGTCGCGCACCCGGCCGTATTCGATCTGCTGTTTGACCGATGAGCGGCAGCTATGATCCAGCAGCGTGTTGTCATAATTCGGCATCACCAGCAGCGGCATCAGGTATTCGAACATCGAGCCGCTCCATGAGACGAGGACCGGTTCGGAATGCGCGGCGACGAGCAGCCGGCTCATCGAGAACCAGTGGTCCTGCGGCACCTGGCCGAGGGCGATGGCGACGTAGCTGCAAAGCCGCGCCTCCGAAGCCAGCAGGTCGTAGTAGCCGGCATCGTTGCGGCACTCGCTGACATTGAATCCGGTGATGAACAGGTCCCGCGAGTGATCGTAAAGGAAAGTGAAATCCATGGCCGCCATCTCATCGCAGCAGGCGGCGAGTTCCTCGAGATCCGCGATGCGGCGGCAGGCGCGTTCCCGCGCTTCCGCGAGGTCCGGCATCAGGCCGGTCGTGGCATCATCGAGACAGGCGATATCGCGCAGCGTGGGGAAATGATCGATCCGCGCCAGTTGTTCCTTCATGATGGCGGCATCCGCATCGTGGAGTTGCTGGACGCTGGCTTTGATTTCCATGCGGGAGGCCAGCCATGGCATGAGGAACTCGATTTCCCGCAGATGGCTCTCGCAGTCATGCTTGAGCTTCAGGCTCCACCCGGCGGCCCTGCTTTCCCCGTTTTGCAATGACACGGCGAGCCGGCTCGCCTGGTGGGCCACGTTTTCCAACAGTTCATACGCGACCCTCTGGCTGGCGGGCACCTGCCGCAACTGCGCCTGGATCTGCGCCAGCGTCGTGTTCGGCCCGGTCAGGTCCGCCAGCACCGCGGCGGTGTCGCGCGGCCCATCCAGCGCGCCCGCCGGGCAGACCGGTTCGTCCACGAGTCCCCGCAGGCCGGCACCCAGCGTCAGCAAGTGCCCCGCGAGATTGCCGCTGTCCACGCTGGAAATGTAAACCGGGTGCAGCGGCCGCAGCGTGCGGGTGTCGTACCAGTTATAGAAATGCCCGCGTTCGCGAGGCATGCGGCGCATGGTGTCGAAGGTGTCGCGCGTCCGCTGGATCAGGCCGCCGGTTGTCAGATAGCCGAAGTCCCTCGCCGCGAGATTCGAGAGCAGCGCCATGCCCATATTGGTGGGCGATGTGCGCTGGGCGATGACGGGCACGGGGATTTCCTGGAAATTGTCCGGCGGCAGCCAGTTTTCCTCCTCGGTGACGAATTTCTCGAAAAACGACCACGTCTTGCGCGCGGTGGAACGCAGGAACAGCCGCTGGTTTTCCGTTAGATCCGGCATTGCCCGGACGTGCGTACGGCTGATCCACCAGGCGATCCCGGGCGCGGCGAACCATGCCGCGAGGATCGGCGAGGCCCATGGCAGTTGCGGCGAACCCACCAGCCAGAGCCATGCCGCCACCGCCAGCGCCGCGGCGGGCGCGGCCCACATGGCCGCATACATGCCCGCGAGATGGGTGACCGCGGTTTTCTCCGTTTCGGACGATGTCCGCCATTCGAGCAGCCGCCGGTGCGAAACCCACAGCCGGTAGAGCGTCCTCGCGATGGCGTCCAGCCCGAGCCACGCTTCATGCGGTAGAAACGCGATGATCAGGAATACCTGCCCGGCCTGCCGACCGCATTGCGCGATCTGCCCGCGCAGGTGCAGCCGCCACGGCATTTCGGCGGGTTTCCGGACGATACCCGCCGCCGATGACAGCGCCGTGGGCAGCGCGATGACCGCCGGGACGAGCAGCAGCGCGAGCAGTCCGTGCTCCGGCAGCAGCAGCCACACCGCCGGCGCCAGCAGCATCAGCGCGATCGGAAACAGACTACGGCGGAGGTTGTCTAAAATCTTCCAACGCGAAAGCAGCGACAGCGGGTTGCGCACGCGGACCCCGTCCGGCCCGGGGATGCGTGGCAGCAGCCAGCGCGAGATCTGCCAGTCGCCGCGGATCCAGCGGTAGCGCCGCGCGGCATCCACCATGTAGCTGGACGGATGGTCCTCGTAGAACTCGACGTCGCTCACCAGCGCGGACCGCGCGTGACAGCCTTCCAACAGGTCGTGGCTGAGGATGATGTTTTCGGGAAACCTGCCTTGCATCGACCGCTCGAAGGCCTCCACGTCGTAGATGCCCTTGCCGATGAACGAGCCTTCGCCGAAAAGGTCCTGATAGAGATCGGACACCTCCCGGGTGTAGGGGTCGATTCCGGCGTCGCCGGCGAACAGGCGCACATACCACGAGCGTCTCGCGCCGGGCAGGCTCACGCCGACGCGCGGCTGCATGATGCCGTGGCCCACGGTGACGATCCCGCGCACCGGATCGAATTCCGGCTTGTTGAGCGGGTGGGCCATGGTGGCGACCAGCCGCCGCGCGGCGTCGCGTGGAAGCACGGTGTCGGTGTCCAGGGTGATGACGTAGCGGATCGTCGGGAGGACCGACATATCGCCGACGATGGTGGAGAACCGGTCCTCGGGTCCGCCGCGGAGCAGTGAGTTGAAGGCGGCGAGTTTCCCGCGTTTCCTTTCATATCCCATCCAAAGGCCCACGCCCGGATTCCAGAGGCGCGGCCGGTGGAACAGGAAAAACAGCGGCTTGCCATCCGGTGCATAGCGTTGGTTGAGATCCTCCACGCCCTCGCGCGCCTCGCGCAGCAGCGCTTCATCGCCAGGCATGGTCTCCTGTTCGGCGTCCAGGAAATCCGTCAGCAGCGCGAAATGAAGATGGGCATCCCTGTTGGACAGGTAGTGGATCTCCAGCTTGCCGATCAGCGATTGGACGCCCTCCAGGCTGGAGAGCATGGTGGGCACGACCACCATCGTGCGGTGTCCCGGCGCGATCCCGTGCGAGAAGTCCAGCCGCGGCAGGGCGCGCGGCTTCGCCAGCAACGAGGTGAACCAGTTCATCAGCGCGATGGCCGGCTGGCTGGCGCAAAAGAGAAACAACAGGGTGAGTAAAACGGGCCAGTGCCCCGGCACACCGTTGCGCGAGAACAACAGATGAAACAAGAGGGTGGTAGCCAGTGTGAGCAGCAATGCCCCGCCAAGATAATAGATCAGTGGAAACCGGCGGATGATTCCTTCGATGGCCACGGCCGGCGGCCAGCGGGTGCCTGCCGCGCGCGCAAGCTCCGGCAGCCCCTTGTCCACGAGATGGAAGCCCACGTGCGCGGCGCGCTCGCCGCTTCCCTGTTCACGCGCGCTGTCCGAGGCGATACGCACGGCTTCCAGGGCGACCTCGAATTCAGACATTCGGCCATGGCGGGCGATGCTCTCCACCGCATGGCGGTAGGTGTCGCGCGTCTCGAAATCCATTTTTCGATAGGTTCCTGACGGGTCGGAGCGCAGCGTCTCCTCCACCACACTGAGGGTTTCCACAAACTCCTTCCAATCCATCGACCCGAGAAACCGCAGGCTGCCGATGCTGTGACTCACCGAGATCTGGTCGGCCGCCTGGCTCTGGCTTTCCTGATGCACCAGTTGCTCGATGGACAAGCCCGTCTCCAGCAGGTATTGCTCCAGCCAGCCGCGTGCGATGTGCAGGACCGGGCTCTGCCGCGACAACTGTTCGGTGAACTGAGCCACGAACGCGCTGGTGACGGGCGGGTTGGATTTCGCCAGGTCCGCCACCACCACCACCAGCCGCGAGGGGCTTTTGTCGGCCATGCCGCGCAGGCGCTCCACCCATGCATCCGCGTGATCCCGGTCATCCCCGGTGGCGAGCAGCCGGGTGGCGATGCGCTGGAGGTTTTCGATCAAGCCCAGCCGCAGCATGATCGGGATCGCCCACAGCTCGCCGAGCTTCAGCGGCTCCACCGTCTGATAGGCGGCGATGAACGCGCTCAGCGGCTCGGCGTCCACCTGTGCGTCGAGATGCGAAATGAGTTCGGTGACGATCTCATAGACCCTCGGCAGGCCGGCGGCCTCGCCATGGGCAAGGATCGGCAGTTCGCGGCTGTAGGTCCGCGGGAGGTGCCGCCGCGCCATCTGGATCTGCTCCTCAATCAGGTAAAAATTGTCCAACAACCATTCGGCGGCGGGCGTGATGCGGATGTCCGGCTTGCCACCGCGGGACGCCTGATTGAACGCGCGCAGCTTGCGCTCGTTGGCGTCCAGCCGCGCGAGCAGTTCGTTGCCGCCGTGGCGGGTGCCTGTCTTGTGGCCCGCCGCGAGCGAGCGGGCGTGGCGCGCGAGTTGTTCGACGCTGAACAACTCCTTGCGCAACGATGGCTCGTTCGCAGACTGGCGCGCGGTGCGGCCTGTCCGGAGCTGGCTGATTTTCTGGAGTGTCCGCATGGGTTGTTCCCGTTTCATGTTCCGTCACGCGCGGCCCTGTTGCCGGAGGCGGCGGTGATTCGGTTGTGATGATGTGTGGAACCGCCGGCGGTTCAGAGCATGGTGACCTGCACGCTGCTTTCGATGATGCCCTCCGCGATGGCATGGCGGGTGAGGCCCGCGGTGTCGTGGATGTCGAGCTTGTTCATCAGGTGTCCGCGGTGTTTCTCCACGGTCTTGATGCTGATGCCCAAATCCGCCGCCGCCTCCTTGTTGGTTTTGCCCTCGGCGATGAGTTGCAGCACTTCCATCTCGCGCGAAGTCAGCAGTGAGGCCTTTCGTTGAATCTTGCCGGAACGGTCGCGTGTCCGGGGGTTCGTGCGCACGAAGCGTTTCGCGATCGAGGGGCTGTAATGGATTCCGCCCCGGTGCACCTCGCGGATCGCCCGGCAGACGTCATGGGTGGAGTCCTGCTTGAGCAGGAATCCCGCCGCTCCGCTAGCGACCGCACTATTGACGTAAGCGTCATCACAATGGGCGGTGAGGATGATGATGCGTGATGCAGGCAGTTCCTTGAGAAGTTGGCGCGTGGCTTCAAGGCCGTTGAGTCCCGGCATGGCGATGTCCATCAAGATCACGTCCGGTCGGAGTTTCCTTGCCATGGCGACCGCCTCGCGGCCGTCACGAGCCTCACCCACCACCTCCAGGTCCGGCTCCAGCTTGAGCAACGTTTGCAGGCCCTCCCGGACCATCGTGTGGTCCTCCACAATCAGGACGGAAATTCGATTCATGTTTCTGGGGGATGTTTCATGGGATTTTTCCGGCGATGAATCCGCCTTTCCCAATCCCATTCATCCGCCATTAAACCAACACTGGCAAATGGTTTCCCGATCCGCCATGCGATCCCGTGACAGGGAATCCCATCTTCATTTGAACTCACAACACGCGGCGTCCCTGGATCACCCTGACGAGAATCACGATGACTGCCGCGACCAGCAGGATGTGGATGAAGCCCCCTAGAGTGGAACTGGTCACCAGACCGAGAACCCACAGCAGCAGGAGGATGATGGCAATGGTCATTAACATGGAATCGGTTTCTTGCGGGTTGTTGGTCGTTAGCGGGCGGATTCCTCGATATTTTCGCCGACGGTTTCGACGTCCCTGCCGAAGCCGCGGACGGTGCCGCAACCGGCGCTGAATGCCACCGCGAGGGCGGAGGCCAGGATAAGAATGGCAGTGCGTTTGAATGATGTTTTCATGGGCTTGATGGTGGGTTTCTCCACGTCGCAAACTAACCGCCCCATGAGTCCGCGACCATGGGGTGAAACCCTACTCGCGCCGAAGCACTCGCCATCCTCCGCACCGGTTGGGCATGGCGAAATCCGGCATGACGCATGTTTGCGGGCCATATGTGTCCCGCTCCGCGGATTTCGGGTTTCAAATCCGCGGGATCGGTCCTAGCTTGGGGCCTCCGCCATGATGACCCTGACCGACAGAGCGACCACCCAGCTTGCACAACTGCTTGCCAGCCGCCCGCCCGGCGCGCAATCCGGGCTGCGCCTGGCCGTGCGCCGCGGCGGCTGCGCCGGTTGGCAGTATGAAATGAAGGTCGGCGAGCCGGAGCCGGACGATGCGATCGTCGAGCAGGGCGGCGCGCGTTTGATCATCGCCGCCGACAGCGTCGAGAAACTGCGCGGTTGCGAGGTGGATTACTCGGACGACCTGACCGACGCGGGCTTCAAGATCCACAATCCGAACGCCTCCCGCTCGTGCGGTTGCGGCACCTCGTTCGAGACCGCCGGCGAGCCCGCGCCGGAGGCCGACCTCTCCGGCGAAAACTGCGGCAATCCCTGACACCCTGCGAAACCGCCGTGCCACGCGTCATCGAGGAGCCCGCCCCGCGCCGTCCGGCGTATTTCTGGTGGCTGCTGGCCAACGCGCTGGCGCTGTGTTTCGCGGTCGTCAGTTGGACGGTGTGCCTGCATGTGTTCGGCAATCCGGAGATTCCGCGGAATTACGAGATCCTGCGCAAGATCGGGCGGCTGCCGGAAATCGAGCGCCATACCGTGCTCGATGTGCCGAATGGCAACCTGCTCGACCCGCGCGGTCTCTACAGCCGGTTTTTCCCGCTCGCCGGCAAGCCGCTCGAGCGCCTCAACACGCGGCTGCTTCGCAATTACCTCACCAATTTCGAGCAGCCGCTCGCGCTCACCTACATCGAGGGCGACTATCAGGTCGAGCAGGTCCGCGAACTCGGCCCGCGGGATTTCATCGCCCGTGGCTTCGTGATCCGCGCCCGCGCGATGGTGAAACCCGACGATTTCACCAAAGCCGCGCCTTATCCGGTGGTGATCGACCATATTTTCCCGACGATGGATCGCGACGCCGTGAGCGCGTTCCGGCCGGACGACATTCTGGGCATTGAGAAAAGCCCGAACTGCGCCGCCATTCTGCACATCAGTCACATCGAAGCCGCGGACGGCGAGCCGCTGCTTTGTCTTACCGTGGTGCCCATCGCCTACGGGCCGTATCGCGTGGGCGATGAGGCGAGGTTTGAAATCGAGCCGCCGGAACAGGTAAGCCCGGGCGCGAAGTTTCCGATGTTCGAAGCCGCCCCGAAAGCACAGGATTCCCACTGATTTTCCCCATCATGATCGAAATGGACCAAGCCCTCAGGATCGGCACGCGCGGCAGCGAGCTGGCGCTGGTGCAGGCGCACGCCACCGAAACCTCACTGGCCGCGGTGTTTCCGGATCTGGAAATCGAGCGCGTCATCATCAAGACCACCGGCGACCGCCGCACCGACGTGGCGCTCGCCGATGTGGCGAAGGCCGAGGGCGTGTTCGACAAAGGCGTGTTCATCAAGGAACTCGAACTCGCGCTCGACGACGGCTCGATCGACATCGCCGTGCACAGTCTCAAGGACCTGCCGACCGTGCTCGACGATCGCTTCGCCCTTGCCGCGGTGCTCGAGCGCGCACCGGTGCGCGACGTGCTGGTCACGCGCAACGGGTTCGGGCTCGACGGCTTGCCCGCAGGCGCGCGGGTCGGCACCAGCAGCCCGCGGCGCGCCTGTCAGGTGAAGTTTCTTCGGCCGGACCTGAATGTCGTGGACCTGCGCGGCAACGTGCCCACGCGTTTGCAAAAGCTCGCTTCCGGCGAAAACCATGACGCCATTCTGCTCGCGGAAGCCGGGCTGGTCCGGCTCGGTTATCTTTCGGGCGCGACCTCTGACGACGGGTCGGAACCAGTCAAGGACATGCCCGGCCTGACCGCACATCGTTTGGCCGAAGACGTATTTTTCCCCGCTGCGGGGCAGGGAGCCATCGGTTTTGAAATCCGGGCCACGGACCAGCGCTCGCGGGTGTTTTCCGAATCGATCGGCCACAGCGCCACATGGAAGCGGATCACTGCCGAGCGCGAGTTCCTGCGTCTGCTCGACGCCGGTTGCCACACGCCGGTCGGCGTGGTTTCCTCGCTCGCCGACGGCGAACTTCACCTGCGCGCCCGCGTGTTCCCCGAAGGCGGCGGCGAGCCGCGCACCGGCGAGGCCACGGGCGAGGATCCGATCGAAACCGCACTTCAACTTTTCCAATCCCTCAAATGAGCCAATCCGGAATCTGTTATCTCGTGGGCGCCGGTCCCGGCGACCCCGGCCTGCTCACGCTCCGCGCCAAGGAGCTGATCGAGCGCGCCGACGTGCTGGTCTACGACGCCCTTAGTAATCCCGAGTTTCTGCGCTGGACCAAGCCCGGCTGCGAGAAGATCAACGCCGGCAAGCGCGCCAAGGACCATGTTCTGACCCAGGACGAAACCAACGCGCTGATCGTCGAGAAATCCAAGGAGGGAAAATCCGTGGTGCGTTTGAAGGGCGGCGATCCAATGATCTTCGGCCGCGGCGGCGAGGAAGCCGCCGAACTCGCCGCGGCGGGAGTGCCGTTCGAGATCGTGCCGGGCATCAGTTCCACCATCGGCGGCCCCGCCTACGCAGGCATCCCGGTGACGCACCGCGATCACAACACGCAGCTCACCATTTTCACCGGCCACGAAGACCCGACGAAAGGTTTCAGTTCCATCGATTACGCCCAACTCGCCAAAGCCCCGGGCACCAAGGTGTTCGTGATGGGTGTCGGCCGCTTGCGCGAAATCACCGGCTCCTTCGTCCAGCACGGAGCCGATCCCGCCACGCCGATCGCGCTCACGCAGTGGGCCACCACCGGCGCGCAGAAAACCATCACCGGCACGCTGGCCGACATCGCCGACATCGCGGAACGCACGCAGTTCGGCTCGCCCGCCGTGGCGGTGATTGGCGACGTGGTCAAAGAGCGCGAGAAGATCAACTGGTTCGAGAAACGCCCGCTGTTCGGCCGCCGCATCGTCGTCACCCGCACCCGCGAGCAGGCCGGCGATTTGAGCCGCGCGCTGCGCGAACTCGGCGCGGATGTGATCGAGTTGCCGACCATCCGCATCGAGCCGCCTGAGGACAAACGCGGCTTCGCGGAAATGGTCACCCACGCCCACGAATACGACTGGCTCGTATTCACCAGTCCGAACGGCGTGGAGCGCTTCTTCGACGCGTTTTTCGCCGTCTTCGAGGACGCCCGCAGCCTCGGCAACCCGCGCATCGCCGCGATCGGTCCGGGCACCGCGAAGAAGATCCGCGAATACCGCATCGGCGTCGATCTGCTGCCGGAGAAATTCGTCGCCGAGGGATTGATCGACGCGTTCAAAAAGGAGTCTGTCGAAAACCTGACCATGCTGTGGGTCAAGGCCGCCGAGTCGCGCGAAGTGGTCGGTGATGGGCTCGCGAAAATGGGAGCCATCGTCGATGAATGCATCGCCTACCGCACCGTGCCGGAAACCGAAGACCCGACCGGGGCCAAGGAGCGACTCGCCAGGGATGGCGCCGATCTCATCACCTTCACCTCCGGTTCCACGGTCGATTCGTTTTTCGCGCTCGGCCTCGATTGGCCGGAGGGCTGCGTGGCCGGCAGCATCGGCCCGATCACCAGCCAGACGCTGCGCAAGCACGACATGCCGCCCGCCTTCGAGGCGTCGCAACACGACATCCCGGGTTTGGTGGCGGCCATCGTGCGGCACTTTGGCAAAAAGCCTGCGAGGTGAACCCGAAATTGAAATTGGAACCACGGATGGACACGGATTCACACGGATTTGAATTGAGTTGCAGACAGTTTCCGTTTGTCCGGAAAGAGTCCGGTTGAATTCCAACATTACCTATCTCATCCGTGTCCATCCGTGTTCATCCGTGGTTCATTTTTTTGGATAGAAGAAGGAATCGCGCCATCCTTCATGTCATCCTTTGTTGCATGGTCGTGTTGTTTTCCGGCACCTTCGCCCGCGCGCAGGACGGTCCCGAAGCGCTCGACAAATGGAATCCGCCGCCCCCGCCTCCGGCCGCGGGATTGATGGACGATGGCGGGCTTTTCCAACGCAACCCGTCGATCGCGGCAAACATCGAGGACCGGTTGGCAGGACTCAACGAGCGCCATGACTTCCGCATCCATCTGGTGGTCGAGCCGGTGATCATCACCAGCACTCCGCCGGACCTTGCCGAGAGCCTGCGGCTGGCCTGGCTGCCGGATGGCAACGGCATCGTGGTCGTTTACGAAACCGACACCCGCAGCCTCGGCATCGGTCGCCGCATGACCGAAGACCCGGCTGGCGAAGGCCCGCGCGTGCCCACCCATGTTTCCGCCGTCATCCTCAACGAAGTCATCGCCGATACCGACAAGTCACTGCCATCCGAGGAATATCTCGAAGCGCTCGTCACCAATCTAACGGATGCCTTCGACGATTACTTCCAGCGCCGCGCCATCGGTCCGCCGCGGGAACAGTCATGGAAACTCGCGTGGGCCGTGGTGGCTGTAGCAGTCGCGCTGGGTCTCTGCGCCATCGGGGTTGCCGCGCTTGCCCGACTCAAGGCGGTGCGCGGCGAACGCACCTTCCATTTCCACCCCGTGGACCGCCCCGAACGCCTGCAAGCGCCATCCGGGGCCTCGGTGAGCAGTGTCAGGTTTCGCGAAGACGGAGCGGCGGAGCATGCGCAAGGAGCGGCGGAGCACGTCCGCCGGTGAGGATGCGAAGCCGAAGGGTGGCGCGGCACTCGTTCCTTCGGCCCCACATCCGCGATGTGGCGAACGCGTTTCGCCGTCCTTGTTCACGAAAGCATTCGAGTCACCCACGGTGACTCGAAGAGCGTGAAGCGTCCCTCGGCAAGCCCCGCCTTCGAGGGATTTCTGCGTACATATCGGGCGACGTTGAGAAAGTGATCCCAGTCACGGATCAACCGGTCGAAGTAGTCTTTCTGCCACAATGTGCCGGATTTCCCGAGGATTTTGTGAATGCGGGTTGCGCTGAACCGTTTCCATCCGCCCACCACTTGCGCGAGCGACTTCTCGCCGGCGGGCGACATCAGGACATGGGCGTGGTTCGGCATGATGACCCATGAGTGAAGCAGATAATCCACGGAATCCCGCCGGGTAAGAGTGTCTGCAACTGCTGCGGCGTGTTCGGGGTGTGACAGCCAGCAATCACCGTAGCACGCATCCAGCAATTGATCGACACGGGAGGAAAACCGTTTGTGATATTCCATTTCCGTTGCCGGATCCCATGGTTTCGGGTGCTGAGCCAACCACGCGTCGCGCTCTCGCCGCCATCGTGCGAGAAGCTCATCAGGCAGGGAATCCGCCAGCCGGAAAGTGATGAAACATGCCGTTTGGCCCGACTGCCAGTGAGGAAGCCGGTTGCGGGTCTTGCGGATCTTCGACCACTCGCTGAGAAACCGCATCGAAGACGAGGAGGAGTGGTGATTCATAGTCGCACACTGGCGAACGACACTATGTGCGTCAAGGAGCGGCGGAGCACGTCCGCCGGTGAGGATGCGAAGCCGAAGCGTGGCGCGGCACTCGTTCCTTCGGCCCCACATCCGCGATGGGCGAACGCGTTTCGCCCCTCCATGGGCGATCACCCGATCAAGTCGCCGATCGAGCCGAAGTCGGGGGAGAACAGGCGGTTGTAGGTGCGCGAGGCGTAGCCGTCGGTCATGCCGGCGAGGAAATCGCAGACCAGCCGGGCGCGGCCGGACTCGGTGGATTCGGAACCGATTTCCTCCGCGGTGTCGTGCGGCAGAAGTTGGAAATATTGTCCGTCGATCGGGCGGGCGGCGATGTAGCGTTCGCCGAGCGTTTCCCACATCCGGCGTAGCATGTGGCTGCCCTTGTGCTCGAGTTGCTTGAGCTGCGGCGAGAGGAAGACGCACTCGAAGGCGAGCTGCTTGAAGACGGCGCATTCGGCCTTCACGTCCGGGTCGATGACGAGCCGGTAGCGGTAGCGGTGGGTGGCGGCGCTGAGGAAATTGACGTCGCTTTCCAGCCGGGTGGAGCGGATGTAGCGGCCGATGCGCTTGCCGACAAACGGGTCGGTCTTGCGCAGGCGGATGGCGCGCGTCAGGTCGCCGAGCGGCGTGCCCTCGCCGGCCGGGTGGCCGCGTTTTTCGGCCCAGGCCTCGATTTTTTCCACATGGAGGAATCCGGCGCGCACGCTGTCGGAGAGGTCGTTGAGCGAGTAGGCGGTGTCGTCCGCCCAGTCCATGAGCTGGCATTCGAGCGACTTGAACTTGTCGCGCGCCGGACCGGGCGGGAGTTCGAGCGGAAAGTCGTGACCGCCCATCGCCCAGTCGAGATGCGCTTCCTGGTCGTCATAGATGAAATGATGTTCCGGCTCGCTGCCGGTTGCGGATTTCAACTCGGACCACAGCGACTTGTATTTGAGCACGCCATCGAGAAACGCGCGGCTCGGGTCCATGCCGCTGCGTTTGGCGGAGAAGATCCGTTCTGTTAGAAGGCGCAGTGTCTGCGCGTTGCCCTCGAAGCCGCCGTGGCCGCGCATCAGGTGGTTGAGCGTGCGCTCGCCGGCATGGCCGAACGGCGGATGGCCGAGGTCGTGCGACAGGCAGACCGCCTCGACCAGATCGGGGTCGATGAAAAAGTCGTCCTCAAGCGGTCCGTCGGGAATCGATTTCAGCCAGTGGCAGATCGACTTGCCGATTTGCGCGACTTCGAGCGAGTGGGTGAGGCGTGTGCGGTAGAAGTCGTATTCGCCGCTCCAGAACACCTGCGTCTTGTTCTGCAGGCGGCGGAAGGTGGGCGTGTGAAGGACGCGGTCGCGGTCGATCTGGAACGGCGAGCGGTAGTCGCCGGCGTCCGAAGCGCCGCTGCGCCGCACGGTGTCGAACTCGCCGTAGAAACGGTTCCGCATACGCGGCGCACCATGCGCGGCGGCGCGGCGCGCGGCAAACCTTTCCTCAGCGGCCGGCGGATGGGGCATGGTGGCACGGCCGATTTGATGGGAAGACCGTTTGACGGCGACGCGTAGAGGTGTCCTGTATCATCTGATTCGCCCATGCAGAAACCGCACGACAAACTTCTCGCCTACAGCCAGCTCGAGCACCTGACGCGTCGGCACTTCCTCTCGAAATGCGGGCTCGGGCTCGGCGCCCTGTGGCTGGCCGGCCAGACTGGCCGCGCCTGGGGAGCTGTCGCGCCGCTGGTGAAGGACGCCGCGAACCCTCTGGCCGCGGCACCGCCGCCATTCGCACCGCGGGTCAAGCGTGTGATCTACCTGCACATGGCCGGCGCGCCGTCGCAGCACGAGTTGTTCGATTACAAGCCGGAGTTGCAGAAATTGAACGGCAAGGAATGCCCGCAGGAGTTTCTGGAAGGCAAGCAGTTCGCCTTCATCCAGGGCACGCCGAAGATGCTCGGACCGCAGTTTTCCTTCCAGCAGCACGGCCAGTCCGGCGCGTGGGTGTCCGAACGCCTGCCGAATTTCTCATCGATGGTGGATGACGTGTGTTTCATCAAATCGATGCACACCGACCAGTTCAACCACGGCCCGGCGCAGCTGCTGGTGCACACCGGCACGCAGAACCCGGGCGCGCCGTCGATCGGTGCGTGGGCGACCTACGGGCTCGGCTCGGAAAACCAGAACCTGCCCGGCTTCATCGTGCTCACCTCCGGCGGGAAAAATCCCGACGCCGGCAAATCGGTGTGGGGCGCCGGATACCTGCCGTCCGTCTATCAGGGCGTGCAGTGCCGCTCCGAGGGCGAGCCGGTGCTTTACCTCGACAACCCGCCGGGCATCTCACGCAAGCTCCGCCGCCGCTCGCTCGACACGCTCGATCGCCTCAACCAGCGCATCGCCGAGGAGGTGGGCGATCCGGAAACGGTCACCCGCATCGCCCAATACGAGATGGCGTTCCGGATGCAGACGCACGCCACCGACGCCTTTGACCTGCGCCAGGAACCGGAATCGATGCATCAATTGTACGGCACGCAGCCGGGCCGCGAATCGTTCGCCAACAACTGCCTGCTCGCCCGCCGTCTCGCCGAGCGTGGCGTGCGTTTCATCCAGCTCTTCCACTGGGGCTGGGACTCACACGGGGCCTCCGCTTCCGAAGCCATCAACAAAGGCTTCATCGACCGCTGCAACGAAGTGGACCGGCCAATGACCGCGCTGCTCAAGGACCTCAAACAACGCGGCATGCTCGACGACACGCTCGTCGTCTGGGGCGGCGAGTTCGGCCGCACGCCGATGCAGGAAAACCGTGGCGGCAACGAAATGGCCTTCATCGGCCGCGACCACAACCCGGGTGCCTTCACCATCTGGATGGCCGGCGGCGGTGTGAAACCGGGTTTCACCTACGGCGAAACCGACCCCATCGGCTATGAAGCGGTCAAGGACCGCGTCTCGGTGCACGACCTCCACGCCACTCTGCTGCACCAGCTCGGTTTCGACCACGAGATGTTCACGTTCCCCAGCCAGGGCGCGAACCAGCGCCTCACCAACATCACCAAGACCGGCACCAAAATCGTGAAGGGCATTCTCGCGTGAGTGGCGACAATCCGGTTGACTTGGTCATTTGACTGGTCAAGTTTCAGTCCATGGAAATCGCCATTTCCGAATTCAAGGCGAAATGCCTCCAGTTGCTCAAGACCACCGCGGCCTCGGGTGAGGAATTGGTCATCACCCTGCGTGGCAAACCCCTGGCCCGCGTGTCGGGCATTCCACAGACCGGTCGACGTGTGCTTGGCGGACAGCCGCTTGCGATCGATGCCGAAACTGCGGATGAGGTCCTGATCCATTCGGACTTCGAGGGCGACTGGGAATCATGAAGCTGTTGCTGGACACGCACGTGCTGGTCTGGGCGGAGTCGATGGATCACCGGCTTGGCCCTGTGACCCGGGGATTGCTGTTGGACACCGCAAACACGCTGCTCGTTTCGCCGGTGACGGCCTTGGAACTCGCGCGCCTGGTGGCGATGTCACGGCTGACCTTGGGCAAACCGCTGGGCGACTGGTTCTCGATTTCCCGGCGGCATTTGGGTTTCGAAGACGCGCCATTCCTCCACGATGAGGCGCTGGAGAGTTACGATCAGCCGGGATCCTTTCACAAGGATCCGGCCGACCGGATGTTGGTCGCAACCGCCCGCTTGCGCGACTGCACCTTGGTGACTGCGGACGATTCGATTCTCGGTTATCCGCATGTGGCGGCGCTCGATGCGCGGCTGTGAGCCGGAAATCAGATCACAGGCTCCCAGCCCTTGCGGTACTCGCGTTTCACGAGCGCGCTGGCTTCCGGGATGTTGGGCGATTTCATGTTCGGGCCGTCCCAATCCATCGGGCGGCCTTCGCCGATGTTCTGGGCCATGCAGCCTAGCAGGATGATCTCGTTGAGGTAGGCGGCGATCTCGAAGTTCGAGTAGGCGGCGGGTCCGCCGTTGATGGCGTCCACCCATTCCTGATAGTGGCCGGGCGAGCGTGGGATGCTCTCGGGAATCGCCTGGCAGGCCTCGTGCTTGGTCACGTTGGTGAAGGTTTCCTCGCCTTCGAGCTTGATGTGGCAGCTCGCGCCGTAGTCGTCGGGCAGGAAAGCAAGGCCTTTTTCGCCGACGATGAGGGCACCGCTCGGCGGCAGGCCCCTGCGCCACATGACGATGTCCCGGGTGATTTCCGGGTACGGGCGCAGTGGTTTGAAATCGCTCTTCGGCGAGCCTTCATACCACCAGAACTTGAGCGGCGGCAGGCCTTCGCGCTCCGGGAAATCGAAGCGCACGCGCGAACTCACCGGATAGGTTTCCAGGAAGGTGCGCGAGGAAACCTCGCACTCGACGCGCGTCGGGTAGCCGAGCTTGAGCGCGCGGAACGGCATGTTGACGCCGTGACAGGCCATGTCGCCCAAGGCGCCGGTGCCGAAGTCCTTCCAGCCGCGCCATTTGAAGGCGTGATAGGTGTCCTTCTTGTAAGGCCGATCCGCTGCGGGGCCGAGCCACAGGTCCCAATCGAGACCTTCAGGCACCGGATCGGACCCTTCGGGGCGCTCGATGCCCTGCGGCCAGATCGGGCGGTTGGTCCAGACGTGGAGTTCGAGCGGCGCGCCGATGACGCCGGCCTGGATCACCTCGACGCCGCGGCGCAGGCCGTTCTCGGCACTGCCCTGGTTGCCCATCTGGGTGGCGATTTTTTTGTCGCGTGCAAGATTCCGCAGCATTCGCGATTCCCAGACCGTCTGGGTGAGAGGCTTCTGGCAGTAGATGTGCTTGCCCATGTCCATCGCCATCATGGCCGCCACGCCGTGGACGTGGTCGGGTGTGGAAATGGTCACCGCATCGCACTCCTTCTCCAATTTCTCCAGCATCTTGCGGAAGTCCTTGAACTTCGCCGCGCCGGGAAACTTCTCGGCCATGCGGTTGAGCGGATTGTCGTCCACATCGCAGATGCCGACGACTTCGAGACCGCAGGCGGCGGCACCGGTTACATCGCTCGATCCCTTGCCACCCACGCCGATGGCGGCGAGGCGGATCTTGCTGTTGAGATTCTGGCCACGGACGATGGCCGGGCCGGCGAAAAGGGCGGAACCAAGACCAAGACCGGTTTTGCCGATGAATGAGCGACGGGTTAGCGATTTCATACGGCGCGATTACGCCCGTTGAGCCCGCCTTTGATCAAACAAAAATCTCCGGAACGGGAAATCGCCGCCGTTTTCCATCGCCGGAGGACGCGAGGCGTGTTAGATGCGCGGCCGATGCGCCGGCTCCGCAACGACCTGCCCTACCGCTTCCGCCCGCCGGTCCATGGCTCGTGGGTCCGCCCGCTCGGGCTGCTCGTCAACCGCTGCGTCCACCTCGGGCGTAAATACCGCATCGCGCGAATCGATGACACCGGCTTCGACCGCGTGCGTTCGTTACTCTCGCAAAACCACCCGGTCCTGCTCGCGCCGAACCACTCCGACCACTCCGATCCGCATGTGCTGCTGGAAATCGGCCGCCGCCACAGCATGCAGCCGTATTTCATGGGCGCGCGGGAAATTTTCGAGTCCGACCCGGTCGCCGGCTGGTCGCTCCAGCAAATGGGCGTGTTCTCGGTCGATCGCGACGGCCCCGACCTCTCCGCGGTCAAGACCGCCATCCAGCTTCTGGATTCCGGAAAACAACCGCTCGTGATGTTTCCGGAAGGAGAAATCTATCATCACCACCGCCGGCTCGATCCGCTCAACGAGGGCGTCGCCTCGATCCTGCTCAAGGTGGCCGCGAAACTCTCTGCGCCGCGCAAGGCATTCCTGGTTCCGGTGGCGATGCGGTTTTTTCACGACCCGTCAGTGGAAGCCACTTTTCGCGACCGCCTTTCGAAACTCGAGGACCGCATCGGCTGGCTGCCGAAGCCGGACATGCCTACCGACGAACGCATCCGCCGCCTCGCCACCGGCGTGCTCGCACTCAAGGAAACCGAGTCGCTCGGCCGCGCCAACACCGGCGGCATCCACGAACGGCTCGAACAACTCTGCGAAGACCTGTTAGGAGAAGTGGAGACCCGCTACCCGCGCGACGCCCGCGCCAACACCCCGCCCGAACGCGTCCGCGCGCTGCGATACCGCATCCGGCGGCGGCTGTTGGATCAGGAAAACCCGCCTTCGCCCGCAGAGCGCCGGTTACTGTTAGGGGATCTCAACCACATCTTCACCGCGCTCCAGGCGCACAGTTATATCGGCGACTACCTCGATGCCGACGACACCCTCGACCGCCGCGCCGATACGATCATGAAACTGGAGGAAGACCTCTTCGGTTTCCCCACCTACCCGGTGGACCGCCGCGCCGAAGTCACCGCCGGCGAGCCGATCGCGGTGAACGATCTGTTGGATTCCGGCGCATTGCCCGCCAAAGGCGGCGCGCAGGCATTGACCGCGATGCTGGAGGAAAGGCTCATCGGGATGCTCGGGTGAAGGCCCGCAGTCAATCCGGCGGCTGCTCGCCGCGGGCCTCGAACCACTTGCGGAGAAACAACAGGTCGGCGGCGTCCTTTTCCCGATGCGTCGATTTTTTCATCCGCCACAGCAGGTGTGGCGAGGCGAAGGGCACGTCCACATCGCCGATGCGGCGGATCACGATGTCCCTGGCGGCTTCCTCGTAGCGGATGCCGGAGGCCGAGCCCATCAGATCGACCGTGATCTCGTCGTTGACGCGCACCACCGTGTATTTCGCGACATCGCCGGGATCGAGTTCATCCACCGCGCGGTCCGGCAGCGAGCGCAGCGCCTCGTAAACGCGCGCCTCGTTTTCCGGATCGAGGGCGATGATGAGATCGACATCCATGGTACCCCGGATGTACCCCGCACCCCGGATTGCGAAGCCCCCGATCACCAGATAACGGGCATCGAGGTCGTTGAGGCGACGGCAGAGGCTCTCCAAATCCTCGACGGTCGGCTCGCGGGAGATCAGTTCCCCTTCTTGCGGGTAAGCATCTTCCATGTCCATCGGTCGGCCTCCTCGTGAGAGTGAAACTTGTAAACGCCCTTGGGCAAGCCTCCGTTGCCGAACGCGGATCTCCATGCGGCGGCATCAGCCTTGCGATGCGTCATTGGATCAAGGGGATTGAGGGCGGGTTTGCGCCTGCCGACCGTTTTGCCGGGGCTCTCCTCGAGATTGATCGGATTTTCCACGTCGGGAAGCTAACACCCAATGGCGGGGATGGCGAGCGATGAAATCGCAGGTGCCACCCGCCACGTCACTCCTCCGCCAGCCATGCATCGATGCCGCCGGTGACGTTTTTCACGCGGCTGAACCCCCGGGCCATGAGCATCTCGCAGGCGCGGGCCGAGCGCATGCCCATCTTGCAGTGAACGATGATGTCGCGGTCGTTTGGCAGGCTCTCGATGTGCTCCATGAGTGTGCCGAGCGGGATGAGGCGCGCGCCTTCGATGCGGGCCATGGCGTGTTCGTGCGGTTCGCGGACGTCGATGAGGAGGCCTTGGAAACCGTCGGCGAGCAGGGTGCGGAGTTCGGTGGTGGTGATGGTTTGCATGGGGCTTGCGGAGGTGGTGCAGGAATCTTGCGCGAGGGTTTCGGAGTTGTGGACGGAGTGGATTTCCGGTGCGTCACCGCACAAGCGGCAGGCGGGATCGCGCGGCAGGGTGAAGCTGCGGAAACGGCTGTCGAGCGCGTCGTAGGCGGTGAGTTTTCCAAGTGGTGGATTGCCGATCCCGAGCAAGAGCTTGATCGCCTCCATTGCCTGGATCGATCCGATGATGCCCGGCAACACGCCAAGCACGCCGGCCTCGGCGCATGACGGAACACTGCCAGCCGCGGGCGATTCCGGCAACATGCAGCGGTAACACGGGCCACCGAGATGCGGCGCGAACACGCCGGTCTGGCCCTCGAAGCGGTGGATCGCGCCGAAGACCAGCGGCTTGCGCAGGAAATACGCGGTGTCGTTTGTTAGAAAGCGGGTGGGGAAATTGTCCGAGCCATCGACGATCACGTCATAGCGCGCGGCGATGTCCATCGCGTTGTCCGGCGTGAGACGTGTGGCGTGCGGCTCGATGACAACGTGCGGGTTGATTTCGCGCAGGCGGGCGGCGGCGCTTTCGAGCTTGGGTTTACCGATCCACGATTCGCCGTGGAGGATCTGGCGCTGGAGATTCGAGGCGTCCACCGTGTCGGCATCCACCAGTCCGAGCCGCCCGACACCGGCGGCGGCGAGATACATTGCCGCGGGCGAACCGAGCGCGCCGCAGCCGACGAGCAGGACGGCGGAGTTTTTCAAACGCACCTGTCCCGCCTCGCCGATGGCGGGAATGAGCAAGTGGCGGGCATAGCGCCGCAGTTCGTCGGGCGTGAGGGAATCGGTCACGGCACGGCGAGCATGGGGCGGGGTAGCGGTGGTGTCCAAGGTGGAAAAGCGTTTTGACCGCGTGGCATCCGTGCTACTTTCCGCGCATGCCTGAAGTGCTCTCGACCTTCCGCCTGCATCTTGGCGATACCGCGCCGGATTTCACCCTGCCGGATGCCACCGGACAGGAATTCACCCGCGCCGATTGCGCCGGGTCGGCCGGGCTGCTGGTCGTCTTCGCCTGCAACCACTGCCCGTTCGTGATCCATCTCGCCGAGGCGCTGGGCGATCTCGCCCGCGAAATCGCGGACCAAGGCGTGGGCACCGTGGTGATCAATTCCAACGACACGGAGAAATACCCCCAGGATGCATACGCGCACATGCCCGCCTTCGCCGACGAGCACGGCTGGGATTTTCCCTATCTGATCGACGCATCGCAGGAGGTCGCGCTCGCCTATGGCGCGGCCTGTACGCCGGACTTCTTCCTGTTCGATGCCGCCGGCAAACTCGTCTATGCAGGGCAGTTCGACGACACCCGTCCGCGCAGCGACCGACCCGTCCACGGCGGCGACCTGCGCGAAGCCGTGCGCCGGCTGGTCTCCGGCGAGGAACCGATGCCGCGCCAATACCCGAGCAGCGGGTGCAGCATCAAATGGAAACCCGGCAACCAGCCCGAGTGGTGGAACGCGGGGGCTTGAGGGTGGATTTTATAAGTCTGGTTCCAACTCCCGCCCTCCGCTTTCCGATGCTCCACTTCCATCCCGGGGTGGTCGGCGCTACCGCGCCTCGACCCCGGGCTACCGTCTGAAATCCCTCTGGGGTATTTCTGTTAGGCAGGGTTACCCGGAAAATATATCTTCCGCCGGAGTTTCACCGGGAGTCACTTTCGCCCCGCCATTTGCGGCGAGGTGGGTGAGGCAGTGATAGACGTCTTCCGGATCGGCATTGCAGGCGGCGGCGATTTGTTCGGCGCTTTGCGGAGTGCTTGTCAGATGGCCCCTGACGGTTTTGAGCAGATCGAGGAACACGCCCGCCGCTTTCTTGCCGGCTTCGACGCCGGGCTGGTGGTAGGCGTTGATGTTCACCAATGAGGCGTAGAAGGACACCGCGCGTTCGAAGAGGGCGATGAGCAGGCCGAGGGTGAAGGGGGTTACTTCCGGGATGGAAATGGTGAGCGACTTGCGGCCCGCGGCGTGCAATGCCTTGCGGGTTCCGCGCAGGAAGCCTTGCAGGTAATCGGCGGAGCTGATGCCGGGTTCGACTTCGAGGTTCGCGCCATCGCGGCCCTTGCGCACTTCGATGAAGGTGGCGAAGAAGTTGTCCACGCCGTCGCGGAGTTGTTGGATGTAGGCGTGCTGGTCGGTAGAGCCCTTGTTGCCATAGACGGCGATGCCCTGGTGGACGGTGTTGCCGTCGAGATCCGACTCCTTGCCCAGCGACTCCATGACGAGCTGCTGGAGGTATTTGGAAAACAGCACCAGCGAGTCCTTGTAAGGCAGCACGACCATGTCCTTTTCGCCGCGGCCCTTGGTGGCGTGGTGCCATGCGAGCGCGAGTTGCATGGCCGCGTTGGTTTTCACGTCCGGCTTGCGCGTTTCCACGTCCATCGCGGCGGCACCTTCCAACAACGCGTCGATGTCGATGCCTTGCAGCGCGGCGGGCACGAGTCCGACGGTGGACATGACCGAGGTGCGGCCGCCGACCCAGTCTTCCATCGGGAAACGGGCGATGAATTTCCGCTCGGTGGCGAATTGATCGAGCTTCGATCCCGTGCCGGTGACGGCGACGGCGTGCTGCCCGAAATCGAGTCCGGCGTTTTCCCATGCGGCGATGGCTTCGAGCATGCCGTTGCGCGTTTCCGGCGTGCCGCCGGACTTGGAAATGACAAGCACCAGAGCGCGGTCGAGCCCGAGCGGTTTGAGCTTCGCGATCACCGCGTCCATGCCGGCGGGGTCGGTGTTGTCGAAGAAATGGATCGGCAGTTTCGCGTCCTGGCCGATGGCTTCGGCGACGAGTTGCGGGCCGAGCGCCGATCCGCCGATGCCGATGAGCAGGATTTGTTGGAAATTTCCGTTAGGCGCCTTCATCTCGCCGGAATGCACCTTGGCGGCGAATGCCTTGAGATCCGCCAGCGGGCCGGTGATGGCTTGCTTCAACTCCGGCGTTGGCGCGAGATCCGGATTGCGCAGCCAGTAGTGGCCGACCATGCGGCCTTCGTCGGGATTGGCGATGGCACCCGCTTCGAGCGCGGCGATGTCCGAAAACGCCTTTTGAATTTTCGACTGCATCCCGGAGTAAAACTCCGCGCCGATGTCCATCAGCGAGAGATCGAGCGTGAAGCCGAGATGCGGGTAGCGGAGGAGCGATTGGTGATAGGTTTGCCAGGACATGGTGTCAGTAGGTGATGATGGTGTGGACCGGATGCGGTGCGAGTTTCGCTCGGCCGTTGAGAAATGAGAGTTCGATGAGCACGGAAACGCCGAGCACGTTCGCGCCGAGACCGTCCAACAGTTCCAGCGCCGCCGCGGCGGTGCCACCGGTGGCCAGAAGGTCGTCCACCACCAGCACGGATTCGCCGGGCCTCACGGCGTCCGAATGCAGCTCGATGATGGCTTCGCCATATTCCAGGGCATAGGCCGTCTGGCGGGTTTCCCACGGCAGTTTGCCCATTTTCCTGACCGGCACGAAGCCCACACCGAGTCGATCGGCCACGGCGGCGGCGAAGATGAAACCGCGGGCGTCGATGCCGACGACCTTGTCGATCTTCGCGCCGCCGGCGGTTTCGCACAGCAGCGTGATCGATTCGCGGAACAGCGCGCCATCGGCGAGGATCGGCGTGATGTCCTTGAAGACGATGCCGGGTTTCGGAAAATCGACGACATCGCGGACGGCGGCGCGGAGGGCTTCGGCGGACATGGCGGGGCCACGCTAGTGTGCCCTGCGCCTGGTGGAAAAGCCGAATTCATCACACAATCGGGTCCGCACCGTCACCGGTGCGCTTGCGTCATCAAAATCCCTGACGCCACGCCCGTCTTTGTGCATCCTGCCCCCGCCGCATGTCCGAGAAACTCTCCCCCACCCCGCCGCCGGGCATCGCCTTGTTCGATCTCGATGGCACGCTTTTGCCGTGGGACTGCCAGTTGTTGTTCCGGCACCACGTGCTGCGGCGCGAGCCATGGCGCGGGGTGTTCCTGCCGCTGTTTCTGGTCTTCCTGCCGTTCGCGGGATTGCTCGGTTCGGGACGGATGAAGCGCGTGTTCCTCGGTTTCCTGTGGCGCATGAGTCCGGAAAAACTGGATGCCCATGCCGTGGATTTCGCCCGTTCGGTGATGCCGACGATCTATCAGGAACTCCATGACGAACTGGAAAAGCACCGCGCCGCGGGGCATTTCACCATTCTAGCATCGGCAAGCCCGGAGTTTTATGTCCGACACATCGGCAAAAACCTCGGCTTCGATCTCACACTCGGCACCGTGGTGGAAAACCGCAAACTGTTTCCCCGCCTCAAGAACCACAAGGGAGCTGCGAAGGTCGAGCGGCTGCGCGAACTACTACCCACATCGTGGTTCGATGAAAACGGCCACTTGCGTGCATGCCACGGCTACACCGACAGTTGCGCCGACCTGCCGATGCTCGCGCTCTGCCAGTCCGCCACGGTGGTGAATCCCTCGCCGGTGCTCGCCGCCATGGCGGAAAAGAACGGCTGGAAGATCGTCCGGCCGCCTCGTCCATGGAGCGGACATGTCGATTTCGCCTTGCGCGTGCTCGCCTTGCTCACCGGCCTTGGCCGCGATCCCGGCGGTCTCACAGCGCCACCCGGAAAAAATCCCGCATGACCTCGCGATAAACGTCGCGCTTGAACTCCGGCAGCCAGTCGAGGTCGAACTCCACCGGCGGAATCCAGCGGTAGGCGCGGAACTCGCGCGGTTTCTGGTCCACATTCACCTGCGGCGCGCCGGGGTTGAGCCGGCACAGGAAATACGTCTGCTCCTGGCCGTGGCTGCCGTGCTTGCGCAGCTTCTTGCCGCGCGCGCCCTGCGGATAGAGATAACGATAGCCCTCGCGGCGGTCGATGATCTCGTAATGTTTCGGCAGCAGGCCGATCTCCTCGCGCACTTCGCGGAACAAGGCCTCCTCGACGGTTTCACCGGGATCCACCCCGCCTTGCGGAAACTGCCACGCGCCGGGAATCGTCGCGCGTTCGCAGATCAGCAGGCCGCCCGCGTGGTTCACCAGCAAGGCGGCGACGTTGGCGCGGTAGCGAACCATGTGCGGAGTCTGCAATTCCAAGGCTTTGCATGCAATCCTTAACTTTTGCGAAGTATTTTCCCAAGACTGGCCAAACCCGGGATCATCTGCCAGCTTGCCGGCATGAAAACACCGCTTTCATATTGGACCGCCGCCATTCTCTTCGTCTTCGCATTGCCGGCCGCCGCCCAGCAGCAGAATCCCCAGCAGCCGGACGGTCCCGAGGACACCGTCCAACAAAACCGCTTCTGGCAGGCGTCCTTGCCGGGCGGGCACTACATGGTGGCGCTGGATCGCATTTCGGCGGTGAGCCGCCACCGCTACGTGCTCGATGGCGCGGTGATCGTGGACGAACTCACGGTCGATGCCCTCGGTCAGTCGCTCGCGCGGTTTTATTACATCGAGCCGGTCACCAACTCGGTGGGCGGCGCGGCCGGTGACGCCGCCAGACGCCTGACGAACCGCGGCGAGCAGTTGATCGAGGGAGCGGCCCGCAATGCCGGCACCGACATCCACGAGATGGTGGTGAAGAAATTCCCCGAAACCACGCACGCGCGCACCATCGAGTTCCGCGTGCTCAGCGAGCCGGAACTCGCCGCCTTGCACAAAAGCGTGCTCACCGCATGGGAAAAAGGCCGCGGCCGGAAAATCGTCATCAAGTGACCGCCCGGTCGCGCCTCATTCGGCCGGCGTGACGTCCGGCAGGGGCGTGGAGCCGGGCACTTCCGGCAACGGGACCGGCTCGGTGGGCTGACCGTTGACCGCTTCCGGATCGATCACCGTTGGGATCGCCCCTTCGGGAGGAGCCTCGCCCGGCAGAGGCGGCACGGTCTCGGGCCCGAATCCTGGCATCGGCGGATAGACCTGGATTTCATTTGGATTGGCGGCCTCGAACTCACCACCGGTGACGGGGGCGGTGTTCGGATCCTCGACCATGACGGTGGGCACCCAGCCGACCTCGCCGCTGTCGAGTTCCACTTTCACGTAGCTGTTGTCCGCTGAAATCACCTTCATCGAGGTGCCGCGGGGCAGGAGCTTGTCGGCATCCGCGTCGCCTTGCGGGCGCTTGGTGAAAAATGCGGTATTGTCCATGACGGCGCTGACGAAGCCGCCGGTCTTGAATCCCGGGCCAGCCATCGCCAGGCGCGTCTCACCCGTGCCCGGGGGGCTGAGTGGATCGAAATTTCCCGTCTGGATCGGGCGGTTCATCGTGTCGCAGGAAGCCAATGCGAACACTGCCGCGGCGGCGCTGACCGTGTAATGCTTCATCGCCGGAATTCCTAACTCCGCCAAGCCGGGCGGTCAACTTCATTACCCGTTTTCATCGACCATCCAATGACCACGGGGTGATCTCCCACTCAGATTTTCCGGACCGGCTCTTCACCGGAACAGGCAAACGTATCCCGTGCGAATTTGCGATAACCGACAAGCGGATTACGCAGTTTGGCACGCATTGAAGCCGGCCTGACCCGAGGATGACATCACCGCCACAGCTCGCAGGCATGCGCCGCGAAGCCCGCGCCGAAGGCCGTGAGCCACAGGCGGCGGTCATCGCATGATCCGCCGTTCAGCCGTCTTTCCAGCGCGAAAAGCACCGACGGGCTGCTCATGTTGCCGTGGTCGCGCAGCACGTCGCGCGTCTCTGTTAGAAAAAACGGCAGCCGCCGTTCGATCGCCTCGACCACATCGCGCCCGCCGCTGTGGGCGAGCACCTGATCGGGGTCGTTCGTGCGTTTTTCATACAATCCGGCCACCGCCTCGGCGGCCAGTTCCGGCACCGCGCGGTGGAGCTGGTTTTTCAGTTTTCCGCCGGCGTTGACGAAGCGGATTTTCGCGCGGTTTTCCGGCCGGTGCACGGTGGTGAAATGACCGGCGCGCCATTGCCCGTCGCTGCCGTTGCCCGACCACACCGCCGCCGCCGCACCGTCGCCGAACAGACACAGACTGATCAGCACGCCCGGATCGTCGTCGGCGAAAAACGCCGCCGAACAGACTTCGACCGCCACTGTGGCGATCTTCGCGCCGGGATGCGCCGCGAGGTAGCCTTGCGCCGCGCGCAGCATCGGAATCGCCGCGCCGCAGCCGAGCCCCACCAGATCCGCGAGATACGCGTCCGGCCGCATGCCCGCCTGCTCGGCGAGGTGACTGGTCACGCCCGGACAGAGGTATCCGGTGCAGGTGCAGACGAACAAAGCGTCCAACTCCGCGGCCTCGATGCCGGCCCTTTGCAAGGCGCTTGCAAGCGCCTTGCAGGCCATCGCGGGTGCCTCGCGCTCGAACGACTCATTGAGCGATTGCGCGTCGTGGTGGAACACCTGCTCGATGCGGTCGAGCGCGAGATGCCGCCGCTCGATGCCCGAGTCCGGGTTGGTGAGAATTTTCCGCAACAGGTCCACCGAGCGCGGCCGCAGCGAATCGAGAAGTCCGTCCCCGCCCATCGCTTCCCAACAGGCATGCTGCGTGAACGCATTCGGCGGAACCGCGGTGGCGATGGATTGGAGAAACATGAATGTGCGGCCACAGCCATTCCACAGAAACGCCCCGGCGCAAGCCGCATCGCACGCTTCGGGCTTTTCAGCGGTGATCCGCACGGGAAGATTCCGCGCATGCTCAAGCAGGAACGCGCCCGGCACATCCACCGCCGCCTCGAGGAATTGTATGCGGAAACCCCGATCCCGCTCGACCACAAGGACGCCTACACCTTGCTCGTCGCCGTGCTGCTTTCCGCGCAATGCACCGATGTGCGCGTCAACCAGGTCACGCCCGCGCTGTTCGCCCTGGCCGACAACCCGCGCGACATGATGCGCGTGCCGGTGGAGGCGATCCGCGAAATCATCCGGCCGTGCGGACTCTCGCCGCGCAAGTCGGTGGCGATTTCCGAACTTTCGAATATCCTCGTCGAACAACACGGCGGCGAGGTGCCCGCGGATTTCGCGGCGCTCGAAGCGCTGCCTGGCGTCGGCCACAAGACCGCCTCGGTGGTGATGGCCCAGGCCTTCGGCGTGCCCGCGTTTCCGGTGGACACCCACATCCACCGGCTCGCCAAACGCTGGAAACTCAGCCCAGGGAAAAACGTCGAGCAGGTGGAGCGCGATTTGAAAAAACTCTTCCCGCGCGAGTCGTGGAACAAGCTGCACCTCCAGATCATCTTCTACGGCCGCGAGCACTGCACCGCACGCGGCTGCGATGGCAAATCCTGCCTGCTGTGCCGCGAGTTGTTCGCGTGATGGAAAACACACTTCCTTGAATCCCGCCCGCGGCTACACCTCGCGGCGTGAACCCGCAGCGCTCCGGAATCTTCTCCGCCATCGCGGCGTTTTTCCTGTGGGGCGTGCTGCCGGTATTCTGGAAGCAGCTCGATTTCCTGCCGCCACCATCGATCATCGCGCACCGCACGCTGTGGTCGCTGTTGATCCTGTTAGGAATCCTGTGGCTGCGCCGTGAAACCCGCGCGGTGGTGGCGGGCCTGCGCACGCCGCGCGCCTGCGGCTGGCATCTGATGTCCGGCGCGCTGCTTGCCTCGAACTGGCTGCTCTACGTCTGGGCCACGCTCAACGACCGTATTCTCGAAGGCGCGCTGGGATATTATCTCAATCCGTTTCTCAACATGCTCTTCGGCGTGCTGTGGTTCGGAGAAAGGCACAACCGCGCGCAGCTCGCGGCCATCGTGCTGGCGCTCTGCGGCGTGGCCATGCAGGTCCCGGCGGTGAAAGGATTCCCGTGGGTGGCGGTGACACTTGCCGTGACCTTCTCGCTCTACGCGGTGGTGAAAAAACGCTCGCCGCTGCCCTCGGTGCACGGGCTCACGGTGGAGACCTTGTTGCTCGCGCCGCTGGCCGCCGGCTGGCTGTGGATTCACTCGTCCGGCATCGGTGACGCCTTCGGTGGTTCGTGGCCGCGTGCGTTGCTGATCGCCTCCACAGGCCTTGCAACCATGCTGCCACTCGTCTTTTTCGGCCACGCCGCGCGCAACATCTCGCTCACCACGCTCGGCATCCTGCAATTCATCGGTCCCACCATCCAGTTCTTCATCGGCTGGAAACTCTACGACGAACCGATGACCGCCACCCGCCTGCTCTCCTTCGCGATGATCTGGACCGCCATCGCCATCTACGGTGCGGATGCCGTGAGGCGGGAGCGGAGTAGGCGCGGTCGTGAGACCGCGGTGTGATTGCAGAGGCCTATCGTAACCCCCGTTCTCACGAACGGGCCTACCTTCCTTTGCACGCCTGCCATGCCTCTTCCATCGCCTCGAGGCCGGCGGTGGCGAGGTCGATGCCTTGATCGGTGAGGCGTTGCTCCATCGCGGCGAAACGTTGCTCGAATTTCCGGTTGGCCGCTTCCATCAGCAGTTCGGGGTCGGTGCCGCGGAAGCGCGCGAGATTGACCACCGAGAACATCAGGTCCGCCAGCTCCTCGTCCACGGCGGCGGGCTCGCCGTTTTCCATGGCCTCGGCGAGTTCTTCCAGTTCCTCGCGGATCTTGGCGAGCACGCCGGATTCGTCGGGCCAGTCGAAGCCGGTCTTGGCGGCTTTTTTCTGCAGCTTGGCGGCGCGCAATAACGCGGGAAGCCCTTTGCCCACGCCGTGCAGGTAGGCCTCGCGCTGATGGCCTTTTTCGGCGCGTTTGATCTCGTCCCACTGCTTGAGCACCGCCTCGGAATTATCCGCCCCGGATGAGGCGAAGACGTGCGGGTGGCGACGCACCAGTTTGTCGGAAATTTCCCGGGCGACGTCGTCGAGATTGAAGCGCCCGGCTTCCTCGGCCAATTCGCTGTGAAAGATCACTTGCAACAGCAGGTCGCCGAGTTCCTCGCGCAGGTGCTCCATGTCGCCGCGGCGGATGGTGTCCACCGTCTCGTAGGTTTCCTCGATCAGATTCGGCACCAGCGAGGCGTGTGTCTGCTCGGCGTCCCACGGGCAGCCGCCGGGCGCGCGCAGGCGGTGCATGATGGCGCGCAGGCGGGCGAGCTGGCGCGCGTCGTCCGGGCAATCGATCATCTCGGCGTCGGTCATGGCTTCTGGCGTTCGGAGGCTTTTTGCAGAATATCCCGCTCTTCCTCGCTGAGACTCTGGAAACCCTCGCGGGAAATCTTTTCCAGAATGCGGTTCACCTCGTCGTCCGCATCGTGGAACGCGGTGCTGCGCGGGCGCAGCTTCGGTTGGTGCGGCCTTTTCCGTCGCGGCGGCGCGGCGGGACCGCCGGAGCCTAACAGCCCCGGCCGGCGCACCAGGAAATACCCGAGAATCGCCCCGCCGAGGTGGCCGGCTTCGCCACCCTCGTTGCCGCCGATGCCTAACAGGATGACCACCGTCGAAATGGCCATCAGCGCGATCGCCAGTTGCCGCATGCTCAGCTCGATGGGCGGAAACAAAAGCGCCACCCGCATGGCGGGCGCGATCACACCCACGCCGATCAGGATGCCGTAGATGCCCGCCGAGGCGCCGATCAACCCGGACCGAAGGTCTGAGGGAAGGATGTGCGTCAAAGTCAGCACCGTGAAGAACACCGCACCCGCACAACCGCATAGCAGATAGAACCACAGGAATTTCCGCGAGCCCCACCAGCGTTCCATGTAGGGGCCGAAGAAAAACAGCGCCACCATGTTGAAAAGCAGGTGTCCGACGCTGCCGTGCAGGAACTGGAAGGTGAGAAACTCCCACACGCGGAACTCCATCAGCGCGGACTCGATCGCATAAGCGCCGAACACGCGCATCCGGTGGCCGTTGAAGAGATCGATGAAATACACCGCGATGTTCACGATCAGCAGCCATTTCACCACTGGCGTGAGGCTGCCCATCATGCCCCCGCCGCTGCCGCCGGTCCGGTGATAATCGCGATCCGCCAATCCCATCCGCGCGGGGGTAACACGGGGCACGCGCCACTGCAAGGGCGGCGGCCATCCGCGGCGGTTGGGAAAAATTTTAAAAACCCGTAAGAAATCATGCGCTGTCCGGCGTAAGTCCGTGGCTCCCTTATGAAAACGACACCCATGATCCAACGATTCCGCCGCGGGCGACGGTGGGTGGATCCTGCCGGTTTGTTGAGCGCAGCGATCCTCGTCGCCCTGTCATGGCCCGGCACACTCCGGGCCGAGCCACAACGCCACTCCACTTCCGGTGACAAGGTGATCGTCGAGTCCGGGGCCGCGTCACGGGTCGAGGAAAAGGTGAGGCTCGGCGCGCCCGGCACACTCGTCGCCATGTTCGTGCAAGTGGGCGATGCGGTGCAAAAAGGGCAGTTGCTGGGGCACACCGAGTTGGAGGCATCCAAGTTCCAGCTCGAACTCGCCCGCCACGCGCTCGAAAACCTCGCGCCGCTCAAGGCCGCCGAAGGCCAGGCCGAGGCGGCGGTCGCCACCCGCGTGGAAACCGAAGAGGCCGTGCGCAAACGCAAGGCCGCCGAGACCCGCCTCGATTGGGCGATCGGCATGGAGAAATTCCACCGCTCGAACTACGAGGCGAAACTCGAACAGAAAAAACTCGAACGCATCCAGTTCGACTACTGGACCCGGCAATACGAGGCCCGTTTCCTGCGCGCGCCGGTGGACGGCGTGGTCACCGAAGTGGCGGCGGACATGGGCAGGCCGCTCGGGCACTCGGCGCATGTGTTCACCATCGGCAATGACGAGACCTACATGATCCCGGTTTCCCTGCCCGCCGAACTGGCCGGCAATGTGACCAAATCCACGCGCCTTCCCGTGCGAGCCACCAGCAACGGTCATGTCGCCCGCGGCGTGGTCAACGAGGTTTCCGACGATCCCTCCTCGCCAGGCAAAAAACTCATCCGCCTGCTGCTCAACCTGCACGATTTCCCGCCGCAAATGGCCTCCAATCTCACCGGCATGAAGTTCGACGTGCTGTTTCCGCAGGACGGCCAGGACATGAACTCCTGAGCGCCGGGTTGACTCGCTTGCGCATACTTTGTTCGTTTGCGCACGTGACGCCACCCGAAACGATTGCCAAGCCCCTCGTCATGACGCCGCAGGCGGCGCTCGGGCATTATTTCGGCTTCGCCGGATTCCTCGACGGACAGGAAGAGGTGATCGGTTCGATCGTCACCGGCCGCGACGGCCTGGTGGTGATGCCCACCGGCGGCGGAAAATCGCTTTGTTTCCAGGTTCCCGCACTCTGTTTCGGCGGGGTCACGCTGGTGGTCTCGCCGCTCATCGCGCTGATGAAGGACCAGGTGGACGCGCTCGTCGCCCGCGACATCGAGGCCACCATGATCAACTCCACGCTCACCTGGGCGGAGCAGAAGGAACGGCTCGATGGCATGCGCCAGGGGAAATACAAGCTCGTCTATGTCGCGCCCGAGCGGTTCCGGGCGGAGAGTTTCCTGCGCGCGCTCGAGGGCGTGGAAATCTCGCTCTTCGCCGTGGACGAGGCGCACTGCCTCAGCCAATGGGGCCACGATTTCCGCCCCGATTACCTCCGGCTCGGCCGCGCGCTGGAGAAAATCGGCCGCCCGCAATGCGTCGCGCTCACCGCCACCGCCACGCCGGTCGTGCGCGAGGATATCATCAGCGTGCTCGGTCTGCGCGAGCCATTCGAGCGCGTCAGCGGATTTTCCCGACCGAACCTCTCGCTTGCCATCACCGCGGTGGACGGCGCGCAGCACAAGGACGAGCGCATGCGTGCCGTGATCGCCGCCCACAGGACCGGCATCGTCTATTGCGCCACCCGCAAGAAAGTCGAGGCCGTTTCGGAAACGATCGCCAGCTGGGGCCTCAAGTGCGTCGCCTACCACGGCGGCATGAGTGATCAGGAACGCGACAAGGCGCAGGAAATCTTCATCCGCCGCCAGGCCGACGTCGCCGTGGCCACCAACGCCTTCGGCATGGGTATCGACCGCGCTGATGTTAGATTCGTGATCCACTACGAAATCCCCGGCAGCGTCGAGGCCTACTATCAGGAAGCCGGCCGCGCCGGCCGCGATGGCGAGGCCGCCGTCTGCGAGCTGCTCTTCAACTACGCCGACACCCGCACCCAGGAATTCTTCATCGAGGGCGCCAATCCCTCCGCCGCCACCATCCGCGCGATCTATGCCTATCTGCTCGACGAGGCCGACCGCGACTACGAGGTGCATCGTACATTGGAACAAATAGCCGATGGCGCGGACGTGCGCAATTCCATCTCCGTCGGCAGCGCGCTCAGCGCCTTGTCGCGCGCCGGGGTGATCGAACGCTTCGACATTCCCGGCAAGCGCATGCGCGGCACCCGCCTGCTCAAGCCGCACGTTTCCGCCGCACAACTCGATCTCGATGAGGCCGCCATCGAGGAAAAGGACCGCCGCGACCGCGAGAAGCTCCGCGCCATGGTCGAGATGTGCTACGCCCGCGCCTGCCGCCAGAAGTGGATACTCGAATACTTCGGCGAAGCCGGCGCAGCCGCCTGCGGGTCCTGCGATGTCTGCCGCGATGACGGTGCCGGCGAGGCCCGTCCGCCCGGCGGGGAGGAGGCGTTGATCGTGAAAAAAGCGCTCAGCGGCGTGGCCCGCATGTCGCGCCGAGGCTCCGACGGCACATGGGAACCCCGCTTCGGCCGCGGCCGCATCGTCCAGATGCTCGCCGGCAGCAAATCGCAGGAAATCCTCACCGCCGGCCTCGACCGACTCAGCACCTACGGCATCCTCGCCGACAGGGGCGCGGGATTCCTCAACCGCCTGATGCGCTCCCTGACAGACGCCGGCCTGATCCACACCATCGCCGGCGAGTATCCGCTCGTGACCCTCACCCCGCTCGGCGACCGCGTGATGCGCGGCGACGAATCGTATCAACTCGTGTGGCCGGATGCCAACGGCCCCCAGCGCGAGGTGCCGCTCAAGGACCACGGCTTCGACGGCCGCCTTTACTCGCTGCTCCGCTCGCTGCGCGCCAAGATCGCCAAACACGAGGAAGTGCCGCCCTACGTCGTGTTTTCCAACAAAACGCTCGAAGCGCTCGTCCGCTACCAACCGGTCACTCCGGAGGACGCCATGCGAGTCCCCGGCATCGGCGAAGCCAAGGTCCAACGCTACGCCGCCCCTTTCCTCGAAGCGATCCGGGATTGGAAGACGATGCGATGAGCCGACCGCAATGCCTACGGCTTGGGGAAGTATCTCACATTCGGCAGGTCCTTGAAATGCTCATGATGGGTCCACAGCGTGGCGCCGCATTGAATGGCGGTTGCGTAGATGATGCTGTCGGCGAGAGGCAAGTTGTACCGGGCGGCCTCCAAGGCCAGGGACGGATTGAGGTCCACGACCATGCCGTTCTGCATCTGGCTGGCGACCTGAAGGGCGTCATTCTCTCCGCGTTCCCGCAGCACCTTTTTGAAAACCTCGTAGATCGTGATGACCGGGACGATCAGGTTGTCGGTATCGACCAGCGCTTTTTCGAAATGCGCCGCCTGCTCCGTATCGGCGAGATATTCCAGCCAGGCCGACGAATCCACCACGTTGCGTGTCTTCACAATCGGTCCTCCTCCCTCCCAATCCCCGTGTCGATACCCCTCAACAAGCCACGCAGCGATTTGATCGGCCGGATGGGGATCATCTCCACGCGGTCCTGATAGCGGATCACCCTGAGCTTTTCGCCCGGCCGGAGACCCAGCTCCTCGCGAACCGCCTGGGGAATGACGACTTGGAATTTCGGAGAAACGGTGACGGTGTTCATATCGATGAGCTTAGCGTATGACGAAAATCCTATCGATTCAAGAATCAATTGGTCTTTGGGGGGATCCGACGTGCGCCGGAGACTTGCGATCCGCACTTCACAGCGCGGTTCTCCCGGCCTACTCCTCCGCCGTGCTGCATTCGCTGCGACTTGTCGATTTCCGCTGTTTCCGCACTCTCGACATCGAGGTTTCCGATGCCGGCTGCATTCTCATCGGCGACAACGCGCAGGGGAAAACCAGCGTGCTGGAGGCGATCTGCGTGCTGGTGCGCCTGCAATCGCCGCGCAGCCGGAAAATGCAGGTGCTCGGCCGCGTGGGCGGCGCGGGTTTCGGCATCGCCGGCGATCCCTGGCAGTGCGAGCGCAAGGTGCGGCAGACTCCCGCCGGATTGTCGCTGGAGGTGGACGGCGAGTCGCGCGCCACCCGCGGCGCGTATCTCGACGATGGCGGGCTGCTCGTCTGGATGGGCAACGAGGACATGGAATTGATCCGCGGTCCCGGCGAAATCCGCAGGCGTTATCTCGATTTCATCGGTTCGCAGATCGACCCCGCCTACCGCCGTTCGTGGTCGCGCTACCGGCGCGCCTTGCAGGCGAAAAACCTGCTGCTCAAGGAAAGCACGACGCGCGAGGCGGAGATTCGTTCTTACGAGGAAATCCTCATCGAGCACGGCACCGTCCTCATGCAGGCCCGCGCGGAAATGGTGGCCGGGCTTTCGCCATTGGCAGACGCCGCCCAGCGCGCCATCAGCGCCAAGGACGAACCGCTCACCCTGCACTACCTCCCTGCCAGCGGACCGGACCTGCGCGAATCGATGAAGCAGGCGCGCGAGCGCGAGCGGCGCACGCGGCAGGCGGTGGTGGGGCCGCACCGCGATGAATTGCAACTCCGCCTCCACGGCCTGCCCGCCGCGGATTTCGCCAGCGAGGGCCAGCAGCGGACCATCGCACTCGCGCTCAAGCTCGCGCAGGGCGCGCTGCTTGAGGAGCGCGGCGGACGCACCCCGATCTATCTCATCGACGATGTCTTCGGCGAACTCGATCCCGGCCGCCGCAATGCCCTGATGCGCCACCTGCCGCCCGGCGCTCAGAAGTGGATCACCACCACCCACCTCGACTGGCTGCGCGAAACCGGGGGCCTCGCCGCCATGAAGCGCCTGCGCATCCACGGCGGCGCGTGCCAGCCGGCGTGATTCCGCACAGAAAACAATCCTTGCCAAACCCCGGGTCGCCCCCTTATCACACCGACCGTCCGCATGGTATCCAACCGTCGGACTCGCTTCGTCTGGTCTGCGCGCCATGGTCTCAGGAAGTGTTTCAAGCCATGGCGCGATTCGAATAGACAAAAATGGACATATACGTGGGCAACCTGCCCTACTCCGCCACCGAAGAGGACGTTACCGGACTCTTCGCCGCACACGGACCGGTCGAACGGGTGAAAATCATCACCGACCGTGAAACCGGACGATCCAAGGGATTCGCATTCGTGACCCTTGGCGACCAGAGCCAGCTGAACGCCGCAATCGAGGCGCTCAACGGCTACGACTACCAGGGCCGCGCGCTTCGCGTGAACGCCTCGGAGCCGAAGGAATTCAAACCCCGCAGCTTCGGCGGCGGCGGCGGCGGCGGTGAACGCCGCGGCGGCGGCGGTGGCGGCTACGGCGGCGAACGTCGTGGCGGCGGCGGCTACGGCGGCGATCGTCGCGGTGGCGGCGGCGGCTACAAGGGCGGTGGTGGCGGCCACAAAGGTGGCGGTCATCGCGGCGGCTACAGTGAAGGCAACGGCGACTGGTGAAAACCGCGCCTGCCGTTTGCAAGCCAAACGACTCCTTAAACCACGCCCGGCCTCCCATGGAGCGCCGGGCGTTCTCTTTTTGCGGTCGCGCGCCCGCTTTTCCCGCGGTCACGCCGTTTCAATGGTTGTCATCCCCGGCATGGCGCGGCTAGGATATCGCGAGAAACAAAACCATGTGGAATTTCCTGATCGGTCACTGGCGCGATGGCATCGAGATCCTGCTGCTCGCGACGTGCATCTATCAGATTTACCGCGCCTTCCGCGCCACCCGCGGCGCGCAGATCCTGGTGGGACTGGCCACCATCCTGATCGTGCTCACGCTGGTTTCGCAGATTTTCAAGTTCGAGGTGATCCAGTGGATCATCACCCGCGCGGCGGCGGTGCTGGCCTTCGCGCTGATCGTGATTTTCCAGCCCGAGCTGCGCACCGGCCTCGCGCGGCTGGGCAGCAACCGGCTGTTCTCGTTCTACGGCCGCCGCAAGATGGATTTCCTCGAACGCTTCGCGGACGCCGTGGTGAACCTCTCGAAAAAACGCATCGGCGCGCTCTTTGCCATCCAGCGCGACATCAGCCTGAAGGAGCAACTCGAAACCGGCGTCACGCTCGACGCCCGCTTTTCGCCGGAACTCGCCATGGCGATCTTCCATCCCAAGGCCCCGCTGCACGACGGCGGCGTGATCGTCACCGACGAGCGCGTGGCCGGCGCCGCCTGCGTGTTTCCGCTCACCGAGCGCGAGATGCAGGATCGCTCCACCGGACTGCGCCACCGCGCCGCCATCGGCCTCACCGAGCGCACCGACGCCGTGGCCGTGGTCGTCAGCGAGGAAACCGGCGGCATCTCCATCTGCGAAAACGGCGTGCTCTCCCGCAACCTCACCGAGCAGCAGTTCCGCGAGCGCCTCGCCGACATTTTCCTCACCGGCAAATCCACCCATGAAATTCAACCTGTCGAACAACTGGATCGCAAAGATTCTGTCTCTGCTTCTGGCGATCGCGATCTGGTTTCTCATTAAGCAGAACCTCGCCAGCAACGGCGGCTTCGTCGAGCCGCCGCCGCGGGCCATTCCCGTCGGCGGCTCATGAGCCGCGCGCCGGGCCGGAGAAAATCCGTTTCATCGCGCCGCGAATCGATGTAAACCCGCGCCGCGTGACAGGTTCCGCGAACCACCGCACGTTTCACTTCCCATGTCATCCGCCTCGATCCAGATCATGCACAATGACCGCATCCCGGAGAGCGGGACGCTGGTCATTCCGGGCCGGCTGAATTTCGAGCAACTGCTCCAGCTCGAGCGCCTGTTCACCGGCCGCAAGGTCACCTGGCTGGTGGAGGAAACCGCGCAGCACGACCCCGGGATGCGCGCCTATCTGGAAAAATCAGGCTCCGGCGCGATGTTCAGCGCCGGCGACGCCGCGCCGGCCGTGGCGGGCGAGCAGCTCCGACCCTATCTCGCCGATGGTGGCGTGCTCATCTACGTCCCCGGCCGCGCCACCGTGCGCAATGCCACGCCGTCCCACATCCCTGCCGCGCATCTGAGAACATTGTGCGCCTTCCGACTGCCGGTGCTGCCGGTGGCCATCGACTGCCCGCGCGGCTCCGGCCTCGCCATCGAGCGCCGTTCGTCGCAGCCGCCGTTCGTCATCGTCATTGCCGAGCCGGTCCCTGCCGACAAGGCCAGCCCCGCCACCTACCGGCAATCGCTGCTCGTCGCCGCGGAGGAAGCCTACCGCGCGCGCCCGGTCTTCGACGGATCGCTCGCCATGGCCCTGCTCGCCGGCCTGCGCCGCCACGCCAAAACCCACCGCATCCTCGACGGCTCGGACGATACCGAACTCGGCTTCGACCGCATCCTCGCCGCCGCCATCGCGTTTTCGAAATACATCCGCGAGGAAACCGACCAGCCGCGCGTCGCCATCGTCCTCCCTCCCGGCAAGGGCGGGCTCATCGCCAACCTCGCCGTCGTGTTCGCCGGAAAAACCCCGGTCAACCTCAACTTCACCGCCGGCCCCGAGGCGGTCCGCTCGTGCATCCACCAGTCCGGCGTGGACCGCTTCATCACCGCGGATCCGTTTGTCAGGAAAGTCTCCACGTTTCCCTGGCCGCCCAACCGCGACCTGATCCTCATCGAGCGCGTCCTGCCCACCCTCAAGCGCAAGGCGATCAAGTGGGCCATCCTCAACAAACTGCTGCCCGTCGGCCTGATCGGATTCCTGTTAGGGCTCAACAAGCGCAAGGGCGACGACGAGGCCGCGCTGCTTTTCACCTCCGGCTCGTCCGGCCAGCCGAAGGGCGTGGTGCTAAGCCATCGCAACGTCATCGCCAACGTCACCCAGTTCGCCTCGCGCCTCGACATGCCGGAAGGTTCGTCGGTCCTCGGCTGCCTGCCGCTGTTCCACTCATTCGGCTGCACCGTCACGCTGTGGTATCCGGTGCTTGAGGGCATCGATCTCGTCACCTACCCCAGCCCGCTGGAAACCAAGCGCCTCGCCGAGCTGGTGGCCCTGCACCAGGTCACCCTGCTGCTCGCCACCCCCACCTTCCTGCGCGGCTACATGAAGCGCATCGACCCCGCCCAGCTCGCTTCGCTCAAGCTCGTCGTCACCGGCGCGGAAAAACTCCCGCAGTCACTCGCCAGCGCCTTCGAGGAGAAATTCGGCATCCGCCCGCAGGAAGGCTACGGCCTTACCGAGACTTCGCCCGCCACCAACGTCAACCTGCCCGACCCAGAACCGGAAAACGACGCCGTCCTGCTCCCCTCCTCGCGCAACGGCTCCGTCGGCCAGCTCCTCCCCGGCATGGCCATCCGCATCACCGATCCCGCCACCGACCGCGAGGTCCCCATCGACCGCCAAGGCATCATCTGGTTCAAGGGCTCCAACATTTTCCCCGGCTATCTCAACGACCCGAAAAAATCCGCCGAGGTCCTCAAGGACGGCTGGTTCCGCACGGGCGACGTCGGCCGCGTGGACGACGACGGCTTCCTCTACATCGAAGGCCGCATCTCACGTTTTTCCAAGATCGCCGGCGAAATGGTCCCCCACGAAACCGTCGAAGCCGCCGTCAACAAAGTGCTCGGTCTCGATGCCGAGTCCGAGCGCCGCATCGCCATCGTCGGCGTGCCGGACGAAAACAAGGGCGAGGCCATCCTCCTGCTCTCCACCATCGCCGGCCCCGCGCTCGAACAGGAATGCATCGACCTCCGCTACAAGCTGCTGGACGAAGGCCTGCCCTCGCTCTGGTGCCCGAAACAAATCGTCCCGGTCAGCGAAATCCCCGTCCTCGCCTCCGGCAAACTCGACCTCAAAGCCTGCGAAGCCATGGTGAAACGCGGCTGAAGCCCCGGGAGCGCCGAGCCCCGGCTCGGCACGGATTGGGCATCGACACCTGCCAAACCATGATGAAACGCGGTCGGGCGATATGGCCATGCGATCAAGGTGAGGGTGAAGTGAACGCCGATGCTCCGCCGTTGCAAGCTGGTACCGCTCGTTCCGTCGTGGTCGGCGTCCTTGTTCTCACCGGGATTTAGCAATGGGCCCGATCGTTCCGCCCATGACGAGACGCGCCTTGGTCAAAGTGGCGCGGCGGTCATTCCGGCCCTTGCCGACGCGGTTGACCCAGCGAACGACGGCGCGGATGACGGGCCGCGGGTCCCAGGCGATGTGGGTCACCTGAGGGAGAAGCCAGTCGAAGGCGGGATCCGCATCAAAACAAGCCAGGGATACCTGCTCCGGGCAGCAGATGCCCCTGCGGGCTAGATGATCCCGGACCGCCAGGTAGATGGCCGGCTCATCCACGAGCAGGGCGGTGGGTGGCGTATGCTTGAAAAGCGAGTCGAGCTTCTCCTGAAGCTCCGCCGGGCAGTTGCCCCAGTCCGGGATGTTGTATGGCCCGGTGGTAATGCCCCGCTGTTCCATCTCGCCGAGAATGAACCGTTCGATGCCTCCTAGCTTGGGCTTCCTGCGTTCCTCGCGCACCAGCTGGACAATGCGGCTGTGTCCCAGTTCGAACAGGCACCCGAGCAACTCGCCGATCGCCGGTATCTTCCTTGGCCCGGCGAATGGCAACGGGATGTCTTTGGTGAGCCCGTACAGCGCGAACGCCGGCTCCGGCTGGCGGGAGAACCATTCGAGCACGTCATGTGGACCGGCGACCACCACCCACGCGTCGGCCTCCTGGGCCTTCACGAAACGGGATATCCGTCCCACGTTCATGCCCAGCTCGCTCAGTGTCTTGTCGGCGAAACCCGCATCGTGGCCCTCCCCGCGAAGCAGGTGCATCAGGTCCAGCAGGTAACTGTTCCATAAGTCTGGTCTTTCGTACAGCAGCACCCGGACCGTAAGCTTGGCGGACCCCGAACCGCTCATGACGATGCGCCGGCTCTTGCCACGGCCCTGGTTTTCCAGAACACCCTCCTGCTCGAGCAGGTGCAGTGCCCGGTGCAAAATGCCGTGGTTCACCCCGAGGTATTCCTCAAGCTTGAAAACACCGGGCATCTCCCCGGTCCAGCGCCCCTGTTCCAGTTCGGCGCGGAGGTGGGCCGCGACCTGTTCGACGTGGGAAAGCGGGCGGAAAAGCATGATCCGACTATGACAAAGGTGGAATAGCTGGCAAGAGAATCGGAGATTGTCCGTTCGCGGGCGTTTTGAATCCTACGTGCTTTTAGATACACCAATATCCACTCCAACGCCTTCCCTCAACCATGAAGACATTCATTGCAACGCATCCAGCCGCCCGTGCGCTTCGCAACAAGCTCCGTGTTGGTACGCTTCTCGCGATCCCGTTCGTGTGCGCCCTGGTCCTGTTGTCCTCCGCCCATGGCCAGATGGTGCTTCAGGACTCTTATGCCGCTGATTCCCCCAGCGGTGCCCCGACTGATCTAGGTGGGGGTATCTACGGTTACGAGTTCACCTTCGATACGGACACGGAGTTTTCTGCGGCGGGCCATGGCAAATTGATCGTGGGAACCACTTTCCATGATGGCGTGGCGAATGACGGCACTCAAATCACGGTCACCAAGGTGATTTACGACGGCGTCGAGTTGAATACAGCCGTTGCCGGTATCGATAACTGGCAAATGACCCATGCCGGGATCTGGTATCTCGATAATGTGGCTACGGACGGGACACTCCGAATCGAGTTGTCAGGAAATCTCGTTGGAACCACGGTTGGTCCGGGCCTTGGTTTCAGTCTCTATGCGGTTGATGGTCTGAAGGCCGGCGTGCAGGATACGGGTAGCGCCCAGTTCCCCAATCCGGGGCCGCCCGCCGCCGCGGTGACGTTTACCACTGCCGGAGGATTTTTCGTTCAGGAAGCGGTCCGCAACAATCAAGCTATGGAGGGTCAGGGGGGCGATTACGTGGAATTTTATGACTACGATGCGCCCGCTGGCGGTGGGAATGGATACCGAGGCTTGGGGCAGTACAGGCTGATTACCGCGGCTGGGGACTACGTTGCCACGGTCGGCAATACAGGCGTCAATACCAGCAGAACCGTCACAGCGGCTTTCGAGGCGGTCGAAGATCCGTCACCCGCCGCCGACCCGCGGATCACCTCCTTCACCTCGGTGGGTGTGAACCTTTGGGAACTGACCCTGACCGGCGAGGCCGACACCGGCTACGAGTTCTATTCCTCGCCGACCCTTGATTTCACGCCGGGCACACTGATCGAGAACCTGACGCAGGGAGATCCCGGGGATGCGGGGACCATTGGCGGCACCAACGACAGCGTCCTGACAAGCGATTCGAACGGCGATGCCAAGGTCCGCATTATCCTGAACGGCGTCCCCGCCGACTTTGTCCGCGCGCAATCCATTCCGCCGCCACCGCCGCTGCTCAGCGAGGATTTCGAGGCCGGCGACGGCGGTTTCACGACGGAAAACAAGGGCACCGGTACCAACTGGGAACATGGCGCGCCGAACTCACCCAGCCTGGGTGGCGGTGCCGTGACGCAGGGCAACGGCGGATCGACCAATGCCTGGGGCACCAATCTGACGGGCGCTTACGTAGCGGACACGAATGCCTGCCTGCGCTCGGGAGTGATCGATCTCAGCGGCGTCTCCGCCGCCAAGCTGTCCTTCGCCCTCTCCCTCGACGCCAACACCGGCCATACCTATCAGGTTGATGTCATTGAAACCGGAAGCGACACGGTGATCGCCAACGTCATTCCGGCCACCGAGGATGGCGACTTGAATGATTCGGCGTGGGCGACTATCGGTCCGGTTTCCATTCCTGCTCCGGCCATCGGTCAACAAGTTCGGATCCAATGGACTTTCGTGGGCAATGGCGACGGCACCTTCAACGGGGCGTACATTGACGATGTCCTTGTCGAGAGTGGCTCTCCCTGAACCACCGTTTTCGCACTGGCGATTCCAACGACAAACTCGCAACATGCATCCAGTCCAAACAATCACGGGTGAGCCAAAAAGCCTGCCTGGTCAGGCAAAACAAACCGCCCTAACTCCGATCAAAGCATACCGATGAACTCCAAATCTCTCCCTTTGTGGCTTGCAGCCTTCTCCATAGTGCCCGCTCATGCTGCGGTGATCCTGCAGGATTCTTACGCCGTCGGTTCCCCTGGCGGCGCCCCGACGGATCTGGGCGGGGGGATCTTCGGCTACGAATTCAATCTTGACCCATCCACCGATTTCTCCGCCGCCGGCCATGGCAAGCTGATACTGGTGTACAGCAGTCATGATGGTGCGGCAGGTGGCACCGCTCCACCCACCGTCACCAGCGTCACCTATGGCGGAGCGGCGCTGACACAAGCCGTTTGGGCCGTCGACAATTCTCCACTCGTCTCGGCAGGAATCTTCTATCTCGACAATGTAACCACCGATGGAACGCTTCGGATTGAGTTGAGTGCCAACAACGTGGCGAATTACGGCTTCGGTCTCTATGCCGTCGACGGTCTCAAACTTGGAGTGCAGGATACCGGCAGCGGCCGAACCGCCACAGAGCTTACTACGACGCTCCCGGTGGCGATCTCCACCAGCGAAGGCTTCTTCGTGCAGGAAGCGGCCCGCAACAACCAGACGCTCGGGGACTTTGTCGATGATTATCAAACGCTCTACAACTATAGCGTGAATTCGTATCGGGCCTTGTCGCAGTATCAGGTGACCTCGGCCCCCGGAGACTACGTTGCGCCGATCGACAATACCGGAGAGAATTTCAGGATCATCGTCTCGGCCGGTTTCGAGGCCGTCCCAGAACCCTCCGCCGCTTTGCTCGGCATGTTGGGATCAGTGCTGCTCCTGCGCCGCGGCAGGCGCTGACTTCCTTGCTGACGGCGATCGACGGCTACGACAGGATCCGTGACATCCCGGGCGACCGGGTTTTCCCCGGTGCGATGGCGTGACCTTTGCGATACGAGGCGGCGGAAGTGGTTTGCCTTCCTCCTTCGTCTGAAGCCATGGCGGGACAGGCGTGATGGCGCGGGCCCTGCGGGAGCTTACCCGCGCACGAACAGGAATGCATCGATCTCCGCTACATGCCGATCGACGAAGGTTTACCCTCGCTCTGGTGTCCTGAACAGATCGTCCCGGTCCCGGAAATCCCCGTCCTCGCCTCCGGCAAGCTCGACCTCAAGGCCTGCGAGACCATGTTGAAACGCGGTGTGAAACACCGGGAGCGCCGAGCCCCGGCTTGTTCACGGGGGAGGTAACGCCCATTTTCCATTTTCCATTTTCAACCCTTCCAGCTGCATCCCATCCGCGGCCGGGTCGGTGAGAGGGTGTGGACGGCAGAGGCACAACGTAGGGTTTCACCCCATATCTGGCAACGCTGCTTGCCCATATTTTTCACTTTGGATACAGGCTGATTCTGCCGTTCTCCACAACCCCATCCAAAATAAAATCATGTCTGAATCCTCAGACCTTGCCCGGGCGCGACGGCGCGGATGGATGCCGCTGTTGTTGCTGGCTTGGCTGTGCCTTGCACCGGCCTTGCGGGCGGAACTGCGGGTGTTGTTCATCGGAAACAGCTTCACCTTCGGCTACGGCTCGACCACCGACGTGCCGGATTTGTTCGACCGCCTGGCCCGTGCGGGAGGGCAGGACGACCCGGTGACCTTGATGCGGACGATCAGCGGGAAGGATTTCGAATGGCATGCGGGCGATTCAGGCACACTTGCCGCGATCAACGAGCGGCAGTGGACGCACGTGATCCTGCAGAATTACAGCACCGAGCCGACCCATCTGACATCGATTGGCGGCAAAAGCATCGCCGATCACCTGACCTTCGGGCGTGCGCTCTACCAGCAGGTGATGGCGAACCATTCGCATTCCAACGTGGTGTTGTTCGAGACGTGGTCGCGCGCGGCCAGCCATGCGCTGATCACCGGCATCTCGACGGACTCGTCGTTTGCGTGCACCGCGCAGTTCCAGAATGAGCTGCGGACGAACTACCAGTTGTTGCGCGACAATCTGAACAAAGAGTTTCCGGATGCGCCGCCGGTGTCGGTGGCACCCGTCGGCAGCACCTGGGAGCAGGCCGGGGCACTGCTACCCCTTTCCGATCCCGGCTTTGTGGATCTGTTCATGCCGAATGAGTCGCCTCAATACGGCTACCACGCCAACGACTGCGGAACCTACCTTGCCGCCTGCGTGTTTTACGCCAAGCTTTACGGATCGAGTCCGGTCGGGCTGCATATGGACCCGTTGATCGGCAGCCTGAACCTGAATTTCGGGTCCGATCCCGGGATGCCCGCCTACCTCGAAGCGAAGGCTTGGGAGATGACTCAACCACCCGGTCCTGAATTCAAGGCGACGACCACCCTGACGCCGTTCGGAGACATCCGGTTGTCGTGGCCGAGCCGGGACGGAATGCTCTACAATGTGAGAGCGAGCGACAATCCAGCGGGCGCCCCCTCAACATGGGCAGTGATTGAAAGTGCCATTCCACCATCAGGGATCGGGAACAACTCGACAAGCTTCTCCCTCTCGGGACCACGGAGGTTCTTTGTAATTGAAGAATACGCCGCTCCTTGACGTCGAAGGTCAGTCCCGGCCAACAGGCATTGACATCGCCAGGCGGCCGGCTTTTTCCCGGGGTAATGGCACGACCTTTGCAATTCGCGGCGGCGGGCTTGTCAAATCCGCGGCCATGGCGAAACTGCGGAACCCGACGCGCAGGCGGAGAGTCCCGGCGTCATTCACCCACGAGTTACGATGCATTTCCTCGGCTTAGAAATCAGCCACGCCGGCAGCCGCGCACTGGTGCTCGACCTGGATGCCAACGCGGTTTGCGCGGAGGCCTGGGAGCCGCACGCGTGGATCGAGGGCCTGCCCGCCGGCTGCCGCGAACAGGACCCGGCGCGCTGGATCCACGCGGTGGATGTGGCTGTGCGCCGCGCGCTCGCGCAATTGCCTGTCCGCCGGGTCGCCGCCATCGGTGTGGCCGGCCCCGCGCGCGCGCTGGTGGCTCTGGACGAGGCGGATCGCATCGTGCGGCCGGTGAAACTGGCAGGCGATACTTCGGTGAAACACCAGGCGGAGGAAATCGCCCGCGCGTTCGGTGGCACGCCCGGACTCATCGAACTGGCCGGGCAGGTGCCGGGCGCGGAGTCCGCCGCGGCGGAATGCCTGTGGCTGCGGCAACACGAGCCGTATCATTTCCAACGCGCGGCGCGCTTTCTGACAGCACAGGATTTCATCGCCTACTGGCTCACCAGCGAGCGCGCCACCGATCCAGGCGGCGCATCGGCCACCGGCCTGCTCGACATCCGGACGCGCGAGTGGTGTGTGGAGTTGCTGGATTTCATCGACCCCGGCCTGCCGCTGCGGCTGCCGCCGCTGCGCCCGTCCGACTCGATCCGCGGCATGCTGCGACCCGCTCTGGCCGGCGCGTGGGGCTTGGACGGACCCGCGCAGGTGGCCGCCGGCAGCGGTCAGGCGATGCTCGCGGCACTGGCCGCCGGCTGCGTGGCCGATGGCACGGTGGCGGTGGAACTTGGAAATCGCGGCGTGATCTTCGGTGCGGGTGCCGAGCCGGTGATCGATTACCGGGCCGAAATCCAGGCCTTGTGCGGTGCCACCGGCGGCTGGCTCGGACTGGCGTCTTCCGCCAACACGGCGGTCGCGCCGGAAGTGCTGCGCCGCCATTACGGGTGGTCGCCGGAGCAATACGAGGCGATGGTTTCCGGGGTGCCGGCCGGTGCCGACGGCTTGCTGCTGCTGCCGTATTTCACCGGCGAATCGATCCCGCGCCTGCCCGACGGCTGCGGCGTGCTGCATGGCATGACGCCCGACAATTTCACCCCGGCGCACGTGGCCCGCGCGACCGCGGAAGGCGCCGCGCTCGGCATCGGCTATGCCATGGGGCGGCTGCGCGAACTGGGATTCGATCCACCGGAGGTGCGGCTGTTGGGACGCGGCGCGGAAAGCCCGGTGACGCGAGCGATCCTGGCCGACGTGCTGGGCGCGCCGGTGGTGCCGGTTTCCTCGGGACAAGGTGCCGCGCTGGGTGCGGCGATGCAGGCGGCGGTGGCGTTTTTCCGCGATTGCGGCGAACCGCTCGGGTTCGCCGAGATCGCCAGCTACCTGGTCACCGGCGATGCCGGCGCGCGCCACGATCCGGATGCGCGCAACCACGATATCTATCAGGAAATGATCTCCCGCCAGCAATACCTCGTGGACACCCTGCACCCGGCGGGATTTCTCTAACAGGCGGATTTTCCGGAGAAAGATGAATTCTCGCAAAGGCAGTGAAATCCGCAGCGACCGCAAGTCGTCCGTGCTCGGCACGCTGGCTGGCTGGTGCATGAAAACGCTGGCCGCCACACTGCGCATGGAGATCCGCGACGAGTGCGGGCTGGGTTCGCCGGAAAAGAATCTGCCGCCGGTCATTTATGTGTTGTGGCACAACCGCATTTTCACCGTGCCACCGGCGTGGCGCCGCTTGTGCGGCGCGCACCGCAGGGTCGTGGTCATGGCCAGCGCCAGCCACGATGGCGACATGGTGGCGCGCGCGATGGCGGTCTTCGGCATGGGCGCGGTGCGCGGCTCGTCGTCGCGCCGCGGAGTGGCCGCGCTGGTGGGCCTGAAGCGCGAACTGGCCTCCGGCACCGACGTCTGCCTGACACCCGACGGCCCACGCGGGCCGCGCTACTTGCTGCAAGCCGGAGCCGTCAAGCTCGCGCAATCGAGCGGCGCGCCGCTGGTGCCGGTACACGTCCGGTTTTCCTCCGCATGGCGGTTGAACACATGGGACCGCTTCGTCATCCCCAAACCGTTCAGCCGGGTCGTCATCGCCTTCGCCGCGCCCATCCACATCCCCCGCGAGTTGGACGACACGGAGTTCGAGGCACAGCGGCTCGATCTGGAAAATCTTCTCGTGGCCGGAGCCGGGGAATGAATTGGATCGCCTCATGAGCCATGATTCGTCAAAGCCGGGTTTTGAGGAGCGGCAGGCGTGGCCGCTTGAGACACGAGCGAATCCCGGTCTTGCCGCGCGGGAAATCCGGCGTTAGAGCCCGCGCATGCCCTTGCTCCTGGGAGTGAACATCGATCACGTCGCCACCCTGCGTCAGGCGCGCTACGCCCGCACGCCGGACTCGCCGAACGCCGAGCCCAGTCCGCTCGACGCCGGCCGCGACGCGTTGGATGGCGGCGCGGATTCCCTCACTGTGCACGTGCGCTCGGACCGGCGCCACATGCAGGATGCCGACGCATTTGCCATCCGCGGCGAAATTCCGCTGCCGCTCAATTTCGAGATGGGCGTTACGGAGGAAATGGTGGCCATCGCGCTGCGGTTGAAGCCGGATTTCGCCTGCCTCGTGCCGGAAACCCGCGAGGAACTGACCACCGAGGGCGGTCTCGATGTTTGCGGTGCTTTCGGAAAAATCCATGACGCCGTCGGAGCCTTGCAGGATGCCGGGATCAAGGTGAGTCTGTTCATCGATCCGGACCTGCCGCAGGTCGAAGCCGCCGCGCGCACCGGAGCGGCGATGATCGAGCTGCACTCCGGATGTTTCGCCAATGCCGCGGGAGACGATCTGGAAAATGAGATTGCCCGCCTTGCCGAAGCGTCCCGCGCGGGCCACGCGGCCGGACTGCAAGTGAATGCCGGCCATGGCATCAACTATCAAAACCTCACCCGGCTGTGGGCCGTGCCGCACCTGGTGGAGCTGAACATCGGCCACGCGATCGTCTCGCGCGCCATGCGGACGGGCATGACCGCCGCGGTGCGCGAAATGAAATCCATGATGGCCGCCTACCCCGCCTGAACCATGCGCATCTTCGGCATCGGCATCGACGTGGTCGAGGTGGAGCGCATCGCCTCCGCCATCGAGCGTCACGGCGAACCGTTTCTAACAAAAATTTTCACGCGCGAGGAGCGCGCCTACTGCGATTCGCGGAAACACCCCGCCATGCACTATGCGGCGCGCTTCGCCGCCAAGGAGGCTGCCGCCAAGGCGCTCGGCACCGGCATCGGCGCGCACGCGGGATTGCACGATCTCGAAGTGATCCACAACGCGGCCGGCGCCCCGGAACTCCGCCTCGCGGGCGCGGCCCTCGGTTTTACCGTGAAACACGGCATCTCGCGCGTCATGATCAGCCTCAGCCATTCGCGCGACCACGCCGCCGCCAATGCCGTGGCGGTCTGCGACGAGTGAAATCCAACGCGAATGCGGCTTTGCGGAGACTTGGAATGAGTTCCACCCTCTGCAAGGCTGCGCTCCCCGCACGCCATGAAAGCACTCATCGCCGTCATCACCGCATTTCAGGAAAACCGCAGCAGCCGCGCCAACCTGCGCACCCTTGCGCGACTGCTCACGTTGATGCTGCTGATGATCACCACCTACAGCCTCCTGTTTCACGTGCTGATGGAAAGGGAAGGCCAGCACCACAGCTGGCTCACCGGTTTTTACTGGACGCTCACGGTGATGACCACGCTGGGTTTCGGCGACATCACCTTCGAAGGCGACCTCGGACGCGCCTTTTCGATGTTCGTGATGGTGACCGGTGTCATGTTCATGCTCGTCATCCTGCCATTCACCTTCATCCAGTTTTTCTACGCGCCCTGGATGGAGGCGCAGAGCCGTGCCAAGACGCCGCGCGAACTGCCCGAAGAAACCCGCCGCCACGTCATCCTCACCCAGTTCGATCCGATCTGCACCGCGCTCATTCCGATGCTCGAACGGTACGGCCATCATCACGTCGTGTTGTGCGCCAACAGCACCGACGCGCTTGAACTCCACGAACAGGGCATCCAAGTCGCCGTGGGGCCGCTCGACGATCCCGGAACCTACCGCCGCATGCGGCTGGAGCGGGCCGCCATGCTGGTCGCCAATCTGACGGAAACGCTCAACACCAACATCACCTTCACCGCCCACGAATACGCGCCGAAGGTGCCCATCATCGCCAGTGCCTCCTCCTCGGCCGGCCGCGACATGCTGGAACTCGCCGGGGCGACGCTCGTCCTGCGGCTGGACGAAACCATGGCTCAGGCGCTCGCCCGGCGTGTCATCGGCAAGGACGGCCAGGCCCACGTGATCGGCGAGTCGCACGGCCTCGTCATCGCCGAGGCCAATGCCGCCGCCGGTCCGCTCGTCGGCAAGACCATCGCCCAGAGCGGCATCCGCCAGCGCAGCGGACTCAGCGTGATCGGCGTCTGGGACCACGGCCGCCTCGCCACCGTCGAACCGGACACCCGCATCGGCCCGCAGACCGTCTTCGTGCTCGCCGGCACCGACGACCAGATCGCCGCCTACAACACCGCCTTCGGCCGCAAGGCGGAAAAGCCCGCCCATGTCCTCATCATCGGCGGCGGCAAGGTAGGCCGCCACACCCACGCCGCGCTCACCGAGGCCGGGCTGCATCCCATCATCATCGAGAAAATCGCGGATCGCGTGGAGGGTTTCCCCGATGCCGTCATCGGCGATGCCACCCGCATCGAGGTGCTCAAGCAGGCCGGTGCGCGCGAGGCCTCCGCCATCATCCTCACCAGCCACGACGACGACGCCAACATCGCGCTCACCATTTTCTTCCGCCGCCTGCGCGAAAACCTCCAGATCATCGTGCGCTGCTCGCAGGAGCGGAACGTCGGCACCCTTCACCGCGCCGGGGCCGACCTTGTCCTGTCCTCCGCCTCGATGGGGGCCAACATCATCTTCAACGAACTGCGCGACACCGACAACCTGCTGCTCGCCGAGGGCGTCTGCCTGTTTCCCTCGCCCGTGCCCGAATCGATGGCCGGCCGCGCCTTGGCCGATTGCGCCGTGCGCAGCGCAACCGGCTGCACCATCATCGCCGTCGAGCACCAGGGCGGCCGCGTCGTCAACCCGCCGCCGGATTGCATCCTGCCCGCCGGCGGCACGCTCCAGCTCATCGGCACGCTGGAGGCCGAGGAGCAGTTCCTGCGCGAGTTCAAACCCGAACTCGCCCCCCACGAACTCCGCCGCCGCTGGCGCAGGCAGGACCGCCGGTGGGGGTGAGGCGGCGGAAACCACATTGCGCGCAGGACATCCAGCGGCTAGTCATCCGCATGCCCGACTGGCTGCAAACGGACGCCCTGTGGGGCGGGGTGGGAACCGGGCTGGCCTGGCTGGTGACCGGCTGCCTGCTGGCGGTGGGCGTGGTCGGCTGCGTGCTGCCGTTCCTGCCCGGGCATTTGTTTCTTTTCATCGCGGCGGTGGCACACCGGTTGATGCTGGGTGCGGAGGATACGGGACTCGATTGGTGGTCGTTCGTGATACTCGGGCTGATGATGGCAATCTCGCAGGCACTGGAGTTTTTCAGCGGCGCGGCGGGTGCCAAGTGGTTCGGCGGCAGCCGCTGGGGCGCGCTCGGCGCGTTGGCAGGGGGCTTGATCGGGATGTTCTTCATCCCCCTTGGATTGCTGTTAGGCCCCCTGATCGGCGCGGTGCTCGGCGAGTTCGTGATCGCCCGGCGTGAGGCGCGGCCGGCGCTGGTTTCCGGTGTCGGCTCGGTGGCGGGCACGCTCGCCGGCATGCTCATCAAGCTCGCCATCGGCGGCGCGATGGTCGTCTGGTTCTTCCTCGACGTGTTCTGGATCGGTTAGATGGCGTTTCACCCGATTTCGCCGCGGCGCAGCAGGCCGTCGATGAGCGCGCCGCGGGTGTCCACGGCGCTGGTGCGGCGCTTGGCGTCGGGGCGGGAAACGAGTTCGCGCAGTTTCATCATCGAGCGGCCGCCGGACTGGGCGTCGTAGCTGTTGATGGCGATGGTGAATCGCGCGGCCATGTCCACCGGCTCGCCGTGGCGGGTGAAGCGCTGCACATCGCCGCTGCTGGAAATCCGCAGATCGAAGGGCCAGAGAATGCGGTCGGAGCCGCGCAGTTTGCGCTCCTCCTTGAGGATTTCGATGAGCGCGGCGGAGTCGAGTTCGGCGGTGACGAGCAGGTTTTCGTAGGGAATCAGTTTCCAGCAATCGGCCACGGTAAGATCGCCAGGTCCCAGATCGCCGGTGCGGAAGGTGCCGTGATAGACGCCGTCCACCGGCTTGCCGTCGCGTTGCAGGGCGTCTGCAAAGCACTCGCAGAACAGACTGGCGAGCGGGTTGCCGTGGCCGCCGGAGCGGATGGTGGATTTGACCGTGACGACCTTGCGGGCGAGCTGTTCGGCGGTGGTTTTCAGGTCGGGCTCCGCCATGTCGATCACGGCGGGGTCTTGTGAAATGTCGGCACCCATCAACTCGGTGGCCGCGTCGCGACCGATCAGTTTCCGGCTCTCGATATCGAAGGTGAGATCGAGCCGGCCGAGGTGGATGCCATGGTATCCGGCCTGCGAACAAAACACATTGCCGGTTTTCCAAAGCGCTTGGTTCTGATGCGTGTGGCCGCCGAGGTAGGCGTCCACGCCGGGGACCGCGGCGAGGGTTTCGCGCAAGGGATTGGCGAAATCGTCGCGAACACGGAAACCCATGTGACCCATCACGACCACGGCGTCGGCTCCAGCCTCGCGCGCCGCGGCCACCGATTTGCGCAGCGAGGCGAGCGGGTGCTCCACCGCCACTCCGCCGAGCGTTTCCGGCGACAGCCAGTAGGGCAGGCCCGGCGTGACGAGACCGACCAGTGCGATGCGGAAACCACCGGCTTCCACCATGGTCCATGGCCGCACGTTTTTCCACGCGCCAACGAGCGTCCCGGGTGCCTTGCCATCGACCGCGATGTTGCCTGTTAGAACGGGCGATTTGGAAAGCGCGAGGTTGCTTTCGAGAACGGCGCGGCCCCAGTCGAAGTCGTGGTTGCCGAGCGTCCAGGCGTCGTAATCCAGCAGGTTGAAAAGCCGCATCATCAGCTTGCCCTGGTTGATGTGGCTTTCCGGCGTGCCCTGCCAGACGTCGCCGAGGTCCACCAGCAGCGAGTGCGGGAACATGCGCCGCCATTCGCGGATGCGTGTGGCGCAGCGCGCGAAACCGCCGAGGTTTTCCACGCCGTCATAACTCCGCGTCGGCACGATGTGGCCGTGCAGATCGGTGGTGTGGATGATGGAAACCGTCCGGAAGTTTTGCTCCGCCGCGCGCAGGCCTAGCGCGGCGGCCCCCAGCCACGCGCCGGTGGCCCGCAGGAAATTCCGCCTCGTCCCGTGTGCGATCATCCGGCGCAATTTGACCGGGATCCGCCGCTTGGCAAGCCGGCGGAAACAACCCGTGGCGGATCCGGTGAAAGACAGCTTCGCTTCACGAAACGCGTATCTGCAATCGACGCGACAATTGACGGCACCTCATTGCAACATGACGGGATGCCGTGACCAGTGATGATACCGCCGGAAAAAGCCATGAAAACCAACGCTTCTTCAACTATCCGCCTCATACACGGCGTGCTCCGTCAGCTCGCGATTTCCATCCTCGGCATGTCGTCCGCATTGGCGGTCGTGCCATCCGACTTGCGCTGTGAATATTCGAGCAATCCGCTTGGCATCGATGTCGCCTTTCCACGGCTCAGTTGGAAAATCGCCGATGCCGCCGCGCTGCGCGGACAAAGACAAACCGCCTGGGAAATCCGTGCGGCAAGCGGCCCGGAGCAGCTCGCCGACGGAAATGCGGACCTCTGGAGCAGCGGCGTCGTGCGGTCGTCGCAATCGGCGCTCGTTCCCTACGGTGGCGAACCCCTCGCATCCAACCAGACGGTTTTCTGGCAGGTGCGCGTTCACGACAAGGATGGCAAGCCATCGCCGTGGAGCGATCCGGCGCGCTTCACCATGGGATTGCTCGACGCGGATGACTGGCAGGGTCCGTGGATCCACCATCCGGATGCACCGGTGGAAAAACATATCTGGTTCCGCCGCAACTTGGAGATCGATCAGCCCGTGGCGTCCGCCATCATTCACGTGGCATCGCTGGGGTATCACGAACTTTTCATCAACGGCGAAAAGGCCGCCGACCACCACCTGGCACCGGCCGCGTCGCGGCTCGACAAGCGCGTGCTTTACCTCAGTTATGACATCGCGGAAATGCTCAAACCGGGCGACAACACCATTGCCATCTGGCATGGACCGGGCTGGGCGCGCTACGGTTTTTTCAAGACCCGGCCGGCGCTTCGCGTGCAGATGCATGTCGAACGGGCGGATGGCGAAAACCACACCCTGGCCTCGGATGCCGCATGGCGCTGCGATATCAGCTCTTCGGAAAACTGCGGCGGTTTCAAATGGGGCGACATGGGCGGCGAACGCATCGACGCCCGCCGCCATATCGAAAACTGGAACCAGCCCGGTTTCGACGACAGCGGGTGGGCGTCGGCCAAGGAAGCGAGCTTCGACGTCGAACTCTCCGCGCAGATGATGGAACCGACGCGGGTCATCGAGACCCTCCCCGCGAAATCCGTTACCCGCCAAGGTGGGGCCTATCGGGTCGATATGGGAAAAAACTTCACCGGATGGCTGGAAATCCGGATGCGCGGGCTGACCGCGGGCGACGAGGTGATGATCCAGGCGGCCAACCGGGAGGGTCAAGCGGAGGATTTCAATCAAAGAAGTTTCTTCGTCAGCGCGGGCGGCAAGGATGAGGTCTTCCGCCATCGATTCAACTACATGGCGGGCCGCTACGTGACCCTCACCGGATTGAAATCCGAGCCACGGCCCGAAGACATCACCGGCCGCGCGCTGGGCACCGGCTTGCGGCGGACCGGTGCGTTTTCCTCGTCGAACAATCTGCTCAACCGGATTTACGAGGCCGACCTGTGGACCTGGCGCGCCAACCTCACCGAGGGCTACACCATGGATTGCCCGCACCGTGAGCGGCTCGGTTATGGCGAGGTCGCGTTTGCCTGCGCGTGGGGCATCGCATTCCCGAATTACGACTCTGGCGCGATGTATGCCAAGCACGTCCGCGACTGGTCCGACGTGCAGGAGGAAAACGGCTGGATCCACCACACCGCCCCGCAGATCAACCGTCACTACGGCGGCCCGATGTGGAGCAGCGCGGGGCTCAACATCGCGTGGAGTTTCTATCAGCACCACGGCGACCGCCGCATACTCGAAGCGACTTATCCGTCAAGCCGGCGCTGGCTGGAATTCCTCCACTCGAAGGTCTCAGACGGCCTGCTGCGGGCTTATGACAAGCATTGGGGGAAATTCCTCGGCGACTGGGCGGCGCCCGGCGGACGCAAGGAACGCGGCGACTCGCCCGAGGCGGAATACTTCAACAATTGCGTTTATGCCATGAACCTCGCCGACTTCATCGCCATCGCGGAAATCCTCGGCCATCACGACGACGCGGCGCTTTACCGCACACGCCTCTACGCGCTGCGCGAGCGGGTGCACGAAGCGTATTACCAGCCTGACAAGCAGACATATTCCAACGGCACGCAGGTTCAACTCGCGTTCGCCTTGCTGGCGGGCATCACGCCCGACGGACTGCGCCCCCCCATCGCCGACCGCCTGCAGCGGGAACTCCGTGAAAAACCCTATCTCGACATGGGCAGTTCGGGCCTGCCGGTGCTGTTCAAGCATCTGATCGAGGAGGCGGGTGACAACAAGGTCCTGTTCGATCATCTCACAAGTACCGAAGAGCCGAGTTATGGCCATTTCCTTGAGCGTGGCGAGACCACCTGGCCTGAGTATTGGAATGTCGATGTGCCGAGCCGCATCCACACCTGCTATACCGGGGTTTCGTCATGGTTCACCAAAAGCCTCGCCGGCATCCGCCCCGATCCCGAGCATCCGGGTTTCCAGTCGTTCCTGATCCAGCCGGTCATCGCCGGCGACCTCACCTTTGCCGAGGGTCAAACCGAATCGCCCTACGGCACGATCCGCAGCCGCTGGGAAAAGGATGGCGGCCGCTTCATGCTGGAAGTCACCATCCCGCCGAATTCCCAGGCCACGGTCCGTCTCCCGGCTGCCGGACCTTCAGCCGTCACCGAGAGCGGCAAGGCGCTTGCCGATGCGGACGGTGTCACGACGCTGCGGTCCAATGCCGGTCATGTCGTGCTGCGGGTCGAGGCGGGAAGTTATCACTTCGAGTCGAAATGACGTCGCGGCGCAGGAAATTCCGCCTCGTGCCGTGAGCGATCATCCAGCGCGATTCGACCGCTGGGCAAGCCGTCGGAAACAACCCGTGTGGGATAACGATGGACGCGCGTGTTCCAGTCCCGCATACAGATCCGGTCATTTCGCGCGCCCGAGATCCCGTCGCCGGTTCCCTTTCGACGTCATGAAACTCCGCCTCAAGAAGACAGACATTCTCCGCCCCTTCCTGCCGGTATTTTGGCTGATCGCCGCCACCCCGGCGATGACCGCATCCGGGACACGTCCGCTGCTGCACCCGCTGTTTTCCGATCATGCACTGCTCCAACGCGATCGCCCCGCGATCATCCGGGGTTGGGCGAAGCCCGGAACCCAGGTGACGGTCCGGTTCGCGGGCCAAACCAAACAGTCCAGCGCCGGGGCCGATGGAACGTGGTCATGCACGCTCGATCCGCTCGCCGCATCCAGCGAAGGCAGAAAACTCGAAGTCGAAACCGACCAACCCGGTGTTGCCGCCGTCGTGAACGATGTTCTGGTCGGCGACATCTGGCTGTGCTCGGGCCAGTCCAACATGGAAATGGGCATCACTCTCTGCAACGAGGACGAGGAGATCGCCCGGGCCGGCCACCCCGGCCTCCGCTTGCTGACCATTCCACAAACGACCGCCTACGAACCGTGGCAAACGTTCGCCGCCGCATGGAAACCCTGCTCTCCCCAAGCGCTCCGCGAGGGCGGTTGGGGCGGATTTTCCGCGACCGCGTATTTCTTCGGCAAGAAACTCCATCAGGAACTCGGCATCCCGATCGGTCTCATTCACTCGTCATGGGGCGGCACCGTGGCCGAAGCGTGGACCAGCGCTCCCGCACTCGCAGCGTTTCCCGAATTCAAATCCCAACTCGATGAAGTGGCTGCCATCGCGTCATCCACCGCCGACGAGCCGGAAGTCGAATATCTGGATAGCTGGTTTCTCGAGCACGATCCCGGCACCGCCAAGGGCTGGTTCAAGGCCGCCGCCGATGCCTCGGATTGGCGCGAAGTCACTCTGCCCGGAATTTGGGCCGATTGCGGCATCCCCGGCTTCGAAGGCGTGGTCTGGGCGCAACGCCATGTCGAGCTCCCCGCCGAGTGGGCGGGGAAACCGCTGGTCGTCCGTGTCGGCGAGATTTCCGACAACGACACGACATGGCTCAACGGCACCGTGATCGGCCGCACCAACCGGTTCGGCGAACCCCGCCGCTATCCGGTGAAGCCGGGTATCGCCAAGCCCGGGAAAAACACCATCACCCTCCGCGTCACCAACGCCGGTGGCGGCGGCATACTCGCCGACAAGAATCCACTCGGCATCCATCCCGAAGGCGACGAGGGCGCGGCCATCTCTCTAACCGGTCAATGGCGTCTTCAGGAAACCGCGAAGATGGCCGTCACCGGCCGGCCCTTGGTCGGCAATCCGAATGTTCCAAGCGTGCTCTACAACGGCATGATCGCCCCGCTCGCGCCTTGTTCTCTAACAGGCGTTATCTGGTATCAGGGCGAAGCCAATGCTTCCCGCGCCTATCAATACCGCAAACTTCTTCCCGCGTTGATCCGCGATTGGCGCGAACGCCTCCAGCGTGAGGACCTCGCTTTCCACATCGTTTCGCTCGCCAACTATCAGAAGGCCCACGACCAACCCCGCGACGATGCTTGGGCCGAACTGCGGGAGGCACAGGCGATGACCGCGAAGAACGTTCCCCATTGCGGGCTGGCCGTGGCCATCGATATCGGCGACGCCGCAGACATCCATCCGAAGAACAAGCGGGATGTGGGCAAGCGCCTCGCCCTCAGCGCGCTCGCCAACACCTACGGCAAAGATGTGGCCGGATCCGGTCCGTGGTTTCGCGCCATCGAAGTGAAAGGAGGAAATCTCCGCGTCCGCTTCGATCACTCCGACGGCGGCCTTCAGTTCAAAGGCCCCTCCGCGCGCAGCTTCGCGATTGCCGGAGAAGACCGGAAATTCACCTGGGCCGAGGCCGTGATCGACGGCGAGTCCATCGTCGTTTCATCGCCCGCGGTTCCGGAGCCGGTCGCCGTCCGCTACGCATGGGACAGCAACCCGGAAGCCTGTCTCTACAATGGCGCCGGACTGCCCGCCGTGCCCTTCCGCAGCGATGACTGGCCGGGCGTCACGGAAGGGAAATAGCCCCGGTATCAATTGCGCAGTTCGACGCGGAAGGTGGCGATGGTGCCGCCGGGGGCCTCGGCCGGGCATGCGAGGGTCAGTTGATCGGCATCCTGCGACCATTTCACTTCCGATTCAGAGCCGAGTAGCGTGATGGACGCGATCTTTTGTCCCGGAAGTTGCTTCGCGCCCAATGCCTTGATCGTGATTTCGCCGGCGGTTCCGTTCACCGGACAAAAGACATGCACCACATCGCCCTTGGTGGTGAAGTGGATGACGCGGCCGGAGGGATCGTGTTTCTCTTCGGTGATGTGCCACGGCGAGCTGCCGTAAATCGCCCCGCCATTGTGGTCCATCCAGCGTCCGACTTCGGCAAGCCGGTCGATGCATGGCTGGGGAATCGTTCCTTCCGGCGTGGGGCCGACATTGAGCAGGTAGTTGCCGCCCTTGCTGACGATCTGGACGAGCTTTGTCACGATTTCGGCGGCGGAGTGCCACTTGTGGTCGTTGGGATTGTATCCGTAGCTCGTGTTCATCGAGCCGGGGTTTTCCCACTCGAAGCCGATGTTGCCTTTGAGGATCTCGTTGTCGCCGCTGGAAAGATAGTCGCAGAGCGGTGGCGGCATTGTCTTCGGCGGCACGCAGCCCTTGATGCGGCTGTTGATGACACATTCCGGGCGCAGCCTGCGGATCGTCTGATAGAGATCGAGCGCCTGGGCGTCGCTTTTCATGTCGATGCCATCGAACCACAGCACGTCCGGTTGGTATTTCCGCAGGATTTCCTCGACCTGGGGTTTGGCGAATTCGGCGAAATAACGGTCGAAATCCGCGGGCGTGGAATCCGGGTAGTCCCAGGTATTGGTCTGCTGGTAGCGGTTGCCAGGCCCTTGCGGGCGAAACCAATCCCGGTCCACCGAATAATAACAGCCGAAGCGGATGCCGCCGTCGCGACAAGCGTCGGCCAGTTCCCGGGTGATGTCGCGCTTGAAGGGAGTGGCGTCGGCGATGTCATACGTGGTGTGCTCCGAATCGAACATCGAGAACCCGTCGTGGTGCTTGGCGGTCAGCACCATGTATTTCATGCCGGCATTTTTGGCGATGGCGGTCCATTCCTCCGCATCGAACTTCACCGGATTGAACTCCGCGGCGAGCTGTTCGTATTCCCTGGCCGGGATTTTCTCTGCGAACATGATCCACTCGGAATAGCCACTGTCGCGGACCTTGCCTTTCCATGTCCCGCCGGGGATGGCGTAGAGCCCCCAGTGGATGAACATTCCGAAGCGCGCCTCGCGCCACCATTCGATGCGTTGTTCGCGGGTGATTTCTGCGGCGGGTGCGAAGGTTGTAGCCGCAACCGCAAGCGCGGTGGCGCACATGGGCGCTCTGCATCTGGTTCCTATCATGGGATCGATCGTTTTGGTCCGAGGGAAATATGCTTCCTCATCGCCGCGTGTCCAGACAGGGTTTCCTGCATACGTCATCATGATTCCGTGCCGCTGCCGCGACGGGCGGATCGGGCGTGACTAGAGGTCCAAGTCCACCAGTTCCGGCTTGTCGCTCATCTCCCGGATCTCGCGGATCGTCTCTCGAACCATTTCCGCCTTTTCCAAACTCAGGTTTCGCGGGAAATCCTGCTCTTCGTTTTCGAAGTAATGGATCGCCTTCTCCAGCCGGGGGATCGCGCGCTGTGCGTGCGCGCCGTAGCGTTTGAGCATTTCCAACAACACCACGATGTGCTTCTGGCTGCCGTGGGGTTTCTGCAGCCGCACGTAATCGGCGAGCAGCTCGATCCCCTCGCTGACCCGATGCCTGCTGAACAGATCAAGCCCCGCGCTTTGGATCTGACCGTCGAACATGATGCCACTGGGTGACTTCTCAAGGATCGCCCGGTGGATGGCCGGCAGGATTGGTTTCAGCTCGTCGTATGACAGGTTTGAATAGACGGAGGAAAATGCGCCTCGCGCGTGCCCGTCCTCGTTCTGCAGTCCGGAACGGACCGCCTGATACAAAAGCTCCCGGTCCACTCCATCCAGCGACTTGCCGAGCAGTCCGCGACGCACATTGAACAGGGCCGTGACGACAAAACGTTGTTCCATGCCACGCGGATCCTCCGCCGAGGGCCCTTTGGCCGCCATTCCCAGCATCTCCGGCACGGCAACCATCGCCGGTTTGCCGATCGCGTTGAGCGCCTCCACCGCCTTCACCCGCAGCCAGAGGTCATCCGCCCGCAGGGTTTCCCGCAGTTTCGGAACCGCGGGAGCGGCTTTCTCCTTGAATGCGGCGAGCGCCTCACAGGCTCCGAGACGGGCTTCGACCGATGGATCGTCGAGCAACTTGAGCAAGGGCTCGATCGTGATGTCGCCCCGCCGCGCGATGGTGCCGCTAACCCGTGCCCGGACAATCGGCGACCAACTGCCTAACAACTCTATCAGGGCGTCGGTGGGGAGATCATCATAGGCGGTGAATGTGCCGTAGCCGTTGAACCCGCGTCCGTCGCGAACCACCTGCCGGGCCGCTTCTTCATCCAGGACAGGAATGGTGAAGGGTTTGCTGCCGGTGAGCCGGATCGCTTTTTGTGGCATCGCATAAGCGATCAAATACATGCCGGCGGCATCCCACTTGCCATACGAGTCCTCGCGGGCCTGCGGCGGCCCTTGGTGGGGGAAACTCCAATCCCAACTGCGGGCGAGATCGAAATACCAACTGCCGAAATCCTCCATCCAGGCACCCGTCGCGTGAGGCCCGCAACGTGCCACACCAGGCATCGCCCAGGTCATGTTGAAAAAGTTGCCGGTGTGTCCCATGTCGCGCTCGCTGCCGTGCGAGGCGGCGCTCATTTTCGCGAAGAACCCGGCACCCTTGTCCTCGCCAAGCTGGTCGAAGAGCACTGCGGCCATGCCGCACTTGCCGTTGTCCTCGTGACTTTGCATGAACGGCCCGTGATCCCCATAGGGAACCGCGCCCTTGCCGACATAAAAGCGCAACAAGTTGCCGCTGCGCTGGATTGCCGTCGCGACTTCCGGGTCATTCACCCCAGCCTCGCGCGCCAGCACCAGTCCGATGGTGAGCGGAATTCCCGGCGAGTTCATCATGCCGTAGCCGAACAGCCGGCCATCGGGCATGGCGAACCGGTGGCCCCACGAACCAACCTTGCTCTGACCTTTTGATGCTTCCACCGCGATCCGGCGCAGTCCGGGCAGAACGGAATTGTCACCGGTCGCCAGGACATATTCCGAGAGAAACACGGTGACATAACCATACCACCACGCCTGGTATCCGCCTTCCGCATAGTTCGCCGCCCATTCGGCCTCCTTCTTGATGACCGGGAGGTATTTCGGTTCGCCGCTGGCCAGCAGACCGAGCGCGTTAAGCGAGCGGGAAATCGCGTTCTCCTTGTAGTCCGCCTGTTGCATCTTCTTGGCGAGCGCCTCGCAGCTTTTCGTGAAGATGCGTTTGGATTTGGCGCAATCATACGGAGCCGTCGGGCTGTAACTGCCGAGCACCGGCAGTTCGAGTGTGATCTCCTCCGTCTCGCCGTCGCGCCAACGGGTCAGGGCCAGCTTGCCGTCGGACGCCTCGACGGCGGTCAGCGCCTTGCCCAGCTCCTGTCGCGGGTCATACGAGAACGGTTTGCCCGCGACTCCGAGAATAACATCGCCCACCATGAACACGCCATCGGCTGGCGATCCCGCCGCTACCTTGGTGACAAAGACCTGCCGGGCCTCGGCCGTCGAAAGTTTATTGGTGTAGATCCAGCCGCGCGCGCCGGTGGCCCCGAGGTTCCAATCCTTGCTTGCACCCTCCGGGATCGACTCCCCCTTGGTGAAATCCGGATTCGGGAGGGGCTTCGGTGCGGCTGCGAGCGGCCCGCCAAGGACCAGCCCGAGCCACACGATGGATGAAGTGATTTTCATGAGGCCGAATTACAAAGCATACCTCCCGGGCCTTTCAACAGTTCATGCGGTTCATATCATCGTACTACCTGTGGCCCCGTATTGCCGCACCCCCGCCCGCCATTCCGAGTCACCCCGGGGATTGACCTGCCGTCCGAACCCCGCGAGGGTGGCGGCGTGAAACCACTGATCGCCACGCTCTGTTTTTCCGCCTGCGCTGTTGTCCTTTCCGCCGCTGAGGAACCGCGTCCGAATTTCATTTTCTTCATCTCCGACGACATCTCGCAGGAGGATCACGGCTGCTATGGCCATCCGGTGATCAAAACCCCGCGCATCGATGCCTTGGCGGCGGATGGCATGCGATTTGACAATGCCTACCTCGCAATCAGCAGTTGCAGTCCATCGCGATGCAGCATCATCACCGGGCGCTATCCCCACAACACCGGCGCGCCCGAACTTCATTCGCCGCTTCCCGACGACCAGATCCGCTTCCCGGAGCTTCTGCGCAAGGAGGGCTACTTCACCGCGCTGTCCGGGAAAAACCACATGTTCGGCAACAAGGACCGGGCCTTTGACGTGATCACCCGCGGCGGCGGGCCCGGTGGCTCGGAAGATTGGGTGGAAGTGGTGCGCGACCGTCCCAAGGACCAACCGTTCTTTTTCTGGTTTGCCGCGAATGACGCCCATCGGGGTTGGGATGTGAGCGAGCATGCCCCCACCTATGATCCCGCCGAGGTGGTCGTGCCACCCTACAACGTCGATACACCCGTCACCCGGGAAGACTACACGAAGTATTATCACGAGGTCAGCCGCTTTGATCATTTCGTCGGTTTGGTTCGTGACGAACTTGAGCGGCAGGGCGTGTTGGAAAACACGTTCCTGGTGGTCGGCTCCGACAACGGCCGGCCGTTTCCCCGTGCCAAGAGCCGTCTCTACGACAGCGGCATCAAGACGCCGTGGGTGGTCCATTTCCCGAAGCTGATTAAGCAGGGCGCGGTGACGCGGAGCTTTGTCAGCAGCATCGATCTCAGCGCCACTTGTCTGGAGTTGGCGGGGGTGGAGATTCCCGAAGCCATCCAGGGTCGCAGTTTCCTGCCCATCCTCAAGGATCCGGAATCCACCGTGCGCGAGGTGATTATCGCCGAGCAGAACTGGCACGTCTACCGCAACCACTCGCGCCTCGTGCGCTGGGAGGACTTCGCTTACATTCGCAACAATTTCCCCAACCAGATCAACATCTGCGCGGAATCCGATCTGACCTACCCTGCTGGCAAGGAACTCTGGCAGGCCCATGCCGCGGGGAAAACCACGGAAAAACACTGGCAGACATTCGCCAATCCATGTCCTGAAGAAGAACTCTACAATGTCAAAGCGGACCCCCATCAACTCACCAATCTCGCCACCCGGCCCGAGTATGCCGAACAAATGACGACCGCGCGCAAAGCACTCGCCCAATGGACTGAGGAAACCGGTGACACCATCCCGACAAACCCCACGCCCAACCGCCGCGGCCCGCCGCGCGTCGTGGACGGCAAGGTCGTGCCAGGAAAACAGGAAGCCGGCGGCAATCCCCATGCCGAGTTTCCCGGTGCCGCGCGCAACGCGACGAAAATCCATCATCCCGGACCATTGCGTCCGTGAATCGCGAAGTTTCGCATCCTACGATCATATGATCGCGGACAAAATGCAAAACATCGCGGCCTTGCCCGCGTAAGCTCCCTTCAAGTTCCATCTCCTGCGAATCGAACACAGAACGACCCCAACCATCGATGGAAACGCCCTCCCGGACACTACGGGCTCTGCTGCATCTGACCCTCTCGCTCACCATCGCCGCAGTCGGCGTTTCGAAGGGCTTCAGCGCCGCTGAGGAGGAAAAGCCAAACAACAGCCTGCAACTTCCGCAGGAAACGCTGCAAGTCGCGGGGCGCTGGGCCTTCGTCATCCTGCCGCAGGAGAAAAACCGCAACCCGCATCGGCCCGTGCCGTGGGTCTGGTATGCGCCCACCTTGCCCAAGCTGCCCGCCGTCGAGGAAACGTGGATGTTCGAACAATTCCTCGAACACGGCATCGCCATCGCCGGAGTGGATGTGGGCGAGTCGTATGGCAGTCCGGCCGGACGTGAGGGGTTCACCGCCTTGTATCGAGAACTCACGGAGAAACGCGGATTCAGCCGCAAACCCTGCCTGCTGGCCCGCAGCCGCGGCGGCCTGATGCTCTACAACTGGGCGGCCGAGCATCCCGAATGCGTGGCGGGCATCGCGGGGATTTATCCGGTGGGCAATCTGCAGAGCTGGCCTGGTCTCGCAAGGGCCAGCGGTGCCTACGGCATGACTGCGTCGGAGCTGGAGGCGCAACTGCCACAACACAATCCCCTCGACCGGCTCGCGCCGCTCGCCAAGGCGGGAGTGCCGATATTCCACATCCACGGCGACTTCGATACGGTGGTGCCGCTCGCGGAAAACTCGGAGGCGATTGCCAAAAAATACCGCGAACTGGGCGGCTCGATGCGGCTGCGCGTCGTGCCCGGACAAGGTCACAACATGTGGAAAGGTTTTTTCCAGAGCCGAGATCTCGTTGAATTCGTCATCGACCGCGCCAGTCCGGTGGCCGAACGCGAACCATCGCCCGCGCTCTTCCGCGAGCCGCCAATGGATGCCCGGCCCGGCGCGTTTTGGGACTGGCTCAACGGCAACGTCAACCTCGCCCGCCTCACCGAGGAGCTTGAGGAAATGAAAGCCAAGGGAATGTCCGGCGCGGAAATCTGGGACATTGGCATCCTGCGCCCCCACCCGGACGCTCCCGTGCCCGCCGGCCCCGAGTTTCTCGGCCCGGAATCAATAAAGGCCGTGAACCATGCGATTGACGAAGCCGACCGCCTTGGCCTGCACCTTGGCATGATCGCCTCCAGCAGTTGGAACGCGGGCGGCTCATGGGTCGAGCCGAAGGATGCGATGAAAGGACTCTTTCACAGCGAAATCACGGTGAGCGGGCCTGCGCGCATCTCACAAGTGCTGCCCTTGCCCCAAAAGTCCGAAGCCAGGAAATTTGGCAATGAGGATCCGCCGTCATACAGCCGGGAGATCGCCGTGCTGGCTTTCCCGAAAACCACGGATCAGTCAATTACCGACGTGAAGACCGTCATCGATCTAACGGAAAAGATGGATCGCGAGGGACGGCTCACCTGGGACGCGCCCGCTGGCGAGTGGGTGGTCCAGCGTTTCATGATGGCCAACACCGGGCAACGGCTCATGGTGCCAAGCCCTAACTCCTCGGGGCTCATGTTGGACCACATGGACGCCAAGGCGGCGGAAAAACATTTCCAACACCTCATGGACCGGATTCTCAAAACCCGTCCGAGTCCGGATGCGCTCCGTTATATGGAAGTGGACAGCGTGGAAGTCCACGACCACACCGACTGGACCGATTCCTTCGTCGAGGAGTTCCGCCAACGCCGCGGGTATGATCCCCTTCCCTATCTGCCAGCGCTCAATGGCAAAACGTTTTCCGACCCAAACATCGCACCGCGTTTCCTCCACGATTACCGCATGACCGTCAGCGATCTCTGGATCGACGGTCACTACCGTGCGGGCACCCGTTTCCTCAATCGCTACGGCATCAAACTCGTCGCCGAATCCGGCCACGGCGGCTACCCGCGCACGGATCCGGTGCGCTCGATGGGCGTGGTGGACATTCCGCGCGGCGAGTTCTGGAACGGCTCGCAGTTCTGGGTGGTGAAGGAGGCCGCGAGTGCGGCCCACGTCTATGGCCAACAGCTCGTGGATGCCGAGGCGTTCACCGGTTGGCGCAACTGGCAGGACGGCCCGCTCGAATACAAGCGGCTGGCCGACACCGCATTCTGCGACGGCCTGAACCGCATCACCTTCCACACCTTCGCGCACACGCCGCCCGAAGGCGGCGTGCCGGGTCTGATGTATCACGCGGGCGAGCATTTCAACCTCAACACCACCTGGTGGAACCAATCCGGGCCCATGCTGTCCTACTTCTCGCGCTCCTGTTATCTGCTCCAACAAGGACTGCCCGTGGCGGACGTGTGTTTTTACTACGGCCATGACGCGCCCAACCTCGTCGCCACCCGCCGCATCGGGCCGGATTCCAAGCGCCTCGATGGCGACACCTGCGCGCATTGCGATCGGCCAAACCCGGCCCCCGCCGACGCTTTGGGAACGGGATACGATTACGACGTCATCGATTCCGAAGCCATCCAACACAAACTGGAGTTCAAGGACGGACGCCTCGTGCTCCCTCACGGCGTGAACTATCAACTCATCGTGTTGCCCGAACGCGCGGACATGCCCTTGCCCGTGCTGGTTAAACTCGAAAAACTCGTGCTCGACGGTGCCACGTTGCTGGGTCCGAAACCTTCGCGCGACGTGACTCTAACCGATTATCCGAAACGCGACGAACAACTTCAGGTCATCGCCGACCGGCTCTGGGGCAAGGACAATAAAGAGGAACGTTCCTACGGCAAAGGCCGGATCATTTCCGACCGCAAGCGCGTCAGGGAAATCCTCCAACAACAAGGCGTCGGTCCGGATTTCTCTTACTCCAGCGAAAACAACTCCGCCGACCTCGACTACATCCACCGCCGCACTGCGGGAACGGACATCTATTTCGTCACCAATACCACGATGGAAGACGCCGTGGCGGACTGCGTGTTCCGCGTGTCATCCACCAAGGTGCAGCTCTGGCATGCCGACACCACGGGCATCCAGGACTATCAGGGCGCGGAAAAGTTGCCGGGCGGAGTGAAGTTGAAGCTCCGCCTGCCGCCCGCCGGCTCGGTCTTTGTCGTCTTCGGCGGCAATGGGGAAACCAACATGCCGCCGGTGGATGCATCCGAACCCGCGCAAGCCGCCGAACGCATGGAAATCAAAGGCCCGTGGCAGATGAGCTTCCCGGCTGGCCGCGGCGCGCCGCCATCGCATGTGTTAGATCAACTCGTTTCATGGACCGACGTCCCGGAGGACGGCATCAAGTATTTCTCCGGCACGGCCACCTATCAGAAAGAATTCGACGCTCCGGCATCCCTGCTTTCCCAAGGCGGCCGCATCGAGCTGGACCTCGGCAGCATCAGGAATGTGGCCGAAGTCGAACTGAACGGCCAAGCGCTCGGCATCCTTTGGAAACCGCCGTTCCGCTGCGACCTGACGAATGCGATCCGCCCCGGCAAAAACAACCTGGTCGTCAAAATCACCAATCTCTGGAACAACCGTTTAGCAGGAGATCAGAAACTGCCGAAGGAAGAACGCATCACCCGCATCACTCAGAAGGCGAATTTCGACAAGCTCCTCGAATCCGGCCTGCTCGGTCCCGTCGAACTGCGCGTCGTCCGCTGAAAGCCAAAGCGTTCCCACACCCAGGAATCCATCTCAACGAGATGGGAAAATTCAGAATGCAACTGGCTCCAGCCGGAGCGCGTTTATCCTAAAGAGGAAAATAGAACCGCAGATGGACGCGGATTAACGCAGATAATCACAGAGTTGAATCATTAGTAAGCTTCATCCTCAGGGTGAAGCTTGATTTCCTTATAAGTTTTTTAAAATCAATGTCCATCTGCGTTCATCTGCGGTTCATTTCTCTTTCTTTATGTGGGGGGCGGCCTGGTATCAGAAGGCCGCACTCCTGGCTCAGGACTCACCATTCCCGGTCTTATTCTCCCCGAGAAACTTCCGGATCGCGGGCTCCATCGCCTTGCCCCAGGCGCGGTAGCCTTCTTCGTTGGGATGCAGGCCGTCGGGCATGAGGTCGCGCTTCAGGTTGCCTTGCTCGTCCACCCACACATGGCCGATATCGAGCCAGTGGATGGTCTTGTCGTCGGCATAGGTGCGGATGATCTTGTTGATCTCGTCGTTGCGCATCCGGCCTTGGTCTTGCGGGGTGTCGCCCCGCGGAAAGATCGGCATGAGAAGGATTTTTGACTCTGGCAGCTTGGCGTGGATTTCCTTGAGCAGGGCGAGGATGCCGTAGGCGGTGTCGTAGCCGTGCAGTTCCGGGATGCCGCGGTTGTTGGTTCCGATCATTACCAGGACAGCCTTCGGATTGCGGTCCTTCATGCCGTCGAGACCGCCGTTCTGGAAATGCCAGAGCATGTGATAGGTCCGGTCGCCGCTGGAGCCGATGTTGACCGCCTTGCGCTTGCCGTAGAACTCGTCCCACACCTTCTTTCCCACGCGCGACCAGCCGAAGACGATCGAGTCGCCGACCATCAGGAGATCGACTTCCTGCTCCATGCACCAGCGCTTGCGGTCCTCGTGATGACGGAGCCATTCGGTCCAGCCCGTTTCATCCGATCCGGGCCGCGATTCGGCCTGCGTCTCGCGGATGGTGGTTTCATACTTGGGGTTTTCCCATGGCATGGCCTGGGCTGCCGCCAAAGAGGCCGCACCCATCCATCCCAGCAGCGCGAGAATGGATGCGAGTGCGGAGAATGCCTTGTGGTTGGATTTCATGATCGGAAGCGGGTGTTGTGGGTCGGTGGCTCGATCATTTGCCGAGAAGAGCAACCATGCTCTCTCCGAGAGCCTTGCCTATGAGGAAGTAACTCTGGGCGCTGTGATTCCAGTGATGTCCCATCGTACTGGGCGAATCCTTGGGATCGCACCAGAAGGGACGGGTGTCGGTTGATAGAACATTGACCGGCTTTTCCACACCGGCGACCCACAACTGGGCCTTTTCCACCGGAGTGTAATTTTCATAGGGCGGTTCGGCGACGGGACCGGCATCGCCCATGCCGGTGGAGGCGATCACGAAGGGCAGGTCGGGTTTGCCGAACTCCGCCCGGACGTCCTGGATAAAGTCGGGGAGATTGTCCTTGTACTCGGGCGCGAACTGCTTGCTGACCCGGTCGTTGAAGCCTTGGTGCCAGGCAAAGCCCACGATCTGATAACCCTTGCCTTTCCACTCGGGGAAATGTTCGCCGAGATTGTCGAGCACCTCGCGGGTATTCTCGAAGATCGCCTTGTAAAACGGTCCCACTTCTCCGCCGCGGTTACTGACCATGGTCGGCGAGCGGAAATCGCTGGCCAGTGCCCTGCCACCCCAGGCGGTCTTGATGAGGAGCACGTCGTCGTTCTTGTAATAGTCGCCGACGACCTGGCCGAAGCCGAACTCCGGGCCAAACCACTTGCCGGTGCTTGTTAGAGGGACGAGATCGCCCTTGCGGATTTCACCACCCAGATTTCCAGACCCTCCATTCCTCCACCAGAGCTTGACGTCGGGACGGGTCCTCCAAGCACTGGTTTCAGGCTTGCGGGGATCGACCAGAAGCGAGGCATAGTCGTATTCGGGATAGTTGGCATTGTTGACAGCCATCTCACGCAGACAGCGGATGCCGCCTTTGATTTCCTTGGGAATGTCCTTGCTGCCTTTCTCCCAAGCGGGGTTGCCGCCTTCCTCTACCTTGCCATAGCCGACCATGTTCGATTGGCCTGCGAGGATGAAAACCTTGATGCCCTTGGGGTCGTTGTCCCAGGACTTCTTCCTCGTCGGAGCGTCTGGCGCTGCGTTGGCAGGGATCGTTGCGAATACCGCCAGGCCGGTGATGGCAAAAGCGGCGAGCATCGCGGATCGAATGGTGTTCGGAATCATGGCATCGCGTGGTTGGTTATTGGGATCCGGGAATGGTAGCGGGGTGATGGCCGGGGCGGCCGTGTGTTGGAAAGCGGGTTGAAGAGCGGAGCCCGGAAAACCCAAAAACCGGACTCCGCCCTGTCCCGCAGCCTCATACGGAGGCGGGAATCTTTGTCTTGCGGAAGGCTCACCGGAAGTGGACGTGTGGGCGGATGCTTGTCCCGTTCCAGTCCGCCGGACTGCCACAGGCTGTTTCGAAAAGATCCAGGTCCCGTCACGGCGTAAGCAACTCCACCATATCATCCCCCAAGGCCTTGCCGACGAGAAAATAGCTCTCTGCATTCTGGTTCCAGTGAAAGCCTTGATCACGTGGTGAAACCGAGGCGTCACGCCAGAAGCTGCGGGTGTCTGAAGTGAGGACATTCCCAGGTTGGGCGACGCCGGCCACCCAGAGTTGGGCCTGCTCCACTTTACTGTAGGGAGAGGATTCCACCGGTGCGCCCGCAGCGAGCATCCCGGTGGTGGCGATGGCGAACGGAAGATTGGGTTTGCCGAGTTCGGCCCGCACGTCGCTAATGAAGTCAGGAAGATTCTCTTTATGCTCCGAGGCGAACGGCTCGCTACTGTCACTTACGCCCTGGTGCCAGCCGAAACCTACGATTTGATAGCCCTTGCCGGCGGCCCAACCGGGGAACTCAGTGTCCAGGTTGTCGAGCACCTCACGGACGTTTTTGAACATCTCCAGATACGATGCGCCTATTTCGCCGCCACGATCCGCCACTGCACTTGGAGGGCGGAAATTCCCGCCCAAACTATGACCGCCCCATGCGGTTTTGATGATCAAGACATCATCGGAGGCATAGAAGTCGCCGACCACCTGGCCAAAGGCGTATTCCGGCCCGAACCAGGTGTCGGGGGCTGTCGCGTTCGTGGCCCCGTAGAATGGGCCGAGATCCCCCTTGAGGATGCCACCTCCGAGATTACCCGAGGTTCCGTTCTGTCCCCACACCTTGATATTGCCGCGGGTCTTCCAGGCACTGTTGGCAGGATCGCCGGGTGTCTCGAGCAGTGAGGTGTAGTCGTAATACGAATACTCGGGATCGTCATTGTGCACAGCCAGGTAGCGCAGGCTCCCGATGGCACCCGCCACGCCACCGTTGCCGTTTTCAGCATGCCCGTAGCCGACCATGTTGGACTGCCCGGCGACGATGAAGACCTTGATGCCGTTCGGATCGTCATCCCAGGTTTGGAATTGCCCGGTGCTGCTTCCGGCAAGCGCCACCCCGGTGGGTCCGGTCAGGTTGCTGAAGCTCACGTTGTAGGCACTGGCCAGACTAAGATTCGAGCCGAGGGTCAGGGTGACGGTCTTTTTGTCATCGCTCAGGCTGGCACCAGTCACGGTGACGGCCCCGCCACCATTGAGCTCGACGGAGTAATTGGCCACATCGTTGGCATAGAGTGGATACAACTCCCCGTTAAAGTTGAGTGTGACGGTGGTATTGTTGCCCGCGGCGTTGATGAATTCAGGCGCAGGCAGAATCAAAGGAGACTCCGGGCTGAGGCGCACGAAGAGCTTCGGCTCGTTCAGCAGAACCGGGTTGATCACAACCTCGACGAGCTCGACATCGTTGATTGGTGTCCCGGCCGTATGGATTGCGTTAAAATCGCGGAACCATTCCTTGAGGTCGGTGGAATAGAAGACCGGGTAGTCCGAACCCGTGAGCGACTGGGTGCGCCGCGTGTAGCTGAGGGTGCCGGTTGTGGGATCCAAGGGTGTCACAATCGGGTTGCGGGATTGGGCGTCCATCGGATCGAGACCGTAGAGCCGCTCCACGTCGTTGCTCAAGCCGTCGAGGTCGTAGTCTTCATTGCCACCAGTGCCCGGGTCTCCAAGGTTCCATCCCTGGCCGGAGCTCCAGGCGATGTAGTCCGAGTTGGAAAATGTTCCGGAAATCGCGATATTGTCCCATCGCACTCCGGCACCGCCATTGTCGATCGACCAGCTGAAAGTGGCCGTCTCGCCGGGTGCCAGCACGTAGTCGACCAGCAAGTCCGACAGCGTGAATTCATGGCCGATCGCGCCCAATCCTTCGAGAAAGAATTCCGTGTTGGTGCCCAAGCTGTCTGTCAGACTGCCGGAAACGTAGGTGATCGTCGCGTGAGTGTCGGAGTCGTTGGTGTCCCGCTTGCTTCTCCAGTGCAACGTCTCCAGCGTCACATCCTTGTCCGAGCTGGTGTTGGTGACGGTGATAAAGAGATCGTAGGGGCCGTTCTTGAAGAGCACGGCATTGTGGGTGCCGGTGTTCTGGGCATCCGGATCGAGATCCGTCGTCCCCCACAATATTGAGGAAGATTGCATGAAGTTACCCGGGTTGAGGCCGCTTGGATCGAGCGAGGTATCCAGATTCATGCTGATATTGCCCACCGCGCTGCTATGCTGGATGGGCGCATTCACCGCGTTGCTGCCATCAAACCCGCCGAGCAGAACCGGGCCGACGGGCACGGCGGGCGTGGTGGCCGAGGCGGCACCGGACGGAGCGGTTTCGTATTGGCCGGCGCTCTTGTCGCGGGCCGTCACGGTGTAGGTGTATTCGGTCTCGGGATCGAGTCCGGTGTCGGTGTATTCCGGGCTGTCCTGCCAGCCACTGTCCGAACCACCGGGACTGCCGGAGGTTTCATCGAAGTAGTATTCCACGCCGCTCGGGTCGCTGGCGGTTTCGGCCGTCATGGTGATGCTGTTGTCGTTGACCGCCGACGGCACGCTAAACCAAGTCATCGGGTCGGGTGTCGGAGCAGCGGTATCGGCAGGATCGGTGGTTGCCGAAGCCGCGGGAGTGGAAGGTGCGGTTGCGTTATTGTTGGCGCTCAGGTCCCTCGCCCTCACCGTGTAGTTGTAGGTCGTATTGGCATTCAGGCCGGTGTCGGTGAAAATCGGACTGCCCTGCCAAGGGCTGGTGAAAAGCACCGTCACCCCATCGCTGGCATAGCGCGTGAACTCGTATTGCACTCCGCTCGGATCCGTGGCGGTGGTGGCGGTCATCGTGATGCTGCTGTCACCGGCGGCGGCCGGGACGCTCGCCCAGGTCATCGGGTCGGGAGTCGGTGGATCGGCATCCGGGCCTCCGCTCACGGTCCCGGTGAGGGCGATATTGTCGAATCGGGTGCGGCTTCCGGTCCCTCCCTCCGAGGCCCAAGTGAAGGTAGCGGATTGCCCGGCAGCCAGAGAGACGTCGGAGATGAGATTGGAGAGCGCGAAGTCGTACCCGACGGTGCTGGCTGCCGCATTCAGGGCAAACAAGTGGTTGCTTCCGTCGGTGTCCGTCAAGTCGCCACTCACATAGGTGACCCGTATGCCGGTCGCGGCAGTGGTTTGATCCCGCTTCACCCGCATGAGTATGGAATCCAGTGAGATGGTGCTAGTCCCAGTATTGCTGACCTGCATCGTGATCGTCGCAAGCGCATCATGCGCATAGACCGCATTGTTGTTGGCTTTGTTCGCGTCCGGTTCGAAATCACTCGCATCGGTCGAAGTGCCCCAAAACTCAGAACCCGACTGAAACCCTGCCGCCCAATCGAAGCCGATGATGGTGTCTGCAGTGCTCAATGACACGCTGACATTACCGACAGCACTGGAGTGTTGCAGTGGATCGGATAATGTTTTTGGAGGACCTGAAGCTTCGGTCTGATTCCCATCAAAGCCAGCAAGAAGGACGGATTGCGCAACAGCTGAGGCGGCCAGGTTGAGAACAACGGCGAAGATTGCATATCTGGTTTTCATTTGGATCGGAAGGGGATTGAAAAGGTGTTTTGGTTGGAGATCTGAAGTGGCCGGGTGTCAGGGTATGACAGGGTCTCGCGATCCGCAACAAACGCCGGCCCCGGAGGAGGAGGCCGGCGTTGAATTGCATGTTGGTTGGGGTTACGGCCTCGTCAGGGAGTCACCGTTACCAGAAGCCGGGCGAAGAGCTTGCCGCCCGGCGCAAGAACACTGCGGCGCAGCTTGACTTCCACCTTGTCGATCCCGGTGTCGTAGAAGTCATCGGTTTCCGTGATGACCACATCGGTGGCGTCATCCACCGCCGTGGTCCAGCCGACCAGGTCATTGCCGTATTGCACGGCAATCGTCGTGGTTGTATCCGCTGCGGCTTCGTCGCTGCGGCGGAAGTTGAAGATGTAGAAATCCGGATCGGTGGTGTTGTCCTGGGTCGGCACATCGCCGGTGACCACCGCGTTGACATCGGCGGCACCCAACACATAGGCCACGGCGTTTTGCACGCCATCGCCATTGGTGTCGTCGTTGGCCGCGGCACCGCCCGACCAGATTGCATAAGTCGTGCCGCCCGGTCCGGCCACGGGACTCGAAATGGCGAAGTTGTCGATGCGGATCGCCGTGTTGCCCGCGGGATCCTGGGGTGCACCCGGGGTCCACGTGAAGGTGGCGGATTCGCCAGCGGCGAGCGTCGTGTCACCGAGGAAACCGGCGAGAGGGACGTCGAAGCCGTTGATGCCATTGGGCAGGCCCACAATGGTGCTGGCGGGTGAACCCAGATCCCCGGCGGTGTAGGCGATGGTGAAATCCTGTGGTCCCGCATTGTTGATGTCCTTCTTCACGATGAAGTGGAGGGCGTCCAAGGGCAGGTCCACTGCTTGGTTGTTCGTGACAGTCAGCGTCAGCGTGAAAGGAGTAAGGGTGGATCCCTGGAAAATCGCCAGCGTGTTGCCAGGGGAGGCGACATCGAGAGCCGTCGTGCCCCATAGGGTGCTGCTGATCTGGGAATTACCCTGGGTGATGTCTCCGGTGGTGTTGGTGAGTGTCACATCCACATTGGTGATGGTGCCGCTTTGGAGCGCGGTTTCATTCGCCCCGTGAAAACCGCCGACGAGGGTCGTCCCGATTCCCGCAGCGGGGTGGGTGGTCGCCGCAGCGACGGTGGATGCAGCGGTCTGGTTCTGGGCGATGCTCTTGTCCTGTGCCTGCACGGTGTAGCTGTATTCGGTGTCGGGATCGAGACCGGTGTCGATGTAGGTCGGACTGTCCTGCCAAGGGCTTGTGAATAGCAGTGTGGTGCCGTCGGCAGCGTAGCGGGTGAACTGGTATTCCACGCCGTTGTCATCCGTGGCGGTGTTGGCCGTCATGGTGATGGCGCTGCTCGAAACGGGCACCGGGGCCACGAGGAAGGTCATAGGATCGGGAGTCGGAGCGGTTTCATCCGCAGCGTCGGTGGTGGCCGAGACCAGGGGTGTGGAAGGATCGGTCGCGTTTTGGGAGAGACTCTTGTCGCGAGCCCTCACCGTGTATTTGTATTCGGTGCCGGGATCCAAGCCGGTCTCGGTGAACTCCGGGCTGTCCTGCCATGGGCTGGTGAAGAGTACCGTCACTCCATCGCTGGCATAACGTGTGAACTCGTATTCCACACCACTGGGATCGGTGGCGGTGGCGGCGGTCATGGTGGTGCTGCTCTCGCCAGCCGAGGCGGGCACACTCGCCCACTCCATCGGGTCGGGATTCGGGGCGGTGTTGTCAGGCGGCTGGACGACGGATCCGGTGAGGGCGATGTTGTCGAATCGGGTGCGACTTCCGGTTCCCCCTTCCGAAGCCCAGGTGAAGATGGCGGATTCCCCGGCGGCCAAGGTAAAGTCGGAGATCAGATTGGAAAGCGCGAAGTCGTATCCGACGGTGCTGGCCGCTGCATTCAGGGCAAACAGGGCGTTACTTCCGACCGTGTCCGACAAGTCGCCACTCAAATAAGTGACCCGTATGTCGGTCGCGGAACCGGTGGCGTTGTCCCGCTTGACCCGCATGAGCAGAGAATCCAGCGTGACGTCGGTGGATCCGGTGTTGCTGATCGTCATCTGGATCGTGGCAAGAGCCGCATCATGGGCATACACCGCGTTGTTGTTGGTCGTGGTGGCGGCCGGAACGAGGGCGCTTGCGCTGCCCCAGATGGCAGTGCTCGACTGAAAACCAGCCGCCCAATCGAAACCGATGATGGTGTCAGAAGTGCTTAATGACACGCTGACATTACCCACAGCACTGGAGTGTTGCAGTGGATCGGATAATGTTTTTGGAGGGCCTGAAGCTTCGGTTTGATTCCCATCAAAGCCTGCAAGAAGGACGGATTGCGCAACCGCAGAGGCGGCCAGACTGAGAACAACGGCGAAGATTGCATATTTGGTTTTCATTTTGATCGGTGGGTTTGTGCGATGTGCGGTTTGTGGGATCCGCCAAGCGGCTTGGGGAATTCGCGTCGAATCCACAATCAGCGGCGGCGGCGCAGCAAGGCCAGCAGGCCGAGGCCGCCGAGCAGCGCGGCGGAGGGCTCGGGTACTGTGCCGGTGAGGGCGATATTGTCGAATCGGGTGCGACCTCCGCTCCCGCCCTCCGAGGCCCATGAGAAGGTGGCGGATTGCCCGGCAGCCAAGGTGAAGTCGGAGATGAGGCTGGAAAGCGCGAAGTCGTATCCGACGGTGCTGGCCGCTGCATTCAGGGCAAACAGGGCGTTACTTCCGACCGTGTCCGACAAGTCGCCACTCAAATAAGTGACCCGTATGCCGGTTGCGGAAGTGGTGGCGTTGTCCCGCTTGACCCGCATCAGAAGCGAATCCAGTGTGACATCGTCGGTTCCGGTGTTGATGACCGTCAAATTGATCGTGGCAAGGGCATCATGGGCATAAACCGCGTTGTTGTTGGCCGTGCTGGCGGCCGGATCGAGGGCGCTTGCGCTGCCCCAGATGGCAGTGTTCGACTGAAAACCAGCCGCCCAATCGAAACCGATGATGGTGTCAGAAGTGCTTAATGACACGCTGACATTGCCCACAGCACTCGAATCTTGTAATGGATTGGTTAGCGTTTTCGGTGATACTGCATTGTTTTCGGTTTGGTTTCCATCAAATCCGCCCAATAAGATGGCCGCGCCATGAGTTGCTGTCACGAGGGGGATGCATGCGAATAGTGTTGCGAGTTTCATTTTCATTTTTTTGGGATTCGGTTTGTCGTGGTGTTGCTTTGAAGAATGTGGCTGCCTGTTTCGTTTTGTTGCCGAAAGACTCTTTCTGATTCCTTCCAGAACAAGACAAAGGCCCGTCGGGTTTGGCTAGTCGTGTGATCGTATGAATTCCGGGGAGGCGATGGTCGGCTGCGGCATCGGTGGTCATGGATCGATCATGTGGCGCGTGAAAATCAGGGTTTTCAAAACCACCTCGACTACCCTAGGCGCCTCGCAGCAAATGGAGAGGGTGAATTTGTCATCTTATCGTACTACACGGCATCGAGGGCAAGGTTCTGAGCTGACAGGCGTGGTAGGATGGGACAGCTTGCTTGGGATGGTTTGGACGCGCGGCATGCTTTTCCTCGGGTTGTTGGCAGTCTGGCTGCCGGGACTCGGGTGTGCGCAGGGTGAAGAGAGTGGAGCGGAGCGGTGGATTCGCCGCCTGAGTCCGGAGCTGAGGCGGATCGAAGGGCGGTTGGGGGAGGTCGCCCTGGAGATGGAGTCGTTGCCTGCGGTGATGGAGCAGCCCTGGGGATCGCGCTACGGACACCGCAGCGCAGATTTGCCGGATGAGACGACGCCCGACTGGGTGCAGTTGGACATGGGCGGGCGGCGCATGGTGGACATGGTGGCCCTGATGCCGGTGAACCTTGCATACTTGGGCGAGGCGGGGGCGGGTCATGCGTTTCCGAAGCGTTTTCGGGTGGAAATCTCGGACCACCCCGACATGCGCGACGCGGTGGTTGTGGTGGATCGGAGCGGCGAGGATGTTGCGAACCCCGGGAGGTATCCCTTCGTGTTTGAGTTCGCGCCGGTGGCAGGGCGCTACCTGAGGTTCACCTCGCTGAAGCATGACTTCAATGAAGGAGCCTATTACTGGGTCCTGGAAGAGCTGATGGTGATGGAGGGAAACCTGGTCGCAGGCGCGGGAGCGGACATCAGCATGTCGAGCAGCATGGATTTGTTCCCCCTGTGGGCACCGGTGCGGATCGCCGACGGCCAGAGCACCATGGGCATGCCGGTGGACGTGGCGGCACCCAGCCCGACGCAAGGATATTTGAGCGGCCGACTGAGCATGGCTGGGGCCGGCGATCCGCTGCCCGCAGCGTTGAGAAAATGGTGCGCCGTGGATCTGGGCAAACCGGAAGTGATCGAGCAGGTGCGCTTGCTGCCGCTTGAGTCGGATGCGTACGAGGTGGTCGGAGGACGTGGATTCCCGCGGCGACTCAGGGTGCAGCTGGCCAACGACCCCGGTTTCACCGTCGTGACCTGGGAGGGCGGAAGAGGCGATTTTTCCCTGGGATACCCGTCTGGATGCGCGATCAACATCGCGGTATCCGGGGTGGAGGCGCGGTATGTCCGGGTGATGGCGGAGAGGATGTGGTCACGCGACGACTGGTACGTTTTCGGACTGGCCGAGCTGCAGGTCTATGGCTCGAACCGCAATTTGGCATTGGGCAAGCCGGTGGATGCCAAGGATGCTGCCGACAAGCCTCCGGAGGCTGGTTGGGCGCCGGCCTACCTGACGGATGGCCACACCAGCCGCTACCGCCTGATCGAGTGGCCGGAATACCTGCGACTGATGGACAAGCGCGGCCGACTGGAAATGGAGAAGGCCACCTTGGAGCATCGTCGGGCGGCAAAATTGTTACTGGGAAGAAAGGTGCTTGGCGGCATCCTGTCAGCGACGGCAGTGCTGGTGGTGGCAACGTGGATCTGGGGAATGGTGAGACATCGTTTGCTGAGGCGGCGCGAGATGGAGCAACTGCGGCAGCAGATCGCCAGGGATCTGCACGACGACATCGGCAGCAACCTCGGCGGGATTGTCCTGGTGAGTGAGATCGGCAGCGAGATCAGCCCGGACGAGGAATCGCGAAATGACTTTGAGACCATTCGCAAGGCAGCGGAGGATGCCTCGCTGTCGATGCGCGACATCGTGTGGTTGGTCCAGCGCGAGCGGGTCGGGCTGAGGGACTTTGTGACTCGGATGCGGCAGTCGGTGAGGATGATCCTGAAGCATCTGGACGTGTCGGTGGAGATCGAGCCCGAGGTATTCCGGGACCGGCCATTGGGCCTGTTGTTCCAGCGGCATGTGTTCCTCGCCTTCAAGGAGGTTCTCAACAACGTCCGCAAGCACGCGCAGGCCCGCCGGGCCGCGGTGAGGATCGAAATCGGGTCGGATCGCCTTCGTTTCACGGTGCGTGACGAAGGGATCGGGTTTGACCCGGAAACGACCGGCGAATCGGGCCACGGGCTTGGCAATCTGAAACGTCGCGCGATACGGGTGTCGGGCGGCATTCGCATCGACAGCGCCCCCGGCAAGGGGACGGAAGTGATCTTTGAAGCTCCTTATTCCAAATAACCCATCCATGAACCATCCGATGAAACCCGAAACCGAGATCTGGCTGGTGGAAGACAACGAGATCTTCGCCACCGGGGTGCAACGCACGATCGACCGCTTGGACGGCATGAGGTGCGGTGGCAGCTATCAGTCCGTGGAGCAGGCGTTCGCCGCATTGGAATCCGGCGGAAAGCCGGATATAATTCTGTTAGACGTGCAGTTGCCGGGAATGGACGGAATCACGGCCTTGTCGCATCTCAAGGGCATGGCTCCTGAAACGCAGATTGTGATCCTCACGGCATTCGACGATGCGGACAAGATTTTCCGGGCGGTCTGTGCCGGGGCCTCCGGTTATGTCCTGAAATCATCGACCCGGGCGGAGATCGGGGAGGCGATCCGGCAAGTGATCGCCGGAGGAGCTTCGATGTCACCCGAGGTGGCGCGCAAGGTGCTGGATACCTTGGTAAACCAGAAAGGCCGGGAGGATACGCAGGACGCCGATGCCTACGCATTGACACCCCGCCAGCGTGACATCCTTCGCCTGATGGCCGAGGGCCTGGTGAAGAAGGAGATCGCCGATGCCCTGAACATCAGCGTGACCACGGTATCGACCCACATGCAGCGCTTGTATGAGACGCTGCATGTGACGACCAACACGGGAGCGGTGGCCAAGGCCCTGCGCGAAAAGCTGATCTGAAAAAGCGGCGGGATTGTTAGCGCGCGCTTTTGAGTTCCGGCGTGTCAGTGGACGCGCGGATGGAGGCGATGGTTTCTCGGATGTTCTTGGTTTTTTGAATTCCGAGGTGGCGCGGGAAGTCCGGTTCGTCGTGTTCGAAGTAGTGGGCGATTTTTTCGAGTTCCGGGATGAACTTTCTGGCATGGGTGCCGTAGGCGAGGAGGAGTTTCATGAGTTCCGGGGTGCGGTGTTCGCTGGCCCAGGAGTTCTGTTCGCGGGTGTATCGGACGATGAGCGCCATGCCCTCGCGGACGTGGTGTTTGGCGAGCAGTTTGCAGCCGGCGACGCGGATGCCATCGGCGAACATCTCGCCACTGGGTGCGGCCACGGCGATGGATTTGATGATGACTGGCAGGAGGGGTTTGAGTTCCTCGTAGCTGAGCTGGCCGTAGAGCGATTCGATCGCGCTGCGGGCGCGGCCGTCCTGGTTTTGCAGGGCGGCGCTCACGGCTTTGTGGAGCAGGTCGCGGTCCACGATGGCGAGGGAGTCGGCGAGCAGGTCGCGGCCGCGCGCGAAGAGCGCGAGGGTGATGTAGCGCTGGTGCATGTTGCGCGGGTCCTTGGCCTTGTCCTCGAGGGTCATCAATTCCAGCAGTTTCGGCACGGCTTTGGCGGCGGGCTTGCCGATGCCGGTGAGGGCTTCGGCGGCTTTGACGCGCAGCCACATGTCGGAGTGCGAGAGGCAGGCGATGAGGGGATCGACGGCGAGCTCGGCGCGGCCGCGGAGGAGGGCGAACACGTCGCAGGCGCCGTAGCGTTCGTCCAGATTTGGGGATTCGAGCATGGCGATCAGGCGGTCGATCGGTGGAGACGGCCTGCGGCTGAGGGCGATGGCGGCACGGTCGCGGACGACGGGCGACCAACTGGAGAGGCGTTTGAACAACTCCGCGTCGTCGAGCTTGTCATAATAACTGTGGCGGTCCTTGTTGTCCCAGCCGATGCCGTCGTTGAAAATGGCCAGTGCGGCATCGGGGTCGAGCTGCGGGACGATGCTGTCGCGTTTTCCTGTTAGATAGATCTTCCGCAGCGGCATGGCATAGGCGAGCAGGTGGAGGCCGGTGGCGTCCCAGTTGTGATAACTGTCGGGATCCGGTTGCGGGGGACCGAGGTGGACGAAGGAACCATCATGCCGGCGGGCGAGGTCGAAATACCATGAGCCGAAGTTTTTCATCCAGATGCCGGTGGCGTGGGGGCCGGAGAGGGCGACGCCGGGGGTGGCCCAGAGGATGTTGAAGAAGTTGCCGGTGTGGCCGGTGTCGCGCTCGGGTCCGTGGCTGGCGAGCGACATGCGCGAGAAGAACTCGGCGTTGTCCTTTTCGTTGGTCAGGTTGAAGAGTGTGGCGGCCATGCCGTTCTTGCCGTTGTCGTCGTGATTTTGAATCCAGGGGTCGTGGTCGCCGTAGGGGATGGAGCCTTTATTGACATAAAAGCGGAGGAGGAACTGGCTGCGCTCGATGGCGCGGGAGATGACGGGATCGTCGATGCCCGCGGCGCGGGCCATGACGAGCGAGATGGTGAGCGGGATGCCGGGCGAATTCATCATGCCGTAACCGCCGAGGCGGCCATCGGGCAAGGCGTAGCCGTGGCCCCAGGAGCCGACGGCACTCTGGCCATTGGCGGCTTCAAGGGCCATGCGGCGGAGACCGGGCATCACCGATTGGTCGCCGGTGGCCAGGACGTATTCGCCGAGGAACAGCATGGTGTAGCCGTAATACCAGGTCTGGAAACCACCGGCTTTGAATCCGGCGGCCCATTCGGCTTCTTTCTTGAGGAGCGGAAGATAATCGGGATCGCCGCTGGCGAGGAGGCCGAGCGCGTTGAGGGCGCGGGGGATCGGATTCTCGCGTTCGGCGTTGGCGGCGATGCGCGCGGCGAGGGTTTTGCAGCCGAGTTCGAGGATCTTGCGGGATTTTTCGCAATCGTAGGGCGCGGTGGCGGAGTAGCTGCCGAGCACGGGGAGTTTCAAAGTGACGTTCTCTGTGGTTCCGGCGCGCCAGCGGGTGAGTGTTAGATTTCCGCCGCCGGCATCGGATTCGGCAATCGTGAGTGCTTTGCCGAACTCGGTGCGGGGATCGTGGGAAAACAACTCGCCGCCGACGCCGAGTATGACGTCGCCAACGGCCATGGTGCCGTCGGCGGGTGAGCCGGCGTCCACCCGGGTGACATAAATCTGGCGGGCGTCGTAGGTGACGAGGGTGTGGGAGTGCATCCAGCCGCGCATGCCGGTTGCGCCGAGGTTCCAGTCGTGTTTGGCGTTGGCGGGAATGGAATCGCCCTTGGTGAAGTCGGGAGGTCGTTCGTCCTGGGCTGTGGCGGGGAGCGCGGAAAAGAACAGCGCGAAGGTCGCTTGAAGGATGCGGGCTTTCATGAGTGATTTTCAGTTAACGTAGGCGCGATGGGTCGGGGAAGCGGGCAGGACACCCGCTCTCCATGAAGGGAGTGCCCCGACAACGTGAGACCGGGATGTCTTACGTCGCGAGCCATCCCACTTTTTCCGTGCCCGTCAGTTAAAGACCGGATGGCATCTGCCGGAATCCCGTCATGGGTTGAGCAGGTCCACCATGCCGTCGCCCATGCCCTTGCCGATCAGGTACATGGACTCGCCGTTGTTCTTCCAGTGGGTGGTGTCGTTGGTGGGCGACTCTTCCGTGGTCCTGGCGAACGGCCGGGTATCGACGGTGAAGACGTTGCCGCCGAGTTCCGGATGGAGCGCGGGATTCGCGACGTTGATCTGGGCGTTGACGACCGTGAGCCGGTTGCCGCTCGTGGCCGCACCCTCCATGCCGGTGGTGCCGATGGAGAATGGCAGGTTGGGCTTCCCAAACTCGGCACGGATGTCGGTGATGAAGTTGGCCATGTTCGCCTCATATTCGTTGGCCGCAAACGTGTCCAGGCTGTCATTCCAGCCCTGATGCCAGCCGAAGCCCGCGATCTCGTATCCGAGGCCGCTCCATTCCGGAAACTCGGTATCCAGATTGTGCAGCACTTCCCGGACCTGCTCCAGCAGCTCGAGATAATAACCGCCGACCACTCCGCCACGTTCCGCAACGGCACCCGGTGGCCGGAATTGGTTGATGAGATCCTTGCCGCCCCAGGCGGTCTTGATGATCAGGACGGGTTGGGAAGTGGAATCCCCCACCGCCCAGCCGAATCCGTATTCCGGACCGAAGGTTTCCGGACCCGAGCCAAAGCCCTGCGGATTCAGCCCGCCTTTAGTAATGGCAGGCCCCGCACCGATATCGGCACGGTTCCACCAGAAGTTCACATCGCTGCGAACCACCCAATCGTCCGTCGCGGGATTGCCGGTATCGACGACGAGCTGGCCGTAGTTGGCGTTGTCGGTGACCACCTCCCAGCGAAGGCTGCCGATGGCGCCGTCCACGTCACCGTTGCCCCGCTCGCTCTCGCCGCGACCGACCATGTTCGACTGCCCGGCGAGGATGAAGACCTTCACGCCGGCCGGGTCGTCGTCCCAGGTCCGGAACGGACGATTGATTCCACTGAGCGACTGGCCGGTGCCGCTGGTCACTCCGTCGAGGCCCACCGTGTAGGCGGTGTCGATGCCGAGCGTCGATCCGAGGGTCAGGGTGACGCTGCCGCCGCCCGGGTTGAGCGTCGCGCCGGTGATGGTGAGCGGCCCCACGCCATCCTGTACCACGGTGTAGTTGGCAGGATTGGAAGCGGTCGAGGGGTTCATCGGTTCCGAGAAAATCAGGGTGATCGTGTTGCCGCTGCCGCGGACGTTGAGCAGCGAGGGCTCCAGATCGACGCCGGTGACGGGCGTGGCCCGCACCTGCACGAACAGCCTGGGTTCGCTGAGCAAGGCGGGATCGATCTGGACGCCCATGATCTCGACATCATTGGTCACCGATTCGGGCAACTGGCTCGCCGCGTTGTCCTCGAACCACTCTTCAAGATCGGTCGAATACCACACCTTGTAGTTCAAATTGGCGAGCGACTTCGTGCGCCGGGAATAGCCGAAGTAGCCCGCTGCGGGATCGAAGGGCGCGGTGTATGGGTTGCTCGAAGCCGAGTCGGTCGGATCGAGTCCGAAGATGCGCTCGTAGTCGTTGCTCAGGCCGTCGCCGTCGTCGTCCTCATCCGGCAGCCCGAGACCCGGATAGTAGTCATCGAGCCAGCTCATGTAATCGACACTCATGCCGCTGGCGGGCCGGATTTGCAGGCCGCAGACGTGCAGGCGGCAGTTGCCGTCATTGGTGGCTGGATTTCCGTCGATGCCGTCGTAGGCATCGACCAGGATCGAAATGTTGCCCGAGCCGTCGGCGACGATGGACTGGAAGGCCACATAGTTGCCGTTGGGGACGAAGGCGTTGCCATTGGTGCCGGCCACTCCGTTGTCGAGCCATTGGGACTGGCCGTTGCCGAGGACGGTGTTGGCGGTCACGAAATCCCCGGCCGCCCGCTCGGTGTTGGAAATGTCACCCCAACTGGAAGTGGAGTGGCTCAGGGCATAGAGGTAGAGGTCGTATGGCGTGTCGGGAGTGAGGCCCGTGATGGAGATGGTGGTATCCTGGCCCTTGCCAAAGAAGCCGCGGTTCGCATTGAAGAGGCTCAGGCTGGTGCCGCTGATCGGCCGGCCGTCATTGCCGAGCCCCGAGACGCCGACCGAGGAAATCACGGTGCCCGTGGTATCGACCAGATTCGTGAGCGCGCCGGTGTCATAGCCGGTGCCTTGGTTCCATGTCTCACCGGGAGCTCCCACCAATCCAACCAATCCGGTTGCATTCGCCTGGCCTTCGTCCAGGAAATTCACGTTGAAGGCCTGTGCCAAAAGCGGGTCGGTGAAGTCCACGCCCGCGGTCTGGGTGATCGTCACGTTGTCGGTGACGGAGGTGGCCGTGAACACCACCGGGCCGATGGTGGTGGAACTGACGGTGAAAGCGGCTTGCCCGTTGGCGTCGGTGGCCTGCGTCGCGGAGGGGTTGATCGTCGCGCCCGAGGGGCTGCCACTCAAGGTGACGTCCTCGCCAATGACCAGCAATCCGCTGCCGTCCCTCAGGGTGACCGTGATGGTGGAGGTGGCGATGCCGTTTGCCGCGACACTGGACGCGGAGGCCACCACGGTGGAATTGTCCGCATCCACCGGACCGACCACGACGGGTGTCTGGAAATCCACGCTGGCGGTTTGTGTGATGACCAGGTTTCCGTCGGTCACATCCGTGGCGGTGAATTCTTCCACGCCGACGGCGTTCGACTTGACGGTGAAGGTCACCACTCCGCCCGAATCGCTGATGTTGTTCGTGGTTTCGATGGTGGCGCTGCCATTGCCTGAGAGGGAAACCTCTTTGCCAGCGACGGGAATACCACTGGATTCCTTCAGGGTGACGGTGACGGTCGAGGTTGTGGTGCCGTCGGCGGGAACGGCTTCCGGCGATGCGGAGACGGTAGAGGTGCCTGCATCGACGATTCCGGTCGGCGGTGTCCCGCCCGTAGCCAGCGCAAGGGCGTTGGCAAAGGTGGCGTCGGCACCGGTGAGGACGACCGTGTCAGTGATGAAGGACGTGCCGGCAGTGCCCGGGGTCGATTGGTTCAGGATGGTCTGTCCGAAGAATCCGAATGTGGCCGAGTTCCAGACGGTTTGCATGTCTCCTGCCGATTGTCCCGAACCCTCGACGGAAGAGCCGGTTGGATTGATCCAGACATTGAAGAGGGTGTCGTCTGAGGCGTTGCTTTTCCCGTAAATGACATTGTGGTTCGGGTCGTAATGCGCCTTGACGAGCAGAACGACCGATTGACCGGCCATGTCATGATTGAAGTTGAAGTTGGTGCGGGTGGTGTCACCGGAGCCGACAAATTGCACCAACCCGGTGTCCTGGATCTCGACCCCTACGCGGGCTTGTCCGCCGGTCGCGCGGAAATTGGCCTGCAAGTGTGCGTCCGAGTTTTCGCCGAAGGTGAAGGTGGTCACGAAATACGCCACATGCACCGATGCGCCCGATGGAAGGACGTTGCCACCGTTGGGGGTCGCGATGTCCGTTTGCTGATAGGCATTGGTGGTGCTGCCATCAGGCACAAAGCTGTGGTCGGGGATGTCGATCTCCGCAGCCCGGGATGAAAGTGTCGAGGCGAGGCCGAGGAATGCGATGATTGGAAGCAGTTTGGATTTCATGGCGTGGCGGTTGGGCAGGATTGGAGTGATCGGGAGGAATGTAGCGGCGGTCTATGACCGTCGGAGTGAAAGGATCGCCATGGAACAAGCCTGGTGCATCTCATTGGCATCGACGCTCATCCCTCTCCGCCGAGGCTACGAAGGACAAGCAGAGCGCCGCTACAGGCAAGTTCATTGGCTTCGGGACAAAAAGAAGGGAAACGAAGCGTGCTCCGTTTCCCCGGTTTGAAACGAATCGATCGCCGTGGCATCAGGCATTCCGGCGGCGGCGGAGCAGGGCAAGCAGGCCGAGGCCGCCGAGAAGAGCGGCGCGGGGTTCGGGGATGGCGAATGGTGTATCGCCTTCTGTATAGAGCGCGATGTTGCTGAAATTGAGATCAACTGCATCGGTATCTGATATGAACGAGACTCCTGAATAACCGGCATTGCCGCTTCGCCATGCTGCCCACGGCGTAAACTGACTCGCCTCGGTGGCTGCGAGATTTGGATCGATCCACATGAAACCCACTGCAGCATCTTGCAAGCCTGCATCGGCAAACCACCAGTCGCCGCCTGGGTTTGTTCCCGCCTTGGAATGGTCAACTTTCATCACCAGGGTAACAGAAGTGACAACGGTTGTGTCGACCGGCTGAATGGTGGGTCGTACCGTGGCAGGACCCTCACCATCAGGATCACCAGTGGCATTCAGCGTAATGAAATCAAATCCAGAGCCCACAGTGTTCGTTGATTTTCCCATGCCGAGCCGTGCGGCTGCCCCATCATCGAGCTGGTTGAATCGGACGTTGAAAGTTCCGATATTGCCGGCGGTAGCTGTCCAGCTAACGGTTGCGGTCAGGTAAATGGGAGTTGTATCTGCTGCGCCTGTATTGTTGGGAGGCGTTCCACTCCAACCCTCATTGGGGTCGAAGTCGTGTGTCGAGGCTGTGGCTGCGCCACCGGCGGTGCGGGTAAAGTCTGAGAAGGTGTAGATGGCAGCCTGGGCTGATCCGGCAGCGATCACGGCGGCGGCGGCCAATTGCGGGATGAATCTTGTGGGTTTCATGGTGCGATGCAGGTGGGGGTGTGCGGGTGGGTTTGAATGGCGATGCTTTCAAAGGTAATTCAGCGACTGCTTTTCAGTTTCGTCCAGTCGCACGATCGTGCGATGCGGGGTGGCATTGGAATGGTGGTGGCTAAAATCGTTGAGCAACGGAACGATCAAGCCACCGGTCACCGATCTTGCAAATCGAATTTTCCCACCATCCTGCCTGTTTTCCAGTCAGCTTTTGACCTTTGGCAGGCAAAATCGTTGTTCCGTCACCGATCGGGTCACCCGCAAGCCGGCAAAGCAGCCGGTGATGCGTGCCGCGGAGCTGCGGCGGGCATGGGGTGGAGGAGTCTGAGAGCGAATTCCGGAAAACCCAAAAACCGGACTCCGCCCTCTCCCGCAGCCTCATGCTGAGGCGGGGAATTCCGTTTCACGGGTTTGCGCTTTTCACGGGAAAAAGGATCTTGTGCCTTTTGATGTTTCCGAGGCGGGAGCCGTTGTTGAAGATGCAGATTTCCCGGAGATTGGGTTGCAGCACGATGGTCGTGGCACCCAGCAATTTCCACTTTCGCTGATCGGGGTGATAGAAGCTATAGACGATCTGTTTGTTGGTTGAATCCGCCAACTTCGGGGCGGTGTAGATATTCGACTGTCTGGCGGGGACCGCCACCGGGGTGTCTCCGATTTTGACGCCGATGTTGGTGTCGCTCAGGTTGATGAACAGCCGGTCTCCTCCCTTGAAGGACGCGAGATCCTGAACCTTGGATTTGAAAAGCAGATCGCCACTGGGTTTCGGCAAGGCCACCAGGATGATCAGGGCTTGGCGGACGCTTTCCGGGATCTTGGCCTCGGCCAGTATGAGATGTTTGGTTTTTCCCGGACTTCCAGCGCCGGGCGTCTCACGGATGATGCGGATGATTCCATCGGCGGGAATTTTCACCGGTCCTCTCGCCAGATACGGGTCAAGTTCGACTTCGGTGATTTCACCGCCGCCCATCACCTTGACAGGGTTCTCCACTCCCTCCGGCATGTCCGTATGGACCAACCAGGCGAGGCGGCCGGGTTTCCGTCCCGTTTCACCACCGGATCCATCCTGTGCCGCCAATGGCAGGGATGCCGAAAACAACAGGCAGATGCAGCAGAGGGATTTTTTGATCATGATGGCAGTAATGGGCGGGAAATCGGGTCGTCAGATCTCGGAGGCACCCAGCCAACGGAAACCCTGGATCTGGAATTTCCTTCCGAAACGGCGGTTGGCGGGAGCGAGGGCGCTGGCATCGATGCTGGAAAACCCGCCCCCGGGAGTCATCTCCCGCGCGGGGACATCCGGATCGTCGCCGGGGTCGGAATACTCGGGAAGCCGCTGGACGATCGCCTCGCACCACGCCCTCGCCACGATGTTGCCATTTGGGTCGAGCGAGTCGCCATAGGCCCGGATCCGGAAGGTGTCATCGCGCACGGAAAGCGTGTTCGAGATGGGCTTGAGCAGGTCCGACTGGATGACATATCCCGGAATGCCGGCGTAACGGGAGCCAACCGCGGCTTCGGGAGTGGCGTAGGCGTTCGTCACGAGGTCGCCGGCCTCGATCCTGAAGTCGCGCTCGCTCTTGAACGGGAAGTTGATGGAGCCGCTCTCGGGGTTTGCATCATCGTAATCGATCGCGGACTGCAGGGCGCCCATGACGCCGAGGTCGTCGTTGGAGAGCCGGCGGTTGATGAATTCCGAGAAATTCAGGAACGGTCCGCGCCGTTTCACCTGTTTCACGCGTTCCTCGGCGAGCTTGCGCAATTGATCATCATCCAGAAAGCGCACTCCGGACCAGGCCTTCATGCCATCGTCCCGATCGATGCCGAATTCGGGTTCGGTCATCTCCTGGTCGGTGTTGGCGGTGTTGAATCGGGAAAGGGCGATCCTTTTGCCGGAGGGGATCGAAACGGGCCTCAAGGCTCCGCTGCCGTCACGATAAACCACCTTCCGCTCGCGGATGCCTGCGAAGAGCGCATGCCAGGCGTCCACCGAGGTGCTGTTGACATTGAACATGCCGTCCACCATCAGGTAGGCGGCCGCCTTGAGATAGCCGTCGCCGGCTTCCAGCTCCGCCCTGATTTCAGCCGGCGAAGCGCCTGCCAGATGAGGTCTGTAGCGCGAGTTGGACAATTCATTCCCTTCGACGAGTTTCCGGAGGTTTTCAGCGAGACTGTCACCCGCGGACTGGTTGCCGCGATTCTGATCCGCAAGGGAGGAGACGAAGTAGTCATCCCAGAGCGCGTCGTTCAGCAACAGCACGTGATCCCAGTAGTCGCGGTATGCCTTGGTGTCGGTTTTGTTGTAGCCGGTATTCCTGTCGGTGAAGTTTGTCGGCTCCATGCTCGCAGAGTTGTCGAAATTCCGGTAAACATCGGTGCGGGGAATGACCGGATGAAGGAAGGAATTGCCGATTCCGGGGCCGGTAATGCCGCTCTGGTATGAAGTGGCCTTCGCGTCCGCATAGTGGAGCGAGTTGCCGGAGGTGTCGATTCTGCCGCTCGCCGCGCGTTTGATTTGCCATTCGCCGTTGATGGCATCGGTTCTCGTCCAGCCCGGGTCGATCCGCATTCCCGAAAAGCCGGCAAGGCTCGCGATGGGCGCCGTGGGGAGTTCGAGGCACGCCACGGCGGTGATGCGCTCGGTATTGCTCAGCAAGGCGTTGTTGCCGAAACTCGGGAGAAGGTCTCCGGGGTCCTTGCCGAGCAGGGATCCAAACCTGAATTCATAAGGGCAATCGGATCGCTGGGTGTTCGCGATGGTGTTGTCTTCGGAGAGATACAAGCCTTTGCCGAGATAGAATGGAGGGGCTTGGATCCAGTTGCGGCAGCGCCAGTCGAGCCCCCAGCCGATGGTGTCGTAGGTGTGCCGGTAGGCGCTTTTGAGCGCCAGCTGCATGAATGCGATGGGGCGGGTCACATTGAAAATCCACTCGACGGGTTGTCCGTCCGGGGTGATCGGGGTGTAGGCTTGCGACGTGTTGAGCCAGTCCACGTGCAGGGCGCTCAATGTATCCAGGTAGTTGCCGCCGATGTTGGTTCCCACCGGGGACCAAAACCCCGGCACGAAGAAGGACCCCGGGGTGTTGCCGTATTGCGAATTGAACAACCTGCCGGATTGCGCAACCGGACTGAACGTGACGGCGAGCCTGGGATTGGACGATTCCGGCTTTGTGGCGATCGAATACAGCAGGCCGCCGAATGACTGGGGATCGAAACCGGGCAGCAGCCTGCCGGTTTCGCCAGTGTAGAAAACACCCGGTTCCGGAGTGAATATCCGGAACTCGCCGGGTTTGAACTCGACGAAACCTCCACTGCCAACTGTCATCGTGTAGAAATCCCCGCCGAAATCCAGAAATCTATCCACCTCCGGAGTGGATGAGCCGCCCGTGTAAAGCTTGCCGATCACCGGTTGCGAGCGCGGCAGGAAACTTCTTGTCGCCAGCATGTTGTTGGGCACCCGCAACTCCACATTATAGGGGTTCCAATACACCAGTACCGGCGTCGAGACGCAGAACAGATTGGAATTTGAAGGGCTCCCCTGGGTCTTCAAACTCAGGATATAGGTGACATTGGTGAGAACCGGAAAACGGATGTAGGTGTCCTCGCCGCGCCATGTCGGGACGGGGTCGTTGGGATCGATCCCGAAGACGCCCGCATTGCAGTCGCTGTAGGGCTTTGAGCCGTCCCATCGGAGTGCGGGGGAGCCCCCCGTTCCGCCACTCGTGAATGTCCGCGCTTCCGCGTCGCTGTCCTGGCGGTACATCCGGTAGAAATGGCGCATGCGCGTCCACGAGGCGAAGTGGCGGCCGGGGAGCGCGGGGCGGTTGGCGATTTCGGCGCTCATGGGACGGATCGAGGGCTCGCGGACGTCGCCGGAATTGAACCGATAGGGGGCCGGCAGACTCGCCTTGTCCTTCTCGAAAAGCAGGCTCAGGTCTTTCTTGAGATGTCCGGTGCGCACGCTGGCCAGCACCCCGCGGCTCGTTGCGGTGAGATCGAAGAAATGTTTTCCCACCACCTCCGCATCGGTCCCGGCGGGACGGAGGGTTGGAAGGGTGATGAGTTTTCCGCTGAGGCTTTCATCTGAATCAAGCGCATCGAGCCCCGGCAGGGCTCCCACGCCAACTTCCGCCGTATCGCCATGGGCGGTTTCCCAACCGGCGGCATCGAGGCTCCTCGGTTGTTTTGCGAGATCGATCCTCGCCTTGTGGTTCTCCGGCCCGATCCACCAGGCATTGCGGCCGGTGTCTCCGACGGCTTGCAGATAAGCGCGGGTGACCTGTTCCGGGCTGGTTCGGGCGGCATCGCCCAGGCTGCCTTCACCCACCAGAACCACCGAGTTGCCGTCGTCCCATCCGCTCAGGTTGGACGGCGCGGCCACGTTCCCGCTCATGTCTTCCGGCAGCGACACCAACCATCTGCGGAACATTTTTTCCCGTTCGGGGGTGTAGGTGTCCTGGATCGTGAGCGTCTCGCCGCTGGCGGGATTCTCGTAAGAGGCGTTGAGCCAACTGCCCCAGGATTCGTAGCTTGCCAGCCAATGCGGCTGCTCCACCCCCTCGACGGTTTCGGTGTCGGGATCCCGGTCGAAAACCGCCGCTTCGGCGCTGACCCGCATGTCCGGTCCCAGTTCCTTCTGGAGTTCGCCGATCGCCATCATCAGCGCCAGCCGGGCATTGGCTTGCGCCTCGGCCTGGGCCGTGCCCAGCGAGGAACTCCGCATGGCCACTGCCGAGAGGCCGAGCAAGCCGACCGAAATCACGGCCAGCAGCACCATCAGCGAGACGGTCACAACAAGGGCGAATCCACGGCGATGCCGGTGGCCGTGCGGAATCCCGGTCAGTCTTGGTTGGGCAGCCATCGGCAATCGTGATTTATGCAAGGCAGGGGGATATCAGGGTATCGGATGGTCACACAAGGACAACCCGGCGGCGGCGGTAGTCCAAGGCTTTGGTTTCTTAGCCTTCAGGCGCATGGCGGAAAGATGGCCGGGCTCGGAAGCATGGGTGAAGGAGGATGAAGTCATCAGGCGATCTCCCATTTGTAAGACGCACGGGAGATCAACTCGCAGCCGCCGGGAATGAGATGCACCACATCCTCGATCCGGCATCCGCCCAGTCCATGGTAGTAGAGTCCGGGTTCGACGGTCACCACCATGCCCTTGCGGAGTTTGCATGGCGCTTTGGAACGCAGGATCGGCTCTTCGTGGATTTCCAGGCCCACGCCATGGCCCAGGGCGTGGAAGAAGCCCTTCGGAGTCTTGCTGTTGCGGACAGTCTCATAACCTTGCTTGTCGAAGAACGCCTGCACGGCGTCGTGCACCTTGCCGCCGGTCACACCCGGCTTGATCATGTCGATCGCCAGCTTGTGGCCCTTCTTCACGGTGCGCACCAGGCGCCGCTGCGCATCGCTCGCCTTGCCTTTCAGATAGGTGCGTGTCATGTCGCCCCAGTAACAGTCTTGGACGCGCCGCGGGAAAATGTCCACCACGATCAACTCTCCGGCACGGATCGGCCCGTGGCCGGCGCAGTGGTTGTCCACGGCCTGGTCACCCGGCGCGGCGATGGTGTGCATGGCCACCGCTCCGGCATCGAGCGCCGCGTGGCTGATGAGTTCGCGCAGGCGCTCCGATGTCAGGATGCTGCCGCCGTGGACCACTTTGCCGTTGCGGATCTTCGACTCGGCCAGCGTTTTGGCGACGACACGGAAGCCCGCCTCGCTGGCCTTGTTGCCCTTGCGCAGCGCGGCCACCTCGGCTGTTGTCTTGATCTGCCGCTCGGGAAACAACCCGGTGCCGTTGGCGATCTCGAGGGTCATGCCGGCCTCGCGCAGCCTGCGGGCGAGGCCGGCCGGAAAGCGGTCTCCGACCTTGAAATTCGGAATGCCGTGGAGTTCCGCAAGATGAAGCACCATTTGATGGAGGTCTGGAGCTTTGCCCTTGGGCAGCTTGAAGCGTTTGGCGGCGCCATCGCGCACCTCATTGAGCAGCAGGATCTCGTCGAAGGAGGACTCCGTGAGCATGCGCCCGTATTCCATCGAATGCGTCACCGCCACGCGCTTGCCGTTCAACGAAAACGCCAGATAGGGATCGAAGGCTTGGAACCGGCTGAAATACAGCATGTCCGGGTCGGTCGCGTCGGCATGAAACAGGATCGATGGCTTCTTCTTCCGGCCATTGCCGCGGGTGGTTTCTCGATTCTTTATCATTTTCAGGACATTCTTTTTGTTAGACTGATGAGTCGCCACCAGGTCACCGCGCCGTTTTTACCGTCAGCGCAATGAGGGATTTCGTTAAGTACACAAAACGCGGTTTCTTCAGGGGATGAGGTCGTTGATCGTGATGGGTTGATTGGATTCCGGTTCGTTAAACGGACGTGAGATTCGCAATGGGTAATGACGTTTATGGGAATCACGTAACGCGCCCGTCACGCACCTTTCAAATCCAATTTTCGCTCCATCCTGCCTGTTTCACAGGCAGCTGATGCCAATGTCAGACAAAGCCAATTTCTCGCTACGAATCAACTCTGCCAAAGCATGGGGAGGAAGCCACGAGGTGTCGGGGTGAGGCTGCGTCGCACGATCCGCAGAAAAAACGCCGGTCCCGGAGAGCGGGACCGGCGTCGGATTGATTCAGGTCGGGCTTAGTCGTTGCCCTTGAGGCGGCCGAAGAGTTTTCCGGAAGCAGACTCAGTAGCATCACTGATGGTCGCCACGATATCGATCAGGGCGTCGCCATTGGTATTCGTTCCGCCATCGGTCGCCACGAAGCTGACGCTGCCGGTGGCGGTGGTTTCGACAATGGGGTTGGGAGCTCCCACAGCGCCGGGGACCGGAACGCTCAACCATGTGCCGGCCAGATCACCATCATATTCCAGATTCAGCGTCGCCGTTCCACGATCCGCCGTGGCCAGGCAGGTGAAGCTCATCACCAGGTCTCCGCCGATCTCGCTTGTCGTTGGCAGCAGGCCGAGCGCGCTGTCGTCCGGATTGACCACGCCAAGCAGGAAGGCCAAGCCATCACGCACACCGTCGCCGTTGGTGTCGCCGTCGAAGGTCACGGGGCCGAGGGAGCCAAGATCCGCCCAAGTCTCAAAGGGTGAGGCACCGCCTCCTGTTCCATTGACAGCCTCGTCGAACGCCGTGGCGATGCGAATCTCGTCGATATAATATTGGGAGCCGGCGAAACTCACCGTGTCAAAGACCGACTGGTCCAGGTCGGCCGAGATCGTTGACTGCGAGGCGGCGTTGAATTCGGCTTCGCTGATGGTCGATCCGGAGGTGAAGCGGGCGCAGGTGATGGAATCCACGCCCGAGTCGCTCCACACGATCCTGGCGATGACGAAATGGGGATTCGAACTGCCGATGGTTGTCAACGACGGGTGATCCTCAAAACTGCCGTTGCTATCCTCGTCGTCCCAGTAGTGGGCGCGCACCGCCGAGTTGTTGAAGAGGCCTCCCATCCCGATGTTCTGACCGGCGGCCACGTTGCCGCGCTGCTGCAGGACGTCGGCACCGATGGCCACCTGCGCGTTGTTGCCATATTGGATGAAACTCAACCACGTGACCGCGCCGTCCGTGAAGGTTGCGGTGACGGAGGGATCGAGGGCATGGCCGCCATAGACCCAGTCGGCCAAGGTGTTGGGGGTGAACGAGCGGCCCGCGTAGTTCCCACTCTGGGTCACACCAGTGAACGCGCCGTCCCAAGGTTCGAGCCCGGCACCGTCATGCACCTCGACGAAGGCTCCGCTGGTGTTCGTGCCCGCAGTCCAGCCGCCCTGTCCGTTCAGGTCGCTGCCATCCGCGAAGTCGAACGGCTCGTGGAACAAAATCGCGGGCGTCGGGCTCACTTCCGTGAAGACCACCTGGACGGTCTGCGTGACGGGGATGCTGGCCGGCGGGGGAGTGCCGGTCACATCGGTGGCGGTGAAGATCTGGGTGCCCTGCGTGCCGGAACGCACCGTAAATGTGGCCTCACCATTCACGTCAGTGGTATCGGTGCCTGCGGGATCGATGGTGGCATCGCCGTCCGATGAAAGAGAGACATTCTTGCCGGAAACGGGATCCCCAAGACTGTTCCGCAAGGTGACGGTGATCGTGGAGGTCGTGGAATCATCCGCCGGGACATCAGGCAGTGAGGCCACCACCGTGGAAGTGTCCGGGTCGATCGTACCAACCGGCTCGAAGGTCACGGTGGCCGTCTGGTAAAGAACGAGATTGCTGTCAGTCACATTGGTGGCGGTGAACTCTTGCACCGACTCGGTGCCGGACTTGACCGCGAAGGTCACCTCGCCATTCACATCGCTAATGTTGTCGCCAGTCGTGATGTTGGCATCGCCATCGCTGGCCAGCGAAACTTCCTTGCCTGCAACGGGATCGCCGGCGGAATCCGTCAGGGTGACGGTGATGGTCGAGGTCGTTGTGTTATCGTTCGCAACGAGAATCGGTGAAGCGGAGACCGTCGAGATGAAGGCACTCACAGTGCCGGGCGATGTCGGCCCCCCCAGCGCCCACTCGAGGGCCCTCGGCCAAGTCGCATCGGCGCCGGTCAGAATCGTGGTATCGGTGATGGAAGACTCCGCCCCGGCGATGTTGGGAGTGGACTCGTTGTAGACCAGCTGTGCAAATCCGACAAAACCCGACGAGTTCCAGATGGTGGACAAGTCTCCAGCAGCCCGGCCCAAATCCGCGCCTTCGACCGAAGAGTTCGTCGGATTGACCCAGGTGTTCGCAAGGGTGTCGTCAGCATTTGCTGTATTTCGATTAACGTCATAATCGAACTTCATCAGAAGGGTCACGGTTTCGCCGGCCATGTCCTGAGCGAAATCAAAGCTCGTTCTTGAAGTATCACCCGAGCCTTGCCAAGTTACCTGGCCGGTATCCTCAACTCTTATCGCCAGGCGGTTTGTGCTTGTGGGGATGGCAGCGGTGGACCACCCAGCTTGCAAGTGTGCGTCAGATCCTGTTCCGAAGGTGAAAGTGGTTATGACGTAAGCCATGTCCGTTGTGCCAGCAAGAACATTGACGCCACCATTCTCCGTTTTGACATCGGTCCCTTGGGAGAATGTAGTCGTGCTGCCGTCTGGCGTTGGACTAAAGTCGTCAATAGCGATCTCAGCGGACTGGCACGGAAGCGCCGCGGCGAGGCCGAGCAGCGCAATGGATAAGCGGAGTTTGGATTTCATTTTTTTCGGGGTTTCGGGTTGTGGTGAGTTCGTCTATCGAGGCGGAGATGCCCATTTTAGCTGAGAGGCCCCCGTGAGGGAGGAGGGGGCGGGCATGTCAGGGGGGCACACGGATTGTGATGTCACTGCGAACAAATGGCTCCCGCTTCTGATTCCGCAAATGAATTGTTCTTTTCCTCCTGCCTGTTTTCCGGTCAGCATTTGGCCGCTGGCAGGAGTTTGAAGAGTGGAAATGAACCGCAACCGGGCGCAGCGAGACGGACGGATTTTGAGCCTGTGGAATCTTAGCCACAAGAAGCACAAAACCCAAAAAATCGGGGTCCTGCCCGATCGTTTCTTCCTGATCTTCCGAGCACACCTCGTCCGGCACGCCACAGTTCCCGACTGCCAGAGTGCGGCCTTGAACAATCAACCATCAATCCCTCACCGGCACCAACTCGACTTGGTGGACGTAAACCGGCTTCCACCCCTCGGCAACCGGCTTGGGATTCACTTCGATCCGCTCAACTTGTCGTAGCGTGACGGTGCCGAGTTCGTATCTCGGATGCTTGAAATTGTCAGGGTCCCCTCCGAACGCCGCTGCCCGCGCATCGGGTGCGACCGGATTAGTCAGGCTCCGGCTTCAAACGACCGCCTCGAACCGTTCCTCCGAGAACCAGACCCGCGCCGATCAACACCAGGTTCTTGATGATGTATTGCCCTTCCATGGTCAGTCCGTAAGGGAACCGCGTCCATGCCGCGTCAGGGAGCAGCACCAACGGCAAGGCTGTGCCTGGCATTTGCAGCATCAGGAGCAGGAGGGTGATGCGCATGTATTTTCCCACGATTAGCCCCAAGCCGATGGCCATCTCCCAAAGAGCCAGCACAGGGATGAACCAGTCAGGATTGACGAAATAGGTCGTGTTCCTCACCAGGCTCTCGGCGGGACTCAATCCAGGCACAAGCTTGAGAGCCCCAAACCAGAGAAATACAACACCCAGGCTGATTCTCAGAATTACCATGCCATAGCGCGCCATCCAGCGGGTGATGCGCCGGTCCATGCGGTCGAAACGGGTTTCGAATTTGTCTCCGAAGGGGTGTGGTTTCATGAGGGTAAAGGACGCGTGAGTTCAAGTCCATGCATTCGTGCATGTTAGGGAGCAGATCAAAGGTTTTTACTTCAATCGCCAGGAATTTGGAGGCAGGCACATGAAGATGGATGAGTCGATGGAATGCGCGGTGCTCCGGGCATCGCAATTTCATGCGCTGCGGCGGGCCGGTGTCCGCCGTTCCCGGGCAGATCCGGGTTTCCGGCCAGCAGCAGGGGAATCGCCAACTGCCAGGAAATTGCTTATTCAGGGTTCGGCGGGATGTGCTCGGCGCCGGCGGCGAGTTGGCCATCCGGGAGGTTTAGGCGGGTGTGGAACCAAACGCGCAGGGTTTCGATCGAGGTGCGGAAAAGCAGGTCGAGGAGATGCCGGAGAAGCCCACGGGCGATGTGTTCTCTCAAGAGCGTCAAAGGTAGGCATTGCATCCCTGACTTCATTTGGTGGTCGGCAGGGCTTTCAACAGGGCGACGTTCATCATGGCAGCACGAGCGGATCGGCACGGAAGGAGCGGTGAGAATTACCGGCATCCTGCCGAAACGACTCTTCCTGATCATTCGCCATAGCCCGTTGCAGCTGGAGTGCGGTCTTGGACATCCAATCATCAATCCCTCACCGGCACCAACTCGACCTGATGGACGTAAACCGGCTTCCACCCCTCGGCCACCGGCTTGAGCTTCACTTCGATCCGCTCATCTTGTCGGAGCGTGACGGTGCCGAGTTCGCGCGGCTGGTAATCGCGTCTCCATTGCTTCGACGCCGGCACCTGGAATTCAAAATCACCGATGCCATGGACGCCCAGCATCGGACCCGCTTCGTCAGGCGTCACGGAGTAAACGATCAACCGGTATGTTCCCGACTGTATGGTCTTGACGTCCCATGACACCTCGGCGGCCGGATCGCCCCAGCCACCAATCCGGTCAAGGCCAAAGACCTGGCCCAACTCAAGCGAGCCATTCAACCTGGCGTCCACGGGAGTCAGCCGGTAGATCCCATCGGCATCCGGCAGGATCGGAATCGTCCCGACATCGGGGCGCCCCTTGATCCTGAGCTTGAGGGTCGTGCTGACGTTGCCCTTCCCTGCATTGTCCGCGGGCAGCTGAATATATGGCCCGTATCGAGATGTATTGAGTTCGATGTTCGTCCCATCAGCAAGGAAGCCCGCTGATAGCACTTCATTCTTCAGGCCCGGCAGCAAAAGCTTCCGGTCCTGGGGAACATCCAAGACGTGCAGGTAAAGCACGGTGTCCGAACCATCCGGTTTGGTGGTCACCCGTCCCCATGGAACGCGGCAGCTGAACGGGCTGGCTTGGGCACCGTAGATCGCCTCGCCATTCTCCTCCATCCACTTCCCGACCCGGGTCAGCAAATCAATCGACGGCTGCGGAATCCTGCCGGTCGCATCCGGCCCGACGTTGAGCAGGTAGTTGCCTCCCTTGCTGACGATGTTGACCAATTGCCCGATGATTTCCTCGAACGACTTCCAGTCGTGGTCATCGCGGACGAAGCCCCAGTTGTCGTTCATCGTCATGCACGTCTCCCAGTCACGGCCCGGGTAGCCTGCGGGCGGGATGTAGTTCTCCGGAGTCTTGGTGTCGCCATGGTATCCGCCACCGAGGCGGTCGTTGTGAATGATGCCGGGGCGCAGCTTGAGCAGTTCGATGAGTGGCTTCGCGCGCTCGGCAGTCATGTCAACAGGGGTGTCCCACCACAGGACATCCGGTTGGTAGCGGGTCAGGATCTCGCGGACCTGCGGCACGGCAATGGTTTCCAAATACTTGTCAAAGCTCCCCTTATGGGCCTCGTCCCAACCTGAGCCTTCCTCGTAGCGCCACTTTGCGCCGCCTGGATGCATCCAGTCCTGGGCATGGGAGTAGTAGAGCCCGAACTTCATTCCCTGATCACGCACCGCCTTGGCCAGCGGTGCCAGCAGGTCACGTTTGGCCCCGGCGGCATCTGCCGCGTCCCAGTCGGTCACTTCACTGGGATAGAGGGCAAACCCGTCATGGTGCTTGGAGGTGATGACCACATAACGCATGCCGGCTTTCTTTGCCAGGTCCGCCCACGCAGCAGGGTCATAGTTCTCCGCAGTGAACCCTTTGGCATACTCCCTGTAACGATCCGCCGGGATCTTCCCGCCCCGCATGATCCATTCCGCGTCGCGGGTGTCCTTGTATTCGCCGGCAAGCACCGCATACACCCCCCAGTGGATGAACATGCCGAATTTCGCCTCGCGCCACCAAGCCATGCGCTCATCCCGCTGTTCCTTGGTCTCGTTTGCGTAAGGATCGCCCTCGAATACGCGGGGTACCGTCGGTTCATTCGCAATGGCCGGGATGGCAGTTAGCAGCAAGACCGGAATCATGGCAAACAGTCGGCGTCTCATGCCCATTCCTACACCATGCCACGCGCCCGCCTTACAAAGCGATTTTCCCCGGATGTCTTCAGCAAAAGCCCGGAGCAGGTTGGCGGGAGCATTGTGGGTGTTCTGTGGCGGAGAGGGTGCGATGGCGGCCTTCATATGATTGAATGGTGTTAGCTGCTCATGCACTGATAGACCCAATATTCCCCTCTGCCATTTTCTCAAATAATTTGTTCTTGTCATCCTGTCTGTTTTCCAGTCAGCTTCCGGCATGGCGAACAGGGCGTTTGCAACCTTCACCGATCAGGTCACCGAGCGACTGCGCCAGGGCATGGTGGAGGGGCGTTGGCGGGGGACGCTGCCGGGTCGCAAACGCCTTGCCGGGGAGTTGGGGTGCAGCCCCTGGACCGTGGAGGAGGCCCTGCAGCGGCTGGCCAAGGAAGGTCTGCTGGTCTCGCCGGGGGCCGGGAGCCGGCGCCGGATCGTGCTTTCGGAAGGCATGGCCAAGCCCCGCGCGCTGCGTGTGATGATCCTGCTCTACGAGGCTTCCGACCGGAACGCGAACTACATGGTGGATCTTTTGCACCGCCTTCGGGACACCGGGCATGAAGCGATTTTCGCGGAAAAGACAATGCGCGACCTGGGCATGAATGTGAAGCGGATCGCCCGCTTCGTGGAGGGCTGCGCGGCCGACGCCTGGGTGGTGATGGCCGGTTCGCGGGACATCCTGGAATGGTTTGCCGGACAGAAGATACCGGCCTTCGCCCTGTTCGGCCGCAACAGCAAGTCGCCCCTTGCAAGCCTGACGCTCCAGAAGGCGGAAGCCCTGATTGAACTCGCGGACCGACTCGTCAATCTAGGGCACCGGCGCATCGTGATCCTTGCCCGCGAGGAGCGCCGGAAACCGACTCCGGCTTATCTCGAACAGGTTTTCCTCGACCGTCTCGAAGAGCGCGGCATCCCGACCGGTGCCTACAACCTCCCGGACTGGGGCGGCAGTCCCAGAGAGTTTCGCCGGGTTCTCGATTCACTTTTCCGACACACACCGCCCACGGCCCTGATCGTTGACCAACCTTCGTTGTGCGTTGCCGTTCTCCAGCATCTTTCCCGGCTGAAGCTCACGGCTCCCGAGGATGTCTCGCTGGCATGCACCGACATGAGTGATTCCTTTGAATGGTGCGATCCCAGCATCGCCCACATCGCCTGGGAATCCCGGCCGGTCATCAACCGCGTGGTGAAATGGGCCGACAACATCAGTCGTGGCAGGGAAGACCGCCGCAAGACCGCCAGCAAGGTAAGGCTCGTGCCCGGCGGCACGATCGGCCCGGTGCCCGGGAAACGGTGACGGTCGCTGCTCACCGCCCGGCGAGGCGCAGCGCGGCGTGGATCTTGAAATCGATGAATTTGCCGGCGGCTTGTTGGTCACGCAGCCAGGTTTCGAGCTCCGCGAGCGGGATGTGATATACGGTGATGTCCTCGGCTCCGGTTCCACCGCCCTCATGCTCGCGCGTCAGGCCGGTGGCGCGGAAGAGGTGGATGATTTCCGAAGTCATGCCGGCGGATGTCGGTGTGTCGAGCAGCAGCCGGATTTCCGCGGCGCGGTAGCCGGTTTCCTCCAGCAACTCGCGGGCGGCCGTTTCCGCCAGCGACTCGCCGCGATGCTCCTCCTCGTCGCCGACGATGCCGGCGGGAATCTCGATCACGCGCGCCTGCAGCGGGATGCGGAACTGCTCGACGAGCACGATTTCGTCCTCCGGCGTGATGGCGAGGATGCCGACACATTCGTTCGAGTGCGGGCGGCGCACGAAGTCCCAGCGGCCGATCCGTTCGAGCCTCAGCCAGCGGGTTTCATGGAGCACTTCCGGGGCAGTCATGGGATTTGTCGGGCAAGAATGGCTGGCGCTTGACGTAACAGGGCGATACTTCCGGCCCGCACCCATGTCACGTCACGATTTTCCGATCCCCGCCGTCCATCAGCATCGCATTGTGTTCACGCATGCGGCCTTCGCATCGGAAAACCGTGAACTCGCCACGCTGTTGGAGGAAGGTGGCGGACGTCGCGCGCTGGTGTTGTTGGAAAACCACGTGGCTGCCGCATGGCCCGGACTCGAAGAACGGATCGGGGAATATTTTTCCGCTCACTCCGTGGAACTCACCGGCATTCACCAGTTGCCGGGCGGCGAGTCCGCCAAGGCGGACGATGCCATCGTGCGCCGGATCTGGGAGATCATCGCCGCCGCCCACCTCGACCGCCACTCCTACCTGCTCGCAATCGGTGGCGGGGCCTTTCTCGATGTGGCGGGTTTCGCGGCCGCCACCGCCCACCGCGGCGTGCGCCTCGTCCGTTTCCCCACCACCACACTCGCCCAGGACGACAGCGGAGTGGGGGTGAAGTGCGCGATCAACGCTTTCGGCAAAAAGAACTGGGTCGGCTCCTTCGCCGTGCCCTTCGCGGTGATCAACGACCTCGATTTCCTGCACACCCAGCCGGAGGAAACGCGCCGCGCCGGATTGATCGAGGCGGTCAAGGTGGCGCTGGTGAAGGACCGCGGGTTTTTCGAATGGATCGAGTCGAATCTGGAACCGCTCGCCGCACTGGAAAAAGACGTGCTCGAAACCTGCGTCGAGCGCTCCGCCATGCTGCATGCGCGCCATATCGCGGAAGGCGGCGATCCATTCGAGACCGGCTCCAGCCGGCCGCTCGATTTCGGCCACTGGGCCGCCCACAAACTCGAATCGCTCACGTCCTATCAACTCCCGCACGACCGTGCCGTGGCGGTGGGCGTGGCGCTCGATGCGCTTTATTCCGCGCGTGCCGGCATCGCGCCGGATTCGCTCATCGAGCGGGTTTTTCCGGTAATGCGCGGGCTGCATCTGGCGATTCATCATCCCGCGCTGGACCAGCGCGGCGCGGATGGCCAACGCGAGGTGCTCGCCGGCCTCGACGAATTCCGCGAACACCTCGGCGGCGGGTTGACACTCCTCATGCTGTGCGACATCGGCCGCGGGATGGACGTGCATCACGTCGATCAACCGCTGCTCGATCAATGCATCGATGAGCTTCGTTCGATGGCGTCGGTTTCTATAACATGATAGGGCAGGCGGATCAGGGAGCCAAGTCCTTCAAGTGCCGCAACCTTGTTTGTGCCGGCCCAATCGTCCCGCCTTCCACGAAGATCCCCTCAAACAACACCTGCCGTTTGTCCTCTTTGCCGGAAGCCACGTTTTTCACCCATTGGATGACCCGCCGGACGATCGGCTGCGAATCCCAGGTAAAATGGGAAACCGCCGGTTGGCACCACGCAAGGCAGGGCTCGCTGTCCGTGCCGATCAACGAAACGTCCTCCGGCGCGTGGATCCCCCGCCGCGCGAGATATTGCTGGGCCGCCACGAAAACCACCGGTTCGCTGAAAATCAGCGCGGTCGGCGGGCTGTGCCGGAACAACACGTCCAATCCCTCCCGCAGCCCATCGGCGGTGTTTTCCCAGTCCGGCAGATGGTAGGAACCGGTTGCAATCCCCATCGAGTCCAGTTCATCGAGAAAGAGTTGCTCGGACTTTGCCGGAGTGGGTTTCCGGCGTTCCGTGCGGGACATCATCACAATCCGCCTGTGGCCGAGCGCCACCAGACGCCGCACGACCGCCATCAACGCGGGTGCCATCTGCGGGCCTGTGGCGGCGATCGGCAGGTCCTTGCTGCGCCCGAACAACGCGAGCGCCGGAACCTCCTGCCGGGAAAACCATTCCAAGACCTCACGCGAGCCGCCCACCACCACCCAGGCATCCGCCGGAGTTTTTTTCACAAACCGCGCCACCCGCACCGCGTCCATCCCGAGATCTTCCAATGTTTTCAGGGAAAAATCCGCCGCAAATCCCGCCATCCGCAGCCTGTCGAGCATCTCAAGCAGGTAGGGCAAATGCCGCGAAGGCCCGTCATAGGGCAAAATCCTCACCCGCGACTCGCGGCGGACAGCCTGTTCGCCCTGCGGCAGCACGATCCGCCGCCGCCGCGTCCCACCTTGCGAAACCAGCCATCGCTCCTGCTCCAGCCGCCGCACCGCGGCCTCCACCGTCTTGTGGTTCACTCCCAGATCCCGCGCCAGCCGATATCTCCCCGGCAGCTCGCCCCGCCACCGCCCGCTCAGCATCCCCTCGCGCAAGGTCGCGAAAACCTGGTCGGTGATCGTGGAGTAACGCTTCGACTCCATGGCGGATTTTTAGTCCCAATAGGGGGCAAGTGGGTCAAGATGAAATTTTTGACAGCCGGCGGGGCGCGGGGTCTTGATGGCCGCGTCACGGCGATGCGCGGCTTGTGACGAGTCCACCTGCCAATTTTGAATCACTCATGAAAAACAAGTTCCTTGTCCCCGCCCTGGTTGCCGCGATGGCGCTATCGAGCCAGGCGGCTGTTATAGCAAATTACGACTTTGCAGGTTCATCGCTCGCTTCATCGGATAGCGAGCTGAACACCACTGCGAGTGCACTGTCGGATTACAGCACGGACAACGATGGTGCTGCGAATCCTGCGACTAGCCGGAATATCCTCGGGAGTGTCAGTGCCTCAGTCGGCAATCCAAGCCCCGGCATTGCGGGCACTTTTCAACACTTCGGAGGTGGCGGCACTCCGGTCGGTTCACTTGCCGAAGCCTTGAGCGAAAACATTTACATCGGTTTCACGATCGCCCCTACAGGTGGAGCCACCATCGACTTTACGAATTTTACGATCGATGTGCAGAAAGTGGCGGGTGGTGCGGCATTTTATGGATGGCTGCTCGTCGATCAAAACAACAATGGCTGGGACATCGGCGACCAGATTGGAGCCGAAGATAGTTTCACTCAGATCGGCGCTTGGGAAACCATGAGTTTCGATGCTTCATCACTCACAGGCGTGAGCACTGCGACCTCATTCCGCATTTACCTCGGGAGTGATGGAACCGGAGCTTCCAATGGCATCAATGTCGATAACCTGGTGATGAATGGCACGGTAACCCCCGTCCCCGAGCCCCGCGCCGCGCTGCTTGGTGGGCTCGGCCTGCTGGCTCTCCTGCGCCGCCGCCGTTGAGCGCGCGTTCAAACCGCATCATCCACCATCACCCGTCGGGTTCAGGGGTCTTGTGGAGAACGAGGCGAAGTGTCTTCGCGGTCAACCGGCATCGCAGGGTGCGGGCCAGTCGGGGAAATCCCCACCATCTCCGATCTTGCGGGCGGCGGGTTTTCCGCGTTGCCAGTGGACAGCGGACCGCTATCTTGCGCGCCCCGGTCCGGAAAAACCGGCTATTGAACCATGAACCAACCCACAGTGGCGATTGTTGGCGCGACGGGTGCCGTCGGCGCGGAAATGCTTGTTTGTCTCGAACAGCGGAATTTTCCGCTCGGCAAGCTGAAGCTGCTCGCTTCGGCCCGTAGCGCCGGGAAAACGCTCAAGTTCCGCGGCGAGGATGTCGTGGTCGAGGAGCTCACCCACGATTCGTTCGCCGGCGTGGACATCGCGCTGTTCAGCGCGGGCGGCGGGATTTCCAAGGAATTCGCCCCTTCCGCCGCAGCCGCCGGTGCGGTGGTGATCGACAATTCGTCCGCCTTCCGCATGGACGACGACGTGCCGCTCGTGGTTCCCGAAATCAACCCGCAGGCCGCGGAAAACCGCCCGCGCGGCATCATCGCGAATCCGAACTGCACCACCATCATCTCGCTGATGGCGCTCGCGCCGCTGCATGAGGCGTTCGGACTCAAGGCGGTCATCGCTTCCAGTTACCAAGCCGTCTCCGGCTCCGGCGCGCAGGGCATTCTCGAACTGGAGGAACAGGTCAACGCCATCGTTTCCGGCAAGCCGTTCACGCCGAAAGTCTATCCGCGCCAGATCGCCTTCAACGTGATCCCGCAGGTGGATGTCTTCACCGACAACGGCTACACCAAGGAGGAACTCAAGATGCTCCACGAAGGCCGCAAGATCATGGGGCTGCCGGAGTTGAAGGTTTCATGCACCTGCGTCCGAGTGCCGGTCTATCGCTCGCATTCGGTCTCCATCACCGCGCAGTTCGAGAAACCCGTGGACGTGGACGCCGCCCGCGCCGCCTACGATGGCAAGCCGGGCGTGCAGGTCGTGGACGATCCGTCCAACAAAATCTTCCCCGTGCCGCTCGACACCACCGGCAAGGACGATTGCCTCGTCGGCCGCATCCGCAGGAACATCGTGCTCGACAACGCGCTCGACCTCTGGGTCGTCGGCGACCAGGTCCGCAAAGGCGCGGCCCTCAACGCCGTGCAGATCGCGGAGATCCTTTGAATATCATTTGAACCGCCAAGACGCGAAGACGCCAAGTTTTGTATTATTCCCATCTCTTGGCGAACTTTGCGTCTTTGCGGTGAACCCAATTCTTCCGATCATGGATTTGAAATCCTATCTCGCCGACCGCGCCGCACTGGTGGATGCCGCGATGAGCGCCTATCTGCCGGCGGCCAGGAAACGACCGGCGACCATCCATGAGGCGATGCGCTACGCCGTCTTCGCCGGCGGCAAGCGGCTGCGGCCGGCACTTTGCCTCGCGGCGGCGGAAGCCTGCGGCGGGCTGACCGCCGACGCGCTCGCGCCCGCCTGCGCGGTCGAGTTGATGCACACCTACTCGCTGGTTCACGACGATCTGCCCGCAATGGACGACGACGACCTCCGCCGCGGCCGGCCGACCTGCCACAAGGTCTATGGCGAGGGCATGGCGGTCTTGTGTGGCGATGCGCTTCTCACAGAAGCCTTCGCCGTGCTGTGCCGCGCGCCAGTCACCAAGCGCTACTCGACCCGCGACTACATCGCCGAACTCGCCGAAACCGGCGGCAGCCGCAATCTCATCGGCGGCCAGGTGATGGACCTTGAGGGAGAGGGGAAAAAACTCAACAAGCGCGATCTGGTCCGCATCCACGAATCGAAAACCGCGGCGCTGCTCACCACCTCGCTGCGCCTCGGCGCGATGACCGCCAACGCCGCGCCCGCGAAACTTGAAGCCCTAACGGATTTCGGCCACAATCTCGGTCTCGCCTTCCAGGTGATCGACGACATCCTCGACGTCACCCAAAGCACCGAAGTCCTCGGCAAGACCGCCGGCAAGGATCAAGCCGTCGAAAAATCGACCTATCCCTCCGTCATCGGCCTGGACGCCTCCCGACGCGAAGCGGCAAAGCTGACGAAAGCCGCGCTCACCGCACTCGATCCTCTCGGGAAAAAGGCCGCGCGCCTGCGCGAGATCGCTGACAATCTCCTGCAGCGCGAATACTGAGGCCGTTCATGAATGCGGTGCGAAATCCCACACGGGTGACAATAACAGCCTGTTGCTCGCAGACCCCGGGATTCCAGGAGCGGCTCTTGGCCATGGACGCCGCCACATGGGTTTCACGTTCACACGCCCCGCCGGTCTCCCCACAGGCGGATGTGGAGGCGGTCGCAGAAACGGTAGCCTTGGTTGCGGCATGTCTCGGCCAGCCAGAGGGCGGTCTTGTCGATTTCATCGGCGGTGCGCCCCTCGGGCATGAGCAGGATGCGCTGGTGGGGAATCGCGTGGTTGGATTCCAAAACCTTGATTTCTGTTAGATCGTCGGGCGGGGAAACCACGAACTTGAACCACGCCTTCGGCGATGCGGCGAAATAACGCAGCGCTTCATGATTGAGTCGCAGCGATTCCGGCATGCCCGCGTTCGAGAGTTTGGGCGAAACATTGAACTGGTCCACCGCCTCGGCGAAAGCGGAGCAGGGGATGCGCGTGCCGTTGGTTTCCACTTCAAATGCACAGTCCGGCATTTCCGCGCGGATGTGGCGGATCATTTCAAGCAACGCCTCTTCCTGAAGCAGTGGCTCTCCACCCGTGATGACCACCCGCGGGCATTTGAAATCCAGGACATATCGCGCGGCTTCTTCGGGCGATATCTCGAACGTGACATCCGCCTTGCGGTGCTTCGCATATCCCGGCACGGCATCCTTTTCATGCGGCCATGGCGTGCCCTCGAAGTTCCAAGTGTGATCCGTGTCGCACCACACGCAATGCAGGTTGCAGCGCGATGACCGCACGAACACCGCCGGACAACCGGCGGAAACGCCTTCGCCCTGGATCGTGTGGAAAATTTCCGGCCCGTCGCCGAGTTTCGCGAGTTTCATGATCACTGCGGGCGACGCTAACCCGCGCCCCGGAAGCGTCAAGCGGGTGGCGTGTCTCATGGCGGATGCGGGCTTGCCCGACCCCGAGCAAGGCGTGCTAGATACCGGCATGGCGGAACGAAACGGCAATGCGGTTGGCGCGGGAGAACGTCCTTGGCTGCCGTTTGCATTCATCGTCGCCGCCAGCCTGCTCGCGCACATCTGGTGCCTCGGGTCACAATATTACCTCGATGATCCCACGGCGATCCGCGACAACGAGGCGATCCGGAGCGGTGACATTTTCACCGGGGTGACGCTGTTTTGGACGCGGCTCTCCTATTTCATCCAATACAAGCTCTTCGCGCTGTCGCCGGTGGGGGTGCATGCGGTGAACTGGCTGCTGCACACGGCGGTGGCCTGCGTGTTGTTCGCGTTCGGGCGGGATTTCACACGCGGCCGGACGGGTGAAAACGTGCCTTTGTTCGGCGCGCTGTTGTTCGCGGTGCATCCGCTGGCGAGCGAGATTCCGAACTATGCGCGCTGCCAGGATCTCGCGTGGGTCACCTTGTTTTCGCTGCTCGCGTCGTGGTCGATGCTCTTGTTCCTGCAGCGCGGCGGTTGGCTCAAGATCGCTTGGACCGTGCTCGCCATCGCCGGGGCCACGATGTCGAAAGGGCCGGGGATGTTCCATGCGGTGATGATGGTCGGCGCGGTGGGGCTGGCGGCGATGACGCCGGTGCACTGGAAACATTTCCGCCGGCGCGGCTGGTGGCTGGCCTTGGTGGTTTTGGCGGGCGTGGTGATATTCTGGGCGGCGGGCTTGATGCCGTTCATCCGGCGAGCGGTCGATCTGATGGCAGAGCCGCGATTCGCCGGTCATGCGTTCACGCTGGCGCGGGTGTTCTGGGAGTTTGCGTGGCGGGCGGTGATTCCGGTTGCGCTGAGTGCGGACCATCACATCCAGGAAACGCTGATTCCGCCGGGCAGCCACATTTGGAACATTCCGGACAAGATCGCGATCCTGGCGGCGGTTTCGATGCTCGCTCTAACGGTTTTCAGCATCTTCCTCGCATGGCGGAAAACCACGCGCTTGATCGGTGTGTGCCTGTTTATCTTCGTCGGAACGATGTTGTTCCGTGTGCTGTATCTCATACCCGAGTTCATGCCGGAATACCGGATCTATCCCGGCATGCCTTGGTTCTGCCTGGGTGCCGCGCTGGTCATGGCAAGTGTCTGGCGGCGGTTTTTCCGCAGTGTTTCACCGCGCGTTCCGGCGGTGCTGCTGATCGTGGTGTTCGCGTTGATGTCGATGAAGCGTTCGTTCCAGTGGCACGATCTCGACCGGCTGATGGCGGATGTGCTGCTTCAGTATCCGGCTCAGGGACGCGCGATCTGGGAACTCCACCGGCGCGACGCCCACGTGGGCGATTGGCAGAAAATCATCGACCGCCAGCGCACGGAATGGCCGCGCGTGTTCCGGCGTTTTCTGGAGGAAAACCGCCGCCTCGCTCCGGCGCGCGAGCTGCCGACCGGCCACTTCGCGTTGGCGGATGTGGCCGGTGCCGCGCTGTATGCCGAGGCGCTCGCGCATGTCGAAGGCCCCGCGCCGGCGCTGATCGAATTGCGGCGGCTCGAAAACCACATGCTGGCGCTGCGCATCGACCAGCAACTGCATTGGAATTATTTCCATCGCAGCAAGGCGAACGTGCTCGAACAGATCGGGCGGCCCGATGCCGCTTATGAAATGATGCGGGAGGTGGGGCTGGAGCGTTTTCCGAAAGCCGACGTCCGCCGCATCAGGAAATTGGCCGGTGCGGCCGACGCCGCGGACTGACGGGTGGACACCATGGGGTGCGCACTTTAGCCTCGCCGCACATGAGCATCATTACCGGCCGGGGCGATTCCGGCGAAACGGATCTGTTGTTTGGGAAACGCATCGCCAAGACCTCGTTGCGAGTCGAGGCGCTCGGCTGCGTGGACGAAATCAACGCCGCGCTCGGCATGGCGCGCGCGTCCGGCGCGAACCCGGAATGGATCGCGTTCATCGATGTCTTGCAGGAAAAACTCATCGGCCTGATGGGCCAGCTCGCGACCTTGCCCGAGGACATGGAGCGATATCGCGGGACGAATTTCCCGCTCATCAACGATGCCGATGTCGATTGGCTCACCGCCGAGGGGCACAAGTTCGAGGCGCGTGGCATCCGTTTCTCGGGCTGGGCACGGCCGGGAGCGGAGGGCTGCCACGCCCGGGCCGCGGTGGACTTCGCCCGTTCGGTGGCGCGCCGGGCGGAACGCGCCATCCTGCGCCTCCACGAATCCGGCGAGCCGCTACCGGAGAACGTCCGCCTCTTTTTCAACCGACTCGCCGACGTGCTGTGGATTCTGGCGCGGGTGGAGCAGTGAGCAGGGTTGGCGAGGTAGGGCGGCACCCTCGTGCTGGCGGGTTCAGGGCTGACGCATCAAAGTATGTTTTCAGAGAAACGCAGAGACGGGGAGTGCGCGGAGGAAAGCGCTGAGTTGGTGTGGAATGGAACGGATATTTCCATAAAAATCCCCCTGTTTCATGGCCAACCATTCAAATTCTCTCCGCGTAGTCCTTGGCAATCTCCGCGCCTCCGCGTTTCGATCCTGTCATTCAAGGGAATTTTTGGTGCTGCGGCCCTGCAGGCGGGTGCCGCACGGTTGACGCGCGGGCCGCGATCCTCTCACATCCGCGCATGTCCGAGCCGCCGAAGCAGAAATCCGTTTCCTCGTTGAAATGGGTTCTGGGCTATCTGATGCGGGAAAAAGCCATTTTCCTGCCCTCGCTGGCGGCCTTGTTCCTCACCGCCATCCTGTCGCTCGGCTTTCCGTATTTCCTCAAGGAACTGATCGGCAACCCGGCCGACGCACTGCGCCGCGAGGTCGATCCGGCACAGGTGCTCGAGCGCTCGAACCGGATCGTGCTGATGCTGGTGGGCGTTCTGGCACTGCAGGCGACCGTGGCGTTTTTCCGCGTGCAGGGGTTCATCCGCTCCGGCGAGTCGGCGCTCAACCGCCTGCGCCGCGATCTGTTCGACCATCTGGTCCGGTTGCCGATGTCGTTTTTCCACGAGCAGCGATCCGGCGCGTTGAGCAACCGCGTTTCCGCGGATCTCGGCGTGGTGCGCGACACCCTGCTCAACACCGTGCCGCAAGCGGTGCGTCAGAGCGTGATCCTGGTCGGCGGGCTGATCTTCATCTTCATATCCTCGTGGAAACTCTCGCTCATCATGCTCGGCAGCGTGCCGGTGGTGGTGCTGGCGATCGCCTTCTTCGGCCGCAAGGTGCGCGGCTACTCGCGCGACGCCCAGGACGCGCTGGCCGAGGCCGGTACCGTGATCGAGGAGACCGTGCAGGGCATCGCCGACGTGAAGGCCTTCACCAACGAGCCGTTCGAGGGCGGCCGCTACTCGCGCGCTCTGGAAACATTTCTATCAGTCACCAAGCGCGGGGCGAAAAACCGTGCCGCTTTCCTTTCGTTCGTCATCTTCGCGTTGTTCGGGACCATCTCGTTCGTCGTCTGGCACGGCGCGCGCATGCTGGCCACCGGCGAGATCACCTGGACGAATTTCGCGGCCTTCATCCTGTTCTCGATCTTCGTGGGCGCCTCGCTCGGGTCATTTCCCGAAATCGTTTCCCAGCTCCAGCAAACCGCCGGTGCCACCGAGCGGCTGCGCGCCCTGCTCGACACCCCGCCCGAACGCGCGGATGGCGACACGGATGTGAAACTCGGAGGCGCGCTCGCTTTCGAAAACCTCTCGTTCCGCTATCCCTCGCGGCCGGACGTGCGCGTGCTGCACGATGTCGATTTCGCCATCGCACCCGGCAGCCGCGTCGCCCTCGTCGGCCCCTCCGGCGCGGGGAAATCCACCACCTTTTCCCTGATTCTCGGCTTCAACGAACCGGAGACCGGCCGTGTGCTCTTCGACGGCCGTCCGGCATCCTCGCTCGCGTTGCAATGCCTCCGCTCGCAAATCGCCATCGTGCCGCAGGAAGTCCTGCTGTTCGGCGGATCGATCCGCGAAAACATCGAGTATGGCAAACCCGGCGCTTCCGTGAAGGAAATCGAGCATGCCGCCCGCGAGGCGAACGCCCACGATTTCATCGCCGAGCTGCCCGAGGGCTACGAAACGCTCGTCGGCCCGCGCGGCACCAAGCTCTCCGGCGGCCAGCGCCAGCGCATCGCCATCGCCCGCGCCATTCTCGCCGACCCGCGGATCCTGCTGCTCGACGAAGCCACCTCCGCACTCGATGCCGAGAGCGAACGACTCGTCAACGAGGCGCTCGAACGCCTCATGCGCGGCCGCACCTCGCTGGTCATCGCCCACCGCCTGTCCACCGTCCGCCACGCCGACCGCATCCTCGTCTTCAACCACGGCAGGATCGTGGAAAGCGGCACACATGACGAGCTAATCGCAAAGGGCGGCACCTACCGCCTGCTGGTCGAAACGCAGCTCGTCTGAGCCGGGAATGGAGTGGCGCGAAAGGCTCCGCGAAATTTCCCTTGTCACGGCAAGGAAGTGGATTTCACGTTCAACAACAGCTCACCATCAATTTTCATGAAACGAGTCACCCATCACATGATCGTCATTTCAGCGGTATTTCTGTCCGTGATGACCGCGCGCGGGGCAACGACACTCGTTTCCCCTGATTCCCGTTTCCTCGACCGCTGGTCCTTCGAATACGGTGTGGCCTTCATCACCTCGCAGAACATCGGGGAACTGATGGGCGGCGAGTTGAACATCGACGACGGGCCGGCGGGCGGCGAGATCCATTATTTCACGGCTTCCCGACTGCTGGCCGAGCCCGAATGGTGCCTGTTCGGAAAAACCTTCCATCCCGCGCTGGAACTGCCGTTCACGCTCGGCATCGTCGATGAGAACGGCAGGTCGCCTTTCGCCAGCTACAGCATCTCCTTCAAGGTCCGGTGGCGCGATTTCCCCTGGAACGACCACGTGCTGACGTCTTTCGCCACCGGAGTCGGGCTGACATGGTCGCCCGAAGTCTATGCGATGGACGTCCAGCGCCATCCCGACGACGACCGCTCGAAGTGGAAGTTCAACTGGCCGCTGCAACTCACCCTCGCCCATCCCGAGTATCCGTGCCACCAACTGGTCTTGTTCGTCGCACACCAAAGCGGCGGCAGGATCTTCGACCGCGGCGGGATCAACAGCCTCGGCATCGGCTACCGCTTCGCCACCTGGTGAGGGGAGCGTGGGCGTCCCGCCCGCATCGGAAATCCTCTCCAACTGTCAAAACCTCATCCCGAAAGAGAGCAGCAGCCCGTGGCTTTCGAAGTCATACCTGCCGTCGCCGTTCTGGCCGGCGAAGTTGCCGGGCAATGACGGCGGGCTGCTGCCGGAAACCTCACGTTCGTTTGCGAAACCGTATTGGTAGGCGATGTCGAAATCGTATCTCGACCACGATCGGCCCAAGCCGATGGTGAGAAAATGGCGGTCGAGATCCGCGACGACCGGATTGTAAAAATCCGATGGCACCGAGTTTTCATTGAAAACATATCCCGCACTGGCGCGCCAGCCATCGTCGAAATAACGGGTGACACCGAGTTTGAGCAACCAACTGTCTTTCAATTCCTGGGTCACCGGAATGTCCTGTCTGACGGGAAACGGCGGCCGTTCTTTTTGGCGGATTTCGGTGCTGCCGATGCTGCTCCACCCGGTGTAATCTGCGTTGAACTCGATGTTCCACTTTTCCGTCGGGCGGTATGAAACGCCGAGCACCGCGGTGTATGGAAATTCCATGTCCATGGTGGCGGGGATCTCCACCGGCTGCCGGATCGTCGGAAAATACAAGATCGTGGTGTCGCCGTCGAAGGTGAGTTTCGTGCGGCTGCGGTAGGTCGCGCCGAGTGTCCACTGCTCGTTGATTTGCCACAGCAATCCGATGTTGTAGCCCGCACCCCATGCGTCGCCCTCGAACTCGAATTCGTTCAGCAGCGGGGTTTCGCTGCGGCGCAGTCCCTGGCTGGAATAGATGCTCGCGTCATCGAGCATCACGCCGAACGCGAGTGACAGCCCGGGGCGGATTTCCAACGAACCCACCGCGTTGAGGCGCAGATAAGTGAGTTCTCCTTCCGTCGCCACGGTCCGGAAGCCGGTATCCTGCGGCCATGCGACCGCCGCGCCGTGCGGCGCATAAGCACCGATGCCGAAGGTCACGGGCGTTTCCGGCAGGTGGCAGGTGTAAAACAATTGCGGAGCCAGCGCGTCGTTATTGTCGATGTCGTAGGTTTCGCCGCCGTTCGTGGCGTTGCGCGGTGGGCGGAAGGTCGGTTCGAAGTGGAGCGCGTAGGCTCCCATCCGGAACTGGTGCCCGTCCAACTGGCTGATGCCCGCCGGATTGTAGTGGATCGCGGAGGGATTGTCCGCCGTCGCGGCGAACGCCTCGCCCCGAGCCGCGGCAAACGCGTCTTGGCTGACGAGTCGGAACCCATTTCCCGTCAAAGCACAGGGAATTCCCGCGAGGAACCAGGTGATCGGGGGGATCAGTGAAGGCTTTGTTCGCATGTGGATGGGCGAAAACGGGGCGTTGCCAAAATTTCCGGAAAGCATTACAGTCCGGCTGTCCCTGAAATCAAGAACGATTTCATAAATCCAGCCAAGCCATGATTACGCGAATTCTCCAGTTGGCGCTCGCTTGTTTTTGTCTGCTCGCAACACGCGCTCCGGCGGACTTCACCTCGATCTACGCCTTCGGTGACGGCGTCAGCACCACCACGGACTCTCCCGCGCCGTCGAATCTCTACTCCGGAGGCCGTTATTGCGACGGGCCGGTGTGGATCGAGATCCTTTGTGGTCTGCAGGGTGTGACGTATTCCGCCGCCAAGAATGTTTCCTACTTCGAGCATTACAGCGGGCCGCTTGTCACGAGCACTCAGAATTTTGACGCGCCGGAAGAAGATGAACCGACCTCGCTGTTCATCATCTGGAATGCCAACGCGGATTTCGTGAAGTTCGTCAATGAAGAGATTCCGACAAACGACCCGCCACAGTGGCAGGCGGCCATCACGCAAACGATCAACAACCACATCACGGCGGTCAACACGCTCTATGACAAAGGGGCCAGGACCATCATCATGCCGAACGCGGTGGACCTGATGAGAGTCCCCGCGTTCAACGAAGCCACCATCAACAAAGCCTTCATCACCGCACGGGTGGAGGATTTCAACGATGACTTCGAGACGGCCATGGCGACACTTGAATCATCCAAGCCGGGCCTGAAAATCATCCGTCCAGACGTGTTCGGCTTTCTCAACATGGTTCTGGACAATTTCACGGCATACGGGATGGAGAATCCGATTCCGGACAACGCGGCGATCATCAATCTGGCCGACCCATGGGAAGACGGGAGACACTTCGTATTCTGGGACGATTTGCACCCGACCTCCAAATTCCAGAACGAGTTGGCGTTGTTTGTGAACACCCAGATTCCCGTTCCCGACACCACGCCGCCGGCACTCACCTTGCCGGATGATCTGGTGGTTTCTGCCACTGGCTCGCAGGGCGCGACAGTGAATTTCACGGTGAGCGCGGACGACGATGTGGACGGTCCGCTTCCTGCGGACAGCGATCCGGCCAGTGGCAGCGTGTTTCCCATCGGCACCACCATCGTGAACGTCAGCGCCAGCGACGCGGCGGGAAACTTCGCCGAAAGCAGCTTCAAGGTGACCGTGGTGGACATGGCGCGGCTGTTGCAAAACGTCTCGATCACTCGCAGCGGTGATCAGTTTTACATCTCCGGGCAGGTGCAGGGCGGCCCGCCATCCGGCACAACATTCCTGCAGGCGTCATCGGATCTGGGCGTCGGCGATCCATGGGAAAACATCGCGGCGATTCCCTTGGACGAGAATGGCAATCAGGTTTTCGGTCCTGTGGAAGATACCGGCGGCACGGGACTTCCACGGAATTTTTACCGGTTGGGTCTGTTGCTCAGCGAGTGATTCAATCCTTCGCCGATTTCGGATCCAGCGCGTCGCGCAGGCCGTCGCCGAGGAAGTTGAGGGACAGCAGGGTGAGGATGAAGAAGATCGAGGGGAAGATCAGCAGCAGGGGATTGGAGAGCATGCGGTCGGCGCCGTCCTTGATCAGGATGCCCCAGCTCGAGTAGGGCGGCTGCACTCCGAGGCCGAGGAACGAGAGCGTGGCCTCGAAGAGCATGACCGACGGGATGGTGAGCGTGGCGTAAACGACGATCGGGCCGATGGCGTTCGGGATGATGTGGCGCACCAGGATGCGGCGGTGCGGCAGGCCGAGCGAGCGTGCGGCTTCGACGTATTCGCGGTTGGAGATGTCCTGCACCGAGGCGCGCACGATGCGCGAGATGTTGAGCCACGACAACGCGCCGATGGCGACGAACAACGGGATCAGACCGGTGAAGGGGGCGATGGTGTCGTGTTCCCAGCCGGTGATTCCGGTGACCCAGACGGTGAAGTCGCTGGTGTAGCCCTTGGCCAGTGCGGAAAACAGAATCACGATGATCAGGAACGGCAGCGAGTAGAGAATGTCCACCACGCGCATCAGAAACGCGTCCATCCGCCCGCCGACGTAGCCGGCGACGGCCCCCACCGTGACGCCGATGGTGAGCGAGACCATGGTGGTGATGAGGCCGACGAGGATCGAGATGCGTCCGCCGTGGAGGATGCGGGAGAACAAATCGCGGCCGAGGTGGTCGTTGCCCATCCAATGCGCGGCGGAGGGCATCGAATTTTTCATCGGCAGTTCCTGGATGGCCGGATCCGGCAGGAGCGGAAAGAACGGCACCACGAAACACAGCAGAATGATGAAACCGAGGAACGCCAGCCCGCACATCGCCGCGCGGTTGTGGCGCAGCCGTTGCCAGGCGTCGCTCCACAGCGAGTGACCGTCGTCGGTTTCCACAATCTCGTCGGTCAGGGTGTCAGCTTGCATTTCGGCTGCGCAGGCGGGGGTTGAACCAAAGCTGGAGGAGGTCGGCGAGGAAGTTGGCGATGACGATCAGGCTGCCGTAGAGCAGGACCGGCCCCATGATCAGGGTTTCGTCGCCGGTCTCGATGGCCTTGATGAACAGCCGGCCGATGCCGGGGATTTGGAAAATCGATTCCACCACCACCGAGCCACTGATGGTGCCGGCGAATGCGGGGCCGAGGTAGGCGATGGACGGGATGAGCCCGCCGCGCAGCGCGTGGCGGACGATGATGACCGAGCCTTTCTGCCCCTTGGCGCGGGCGGTGCGGATGAAATCCTGGTTGAGCACCTCCAGCATGCCGGCACGGGTGAGCCGTGAAAGGTAGGCCGCACTCACCAGCCCGAGCGTGACCGCCGGCAGGAACATGGCCGTCGGATCGCGCGAGTCCCAGCCGGAGGCGGGAAACCAGCCGAGATAGCGGCCGAAAAATTCGGCCAACAAGGGGCCGATGACAAAATTCGGCAGACAGATGCCGAGCAGCGCCACGGCCATGATGAGATAATCGAGCACGTGGTTCTTGCGGATCGCGGCCAGCACCCCGGCCGGGATGCCGATGGCCATGGCGATGAGCATCGCGAACAGGCCGAGCTTGAGCGAAACGGGAAATGCCTGGGTGAGGATGTCACTGACCTCGCGGCCCTCCATCACCTTGATGCTGGTGCCAAGGTCGCCGCGCACGATGTTGTTGAGGCGCAGCCAATACTGGGTGAGCAGCGGCTTGTCGTAGCCGTGGAGTTTTTCCAAACGCTCGCGGACGTGGTCCGGCACCGCCTTCTCATCCTGGAAGGGGCCGTAGGGCAGCGCGTGGACGAGGAAAAACGTCAGTGTGCCCAGCACGAAGAGCACCAGCAGTCCCTGCAAGAGTCGGTTGGCGGCTTCCCTCCACATGTTATCTAACAGACTGTGGTTCCAGGCTCACGTTTTTCCATGGATGGTTGTCGAGCACGAGCGGGTGCCAGCCCTGGACTTCGGGGCGGTGGAGGTAGAGGCGCGAATACCAGGCGACGGGGAGGATCGGCATTTCCCCCATCAACTTGCCTTCGGCCCGGGCGAGGATGTCGAGGCGGGCCTGCGGATCGGGTTGGCGCGCGGCCTTGCGCAGCAGGGCTTCGTATTCCGGACTGTCCCAGCCGGTGTTGTTGTTGCCGTTGCCGCGCGTCCACATGTCGAGGAATGTGGTGGGGTCGAGGTAGTCGCCGATCCATCCGGCCATGGCGATGTCGAAGTTGAGGCTTTGCTGGGCGGCGATGTAGGATCCCCAGTCCTTCTGCTCGACGGTGAGACGGATGCCGAGATTGCGGAAGGTTGCCTGCATGGCATCGACGCCGGGGGTGAGCCGTGAGGTGAGCAGGGCGTAGGTGGGCAGTCCCTCGCCGTTCGGATAACCGGCCTCGGCGAGCAGCGCCCTGGCTTCCTCAAGATTGTAGCGCAGCACCGCGGGCGGGCGGTAATCGCCCATTCGCGGAGTGAAGGTTTCCGCCGGAGTGAATCCTTCGTAGATATACTTGCAGAGTTCCTCACGATGGATGGCGAGTGCGAGCGCGCGGCGCACCCGCGGATCGCCGAGGCCCGGGCGGGTGGTGTTGAGGCGCACGAAGGTCGTGCCGACGTAGGGTTCGGTGCGGAGGTATTGGGGGTATTCGCGCCGGGTTTTTTCCAACAGATCGGGTGGCAGGCTGTAGGTGGTGTGGAGCTGCCCGGCGAGAAACGAGCGGGTCTCGGTGTAGGGGTTTTCGATGGGGAAAAACCGGATGCCGTTGAGGCCCACGTTATCCGCGTCCCAGTAATACGGATTGCGCCGCACTTCGATGTAATGGTTGTAGCGCCACTCGTGCAGTTGGAACGGCCCGTTGCCGACCAGATTTCCGACGGTGGCCCACTTGGTGAAGCGGTCGGTCATTTTTCCGTGTTTCAGGATGACATGTTTCGGCACGGGAAACCAGGTGCTGTGGCGGGACTTCGACGGCAGATAAGGCACCGGCTCGCGCAAGGTGACCGTCAGCGTGTTCGGGTCCGGCGCGTGCAGGCCGATCTTGGCCTTGTCGAACAGGTCCGGCGCGCCGGCCTCGGCGTGGGCGAGCAGGCGTTCGATGACAAGCTCGCGCGTTGCCTGCGGAATCTCCTCCGGCCACTCGAAGATCGTGGAGTCATCACGGATGGCGTGGAGCTGCGCGGCATCGAGGCGGTCGAGGCCTTTCGATGCCAGCAGGCGGCGGAGCTCGTCCTTGCCCAGCGAAGCGAACCCGCGGTTTGCCAGCTCTTCGGCGTCGATCGATTCGTCGCCTTGGAAATTCGCCTTGCGCAATGTTTCCCACGGCGTCGGGAAATCTTCATCGAGCCCGCAAAGGATGTGGCCGCGCTCGTCGCGGTTGTAGGCCTCCGCATTGCGGATGGAATGCAGCATCGGCGCGTAGGCCGCCGCCAGCTCCGGGTGGAGCATGCGGTGGTAGGAAAAGATGAAATCCTCCGCGGTGAGCGGCGCGCCGTCCGACCACCTGGCCTCGGGCCGCAGGTGGAACGTCCACTCGGTCATGTCCTCGTTGTGTTCCCAATGCGTGGCCACGCCGGGAACCATTGCCTCGTCATCGCCCGGGTGATCGCCGACGAGCCCCTCGAACAACGCGGAGATGATTTTGTTTTCCGGCACGCCGGTGACGATCTGGAGGTCGAGCGCGCGCGGCTCGGCGGAATTTCCGACCAGCAGGATGCCCTCGCGGTTGGCGCGCTCGACCATGGTCTCGCGCTTGCAGCCGACAAGCAGCGGGCAAGCCAGGCTGAGGGCCAGTATGGTGCGCGAAAAGCTCAACGCCCGGGACACTAGAGCGATGATGCACCCTGCCAAGGGATTTGTTGCGGTGCCCGGAGTCGGGTCTGTAGCACCGGTCTGTGCGGGCTGCGTCAGAAAAACAGGGAAAGTCTGACAACCTGCATGGGCCGCCGCCATGGGTGGCTCGATGACGAGGGAAGGATTTCCGGTTGATCGGCGGAGATGGCGGTGGATGTTGCGGCTGAAGTTTCCCATCCACTTATGAAATGCCGATTGCTGACGACGATTCCGCTGACATTCCTGCTTGCGGCGTGCCTGGGCGCGGAGGAGAAGAAAGCCGCCATGGAAACGAGTGACAAAGCACCTGCGGACCCTGGGGAAAAAGTGGTGAAGACGGATGCCGAGTGGCGCGAGGAGCTGACGCCGGAGCAATACCGGATCCTGCGTGAGGCGGGCACCGAGCGGCCGAATGGGGCGGTTTACAAGGAATTCAAAAAACAGGGTGCTGGCAGCTATCACTGCGCGGGTTGCGGGGCCTTGTTGTTTTCCTCCAAGGAAAAGTTCGACAGCGGATGCGGTTGGCCGTCGTTTTACGATCCGGCGAAGGCGGAAAACGTGAAGACGAAGTTGGATATCAGCCTCGGGATGCGGCGGGTGGAGGTGGTTTGCGCGAAGTGCGACGGCCACCTCGGTCACGTGTTCGAGGGCGAGGGATTCGACACGCCAACGGACAAGCGCTACTGCATCAACGGCACGGGGCTGGTCTTCGTGCCCGCCGGGGAGAAACCGGAGGAGAAGCCGGCTCCATAAATGAAAAAGGCGGCTGGAGCCGCCTTTGCCACATCCATGGCCCCCGGATGGAGCCACCTCCGTTCAGCGGCGGTACTGGTTCTGCGGCATCATCCCGAACTGGCCCTGGCCTTGGCCGGGCACCGGCTGGTTCCAGGGGATGCGGCTGGTTTCCGTAGTGGGCCCCACCGGTTTTTTCTCCGCTTCGTTGGCGCAAGAAGTGAGGAAAACGGCGGGGAGAAAAACCGCAGCGAGCAGGATTGCGTGGGAGCGGATCATCACGGAGCGCGTCAGTTGGCGGTTGGTTTGGCGAGCACCACACGGTCGCCGGGCTGGATGCGCGCACCGACCGGCAGGCTGTCGAAATCGATCTCGGCGATCGTCTGGGTGGGCTCGATGGCGACGGGAGTGACCCGGCCGATCAGACGGCCGTCGCGCGTGACGAGCATGCGGGTCTGCGGGGTGAAACCGGAATTGGAGCCGGCACCGATGACGAGGAATCCCCAGTCCTGATTGACGGCGCTGACGACGGCTTCCATCGAATTGCGGCTGATGCGGGCGTTGCGCTGGGTTTCGCGGCGGGTGAGGCGGTCGATCTCGTCGCGCTTGGCGGCGAGCGAGTTTTCCGCGCCATCGACGAGGGTTTCGAGTTCATCGAGCCGGTCTTCGCGGGCTTCACGGTCGTCTTTGATCTGTTGGACCTTGTCCGGAAGGTTGTCGAATGTGATGCCTTCACCGAGTTGTTCGAGAATCTGGTTCATGCCGGCGAGTTCGGTGTTGATCTGCTCCAGCTCGGCTTCCTGGGAGCGGATGGTGTCGTCGAGACTGGAGACATCGCGCTCGAGCTTGGCACCTTCGGAACTGGCGATTTCGAGCGCGGTACTGGCGACTTCGCGTTTCTGTTGGGCGTCGGCGAGTTCCTCTTCGAGTTTGCGGAGTTCGGCTTCCTTGGCTTCGGCATTGGCGGTGACGGTGCGGTTGTCCGCCTTGGTTTTGAGGCGCACCTGTTCGAGTTCGGTGAATTTCCGGTTGTGCTCGAGAGTGAAGTAGATAGCGGCTCCGAAGAAGACGAGCGCGACGGCGTAAACAATGGCTTTCATGGGATTTGTGCGGAGATCTGGATTCGGGTGGTGACCGGTATTGGCGGTTCAGGGATTTATTGGTCCGCAGAGGCGGCAACCACGCGGTCGCCGACCATCAGGGCGGTGTCTTCGGGGAGCGAGTCGGGAACGATGCTGGCGGAAGCGGAGCCGCTCTCGACGGCGGTGACGAGCAGTTTGCCGATGACTTCACCGCCACGCATGACGTTGAGGGTGGAATTGGCGACGACGCCGCTGTTGTTGCCGGCGGCGAGGGTGACGAAGCCCCAGGTTGGGTAGATCGAGCGGATGCGGGTGTCGAGCGTGGGCAGCGAGCGGCCGGCGGTGAAGGTGTCGAGGCGGGTGCGGATGCTATCGGCCCGGGTTTCGGCGTCGTTGTTGGAGGCGGTGAGGTTGGCGAGGCGGCCTTCGGCGGCGGTGATGGACTGTCCGAGTTCCTCGTATTCGGCGCGGAACTGGCGGAGCTGTGCGGCGAGTTCTTTCTGGTCGGTGATGCGCGAGGCCATTTCGCGGACTTGGCCGAGCTTCTCCTTGTTGGAGTTGACCTCCCGGGTCTTGGTTTCCACTTGCAGGCCGAGGTCCTGGTTGGCGTTCTTGCGGGTATCGGTCTCTTCCTCGAGGCGCGCGGTTTCGGCGATGGTTTCCTCGAGCGTCTTGGAAGTGGCGTTCACATTGTCCACCGCCGTGTTGAAGCGGTCGGTGCTGCGTGCGAGTTTGGTTTTCTCGTCCTGGGTCTGGGCGATCCGGTCTTCGTAGGCGGCTTTGTTTTTGTAGGCGAAGAAGGCGGACAACGCGAGTACGATGGCGGTGAGGATTCCGAGCGTATTGGACATGGTTTTTTGGGGAAAAGTGAGCGTTGAACAACGTGTGAGCGGACACTAGGTAGTCCCCCCGCGGCACCGCAACCCCAAATTTCGGGGACTTTCGGTCCGCCCCGCACGGCGGGGTGGCGGCCGCCACCAACGCCATCCAGCCCATGAAGTCGATTCTCCGAGTTTTTTCCTATCTGCGCCACTATCCGGGAATGGCGGCGGCGCAGCTTTTTTGTGCGTTGGGCATGACGCTGGCGGTGTTCGTTTTCCCGAATGCGACCGGGCACGTGATCGACCACATCATACCGGATCCGGAGCGGCACGGTGAATTTCCACTGTGGATCGGGATCGCGCTTGGGGGATTCCTGATCAAGGACGGGCTGAATTCGCTGCGGATTTTCATCAACAACGGCTTCGAGCAGAAGGTGATCTTCGACATCCGCTCGGACCTTTATTCGAAGATCCAGCGGCTGCCGCTGCGGTGGTTCGACACGCGCCGGACGGGGGACATCATGACGCGGGTGGTCGAGGACGTGACGAACATGGAGCGTGTGCTCATCGACGGCGTCGAGCAGGGGTTGATCGCGGCGCTGCAGGTGGTGGGGATCGGGATATTCCTGTTTTTCCTGAATCCGACGGTGGCGGCGTGGGCGACGCTGCCGGTGCCGTTCCTGGCGCTGGGTGCGTGGATTTATTCCACCAGGGGGCGGGACCGTTACAGGAACCAGCGCGACGCGGCGTCCGACCTCAACGCGCTGCTGCACGACAACATCTCGGGCATGCGGCAAATCAAGGCCTACGCGGCGGAAACCGAGGAGCACGGACGCTTCAACCATTTTTCCGACCGCCTGCGGCTGGCCACGCTGCGGATGATGAAATGGTGGGCGGTTTACTCTCCGGGCATGTCGTTTCTGCGGATGACCGGCTACGTGCTGGTGCTGGCCTTCGGTGGCGGAGCGGTGATGCAGGGCGATCTCACGCTGGGTGAATTCACCAAGTTCCTGCTGTTTCTGAGCCTGTTTTACGAGCCGATCGACCGCCTCAATTCGCTCAACCAGATGCTGCTGTCCGGCCGCGCGGCGGCCGACCGGGTGTTCGACATTCTCGATGCCACCGAGGAGGCCAATGCGAGCGAGGGGAAACGCCTGCCGGAAACCATCCGCGGCCACGTGCGCTTCGAGAACGTCACGTTTTCCTATCAGGACCAGCCGACGCTGCGCGGCGTGAACATCGACGCGCCGGCAGGGCGGACCATCGCGCTGGTGGGCTCCACCGGCGCGGGCAAGACAACCGTGCTCTCGCTGCTGGCGCGGTTTTACGAAACGACTTCCGGCCGCATCACCATCGACGACATTCCGATCGACACGCTGGCCAAGTCATCGCTGCGCGACCGGCTGTCCTACGTGACGCAGGAGCCGTTTCTCTTCAATGGCACGGTGCGGGAAAACCTGCTGCTGGCGAAGCGCGGCGCGGCCGATGCCGAGCTTTGGACCGCGCTCACCGCCGCCCATGCGGATCACTTCGTGCGCGAGCTGCCCGAGAGGCTCGACACCAACGTCGGCGAACGCGGAGTGAAACTCTCCGGCGGCGAGAAACAACGCCTCTCGATCGCCCGCGCGCTGCTCAAGAACGCGCCGATCCTGCTGCTCGACGAGGCGACCGCGTCGGTGGACTCCGAGACCGAGCGCCAGATCCAGGACGCGCTCGACCACCTGATGGAAAACCGTACCGCCTTCGTCATCGCCCACCGGCTCTCGACCATCCAGAATGCCGACCGCATCTACGTGCTGGAGCATGGCGAGGTGATCGAGCAGGGCACCCACCACGAGCTGCTCGCCCGTGGTGGGAAATATGCCGAGCTGTGCCGGAAGTCGTTTTTGACGGAGAAGTGAGGCGGAAGCTCAGGGCACTTGCGTCACCTTGAGCCGGGCGAAGACTTTTCCTGGCGGGGTGCCGCTCACGGTGGCGATGACCTCCACCAGTGCCGGCGGGCCGGGTGCGATCTCGACCGGCGCGCCGAAGCTGACCGTGGTGCCACCGTCACTTGCTCCATCGTCATACCAGGTCGCGAGGTCGGTGGACCATTCGTAGCTGGCGTCCAGATCGCTGGCGGGCGTGGCATTGAGCGTGTGTTGGAAAACGAGATCGCCACCGCTGGCGGAAACCAGGCTGATTCCCTGATTGGCCGCCGACGGATCGCTGCCGAGGATGTTTTCCAAGGCGTTGGCCAAGCCGTCATTGTCGAAGTCGTCGTTAAAACCGGTGAGCAGGCCGACCTCGAAACCGCCGATCCACGCGGCGAAGTCGTCGTCGGGCAGAACATTGGTGGCACCGGGGGTGGGCGTCTGGGCGACGTAGAGCGAGGTGTCGAAGGCCGCGCCGCCGTCGGGCACGCGGGACATGGATTGGGTGAAGGAGCTGCTGTTTTCGTTTTCGTTCACCTGCGGCTGGCCGGGGGTGAGGGCGTTGACCAAATCGGCATCGACGGTGGCTCCGACATTGTAAACCAGCGCATCGATCAATACGCCGGGAGCGCCCACCGGTGAGGTGCCGTTGGGGAAATCCGCGGCACTTCCCAGATAGAGCCCGATGCCGTCCGGGCCGTTCTGAATGCCGTTGGTCGTCCAGGCGGTGAGGTTCACATTCGGAACCGTCGCACTGCCGATCACAAAGAACCCGTTGGCGGGGATGCTGAAACCGGTTAGATCGATGGTCGAGTAGGAAGGATCATTGGTTTGACCACCGTTGAAAAACACCAGGACCAATCCATCCAGGGACACTTCCGAGCCGGATGAGTTGTGCAATTCCACGAATTCGTTCGAGTCGGTGCTTTCCTGGTCCGCATCCACCTCGTTGATGACCACCGGGAAGGGAGCATCTCCGGGATCGTCGGTGAGCGTCAAATCGGCGCTGTCCGGAAGATAACCGGTGGCGCTGACGGTGAAGGCAACGGTGGTGTCGCCGAAGAGCCATGGGTTGTCGAAGACATCGATGTTGAAGGTGGCACTGGCTTGGCCGTCCGGGATTTCCACGAAGCCGGCGAAGCCCTCATCGACCGCGGCGGACGGGTTGCTGCTTGCGACGTTCACAAACACCGCGCCGCTGGTGGAACCGCTGCGGGTGACGGTGGCCTCGGACGCGGCGGGACCGGCGCTTTCCGGAACCGAGGACGGCGAGAGCGAGAGGGTCAGGGTTTCGATCGGTTGCGAGGCATTCAGATACCATTCGTCGGTGTCGGCGGCGGCATCGACCTCGGCGTTCGTTTTGGTGGCCCAGACGGTGGAATAATCGAGGATCGAGGAACCCGGGGCGAAATCGAAGCCCGGGCCGTCAGTGAGGCGGTAGAAGGAAATGTCCGCACCGTCGTTGCCGACGAAGGAGACGGCGTCCACCACTTCGGCGAGGGTGAAACCGAGCGGATCCACGCCGCTGAAGTAGAGCACCACGCTGTCGTCACCATTGATGGCGGTGCAGCCGCCATCGTCGAGCAGGTCGTTGTTGGCGGCCGCGTAGGCGGGGGCGGTCGCGCCGATTTCCGCGATCAGGAAGGAGCCGTTGGCCGGGATCGTCTGACCGGTTAGGTCGGTGATGCGGGTGGTGGATTCCGTGCCGGTTTTCCAGCCTTCCCGTCCAGCAGGGTCGGTGCCGCTCCATGCAGTCACCGAGTAGCCATCCAGCGGGAGCGGACTGCCGGTGAGGTTTTTCAGTTCGATGTAACGGTCGGATCCGGCACCTTCATAATACTGGCTGATGAGCACCGCGGGAGCGGTGCGGGTGGTGAAGGACCATTCCGTGGTTCCGGAAATCGCCGGGGCCGGATTGCTAGAGGCATCGGTAAAGAAACCGGCGTCCATGTCCACATAATAGGATGTGCCCGCATCGAGAGTGGCGGTGAGTTTCACCACACCCGCGGCACCGGAGCTGCTGACTTGGGCGCTCGGCAGGGTGACGGTTTCCACTATGGAGTTGTCACTGGTCTTGCGGACGGTGAGCGCACCGCTGGTCCCGGCGATGACGGGTTCGTCGAAGTTGATGACCAGCGCGGTATTGGTGAGTGCGGCGGGGAAACCGTTTCCGGGATTGAGGGAGACAATGACGGGGTCGGTGGTGTCCACCGAGTTGCCCACCACCACCACATCGCGCAGGCGTTTCTGGGACGCGCTGCTTGCACGGTTGAATCGGACCAGGAAATCCGCGCTGAGGCTCTCGATATTGATCGATGCGTTGAGATAGGTCGAACCCGTCGGAGTGGGAGAATCGCCGGCGTTTTGCCAGTCCACACCACCGTTGGTCGAGTATTCCAAGGTGATGGGACCGTCGCCCCCCGTGCCGAATTTCGCGACGGCGAAATTGACGGTCACACTGGTGTAAGCGGATGCGTCCACCGAAGGAGATGTGAGCGTGGCGGCTATAGTGGTTAAATTCGCATAGCCGCCAGCAGCTGTCGAAAATGTAACATCGGTTTGAGACCACCCGCTGGGCAATGCCCCATCGCGGAGGGTTTCGTTCAGCAGTTCATCCTGCGCGATCGCAGGAAGCGACAAGCCGATTACGGCAAGAGAGGTCAGGAGACGGCGGACGTATGGGATGGGATGGGATTTCATGGCGTGGGAGGGAACGATTGGGACGCGCGGAACGTGGCATGAATCGCAAGCCCGCGCATCCTCACTAATGTGTCGGATTCGACACCGGTTGATGAGAAGCAAAAAACGGGCCAATCGCACGGCAGGGTGACGGCAAGTGCGCGGATAGGTTGCGGATTTTTTCCGCAAGCGCCTGAGTCAAGGCGATCTTCTACTCCGCCACGGCAAGGGCATGCTGAAGATGAACTCAGGCGCTGCGATCCGTTGCTCAGCCTTGGGCTTCCTGAGTGCGGCGGCCTTTTTCCACGGCCATGGCAATGAACCCGGCGGCGAGGATCGCGGCCATGCAGGCGTAGAAGGCCCAGATGGTGTTTTTTCCGGCGGTGAAGCCGTAGTTGTGGAGGCCCACGCCGAGGAAGTTCACGTGCCACCACGAGAAGGTGACGATGACGGCGGTGAAGATGGAGGCGAGGTGGAGGCCCCACTCGCGGATGTAGCCGCCGAGGCGCGCGTGGAGGATGGCGAGCGTCCAGATGACGATCATGAGCGCGCCGTTTTCCTTGGGATCCCAGCCCCAGAAGCGGCCCCACGAGTAGTTCGCCCAGATGCCGCCGAGCACGGTGCCGACCAGCGATAGGAACAGGGTGACGCAGATCATCCCGTATGCGGCGCGGGTGAACGAGCGGCGCAGGTCCTTGTCGCCGCCGTCGAGCGCAAGGCCGCGGAGCAGGACGTAGGCGGTGGAGAGAAAGGCGGCAAGCAGCCCGGCGGAGTAGCCCAGCGTGATGGTGATGACGTGGGTGGTGAGCCAGAAATTGGAATCGAGCACGGCGACGAGCGGATCCATGTGGTCGGAGCCGTCGCCGAGTTCGAAGCGGCGGGCGAGCACGATGAGGGCGGTGCCGAGGATGGGGGCGACGCCAAGCGCGAAGCGGCGGCGGGTGAGCCACTCGGTGATGAGCGCGAGCAGCACCACCGTGGTGCCGATGAAGATGATGGTGTCGTAGAGGTTTCCCACCGGCGGGCGCTGCATGATGATGCAGCGTTTGGTGATGGCGATGAGGCAGTAAATGAGCCCGGCGCTGGTGGCGGCAAGGGTGGCCCAAGCGCTGATGCGGCCGGCGCGGTTGTCGCCGAAGGTCCACATCGCCATGGTGGTGAGGGTGCCGATGAGGAAAAACACCAGTGCGTGCAGGAACCAGTTGCGTTGGTAATAAGCGACTTCGAGCGGCACGCTTTTGCCCTCGCCGCGGTCGGCGGCGCGGCTGGCGAGGCGGTCGCGGAGTTTGGCGAGGTTTTCGCGGAACGGTTTCTCGCCCTCGGCCACGGAGCGGGCGGTGGTTTCGAGCAATTGGATGTCGCCGATGTAGGTTTCCGGGTTTCCGGTCCCGCCCTGCATGGTTTCCATGATGACGTTGCCGGCGCTTTTCCACTGGCTTTGCGAGCGATCGGCCGGCGGCAGGATGAAGAGTTCGTTTTTGGCGAAATTGGCGGAGTCGAGCACCTGCTGGAGCAGATTCTGCAGGCCCTCGGGGATGCCGCGGTTGGCGGCGCGGGCTTCTTCGAGCTGCTCTTGGAGGGTGCCCGCCACCATCATGAGGCTGCTGATTTCGGCGCGTTTGTCGGGCGCGCCGTTTTCGCCGGAGCCGATGAGGATCACGCCATTGCGGGCGAAGCTGAACCAGCCGAGCAGCCCTTCGTAGGTGCGGAGGTTCGAGGCGAGGTCGAGCACCTGGGCCTGCATCGGGTCGCGCTCCTTGGAATCGATGGCGGAGTAGGTTTGCGCCAGCTCGCCGAGTTTTTCGCGGCCTGGCGAGATGTCGGCGTAGCTGTAGCGGTCGCGCTTGCCGCGGGGTTTCAGGCCGATGGCCTCGACGGCGGCGGAGTTGTCGATGCGGAAGGTCGGCTGGTGGACGGCGAGCTGCGGGCGGAACAGGAGATCGAGCAGCCACCCGGTGGGCTTGAGCTTGTATTCGTTGCCGTTGCCGTCGGAAATCTTCATCGAGCGCGCGCCGTGCAGCTGGAGCATGGTGAAGCCGGCGTAGGTGGAGAGCGGCTTGATGCGGCCGCCGTCCTGGATCGGCACGGGCGCGGCGGTGCGCAGGGTCTCGGCGGACCATGGCGTGTAGTTTTCCACCTCGCGGACCTCGCCCTTGGGCATGTTGTCCATCACGAGTTGATAGAACACGGTGGCGAGACCGGCGGCGGCGAGCACTGCGGCGATCCAGCGTCCGATCGATGGGCGGGTGGCGGTCATGGTTTTTTCCGGCGGGATCCGGCGGCGAGATAGGTGCCGAATTTGGTTAGAAACGTGACGAGCATGCCGAAGGTGACGACGTAGAGGCTGTATTCCGGCCACTTGTCGGCGGGGTTGCGGACGATTTCGAAGACCGAGAACATCTGGCCGGAACCGGACGGCTGCGAGCCGTAGCTGGCTTGGAAAAACGTGAGTCCCTCGTAGCGCATCGGCTCGTTCATCTGGATGGTCACCTTGGCCTCGCTGTCGTTTTCGATGCGGGTGATCTTGCTGATGAACTTCGCCGGGCGGTTGGTGCCGGGATGGAAATCGGCGGTGAATTCGTCGAGCTTCACGGTGAACGGCATCGGCCAAAGGCGCTTGCGCATGTCCACGGTGAAAACACGGCCGTCGCGCTCGACGGTGAACGGGTGGAAACTCGCGCCGGCGAGGATGAAGGGGGTGGATTTCGCGCCGTCGCGGTCCACGATGCGGGCATAGCAGGCGGCGGTGTTGGCTTCGAGCGAGGGTTCGCCTCGGTCGTTGACCTCGTCCGGGCGGCTCATCAGGTAGTAGCCGTCGGTGACGAGTTCGCCGGACGCGGGGGCGCGCTCGGTGATGGCGACGGGCAGCGCGTTGCGCAGGTAGCCGCCGATTTCCAGATCGAAGGGCATGGCGGGCAGGCGGAACTGGCGATTGTGGCCGGCTGTGAGGTCGGTGAGATATTTCCCGCGGATGACGTGGATGTCGCGGGGGTTGCCGTCGGTGATTTCGGCGACCTCGACGACGTATTCGAAGTAGTCCTCGGCGGTGTTGCTGGTCTGGCCTTCGGGCAGCGCCATGTTGCCGCGCTCGGAGAAATGGTGGGCCACGCCGCCAGCGACGAGCATGAAGATGATGCCGGCGTGGGCGATCAGGTTGCCGGCGTGCTTCCAGCCCTTGCGGATGCGGATCACGCCGCCGAGCGTGAGGTTCACCAACAGCAGCGCGCCCACCCAGTAGCCGCCGGGCAGCGGCAGCGGGACGATCTTGCCTTTGATCTCCGGCAGCAGGAAAAACGACTGCCAGTGGAAATATTTCTTCAGTGTCAGGTAGAGACCCACCTCGACCTGCTCAAGCGTGGCAAACCACGTCAGAAGCCCCATCAGCAACAACAGGATGGTCGCCAGGCCGAAGCCCGAAAGGACGTCGAAAATCCTCCCGGCGAGGCTGCGGGGGCGATTGGTGGCGGTGCCTGCGGTGGTGGATTCCATGTGGCGGGTGAAGCAACGTCGCGCGGGGCGCGGATCAATCGGCGAGCTTCAGGTTTTTTGCAAAGGTTTCCAGCACCTCGCGCTCGGCAAGCACTTCGGCCTTCGGTCCCACCATCTTGACGGTGACGATGTCGCCGCCAAGCAGCGCGACCACCCCGGCCAGCGCGTAGCCGGGCTTCGGCGGCGCTCCCATGCCGGGCGCGTAATCGCCCTCGGCCTCCACCCACACGCCGCTGCCGCCGGCGATGGGCACCTCGCGGAGTTTTGCGAAACCTTCGGCATCGAGCGGCGCGGTATTGAACTGGGCCAGCCAACGGTTCACGTTTTCCATCACCGAACCGGCGGAAACGGTGACCCACACCTCGCCGAGCCCGCTCTCACCGAAGCGGTAGTTGAGCAGGCGGAACTGGGTTCCCGGCCGCTGCAGCCAGCCGTCCGGAGTCTCGCCGCGCACCGGCGCGGGCTTCGCGTCGCGAAAGCGCTCGTCGCTGGATGCGTGCAGCTTCACCGCTTGATCGCGGGTGGTGAGCGGGCGGGTTTCGGTGACTTCGACCTCGTCGTCCCGGCGGCACGCGCCCAGAGCCGGGAGCAGTGTGAGAACGATCGCGAGCATGCGTTTCATGGTTGCGCCGATAGCCCCGCTCCACCGGCCGGGCAAGTGGAAAGGGGCGTTTTTGCGCCTTGCAAACACAGGCCCGGAATGAATGATCCGCCGCACCCGGAAACGAACCGGGCCGCCGCCGGTCAAATTCCGGAAAAGAATCGACCGGGCACCGCGTATTTCAGGCACATGAGCAGCCACAGCACTCTCACCAACCGCCGCGGATTCCTCGCCGCCGGAACCGCCGCCCTCGGTCTGGCCCCCATGGCTTGGCTGCGCGCGCAGAACGCCTCGCCCAACGACGAAATCGCCCTCGGCATCATCGGCTGCGGCGGCATGGGCAGCGGCAACATGAGGAATTTCCTCGGCATCAAGGGCGTACGCGTCGTCGCCGTCTGCGACGTCGATGCCAACAATCTCGCCAAGGCCAAATCCACCGTGGATGGCCGTTATCAAAATCAAGACTGCAAGACCTACCCGAATTACCGCGACCTGCTCGCCCACTCCGGACTGGATGCGGTCGTGGTGGCCACACCCGACCACATGCATGCCCAGATCGGCATCGAGGCCGCCAATGCCGGGCTCGACATCTACGGCGAGAAACCCTTCGCCTGGGGTCTCGCCGAAGGCCGCCAGCTCGTCGAGGCGGTCAGGAAAAACAAGCGCGTCTTCCAGACCGGTTCGCAACAACGCTCGGGCGGCGAGTTCCGCCGCTTCAAGGCGCTGCTGGAAAATGACACCATCGGCAAAATCACCCGCATCGAATGCGGCACCCCCGGCGGCATGAGCATCCGCAACCACATGCCGCAGGATCAATGGGCCGAACACATCGGCAAAGCGCCCGCAAACCTCGATTGGGACGCCTATTGCGGTCCGGTCGTGGATAATTTCCCCTACCACCCGATGATCCACCCGTGGAACTGGCGGTGGCACGAAACCTTCGGCGGCGGCCAGCTCCTCGACTGGGTGGGCCACCATGTGGACATCGCCATGTGGGCGCTCGGCCTCGACCACACCGGCCCGGTCAAGGTGGAAGGCAGCGGCAAACGCGGCGACCATCCGTTTTTCAACACCTTTGTCGAATACGGTTACCAAGGCACCTTCGCCGACGGCAGCGTCATCGAGGTCCGCAGCCAGAACTTCGGCACCAAGGTGACCGGCGAGAACGGCTGGATCCACGTCAATCGCGGCAAGCTCGAAGCCTCCGAGCGCGACCTGCTGCGCAATGTCCCCGCCGACTTCGACACCAAGCCGCCCGGCCATCACCAGAACTTCATCAATTGCGTGCGCGACCGCTCGCTGCCCGTCTCCCACGCCGAAGGCTCCCACCGCTCGGTTTCCTTCGGCATACTCGGCTTCGCCGCCATCGACACCAAGCAGACGATCCAGTGGGATCCCGCCGCCGAGAAGGTCGTCGGCAACGATGAAGTGGCCAAACACCCGCGCCTCGGCTCGCGCGTGAAACTCTGACTCTCCACCAACCAAACCATAACGCCATGTCCAACGAAGAAACCTGCTGCTCCGACCACAACAAGCTGGCCCTGATTTTCGGCTCACTGCTGCTGCGCCTCTGGCTCGGCGTGCGCGCCCTGCAGACCGGTATCGAGAAATTCGCCGGCACCAAGAGTTCCGACGAGTCCATAAAAATCGATGGCGAGACCAATGACTACGGCCTGACCGCCGCCGAATCGGTGAAATACTATGCCTTGGAAAATTATCACGGCGTGCCGCAGGCACTGATGGGCAAGTTCGAAAAAGAACCGCTCATGCCCGGTTTCGGCCTGCCGCTCTACGACAAATTGCTCGGTATCGCACTGTTGGGCCTCGGCCTGACCATCCTGCTTGGTCTCGCCTACCGCAGCTCGCTTTTCCTGCTGGGTCTGCTCTACATCAGCCTCACCTGGGGACTCATCCTCATCCGCGAGGACGCCGGCGTCGCCTGGCTCGGCACCCACATGATCCTGATCGTCGGCGCACTCGCACTTGCGCAATACAACCGCCTCGCCATCTTGAAAAAATGGTAGAAAGAAGCCACGCCATGAAAGAACTGCCCACCTTCCTCAGCCGCCGTGATTTCCTCGGCCGCTCGCTCGCCGGAGCGGGTGCCGGCCTCGTGCTCGGCGCACCCAACATCCTCCGCGCCGCCAATGCCGGCGGCCCGGACACCATCAACCTTGCCCTCGTCGGCTTCGGCAAACAGGGAGAGGTTCTCTTCGAGTGCCTCAAAAACATCCCCGGCCTGAATTTCCAGGCGGTCTGCGACATCTCGAAAAACCGTATCACCCAGTTCCGCTCGCTCACCCGCCGCCTGCCGAATGCCAAGTCCACCAAGTTTTACGAGGACATCGATGAAATGCTGGCCACCGAGAAGGGACTCGACGCGGCCATCGTCGCCACGCCCGACTTCTGGCACTCGCCCCACACGGTGAAATGCCTTGAGGCCGGCCTGCACGTCTATTGCGAGAAAATGATGGCCCACACCATCGATGCCGCGCGCGAGATGGTCCATGCCATGGAACGCACCGGCAAACTCTGCCAGATCGGCCACCAGCGCCGCTCGAATCCGCGCTATCGCTACACGCTGGAGCAGCTCATCCACGGCAAGAAAATCTGCGGCCAGATCGTCAATGCCAACGCCCAGTGGAACCGCTCGCTCGGCGCTTCCGAGGACATCGGCGGCAAGGATATCTCCGCTCGAATCATCGTGCCGGAGGATGTCCTGAACCGATACGGCTTCAGGGACATGCACCAATATCTCAACTGGCGAAATTATCGCGATCTCGCCGGCGGTCCGATTTCCGACCTCGGCGCCCACCAGATCGACATCTTCAACTGGTTCCTCGGAACCGCACCCAAGCGTGTCTATGCCTCCGGTGGAAACTCGTATTTCAAGAACCGCGAGCACTTCGACAACGTGATGTGCATCTTCGATTACGACACCCCGCAGGGCGAGGTTCGCGCGTTCTATCAGGTGCTCACCACCACCAGTTACGGCGCGGGCTTCTATGAAAGCTTCATGGGCACCGAGGCCTCCATCAAGATCTCGGAGATCGCCCATTCCTCGATCATCTATCGCGAGGATGGAGCGCCTTCGTGGGATCATCTCGTGGAAAAGGGATACCTTTCCCGCAAGGCGGTCCCCGCGCCGCCACCGCCTTCCGCGGATGCCGTGGCCTCCTACGAATCCGCCGCACCAGAGGCCTTCGACCTCCCCGGCGGATTCAACAAGCGGGCCCACCAGCCGCATCTCGAGAACTTCTTCGACGCCGTTCGTGGCAAGGCCACGCTCAATTGCGACGCCCGCCACGCCTTCGAGAGCGAGGCACCCATTTTCTGGGTCAATCCCTCCGCCCTCAGCAAGCAACCCATCGAATTCACCTCCCAACACCTCCACGTATGAAACACAAGACCACCATCCTAGCCGCCGTTTGTTCCATCACCGCCCTCGCCGTCAGTTCCTGTGGCGACAAATCCGCCGACGGAGACTCCTCCGGCGGTTACACCGGTGCCGACGCCGTCGTCCTCGAAACCGAATTGCCCGCCGAGCTGATCGAAGGCACCCCGCAGCCGATCAAGGTGCCCGACCTCGTCCCCGCTCCCACCAAGGCACCCGAACTGCTCGTGCCCCCGGGCACCGTGCTGCTTTCCAAAGGCAAGCCCGTTACCAGCAGCGACGACGCACCGATCATCGGCGACCTCACCCTCATCACCGACGGCGACAAGGAAGCCGGTGAGGGTTACTTCGTCGAGCTGCTCGACCAGTTGCAGTGGGTGCAGATCGATCTTGAGCAAAGCGCCGAAATCTACGGCGTCTGGGTCTGGCACTTCCACTCGCAGAAGCGCGCCTATCACGACGTGATCATCCAGGTTTCCGACGATCCGGAGTTCAAGGACAGCGTCACCCTGTTCAACAACGACTACGACGACTCCGCCAAGATGGGCAAAGGCAAGGACAAGCCCTATGTGGAAACCCGCTACGGCCTGCTGGTCGATGGCAAGGGCACCAAGGGCCGCTACGTCCGCCTCTACAGCAACGGCAACACCTCCAACGAGATGAACCATTACATCGAAGTGGAAGTGTTCGGCAAAGCCGGCTGATCCGTGGCGCGGGCATCCTGCCCGCAGCCTTCCCATCCAACACCCCGTCCCCCGCCATGAACCGCCGCAGGTTTCTCAACACCTCGGCCATGGCGGGAGCGGGGTTCTCCATTCTTCCGGGCGGCATCCTGCGCGCCGCCAACGGACCCAACAACCGGCTCAACATCGCGCTGATCGGCGCCTACGGCCGCGCCACCGCCCATTACGGCTGGCTCAAGCAGCACAACGTCGTCGCCATCTGCGATGTGGTGGAGGACCACTTCAAGAACGCGCTCGAACCGTTTCCCAAGGCGCAAACCTATATCGATTGGCGCAAATGCATCGATCACAAGGGCCTCGACGCCGTGGTCATCTGCTCCGCCGACCACCACCACGCGTTCATTTCCAACTGGGCGCTCAACCGCGGCTTGCATGTCTATTGCGAAAAGCCGCACGCCATCGGCGTCGAGGAAGCCCGCGTGCTGCGCGAAAACTGGCTCAAGCGCAAAGGCAGGCTCGCCACCCAGGTCGGCACCCAGATGCATGCGCAGGAAAACTATTTGCGCATCAAGGAGATGCTCCTCGATGGAGCGATCGGCGATCTCGAAAGCGTCGTCGCCTGGGGCAACCGCAAACTCCGCCGCGACGGATACCTCCCCGCCGCCGGCAAGCCGCCCGCCGGTCTGCACTGGGACCTCTGGCTCGGCCCATCGCCCGACCGTCCCTACAACCCGGATTACTTCGTCGGCCGCCCCGGGTCGAATTGCCTGCAATGGAACATGTTCCGGGATTGGGGCTCCGGCCAGATCGGCGACATGGGCAGCCATCTGATGGATCTCGTTTACAGCACCACCGACGCCACCCTGCCCGTCCGCATCCGCGCCAGCGGTGAGAAATACAATCCGGAGGTCACTCCCGTGGATCTCGAATGCCACTTCGACCACCCCGCCAACAGTTGGCGCGGACCGATCCGCATCAGTTGGCAGCAAGGCGGCCTGCTGCCGCGCACGCCGCGCGATTACATCGACCTCGACAAGATCGGCCACGGCGTGATGTTCAAGGGCAGCGAGGGCTTCATCATCGCCAACTACACCCAGCGCCTGCTCATCCCGTCCGGCAAGGCCGCCGATCTCAGCTACTACACGCCTCGTAAAAAAGAGCAGCAACTTCCATCAATCGGCCAGTTCCACCAGAACTGGATCGACGCCTGCAAGGATCCGTCCAAGAGCACCTGCTGCGATTTCGAATACCACGGCAATCTCGCCGAGCAGATGCAGCTCGGTCTGGTCGCCCATCGCATCGGCGAAACACTCGAATACGACGGCACCAAAGGCCAAGTCACCAACCACGCCGAAGCCAACGCCCTGCTCAAACGCACCTACCGCGACGGCTGGGTGCTGAATGGATGACACCATGAAAAAACCACTTCCTCTCATCCTCGCGGCATGGTCCGCCACAGTCGTCATCGCATCCGCCGCGATGGACGGATGGACCTCCGATTGGCAGGCCGCCAGGGAACGCTCGAAGAACGAAGGCAAGCCGATCTTCATCTACCTCACCGGCTCCGATTGGTGCGGCTGGTGCAAGAAGCTGGAAAAGGAAGTCATTTCCAAAAAGGAATTCACGGACTTCGCGTCGCGCCACTTCGTCCTGATGGAAGCCGACTTTCCCCGCAAAAAGGAACAAGCGCCCGAGTTGAAGAAACAGAACGCCGAACTCGGGAAAAAATACCTCGCCGGCGGTTATCCCACGATCTGGGTGCTGGATTCCGAAGGCAACAAGCTCTCCGGCGACCTCGGCGAACTCGAAGGCGGCGTCGATGGCTACATCGCCAAACTCAAGGAATTCGTTAAAACCGGTGATGCATCCACCCGTGCCTTCATCGACGACACCGCGCCCTGTTTCCGCGACCTGACGGAAGCGGATTTCGCCAAGGTCAACAGCGCCGACGACACCTGGAAATGGAACAACGGCACGCTCGAATGCACCGGCGAACCGCTTAGCGTGATCCGCACCACGAAGGAATATCGCAACTTCGAACTCGTCGTCGAATGGATGCACGAAAAGCCCGCCGGAAACTCCGGCGTCTTCGTCTGGACCACTCCGGCATCCGTCGAAAAACTCGCCGCCGAAGACAAACCCGGCCTGCCCGACGGCATCGAAGTGCAGATCCTCGATCCCGCGTTCGCCGACCAAATGAAAGCCGCGGGCAAGTCCACCGACTGGTTCACCTGTCACGGCGACGTGTTTCCCGTGCGCGTGAAGATGAATCCCTTTCCGCCGCTCTCGCCGAACGGCAGCCGCAGTTTTCCCCGCAAGAACCTCGTCAAGAACCACGGCGAGTGGAACCATTACTACATCCGCGCCATCAACGGTGAGGTCCGCCTCTGGGTGAACGGCGAAGAGGTCTCCGGCGGCAACGGCTGCGATCCGGCCACCGGATACCTCTGCCTCGAAAGCGAAGGCTCGCCGATCCGCTTCCGCAAATTGCGCATCCGGGAGTTGCCATAGAAGCTTCACCTCGGATTCCGATGTTAGAATCGGTTGTTTACAAGGCCCGCATGTGAATAAATATCGATTTCCGGCCTGAAATGAAAATCACGACTCTCATTCTGAGTCTTCCTATTATCTGCGCGTGCTCAACGCTCGACACTGGTGAGCGTGAGAAGGGCGAACGAAATGAAGAGGGGTATTCGACCAAGGAATCAAAGCTACTTGTTCCTTCAATTGAAGATTACCTCAAATCGACTGGTCAGTCGGGAAGATCGTCAACCGACTTGATAAAGTAGCGTTCGTTGCATTGGGCCAAGGCTTTCGTGGTCACAGTTCAATTTTTTGGTGCTGTAGCGTCTTCCAAGTCTGTTTCATGATATCAGCCGTGCATCGAATGGAAACGGCTGCGACTGGCCGATGCGGATGGATTGGAAATCCGGGTGCGAAGGGTTGAGCAGGTAGTTGGATTCGCCTGGGACGACGACGCTGGGGACTTCAAGCACCGCGCTGCGGCCTGACTTGACCCAGGCATCGCCGATTTGGCGGGTGGTGGGCGGTGGGGGCTGCTCGCGCCATTCGGGCGGGAGATCGGAGAGTGGGATGGATATGACCAAGCTTTCGTCGAATTCGATGGTGAAGAGCTGGTAGGTGAAGCGCATTGCCGGGTTCAGGTGGACCAGTGTTTCCAAGGCGGCGAGGGAGGCGGTGGCGCTAGTGTAAACCATGTGGATGCCGCGGGAGTTCCAACGTCCGCCGCTGAACGCCGCGCCCTCACCGCTGAAGGCGCTGGCGGCGAAAGTTTCCCGGACGATGCGATAGGCGCGTTTCATCAGGAATAGACACCGTAGGCGATGCGCCCGAGCAGATCCTCCACCTCGCGGGCTCCCACTTCCGTGCCGGCGTATTCCAAGGGCACCGCGCCGCCGAGACCGTATTGGGGCGTGGTCAGCCATGAGCGGGCGTTTTCCTCGGTTTCGAGAACCTCGATGGCTTTGCCCAGCAGGCGGGCGAAGCGCAGCACTCGGTCAGACTCGGCGGGATCCAGCCGGCCTGCTGCCTTGCGGCGGTGGAGCGTGGCTTTCGGGATGCCCAGCAGCGGCGCGAGCCGGTCCATGGGCAGTTCCAGGCTGGCCCGCAGCAATTCCAACTCCGCCAATGGCAGCCCCTTCTTCATCGATTCGATGAGCATGGCGGCGGTGGGCGGGCTGGCGGAGCGCTTTCCGGAAGGGCCGAAAATGCAGGATTTGACGACCGTGCCGGCCACTTTTGGGGATTTGAGTCCGAGCGCTGATGGTTTCATTTGGGGGAAAATTTATTCGCATGCGGAAATTCCGTCAAGGTGGAAGGTGCAATATTTCCAAGAACCCGCTCGGGAGAAATCCAGGGCGCGAAAGCTTGTACCCATCGCTCAGCCAGACGGTGAAGGTCACTTGGATGTGAACACGAGAGATACGGAATGGCCTCACCGGTCCACCAGCACCTCGTAGCGATAGGTCAGCTCCTTTTCCCCGCCGGCGGGAATTTTGATGTCCCATTGCAGTTCGCGGCGGGGATTGACGCTGCTGACTCCTTCGGTGCGCAGGGTGGCCTTTGGATTGCCATCGGCTTCCAACATTTTCCCCGAGAACCCGCAGCGGATGTTCATGGTGACTTCCTTGCCGCGGTAGTTGTGCAAGATCAGGCGGCCCTTGACGCGCGTCCGCTGATAGTCGTTGCCGCCGATCCAGACGATCTCGCGCTGGCCTTCTTCTTCGACTTCGCCCGACTCGGCCCGCACGCTCAACGCCCGGGTGATGCGCAGGCAAGTGGTTTGGCCGGGATTCACCCACTGCGAGAGGCTTTGCCCGCGGAAACGCCCGTCTTCCATCACCACCGCGGCGGCCGTGGTCATGGGAAACTTGAACGGATTTGTGAAACGCAGCGCATCCCATGGTTCGTTGTCTTCCGACCGGTTCTCGCCGACGCGTTGATATCTCCCGCGGGGATCCCGTGGATCGGCCACCGTCCAATCGACCACGCGCTCGTAGCCGGCTTGGGCGGATGCGATGTCGAGCGACAAGCTGTCGCCCGCCTTCAAGCTGTGCCGGCCGATGTTTTCATAATGGATGTCGTCGCTGATGTTTCCCGACTCGCCCACGTCCGGCAGCGGCGCGCTTTCCACACGGGAAGCCGAATTCGAATAGATCATTTGCTGCGACATGACGTTATTGCCCAGCAAGCCGCCCGTTTGTTGGCCCGATTGGTTGACCTGTTGGAAAAACGCGGCCAATCCGGTGGCCGGCCACAATGGCGAATCGACGGAGCCGAAACGCACATTCGGATAGCCTGAGATCAAATGAAGTTCGCTGTCGGCGAGATCGTCCATCTCGTTGCGCACCACCGCGCTCTGGCGGATTTTCAGTTTCGCTGGATCGGAAATGTCCACCTGATAGGCGGGCAGCCACGCGAGACCCCTGGTGAGATAAGTCACACGCACCGCGCCGCCTCCGGCTGGGGCTTCGCGCACGTCGAAGACCAACACCGGCCGCTCGATCTTGCGTTTCACCGGTCCGAACGGGCCGTCCACGATCAGCGTCTCGATGCTCGATTGGTCGATGTAGCGGCGGTTTCCTGCCTGATCCAGCAGCACCAGGAAGTTCCCGGTGCTGGGCACTCCCGGAGCAGCTGCAATCGCTCCGCGGTGGTGACCCGGGTTGAGCGAACTGTAATCGGTGTCCCACACGCGCGCTGCAGGCGCGGTGGGCATTTCCCAAACCGTTCCCGCGATCGACTGATCCAGTGTGGGAAGCACTTTGTTCTTCGGGATCACTGTCACCCGTTTGCCCGCGAGATCGCGTTGCAGTTGCCCCGTCGGACTCTCGGTTTCCGGCGTTTCCTCGATCATGCGCGTGGTCGATAGCACCGAGACGATGCCGTCGCTCTCCATCCAGAACGATCCATGCACCACGCGCGGCACCTTGTCCCAGCGGTAGCGGCCGGGTCCGCTGACGGGAAACGAGGCGCGCACCACGGCGAGGCCGTTTTTGAACAAGCCGACGGATTCGATCTGCGGAGTGACGGCGGTTTCTTCGGATGCCGTTGCCAATGCCGCGGAAGCCGCCAAAACGATCAGGTAGGGAAATGTTCTCATCGGGCGCAGTGTGAACCGCGCCGCCGCAACGGTGTGTAAATGACGTGTAAAATACCCTGCCCCATGGCCACGCCGGGGTTTTCCTTTTCATTTCCCGGGCTTTTTCCCACAGTCCGCGCCCTTTCACCGCCATGTCCGACGTCCGCAAGCCATTCCCCTTCCGCGAGTTCGAGCCCAAATGGCAGGCTCGCTGGGAGACTGAAAAAACCTTCCGCACCCCGGGTCCGGGCGACGAAGACTTCGATCCCGCCAAGCCGAAATACTACGTGCTCGACATGTTCCCCTACCCCAGCGGCGCGGGCCTGCACGTCGGCCATCCGGAGGGCTACACCGCCACCGACATCCTCGGCCGCTACAAGCGGATGCAGGGCTTCAACGTGCTCCATCCGATGGGCTACGACTCGTTCGGCCTGCCCGCCGAACAATACGCCATCAAGACCGGCCAGCACCCGGCGATCACCACCGCCGCCAACATCGAGAACTTCCGCCGCCAGCTCAAATCGCTCGGCTTCGGCTACGATTGGGACCGCGAAATCGCCACCACCGATCCCGAATACGTTCGATGGACGCAATGGATCTTCCTGCAAATCTATAACTCGTATTATTGCGAGGAAACGAACCGGGCGCGACCTGTCACCGAACTCGAGGGCAAAGGCTGGACGCGCGAGCAGATCGACGAAGTCCGACTCGCCTACGTCGCCGACACGCCCGTCTGGTGGTCGCCCGACCTCGGCACGGTTCTCGCCAACGAGGAGGTCGAGGAATGGAAATCGAAAGGACATACCGTCGAGCGCCGCCCGCTGCGCCAGTGGATGCTGCGCATCACCAAATACGCCCAGCGCCTGATCGACGAACTCGACACGCTCGACTGGCCGGAAGGTATCAAGCTGCTGCAGAAGAACTGGATCGGCCGGAGTGAGGGCGCGGAGGTGAAGTTCCAAATCGATGGCCACACCGTCACCGTTTTCACCACCAGGCCCGACACCCTCTTCGGCGCGACCTACATGGTGCTCGCTCCCGAACATCCATTTGTTCCGGAAATCACCACCGCGGAACAAAAGGAAGCCGTCGAAGCCTATCAGAAATCCTGCGCCACTAAGTCCGACCTCGACCGTGGCGATCTCAACAAGGACAAGTCCGGCGTCTTCACCGGCGCATACGCCACCAATCCGGTGAACGGCGAGCAGATCCCCGTGTGGATCGCCGACTACGTGATGATGGGCTACGGCACCGGCGCGATCATGGCCGTGCCCGCGCATGATGAGCGAGATTATGAATTTGCGACAAAGTTCAAGCTGCCGATTCGGCAAGTAGTCGCAATCGACCGTATGATATCTGCCGAGGCGAGTTTTGACCAACAGGGCGATCCATCTTTCTCAAGCAATCCGACTATTTCAATTAATGGTAAAACATACTTCGAAGTGCGCGGAATGGCTACTTGCGATCCCGGCATCGCCATCAACTCCGGCTTCCTCGACGGCCTGCCCACCGCCGAAGCCAAGGCGAAGATGATCGACTGGCTGGAGTCCAGCGGCAAAGGCAAGCGCCGCATCCAATACAAGCTGCGCGACTGGCTGTTCTCCCGCCAGCGCTACTGGGGCGAGCCGTTTCCCATCGTTTGGAAAGACGGGCGTCACCACGGCATTTCCGAGAGCGACCTCCCGCTGCTCGCTCCGCCGCTCGACGACTACAAACCCTCCGGTTCACCCGAGCCCCTTCTCTCCAAGGCCACCGACTGGGTGAACCTCCCCGACGGCTCCACCCGCGAAACCAACACCATGCCCCAGTGGGCGGGGTCCTGCTGGTATTACCTGCGTTATTGCGATCCCGGCAACACCAGCCGGTTCATCTCCAAAGAAGCCGAGGGCTATTGGACCGGCACTTCTTCCACTGATCACTGCTCACCGATCACTGATCACTTCAAACCCGGCATGGTGGACTTGTATGTCGGCGGCACCGAGCATGCCGTTCTTCATTTGTTATACGCCCGTTTCTGGCACAAGGTGCTTTTCGATCTCGGTCACGTCACCACGCCCGAACCGTTCCAGAAGCTCGTCAACCAGGGCCTCATCCTCGGCGAGGACGGACAGAAAATGTCCAAGTCCCGCGGCAACGTGGTGAATCCCGACGATGTGGTTAGAGAGTACGGCGCCGACGCGCTGCGACTCTATGAAATGTTCATGGGTCCGCTCGAACAGGTGAAACCCTGGCAGATGAAGGGCGTCGAAGGCGTTTCCCGTTTCCTCGCCCGCGTCTGGCGTGTGGCATTCGAGGAAGCGCAGGATGGCACCTTCAAGGTCTCGCCGAAAATCCAGGACGTGCCCTGCACCGACAAGGAACTGCTCCGCGTCGTGCACGAAACCATCAAGAAGGTCGGCGAGGACATCGAGAAACTCAGCTTCAACACCGCCATCTCGCAGATGATGATCTGCACCAACGCCTTCACCCAGGCACCGGTCGTGCCGCTGAAGGAATTCATCCAGTTCCTCACCGTACTCAACCCCTTCGCTCCACATCTCAGCGAGGAGATCGCCGAACGCCTGGGCGTAAAGACGATGCTCAGCGAAACCCAGTGGCCATCCTACGACGAAGCCGCGCTCGTCCGCAGCGAGATCGAGTTCATCATCCAGGTGAACGGCAAGCTCCGCGACCGGCTGATGCTCGCCAAGGATGCCGACGAGGAGACCACCAAGAGCGCCGCACTCGCCAGCGCCCGGATCAAGGAGCACACCGACGGCAAGACCATTCGCAAGATCGTCTTCGTTCCCGGCAAGCTGCTCAACATCGTGGCGAATTGAGGTCATGACGGATGCACGCCCGCATTTTCGCATGCGGAAACGCCCGATTCACTCCGAATGACGTGTTGATTCGCCAGCCGGAGGTGCGTAGCTTGCACTCGAATAAGGAGGCAAGTCATGCGTTCCATCGCCATAGGACATCGAAATCCCGCGGCACGCCGCACGCGGCGGGATGCGCGGCAGGTGATCGAAGATCTGCTGACGCTGGCGGACATCCGTATCGACGGAGCGCGGCCATGGGACATCCGGGTTCACCGTCCGGAGTTTTTCCGGCGCGTGCTCGGCCATGGCAGCCTGGGGTTGGGCGAGAGTTACATGGACGGCGACTGGGACGTGGAACAGCTCGACGAGTTCTTCCACCGGGTGTTCCGCGCGCAACTCGACCGCCATGTCAAATCGCTACGCATGCTTGTGCCGTGGCTGATGGCGCGGCTGTTCAACCGACAAAGCAAAAGTCGCGCCTGGAAGGTGGGCGAAGTCCACTACGATCTGGGCAACGATTTCCACCGCGCGATGCTCGGGCCCTCGATGACCTACAGTTGCGGCTACTGGCGGAATGCGGAGACGCTTGAGGAGGCGCAGCACGCGAAGCTCGATCTGATCTGCCGCAAACTGTGTCTGAGGCCCGGCATGCGGCTGTTGGACATCGGCTGCGGGTGGGGTGCGTTGATGGCCCACGCGGCCGACCGCTACGGCGCGCGCTGCACCGGAGTCACCATTTCCAGGCAGCAGGCGGAATATATCGGAAGACACCATCCTGACCCACGCGTGGAGGTGGAATTGCGCGACTACCGCGATCTTGCGGGACGCCATGACCGGATCGCGAGCGTGGGCATGTTCGAGCATGTCGGCAGGAGAAACCACCGCGCCTTCATGCGGACGGCTCACCGCTGCCTGTCGGACAACGGAGTTTTCCTGCTCCACACCATCGGCCGTAACAGGCATGGCGGCGGCACGGATCCATGGATCGACAAATATATATTTCCGAACGGCGAGCTGCCATGTCTGGATGACATCGCCACGGCCATCGACGGCCTGTTCGTAGCCGAGGACATCCACAACATCGGCGCCGACTATGACAGGACGCTGATGGCTTGGCACCACAACTTCGAGCAGGCTTGGCCGTCCTTCGCGCAGGCCATGGGCGAGCGTTTCCGCCGCATGTGGAGATATTATCTGCTTTCCTGCGCGGGGGCGTTTCGCGCGCGCGAACTACAAGTGTGGCAATGGACGCTCACCAGGCACGGGATGCCCGGCGGCTGCGGCAGGGTCGCCTGACCGGACCACGTCTCCGCCGCCGGTCATCCGCGCATGAGCATTTCCCTGATCGGTCCCGACTGATCGTGCTTGAGGGCCATGTCGAAGGCGCCGTAGTGCTTGACCGGATTGCCATAGGCGTTGAGCAGGGTGGTGTAGAAATTGCCGAGCGTCTTGTGGTTTTCCGCGCCCCAATACGGCAGGCGGATGTATTGGCGGGCGATGTTGAGGCGTGAGTTTGCACCTGATAGAACGACGAACGGGAACTCGGTGCCGTGCGCGTGGTGCGTTTCACCACCGTCCGGGAAATAGAACAACATCGTGTTGTCGAACATCGTGCCGGTGCCTTCGGGCACTTCCTTGAGGCGCGTCACGATGCGATTCACCAGCGTCATGTGGTGCTCGCCGCAGCGCTTGCGGATGTCGTCGGCCGCGACGCCGCCGTAGCTCTTGCCGTGGCCGACGTCGTGCATGTTCACTTTTTCCCCTTCGAGGCCGGTGATGCCGGTGTAGTCGTGGCCGAGTTCGTCGATGGTGAAGGCGACGACGTTGGTGAGGCCGGAGATGAGCGAGGAGAGCAGCACCTCGACGTGGCCGGCCTGGCGGTCGAAGGTGCTCATTTCGTCGGCGAGGTAGCGGGCGTCGAGTTTCGGGACGTGTTGTTTCACGATGTCCGCCATTTCGTCCACCTTGCGGTTGCGCACGCGGATGTCTTCGATGGATTGCGCGTAGTTGCCGATCTTGCGGTGCTCGATGCCGTCGAAACGACGCGCCAGCTCGGCCTGGTTTCCGCCGACGAATTCGAGCAGCCTGCGTTCAAGTTGATAGCGGACCCTGCCTTCCTTGTCGGACGAGACCGACTTGAAGATTTCATCCACGGCGATCTTCGGCGATCCGAAGGCATAGTTCGGCTGTTGCGCGCCGCGCGCCGAGAAGCCCATGGCGATGGTGTCGAGTCCGCCGCGGGCATTGCCGCCTCCGGTCGGGAAGCAGGCGAGTTCGATGTGTTCGAGCGGCGAGGGGAACAGTTTCGCGAGTTCGAAATCGACGGTCGCCCACTTGATCGAGCTGAGCCGTTCGTTTGCCTTGAAGACGCCGAGCGAGGAGCACCACGAGTGGTGGCCGACGGTGCACATTTTCCCCGACAGGCCCTGGAGCAGTGTGAGGTTGTCCTTGTGCGCTTCGAGCGGACCCATCCAGTCGGGCAGGCTGTGTTTGGCGAGGTCCACGGTGAAGGCTTCACGGCGTTTCTCCTTTTCCATTTCCTCTTTGGAGAATGTCGGTGGAACGAGGAACGACGGATACAGGCCGTTGCCCTTGTGGATGAAGATGAAGCGCATCGGCGCGACACCACCGGGCCGCGGCGCGAACTGCGAGGCGGAGACGCGGGGCAATGCTCCGGGCAGGGACAAGCCTCCCAGTGCGAGGAAGGCGTTGCGGATGAAGTCGCGGCGATCGGTCATGATTCGGTGGGTGTGGTTCTTCGGTAGAGAAAGGAATCGGAGGTGAGCAGCGAAACGATCACCGCTCGGAAGCTGCCGCCGCTTTGAACGTAGGCGCGGTCGGCATCGATCAACGTTTTCGAGTCGGACAATACCTCGTTGCGGCCCATGTAGAAGCGGAACGCGTGCCGGATGATCGACTGGCGGACGCGCTCGGATTTCGCCAGGCGGCCGATCATGTCGATGGCATCGGTGACATCGCCGTCGAGCTGCGGATCGCCGGTGCCTTCGAGTTTGCCGGTGGTGACGACGGGCAGGGTCTTGTATTGATTGAATGTAGTCTTGCCGTTGCCGGTCTTGATCAGGTTTTCCGGGTTTTCGAGAAACTCCTCCATGCGGTAGCGGCCGAAGTCGTCATACATCTCGAAGGACAGGCCGAGCGGGTTCATCGAGTAATGGCATTTCCAACAGGACTCGGGCTGGGTGACGATCTCGACGCGTTCGCGGAAGGTCTTGTGCGGATCTTCGGGAACCTGGGCGTCCACGGTGATCGGGATGTCGGGCACGCGGCCGGCCAGCAGTTTCTCGCGCACCCAGCGGCCGCGGCGGATGGGGTCGGCGTGGAAATTCGTCGAGTGCGCGATGAGCCATGCGGGATGGGTGAGGATGCCCATGCGGTTGGGAATCGAAAACGGCTGCTCGGTCGGATAGTCCCACAACTCCATCGGTTCGGGTTCCTTGGCTTCCTTGGATCTCCAGTTTCCGTAGCGATAGATGCTCGGCGTGGGAGGCAGGCCGTAGAATGTGGAGTGGTGGAAGGTGTAACCGTGCGCCCACGGCACCGTGGTGAACGGAGCCCGGCCCTTGCCGAAGTAATCCTCGAAGAACAGCATGTAGGCGAACAGCAAACCGGGACGCTTTTCGTCCAACTCGCGCATTGAGGGGCGCTCCTTGATGAACGCGAGATTTGCGGAGATGACGCCGGCCGGATCGTTTTTCCAATCGGTGCGTTTGAGATGTTGATACACCTCGCGCCATTCCTTGATGATCTTCGCTCCCTCTTCGTTGCTGCGGTTGTGATAGACGAAAAACTTGTCAGAGGTGAGCAGGTTGGTGAACACGTCCCGATCCTTCTGCAGGTGCCAGTCCACGATCCGGTCCGCCTCGTCCACCAGGAAACCGGGGGTGCCGAGCGTGCCGCGGTCCGGATTCTTGTAATAGCCTTCGCTGCGTTCGGTGTCCTTGAAGATCCTGCCCGCCATCGGATAGCCGAAGAAATCGCGGAAGAACCGGTTGATGCGCGGATGGGAGGTGACATGGGAAGTCACCTTGCCGGTGGTGAACGCGGGATCGACCGAGCCCTTGTAATACTCCTTGTCGTTCAGCAGGCGCGTGACTTCGCGATGATAGTCCTCGCGGGTGTTGAGTTTTCCGGTGGCGGCGGCTTCCAGCAAGGCGGCATCCGGTCCGCGGTCGCCGAGCGCGTAGGAAATCGCATAGGCTCCCTCGCGGGGTGAGAGCATTTTCCTGCCATGGCGGTCGGGATTTCCCGCGCCGAACTCCAGGCGATAGAGAAACTCGGACTCGAGCAGCACGGCGACGAGCATCTGGCGGAGGCCCTCGGTGTTGCCGCCCAAATGAACTGCCTCGCGGGTGAGATCGAGGTATTTGCTTAACTCCGCCTCATCCGGCTCGCGCCGCAGCACCAGGCCGAACTGGGTGTGGATGGCGGCGGCGAGCTGCTTATCGGTCGGTGTGTCTTTTTCGAGAATCACCTCTTCGAACGCGGCCGGCGTGCTGCGGGGCGACCAGCGGTCGCGCATGTCGGGAAACTCGTCGGCGCGGATTTCGCCGTTCTTGACCCGCGCGGGGCGGATCTGTTTTTGGGAGATCCACTGGGCGTTGGACATCATTTGCAAGAGGTGCCCGCCGCTCAGGATGTCGTTGTCATAATAACGGACGCCGGACTTCTCCGGCAGGTTGAAGGGATTGGTCACGCCATACAGGGGTGTGTTGCGCTCCCTGCCCTCCAGGCCGAACACATCCAGCACGCGCTCGCGGAAAATCTGCGGGCTCACCAGCCAGCGCCGCGCCGGGGTGAAGGCGGTGGCTTGGATTTCTCCGCTGAACAACATGTCGTGATCGACCGCGTTGCCGTAGTCCGGGTAGCGGAGCTTTTCCTCCAGCTTCGATGCCTTGTGGCGATGGAGTTCACCGGCCAGCCACGCGAGCAGTTCCTCGCGCTCGTCCGCCGACGGCTGCCTTTTGTTTCGTGGCGGCATCTGTTGGAAATACACCTGCTCCCGCATCCGGTTGAGCGTTTCGAGCCGCGCCTCGAGCGGGAGTTCCTCCAGATTGTCCAAACGCAGGTCACCCTTTTCCGTGCCGTCCTCGTGGCAGGTCTGGCAGCGGTCTTCGAGGATCACGGCGATTTCATCCGCCACCTGAAAATTGGCCGGTTCGGCATGCGCCGTCGCGTAAATCAAGGCTCCCGCGCCGAGGACGAACAACCGATGGGAGTAGAGGAATATGGAAGCCATGAAGCGTGCGCCGCTGCGGGCACAAGCCCCGGATACTCCACGGCCGCGATGTTTGTTTCATCGTTTTTCCGCAGCGGGTGCCGGCGGGCGGCCCGGGGCGGAACGGTCATTCGTCTTCCATGAATTCGTTGTGGCCGTCCTTCCTGAGCTGCTTGAGCGAGGATACGAGTTCGTCCACCTTCGCTTGGTCGCCTTTCAGGAATGCCTGCTCGACTTCGCAGAGAAGGACGTAGAGTTGTCCCAGCCGGTGGCGATACGAGGCCGAAGCCATGTCGCGGGCCGCGCCTTCGGGCATTTTGGCGACGATTCCGGGGACTTCGTCCAGCGCCTTGGCCACTGCCGACTGGGCTTCGCGGGCGAGAGCCGCACCCTTGGCGTGGTCGTCGGTCCTGCTGAATGCCCGGTAGGCGTCGTTGAGTTCCTCCATCAGGCCGATGAGCTTGGAGTCCCCGTCGGCGAGGGCGGTGGCGGCCAGAAACGGAGCGAGAACGAGAAGAATGCAGGTTTTGCGGATCATGATGCGCGCGAATCGAGCACAGCCCGGCGCGACTGGCCAATGGAAATGCGCCGGGAAGGCTGATTTCCTGCCCATGTCACGAGTGCTCCCGCTCCCACGCGATCTCCTCGTCGGTGAAATAACGCACCCGCACTTTCTTGAACTCCCTGGTCGAGTAGAGCGCGTGGCGGTCGCTGATGCCGGTGGCTTCGGCGATGGCGGCGAGCGTTTGCTCGCATTCCTCCTCGCTCTTGCCGTGGACCATGGTGAAGAGGTTGTAGGGCCAGTCGGGATAACTCGGCCGTTGATAGCAATGACTCACGGCGCGGAAGCCGGCCATGGTTTCGCCCAGCTTGCGCAACGCCGCGGGATCGTCCTGCGGGCCGGCCCACACGCCCATCGCATTGGCGCCGAAGCCGGCCTTGCGGTGGTGCAGCACCGCGGCGAAACGCCGCATCCGGCCGTTTGACAGGAATTCATCGTGCATCGCCGCGGCTTCGTCGAAGCTCATGCCGAGTTCGTCCGCCACGGCGACAAACGGCTCGGGCACGAGCGCGAGGTCGCGCTGCATGAGTTTCACAAAGGCGATTTCCTTCGCGGAAAGCGGGCGGGTTTCCGAGCGGTTCGCCTCGGTGTAGGCGGGCTTGCTCTGGTCGTCCGGCCGCGACGAACCCTCGACATCGAAGCGCACGCCGATCTTGAACAAGCGCAGCGTGGGTAGGAGGCGGGTGGTTTCCGCGCCGGATAATCTGTGCAACAGATTGACGGTGCCCTCGAGCCCGAGCTTGGACGTGGGTGGCACGGCGATGGTGTACCACAGGTTGAATTCGTGGTTGCGAAGGTAGTTATGGCTTACTCCGGGATTCGAGTTGATGACTTCCACCGCGGATTCGATTTTATCCGGATCGATCTTTGCGGCGACCAGACTGGAGGCATAGCCGAGGCTGCGGGTGTCGAATATCGCGCTGATCTGGCGGATCACCCGCGCTTCCTTCAGCGCCTTCACTCGTGCAAGCGCTTCGTCTCCGGACATGCCGGCGCGTTTCCCGAGTTCATCATAGGGTCGCTTCACAAAAGGCAGGTTTTCCTGTATGGCTCCCAGCAGTTCCGCATCGGTGGCATCAGTGGCGGCATTCATGACAGGCGCATGTTAAAGCATGTTTTCCGCACCCGGAAGTCCTCTCCGCGCAGGCGGAAAATCCGCGCATCCTTCAAGACGGGATGCGGAGCGCGGCCAGGGCGTTCCGGGCACGTTCAGGCTGAAATTCCCAGCCGCATGACCGCTTCGACATCGATGTCCGTTTTCCACCAATGGTTGCTGCTCGACCCCGAGAGCACCACCTCCGCACACGCCATTGTCCTGCACACCGCGGATACCACGCCGTGCGACAAACTGATCCAGGAAATCAGCGAATACCTCAACGAATACGACGACGAGGGCGATGGCCGCTGGTTGCCCGCCACCGACGAGTTGGTGGAAAAAGTCGCGCGCGATCCCAGCCACCGGCAGTTGCTCGGCCTGCCGGATGTCGGCGCATCCGCCGCCGGTGACAGTTCCTCCGATGTGACGAAAACGCTCGGCTCGCTCGGCCAGCGGGGCCACGTCGTGCTTCGCTCCCACGGGCTGGACGATGCCGCACTCGGACTGAAAAACGCCTTCCACGCCGGAGTTGGCACGCATTGCGAGGCCCGCTCCGCCTGCCATGTGATTCTCAACCCGGAACTCATGGGGCAGAAATGCATCGCCCACATCATCGGCGACATCTTTCTGGAGTGGCTCCACTGCGAAACCCAGCGCGGCGAATCGATTCAGGACATCCGTTGAAATTTGCGTGGTTTTTGAGACGATCCGCCCAGCCGCCGCCCTGAATCACTGATTTTCTCCGCCCCGCTCGTGACCGTCCTCGCCCTCACCATCCTGGTTTCCTCCTGCCTCGCCGGCATTTTCATCGCCTGCTTCGCGATGGAGGTCCGCCACGGAAGGCGCTCCAGCCCGGAGCGCGACTCGTTGCTGCCTCTTGATCCCGAGAATCCCCAAACTTCCAAATCCAGCCAACCATCCCGGCATCCATGACCTCCACCATCACCTACGACGACAAGACCGTCCGCCACTTCATGATCGCCTCCATCTTCTGGGGGATCGTGGGAATGCTCGTCGGCGTCATCATCGCCACCCAGCTCTCGTGGTGGCAGATGAACGGCAAGTTCCTCGAATGGATCACCTTCGGCGCGATCCAGGCCGAGGGCGTCTCGTTCCTCACCTTCGGCCGGTTGCGTCCGCTGCACACCAACGCGGTGATTTTCGCCTTCGTCGGCAACATGATGTTCGCCGGCATCTATTACTCCACCCAGCGGCTGTGCAAGGCGCGCACGGCCTCCGACCTGCTCTCCAAAATCCACTTCTGGGGCTGGCAGCTCATCATCGTGGCAGCCGCCATCACGCTTCCCGCCGGCCTCACCCGCAGCAAGGAATACGCGGAACTCATCTGGCCGATCAACATCGCGGTGGTCGTCATCTGGGTGGTCTTCGCCGTCAACTTCTTCTGGACGCTGGCGAAACGCAACGAGCCGAGCCTCTACGTCGCGCTTTGGTTCTACATCGCCACCATCGTCACCGTGGCGATGCTCTACATCGTCAACCACCTCTCTCTGCCCACCTCGCTCACCCATTCCTACCCGATCTTCGGCGGGCTGCAGGACGGCCTGGTGCAATGGTGGTACGGCCACAACGCCGTCGCCTTCTTCCTGACCACGCCGATCCTCGGCATCATGTATTATTACCTGCCGAAGGCGGCGAACCGCCCGGTTTATTCCTACCGGCTTTCGATCATCCACTTCTGGTCGCTGGTTTTCATCTACATCTGGGCCGGACCTCACCACCTGCTCAACACCGACCTGCCGCGCTGGCTGCAGATGCTCGGCATGCTGTTCTCGCTGATGCTGTGGGCCCCCTCATGGGGCGGCATGCTCAACGGCTTGCTCACCCTGCGCGGCGCGTGGGACAAGCTGCGCACCGATCCGGTCATCAAGTTCTTCGCCGCCGGCGTCACCTTCTACGGCATGGCCACCTTCGAGGGCCCGCTGCTCTCGATCCGCGCCGTCAACGCGCTCTCGCACTACACCGACTGGACGATCGGCCACGTCCACTCCGGCGCGCTCGGCTGGAACGGCTTCATGGCCGCCGGCATGTTCTACTGGCTCGCCCCGCGATTGTGGAAAACCAAGCTCTGGTCCACCTCGCTGGCCAATTTCCACTTCTGGATCGGCACCGTCGGCATCCTCCTCTACGTCGTCGCAATGTGGTGCGCCGGCATCATGCAGGGCCTCATGCTCGGCCAAATCGACGAGGGCGGCACCACGCTCAAGTACGAGTTCATGGAAACCCTCGACAGCATCCAGGTCTTCTACATCCTGCGCTCGTTCGGCGGCACGCTCTACCTGCTCGGCTTCGTCCTCTGCGCCTGGAACATCTGGCAAACCGCCCGCTCCGGCACCGCCCACGACGAAAGCGCGGAAGTCACCCTCATCGAGCGCAAGCGCAAGGACGGCATGACCTGGGGCGAATCGATCTTCAACGACCCGCTCGCCCACATCTTCCTCGCGATGGCCTTCGTCATCCTGTGGTTCTTCCTGCCGCCGCACGCCGACAAGGCCGCGCTCATCGTATCCATCCTGCTCAGTTGGAAAGTCTGGACCGCATTCAGGGCGAACAAGGAAAGCTGGACCAACTGGCACGAGCGCCTGATCGAAAACTACCTGCCCTTCACCGTGCTGGTCTTCGTCGCCGTCGCCATCGGCGGCGCGGTGCAGATCATCCCCTCGCTCATCGTCAACCGTGAGAAGAACATCGAGGGCCGGTTGCAGGAACTCTACACCCCGCTCGAACTCGCGGGGCGTGATATTTATGTCTCGGAAGGATGCTACAACTGCCACTCGCAGATGATCCGCACGCTCGTTCCCGAAGTGATGCGTTACGGCCGCCCTGGCGTGGACGATGATTACTCGCACCTCGGCGAGTCGCTCTTCGACCATCCCTATCAATGGGGATCCAAGCGCACCGGCCCGGACCTCGCCCGCGAGGGTGGCGATATCGTCGCGGGTGCGGAATACATGCGCGTCGGCCTCCGCGGCAACGACTGGCATTACAACCATTTCCTCAACCCGCGCGCCATCACCCCCAACTCGAACATGCCATCCTACCCGTGGCTGTTCGAAAACGACACCGACATCAAGTCCATCCACAACCGCATCAAGGTGCAGCGGAAGCTCGGCGTTCCTTGGCCCGCCATGACCCGCGACGAAGTCGATGGCAAAGCCCTCGCCCAGGCCCGCGAAATCGCCGAGTCACTCAAGAACGTCGTCACACTGCCCGGCAAGCCGGACCTCAAGGGCGACGCGCTGGTCATGGAGCTGGAGAAAAAGCAGGTCATCGCGCTCATCGCCTACGTCCAGAAGCTCGGCGCCCATCGCGAGGTGACCAAGGAGAAGCCTGGCCCGGTGCCGCTGGATCCGGACTCCTACCGCCGCACCTCCACCACCAAGCCCGCCACACCCTCCGCCGCCAACCCCTGATCCACCATGTTCAAGCGCATTCTGATGGAAGGCTGGGCGTATTTCGTCCCCATCGTCTCATTCTGCATCTTCTTCACCATCTTTCTCGTGGTCACCGTCCGCGCAATGCGCCTGAAAAAATCCGAGCGCGAGCGCCTCGCCGCAATGCCCTTGGAATCCAACGACCCATCCTCCGAATCCCAACACTGACACCTCCATGAGCCAGGAACCCAAACGCGGCCATTTCGCCAAGGAAAAGGGCGAGGTCATCCTCCGCGAGCACGAATTCGACGGCATCCAGGAATACGACCAGAAACTCCCCAACTGGTGGCTCTTCACCTTCTACGGCGCGGTCGTCTGGTTCGTCGCCTACTGGGTGCTTTACTATCACACCAACACCTTCAAGTCCGATCACGAAAAAGTCAGCGAGCGCATCGTCGCCATCCAGCAGGCGAAAGCCGCCGAACTGGAGAAAACCCTCGCCTCGCTCGACGATTCGACGCTCGTCCACGAATGGGCCACCAAACCCGATGTCGTCGCCGCCGGCGAGGCCACCTACCTGCAGATCTGCGCCGCCTGTCACGCCCCCGATCTCAGCGCCACCATGGTGGCCGGCGGAAACACCGTGCCGCTGCCCGGCCTGCCACTCAACGACGGCGAATGGAAATTCGGCGGCAAGCCGCTGGACATCTTCAAGATGATCAATAGCGGCTCGCCCCCGGAAAGCGACGGCTACAACGGAACCAAAATGCAGCCCGGCGGCGGCGCCAGCCTCAGCCCGAAACAAGTCGCCGAAGTCACCGCCTACCTGATTTCCAGACTCCCCGACGAGTTCAAGGACATCCCGGTGAAGTGAAATGGAGTGGCTGCCTCATGGCAGCCATGTCCCGCACAGGCGGCTTCAAGCCGCCACTGCGAATCATGGCGCTTTCAAAGCGCCACTCCGTCGCCGTCTCAATACCCCATGATCGCATTCAGCTCCCTGCGTTTCTGCGCGGCTACTTTGAACTCATACGCCCCGAGATCGGCCGCCTCGGGGTCGATGCGGAACAGCGTGTCCCTGGCCAGCCAGCGTTGCTCCGCGGCGAGATGGATCGGCAAGGTCAGGCACAGCAAAATGATGGCTACGGCATAAGCGGGCAGGGCGGCGATGCCGGTGGCGGTCTTGACCATGCGGACGGACGGCTTGCCGAACACACCCTGCCAGACGTGCGCGATCAGCCGGCATGTTGCCAGCGCCACGGGCAAGGCGAGGATGCCCAGCACCCATGGCTCCGGATTGAACCGCACCAACAAGGGATAGGCGGCGAGCGAGATGGCCAGCAACAGCGCGAGCATGGCGTGTGAAAACCATGCCTTGCGATGGGTGAACCCGAGCGGTGCGAGCCGGCGTTCAAGCCGCCGGCGCATGATCGCCACCGGCGCGATCAGCAAGGCCAGCCACAAGGCCACAAGATGCACGCCGGGAAACGCGAACATGAAATGCGCGAAACCATGACTCCTGCCACCCAGCGGCGTGAAGCGGGTGATGACCAGAAACAGCAGGACCGGCAACACCACGCCCAACAGCAGCGCCCAGGACCAGTCCGCCGTGCCTGGCACCCGCGCCATGCGCTGCGCCGGAATGCGGATGCGGCGCGGCATCACGGAATGGAACAGGTACAAGGCCAGCCCGGAAATCAGCATCAGCTTGGCCACGGTCAGAACACCCAGGCCGGCCACGAATTCGTGCTCGGCCATCCGCAGGGGCTGGTATTCGGATTCCGTGATCGGCGGTGCAGAGGCCGACTGTATGCGGACAGTGCGCAGGCTGCCGGCGATTGACGAACTTCTTTCCAAGTCCTGACCATCGTCCTTGCTGGATCGAATGGCGACAAGATCCCTCTGTTCCTGCATGGCATCCACTTGGTTGCGGTATCTTTCCGCAAGGTCCTTCAGACCGAGTCGATCTGCGGCGGCATGGAAGTTGGTCGCCGTGCCCTGAGCGATTACCGCATACACCAATTCACCCACCAGGTTGATATCAGGATTGCGGGCCAGTCCCGTGATGAAAGCGTCACGTTGCGCAGCGAGTTGGATGAATTCCTCCTTGTTCCCGTTCTTCGAGAGTTCTTCGGCTCTGGCACAAATCACATCCACAACCTTTCGCAGAGAGATCAGGCCACTAGGCTGTCCATAAGCATGCGTAAGAGACAGATAATATTCCGCCAGGATGCGGGTGGGAAGAAGAGGGCTTCTCGCAGCGATCATCTTATTGGTGTATGTCTCGAATGCCGGCAGCGCCGCTGCTTCGGCAATCCGCTTCAGTGCCTTCTCGTAGGCCGCGTGGTCGGTGATGTCGTATTCGACTTCGCGAGGCAGGTGTGGCAGGTGTGCGCCATCCACCATTCTGGGTTTGTGTGACGAATTCCGGGATCTCTTTTTCTCGATGGAATCTCCGCCGATGTATGCGGCGGCCAAGTAAAGGAAATAGGCATTGTCGGGCGCGATGCGTTGCGCGGTTTCCTGAAAGTCCGGTGGCAGTTCGTCGTGCTCTTGTGTCCATGTCAGCACATACTCCGCGTAATAGGCGGGGTTATCCGGGTCGCTGAGATGAAGACAACGTTTTTGTTCAAGTTCATCCAACGACGGATCGCCCAGCAACAGACGTTCTTGTTCCGAGAGTTCCGCAGGCAGCGGCGGTGGGGCGGGATCGAAGTCCCAAGGGCTACTCCAATACCACGCGAAGTCGATCGTATGGCGAATCGGGAAAAGCGCGCCGCAAAGCGCCAGGATCGCCAGAATCCAGCAGGCGATCTTCCAAAGCCCGGCAACCCTCCGCTTTCCCACCGCCTCCAGCCGCGCCAAGGTATCCGCCTCCGCCGGATGTCCCGCGACGCGGCATTCCTCCAGAATCGCGATCGCGGCTTCCCGTTGCTTCTCGTTTTCTGCCAGCGGCCGAGTGACGGATTCGATGAGCGGGTGGGGATCAGTCATCATGTCCGGGACACTTGATGTTGAGTGATGCGGCGGAAGGAAAAACCGGAAAACATCGGAAGTGAATCCCAACGGGATTCCGCATCGCAGCCCGGGGTTGGCACAACCCCGGGTGGAGGTCGATGCATTTATACAACAACCCTGAATGGGTTGCGCAAGTGCGGTATGGATACTGGCATCGGACCTGCGGAACGCCGTTGGCGTTCATATCTCTTGTTATGGCTCTTCTTCCCGGGGTTGTGCCAACCCCGGGCTGATTTGCCCAATCCCGTTGGGATTCCGGAGGCGGCATCACTTCTTCTTCGCCTTCTGCATCGCCTGCGAGAACCAGTCGTTGCTGGGCGCGGCGGCGGGGCGGGAATTGCGGTTGCGTGACGGGCCTGGCCCGCGGTCGCCGGGGGCGGCGCGGCGCTGGCCGTCGAGATCCGGGTTGGACTTCATGGAAAGCGCGATGCGGTTGCGCTTGAGATCCACTTCCATGACCGTGACGTGAACTTTCTGGCCGACTTTGACGACTTCGGAGGCGTCGCGCACGAAGTGATCGGCGAGCTGGGAAACGTGGACGAGGCCGTCCTGATGGACGCCGACATCCACAAATGCACCGAAGGCGGTGACGTTGGTGACGATGCCGGGGAGTTTCATGCCGGGTTGCAGGTCGGACGGTTTTTCCACGCCTTCCTGGAACGAGAACAGTTCGAACTGTTTGCGCGGGTCGCGGCCGGGCTTGGCCAGTTCGGTTAGAATATCTTGCAGAGTCGGCAGGCCGACGTCCTGGCTGACATATCGTTTCAGATCGATCTTCTTGCGGGCGGCTTCGTGGGTGAGGAGTTCCTCCACCTTGCAGCCGACATCGGCGGCCATTTGTTCGACGAGTGCGTAGCGTTCCGGGTGGACGGCGGACGAATCGAGCGGATGCGCGCCGCCGCGGACGCGGAGGAAACCGGCGGCCTGTTCGAAGGCCTTCTCGCCGAGGCGCGGGACTTTCTTCAACTGCTCGCGGGAGGCGAAGGCACCGTGTTCGTTGCGGAAGGCGACGATGTTTTCGGCGAGCGTCGAGTTGAGTCCGGAAACATAAGACAGCAGTTGTTTCGAGGCGGTGTTGAGTTCCACGCCGACGGCGTTGACGCATGAGATGACAGTATCGTCGAGCGAGGTCTTGAGCGCGCGCTGGTCCACGTCGTGCTGGTATTGTCCCACACCGATCGACTTGGGATCGATTTTCACCAGTTCGGCGAGCGGATCCATCAGGCGGCGGCCGATGGAAACCGCGCCTCTGACAGTCACGTCCTCGTTGGGAAATTCCTCGCGCGCGACGTCGCTTGCGGAGTAAATGGAAGCACCGCTTTCGTTCACGACGATGATCGGCAGCGTGACTTTGAGTTTTTTCACAAAGGTCTCGGTTTCGCGCGAGGCGGTGCCGTTGCCGATGGCGATGGCCTCGACGTCGTATTTCTTGAGCAGCGTGGCGAGTTCCACGGCGGCTTCGTAAAGCTGGCTGTTGGAGCCGGCGGTGCAGTGGAGCACGGTGTGATGGAGCAGCTTGCCCGAGCGGTCGAGCACCACGGTCTTGCAGCCGGTGCGGAAGCCGGGGTCGATGGCGAGCAGGCGTTTCTCGCCGAGCGGCGAGGCGAGCAGAAGTTCGCGCAGGTTTTCGGCGAAGACGGTGATGGCGGTTTCGTCGGCGCGTTTCTTGGCGGAAAGGCGGGCCTCGGTTTCCATGGAGGGCATGAGCAGGCGCTTGCAGCCATCTTCCACGGCGAGGGAAACGTGTTTACCGGATTCGCCGGTGGATTTCACCCAGTCGGGCAGCGCTTGTTGGACGACGCGCTCCAACGGAACCTCGACCCGCATCAGCAGGAAGCCTTCCTTTTCGCCGCGACGGATGGCGAGCATGCGGTGGGACGGGATGGATTTGAGCGGTTCCCTCCACTCGAAGTAGTCGCGGAACTTCTGCGCATCGGCTTCCTCCTCCTTGCCATACATGACCTTGGAGGAAACGACGGCTTCCTCTCCGTATGTCTTCCTAACAGATCCACGCAACGATGCGTCGTCAGCCACGCGCTCGGCGATGATGTCGCGCGCACCGGCCAGCGCGTCTTCCGCGGTGGGGACTTCCTTTTCCGCGTCGATGAATTTCGCCGCCTCGTCGGCGGGGTCGGCGTTCTGGTTTTCCAACAACCAGTCGGCGAGCGGCGTGAGGCCGCGTTCGATCGCCTTGGTGGCGCGCGTCTGGCGCTTCGGACGGAACGGCGCGAACACGTCCTCGATCGCGTTCATGGTGGCCGCGGCTTCGACTTTTTTCCTCAGCTCGGGGGTGAGCAGGCTGCGTTCTTCCAGCGACTTGAGGATGGCGGAGCGGCGGCTGTCGAGTTCCGCGAGCTGGAGCATGCGGTCGCGGATGGTGGTGATCTGGACTTCGTCGAGCGAGCCGGTCTGTTCCTTGCGGTAGCGGGAAATGAACGGCACGGTGCCGCCTTCGGCGATCAGTTTGGAGGTGGCGGTTACGGAGGAAAGCGGGATGCCGGTTTCGCGGGCGATGGTTTCGAGATGATGGGTCATGGGTGCTGTGGCGCAGGGATCAAAGCAGTTGGCATGGCCACCGCAAGAAGCGGATGCCCCACATGCCCTTGAAAGTTGCATGGACGGCAGGTCGTAGCGGCTTCATGTGGATATCCAACAGCCTGGGAATGGCGCTCCTGAGCGGAGCGATGGTGGTCACTTCGACAGCGGTGGAATTGCCGACCATGTTCAGTGACCACGGGGTTTTCCAACGTGGCGAAACCGTCCCGGTTTGGGGATGGGGCGAGGTCGGGGAGGCCGTGACGGTGGAATTCGGCGGCCAAAAGGTCGCCGCCCAGGTCGGCAAGGACGGGTCCTGGCGCGTCGAACTCAAACCGATGGAAGCCAATGCGACCGGTCAGTCGATGAAGGTGGCCGGCACGTCGAGCGGAAGAGTCGAGGTCAAGGACATCCTGGTCGGCGAAGTCTGGATGGCATCGGGACAATCGAACATGCAATGGACGCTCACCCAGACGGAGCGTGCGAAGCAGGACATCCCGGCGGCAAATCACCCGGGCCTGCGGATGTTCCTGACGAAGCAGGTGACGGCCACGACGCCGCAGCGCAAGGTGCCCGGGTCTTGGTTGGAAACCACTCCGGCGAATGCGGGCAGGTTTTCCGCGGTGGGTTATTATTTCGGGCTGAAGCTGCACAGGGAACTGGGCGTCCCGGTGGGCATCATCTGCACCGCATGGGGTGGCAAGCCGTCCGAGGCCTTCACCAGCCGCGAGGGACTGATCACCGAGCCGGAGGGCAAGGCACTCGTCGCACAACTCGATGCCCAGGCGAAGAGCTACGATGAGGCGAAGGCGCTTGCCGCCTATGAAAAAGCGCTGGCGGCATGGGAAAAGAAGGCCGGGGAAATCAAGCAGGCCAACCAAACGTCCGAGAAGAAGCAGAAGATTCCGCGCCAACCCCAAAAGCCCTCCAACCCGGCATTTAACCCGGGCAAGCCGATGGCGATCTACAACGGCATGATCCACCCGTGGGTGGGTTACGCGTTGAAAGGGGCGATCTGGTATCAGGGCGAATCCAATGCTGGCCGCGCCAAGCAGTACGAAACGATCTTCCCGCAGTTGATCCTCGACTGGCGCAGGCTGTGGAAAAAGCAGCTGCCGTTCCATTACGTACAACTTGCCAATTTCAAGAAACCCAGCACCGAACCCGGCGTTCCGGACGAGTGGGCGGAACTCCAGAACGCCCAACTCCTCACCCTCAAGCTGCCGAAGACCGGCATGGCGGTCATCAACGACATCGGCATGGCCGACAACATCCACCCGACCAACAAGCTCGATGTCGGTGAACGCCTCGCCCGCTGGGCGCTGGCCAAGGACTATGGCAAGGACGGGATCGTGATTTCCGGCCCGCTTTACAAGGAGTCGAGGATCGAAGGCGACAGGATACGGATCGCCTTCGACCACGCCAAGGGCCTGAAGAGCCGCGATGGCGGACCGCTGAAGCGCTTCGAGATCGCCGGCAAGGACCGGAAGTGGCATTGGGCCGATGCGGCGATCGACGGCGAATCGGTGGTGGTTTCCAGCAAGGAAGTGAAGAAGCCGGTGGCCGTCCGCTACGCTTGGGCCTCGAATCCCGAGGGCGCCAACCTGGTGAATGGCGAAGGCCTGCCCGCATCGCTCTTCCGCACGGACGACTGGAAGCTCAAGACCGAGCGCTGAGCGGACCGGAGCCCGGCTCGCAAAATGTCGGCTCCGCGCTTGCCGCACGGCGGTGGCTTCCGTTCACTTCGCGCATGTCACGCCCCGATGGCCGCCAGCTCGACGAACTCCGCCCGATTTCCTTCATCCCCCACGTGGCCGCGCACGCCACCGGCTCGGTGCTGGTGTCGTTCGGCGACACCCGGGTGATCTGCTCGGCCACCATCGAGGAGGACGTGCCGCGCTGGATGCGCGCGCAGAAGGTCGAGGGTGGCTGGCTCACCGCGGAGTATTCGATGCTACCCTACTCGACGCTCGACCGCAAACCGCGCGACATCTCGCGCGGCAGGCTCGACGGCCGCTCGTCGGAAATCCAGCGCCTGATCGGCCGCTCGCTGCGCGCCGTGGTGGACTTGAAAAAGATCGGCCAGCGCACGGTGTGGGTGGATTGCGACGTGTTGCAGGCCGACGGCGGCACGCGCACCGCCTCGATCACCGGCGGCTGTGTGGCGGTGGCCATCGCTCTCAACCGCCTGATGGCCGAGGGCAAACTCAAGGATTTCCCGCTCAGGAAACTCGTCGCCGCCGTTTCCGCCGGGGTCTATCAGGGCCAGCCGGTGCTCGACCTGAACTACCCGGAGGACAAGGACGCGTCCGTCGATTTCAACGTCGTGATGACCGAGTCGCTCGAGTTCGTGGAACTCCAGGGCAGTGGCGAGGAGGCGGTTTTCAGCGGCGAGGAAATGAATGCGATGCTCGAACTCTCCCGCAAGGGCATCGCCGACATCGTTTCGAAGCAGAAGGCCGCGATCCTCACCGCCGACCGCGCGGCACCCGCCGACCTCGCCTCGCTGGCGGGGGCGTTCGGAAAAAGGTAGGGCCCTCTCGATGGGAGGGCAGGCGAATGGGATGTCCCGGTGTGGATCAATGAGCCCGCCCGGGCGGTCCTTTCGCCACGCATTCGCATGCGCCCTCATCGAAGGCGCGCTACCAGCCCTGACTCACTCCACCTCCACCTTGCGGCCGTATTCGGCGATGATCCTGGGTTCGAGTTCGCGCGGCACGTCCTCGTAGCGGACGAATTTCTCGCGATGCCGGCCGCGGCCGGCGGTGATGGCGCGGAGCTGGCTGGAGTATTGATATAACTCCGCCTGCGGCACGTTGGCGACGACCACCTCGAAGCGGCCATCGGTTTCCATGCCCATGATCTGGCCGCGGCGGCCCGAGAGGTCGGCGAGCACCGAACCGACGGCATCGGAGGGCACCTTGACGCGCAGCTCCATCACCGGTTCCAGCAGCTTCGGTTTGGCCATCATGAACGATTCGTAGAACGCGGCCTTGCCGGCGATCTGGAAGGCGATGTCCTTGGAATCCACCGGGTGTTGTTTGCCATCATAGAAATCCACCTTCACGTCGGTGACCGGGAATCCGCCATAGGGACCCGCCGCGCAGGCGGCCTGCACCCCTTTCTCCACCGACGGCACGAACACGCGGTCCACATTGTTGCCGACCAGCGACTGGGTGAAAACCAGGCCGCTTTCCGCCGGCAGCGACTCGATGCGCATCCACACTTCCGCGAACTGCCCGGCACCGCCGGTCTGTTTCTTGTGGCGGTATTTCGATTCTCCGCGGCCGTTGATGGTGGCGCGGTAAGACACGCGCGGTGCCACCAACTCGACGTCCACGTTGAAGCGGCGCTTCAGTTCCTCCGCCATGATCTGGAGCTGCAGCCAGCCCTGGCCGGAGACGATCGTCTGGCCGATCTCCGCCTCGAAGTGATACTCGAAGGTCGGGTCTTCCTCACGCAGCGCGGCGAGGCCTTCGCCGAGCTTGTTGAGGTCGGACTTCGACTTCGCCACCAGCGCGCCGCGGGTGTTGGGCGGCGGGAAATCGACCACCGGCAGCGTGACCTGCCGGGCGGCCGCGCACAGCGTGTCGCCCGAGTGGGTGGCGCGCAGTTTCACCACCGCGCCGATGTCGCCGGCGTGCAATGACGGCACCGGCTCGCGCGCCGAGCCGTTCACGCGGTAGAGCTGGCCGACGCGTTCGTTCTCGCCGCGGTTCACGTTCACCAGTTCGGAGCCCGACACCACGTCGCCGCTGTAAACGCGGAAAAACGTCAGGTTGCCGACGTGGTCCTCATGCATCGTCTTGAACACATAGGCCACGGTCTGGCCGTCCTTGAGATCCACCTTGACCTCGCCGCCGGACACTTCCTTCGCCTTCACCGTCGCGCGGTCCACCGGCGATGAGCCGTATTTCGCAATGAAATCGAGCAAGCGCGAAACGCCCACGTTTTTCGATGCCGATGTCGCGAACACCGGCACCACGAGGCCTTTCTGCACCGCCTCGTGCACGTGCGCGCGCAGGTCTTCCTCGGACAGCGTGCCCTGCTCGAAGAATTTCTCCATCAGCGCGTCGTCGGATTCCGCGACCATGTCGATGAGCTGCCGGTGCAGATCGTTGACCTTCTCCTTGAGCGCGCCATCGGCGGGTTTCTCCTCGTATTTCCCACTGCCATCCTTAGCGAAAGTGATCACTTCCGAACGCATCACATCGAGCACGGAAGTGAACGAAGGACCCTCATCGATCGGCACCGTCATCGGGAACACACGCGCGCCGTAGTGCTCCCTCGCCTCTTCAAGGATCGCGTCGAAATTCGTGCGTTCGCGGTCGAGCAGGTTGATGACCAGGAAACGCGGGATATCATATTCCTCGGCGGCGGCCCAGACCTCGTCGGCACCGGTTTCCACGCCGTTCACCCCGCTGATCACCACCATCGCCGAGTCCGCCACCCGCATGGCGCTGAGCGGCTCGCTGATGAAATCCGGCGCGCCCGGGCAATCGATCAGGTTGAGTTCCCGCCCCAGCCACTCCTCGGCGATCACCGTGGCGTGGATCGATTGCTGGTGCGCTTTTTCATCCGCATGGAAATCGGACACCGTGCTCCCCTGCTCAATGGTTCCGGCGCGGGAGATTTTCCCGGCGCAAACGAGCATGGCTTCGCACAGCAGCGTCTTGCCGGTGGATGCGTGGCCGGTCACGGCGACGTTGCGGATGTCTGGGGCGCGGTAGTCTTTCATGGGTTGCAGTTGGGTTGGGGTTTCGAAAGATGGCGGATCATCCCGATCCACTCCCATTACGCCCGCCCGGCCGCCCGCCGTCAATCACCGGCAACCCGTCGCGAAATCCAGCGCGCATTTTGGCGGAATCCGCACAATGCCGGATTGCCCGCGCCGCAGTCCTCAACCCAGGCCGGATGGCTTCCCGCATGCCTCGCCCGTCCGGCAACGAGGGTTGGCAGATTCTGGAAGACCGGGGGCCCGCGATTCAGGAAGCGCTTGAATCGATCCCTTCCCGGGCGATGGTGCCATTTCTGGAAATTGGAATGATGGAGGAGAAATTCAATGTCGCCTGGGAAGGACCCGTTTGCGTCTTCACGATCAAGGGACGCATCGGCAAGGAGGAAATACGCCGCCTCGCCCTCCGGCAAGCGGGCATCGAACAAGGCACCCATCCGGAATACATGATCGTGGACCTCCTCGAGGCGGACTACTCGGATATCTCGCCGCGCGACATCAGCATCGTCATCGCGCACACCTTCACCGATGCCTCCGAAAACCCGGACATGAAACTCGCGATCGTCGCCACGGATCCCCACGTGGTCGGGATCTGCGAATACTACCTTTCCACCATGTCGAAGCTGGACATGCGCTGGGAAGTCCGGATTTTCGGCGCGATGCCCGCCGCCCGTGCCTGGATCGGGGCCTGAGTCCGTTTCACGCTCTAAGGCTCCTGCCACGAATCCGGCTTCGGGTGATGGTATCGCGACATCCCAGATCGACGGGAATCAGGTCCGCGAGCAACACGCTCGCATGGAGTGGGGCATTGGCATTCATGGGGACGAAAAAAAGCCCCGCTCACCGGTAGGTGGCGGGGCTGGTGGAAAGTAAAGGATCTGATATATCGATATCTAACGCACAGCAGGCCCGCCGCGGCCCTTGAAGTAACGGGTGGTTTCAATGCGGACGGACAGGTCGCCGCAGGCATGCCACCACTGGACCGCGCCCATCGGGGAGAGCGGCCGGAAGTTGGTGGAGTGGAGCTGCGGATTCATGCGAACGGACGCCGGTCTGTCCGGTTCTCCCGATTTACCAAGCCTGTTGTTCTATCAGGACGAATCCGGGTTGTCGCTCTTTTCGTCGGAATCCACACCACCGGCAAATCTCATTCTCGCCCGTCATCGGCGCGTTTCGTTTCCTTCAATCTCGATGGATGCCCGAACCATGAATAACGATGATCCGCCTGGCACGGGTATTTCTGTTCCAGCACCCGTGAGACGTCCGCCATGTTTCCCCCGGCATCGACCCAGCCGCCATCGAGATCCGGGAAGTCGATCCGGCAGTTCTCGCATTTCTTGTGCGAACTGAAGCGGATCGGACACCAGAAGCTCTCGACGTTGCGCAACATTTCCGTTCCCAGCGACCAGATGCCGGTCATCCAGTCGCAATACAGGCACCAGATCAAATCCCAGCCGACCAGTCCGTCGAATTTCTGACGCGAGACATTCACCCACTCGGCCTGCCGGTAGCGGGGAAACCGCACCAGCACGATCAGCGGCGGATAGACCACCCACTCCGCCACGCGCACGATCCAGAACACCGGCACGGCCAGCGCCGTGATCCACACCGCGGTGTAATTCCGGGCCCGCCCGACCCTCGCATTGAGCACCTTGAGAATGCGCGGACCCTGCACGGCATCGGAGTTCGCGGCTTCGTGAAGGAAGACCCACAGATACAATGCCACCACCTGTCCCGCCACGCCTGCCAGCACGCCCGCCCAGCCGAAGATCGCCGCGCCAAGCACCCATGGCAGCACGGTGAAAACCGTCACCAACACATCAAGCCCCGGCGCATGCTGGCAGATCCCGCTGGTTTTGCGGCCCAAAGCACCCAATCGGGGCAACAAGTGCAGGACACCCGCCAGCAGGAGCAGAAGAGCAGCGACACACAACACGAACAGTATGAGTTGAAGAGCATCCATGCCGCATCCTATCTCTCAAACCCGAACGGACGAGATCGGAATTCCGCCTTCACTGCTGACGGGCGATGGTTTTCGGGACAGGTATCTGACTGATGCGTGTTACCCCCGGCATGCCCGCACCGGGACCGAAAGTGTTTGCGCCAAAGATCCGATTTCGTTACGAGCATTCGGATTTCCCCCAATGCAAGTCTCCGTAATCCGGGAGATGGATAAATCGAAACGATCGACCCGGCGATCAGGATTTGTGGCGAGGACATGCCAATACAATCAACCCCCTATCAAAAATGACCGCGAAACCTGTCTTCCTGCCAATCTCCTGCCCCGCACTCTTTGTCGCCTGCTGCATGCCATGGCAGTGGTCCGCCGCAGCAGTTGTTTTGGTGTTCCCCGGCAACGCCCCATCAAGCGGGGGCGGCATGGACGCGCCCGCCGGTCCTGTCATGACATCCCTGTTCGGGGACCGTCCCGTGATGGAAATGGATTCGGTCGTCGGCCAGTCGGGCACGATGGCCGACGACGCCTTGACCCTGTCCTCGCCGCTGATCACGGAGGTCGATGTCGAGGCCAGCGGTTTGGACATCGATCTCGCACTGGATGGGTCTGCCGGGACGGACATCTCGGTCACGGCCACGGCCGAGGCCACGGGGATCGACGGGCTTGAGGGCGCGGATGCCATCTCGACCCACGCCTTGCTCGAGGTTTTCTCCGAAACACAGGCGACCTCCGAGTCGGTGACGCTCAACCTCGCCGACTTCGAGAACGCAAACGCCTCCGTTTCCGCGATTTCTAACAGCCAGGGAGTTCAAGGCGGCGAAGGCGCTGACACGATCCTGAACCACAACACCGTCAGGGTCGGTGCCAGTTCGTTTTCCGCCAACCCCCTCGTCGGCGACAATCTCGATGTCACCGTTTTCGACGTCGCCGGTGGGACCGTGACCAGTTCGGCGTTCTCCCACGCCACCGCCGTGGCGCTCGACGGGGGGGCGGACGACGACTTGATCCGGAACTTCGGGACGACCGAGGCCTCGGCGCAGGCGGACGCCCTGCGCTACGTCTCGTCGGTTGGGATCATTGGGAATCCGTCGTCCGAATCGATGGTCGATGCCCAGGCCTTGGCAACGGCGATTTTCGGCGGGCAGGGAAAAGATCATATCGAGAACCATGGAAGCGTGACCGTCATGACGCGGTCGGACGTCATGCTGACCGAGGACAGTCTCGCGTTGGAATCGCTCGATCTGGATCTTGCCGCCTTGCCGTCCATCGACGCGCCGGTGACGAGCCTCGCGGCCGGAAAGGGCATCGATGGCGGGGACGATGACGACACGATCATCAATGCCACCGACGGCACGATCATGGTGACCGCCGATCCGTTTCTGCGCGCCAACACCGGCATCGTCAATGCGCTCAGCATCGAAAACTTCCTCGCAACTCCGGATATCGAATCCAGTGCGGCATCACTCGCGGAGGCGTTGGGCATTGATGGCGGCACGGGCGACGACACGATCCTCAATCAAGGGTCGATCATCACGCTCGCAACGCCGGAGGCGCGCGCCAACGAGATCGATGTCTCGATTCTGGGAGCGGTGAGCGCGGTGAAGGGCGTGCGGTCGATCGCAACAGCCACCGGGATCGAGGGCGGGGATGGCAACGACACCCTCCGCAACCTGGGCGGCACCATCGACGCCACTGCGGACGCAAAGGGAGTGGCGACCACGGTGAGCGTCGCGATCGGGGTCGTTCCCGCGCCAACCAATCTGGTGTTTCCCTTCGTCGAGAGCGAGGCCGTTTCCGGGGCCTACGCCACCGGCATGAGCGGGGGAAGCGGCAACGACATCCTCGAAAACACCGGCAGCATCAATGCGGACGCGGACGCCGTGATGAACTCGGTCGGCGTTGCGGCCAAGGTGGGTTTCAGCAGCGGCAGCGGCGGTGGTGGTGGCGGCGGTGGTGGTGCTGCGGCCCTCGCCCTGGCCGACGACGCCTTACCCTTGCAAAGCGGAACCGCGAACGCCGCCACCGAACGACGCGCCGAGGCGGTGGGCATTGCGGGAGGTAGCGGCGACGATTTCATCACCAACACCGGATCCATTGAATCCACGGCGGATGCCGTCGCCACGGGAGTGGAAGTCAACGCCTCGCTTGGGATTGCGGTTGGCGCGGGGGATCAGCCAATCGGCCAGTCCGAGGAACCCGTCGCCGCGGCCACGCCGGTTGCGGCGGATACTGTCGGCGGGGCCGGACAACGGGCGATCACCGATCTGGCGGTGATCAGCGTGGCGGAAGGCATCCAGGGCGGCACCGGCGACGACACGATCCTCAACGGTTTCCTCGATGAAGAGGGCCCGGACGACAATTCCCCCCTCATGGTGACCTCGACCGCCAGGGCGACCGACGTCGGCGTGAAAGCCAACATTTCCATCCCTGCCAGCCCGCTGGGCCTGTTCACCGCCGGAATCGGCGTCGATGCCGCAGGACAAACACTGGCCACCGGGACGGGCCTCATCGGAGGTGCCGGTGACGACACAATCGTCAACTACCAGGAGTTGATGATCAACGCGGTCTCGGAGGTGAACTCCGTCGCGGTCGAAGCCAACACGCAGATCACCATCCCGTTGGTTTTACCGGAAATTTTCACGTCGAACGTCATCTCCACCACCGATGCCTCGGCTGCGGGGATTCTTGGGGACGAATATGCCTCCGCTGCCGACGACGGAGCCGATACCATCATCAATCACGGCGACATGACGATCCGCGCCGATGCGGACGCCACGGGAGTTTCCGTCACGGCCTCGCTCGCGGGCGCGGCGATCGCGGATATCCCCACACAGACTTTCGCCGACGCCCGCGGCATCGATTCCGGTCGCGGCAGTGACACCATCGTCAACGACGCGGACCTGATGGTGACCGCGGACGCGAAGTCGGCGAGCGTTGGCGTCGAGGTGGTCGGAGCGGGTGCGGCCATCGGCTCCGCATCGACCTCGGCGGTGGCGGATGCCCGTGGAATCATCGGCGGAGGCACGGCTGCCGATGGCAATACGATCCACCATCAGGGAATGCTGACCGTCGAGGCACTCGCCGATGCGAATTCCACGCTGGTGGACGTGTTGCTCAGCCCGGGAGCATCCCTTGCGTTCGCGGAAACCGCGGCCGACGCGGAAGGGATCGGGATCGGTGGAGGGGCCGGAAACGACTCGATTCTCTCAGAGGGCCCGGTTTCGGTAACCGCCGACGCCGATGCCCAAGCGACGTCCGTGGTCGTCGGACTTGTGAGCCCCCTCGGAGTCGGTGCGGCCATCGCGGACAACACCGGCACCCGGGCGTCCTCGGAAGCCACGGGCCTGCACGGCGGCGGCGGGGACGACCGGATCGACTGGCGTGAATCGGTCATCGCCACCTCAAGAGCCGATGCCGGCGCGGTCGTCGTAGCCGTGGTCGGTCCCGGTGCGGCCATCGGCTTCACCGGCACCGACTCGGAGTCGATCGCCACGGCGGTGAACGGTGGCTCGGGAAACGACCTGCTGCTCGGCACCGGCCCCGTCAACTCAACTTCGACCGCGACCACCGGGTCGGTCTCGGTTGAGGCCTCCTTGACCGGGGCATCGATCGCCAACGCGGACACGCTCCTCAACGCGACCTCCCATGGCGTGGCGGCCGGCGAGGGCGACGATACGGTCATGAATCCGGGTCCCGTCCGGGCGGAGGCCAGCGCAACGAGCGGCGCGGTGGACGTGCTGGTGAACGCTGCCGGGGCCTCGGTCGGCCAAGCCAAGGCCATTTCGACGGCGGAAGCCACCGGGATCGACGGCGGTGGTGGAGATGACCGGCTGTTGCTCGACAAGAACATCGAGGCCATCGCGACTGCAAACCACGGCTCGACGGGCGTGGCGGTCACCCTCGTTGGAGCCGGCGTGCAGAACTCCGGGGCGGTTCTCGATGCCACCGCGCAGGCCGTGACAGGCGGTGCGGGCAGGGATGAAATCCTCAGCACCGGCACGCTCACCGCCAACGCCACGGTCACCGGCCGGTCGCGCGCGGTGAACGTCAACGTCGTTGGCGCCTCGCTCACCGATGCCAGCATGGAGGCCACCGCGACCACCGCCGGCATGCGTGGCGGTGCGGACGATGACTATCTCGAAAACCAGGGACTCATCGGCTCGAACGCCACCTCCAGCATGACGCTTTCGAACGTCAACGTGAACATCGCAGGTGCGGCGATCGGAGATCTCGGAAACGCGGATACCCGGGCGATCTCGCAGGCGTTCGGAATGGCCGGAGACGGAGGCATCGACACACTGGTCAACTCCGGAACCGTCGAAGCGATCGCGAGTACCAACCTGATCACGGGGAGCAATGCGTCGATCGGCATCTTCGGCTATGCGGGCGTGAGCGCCAAAATGTCCGGCAGCGCGGCCGCGATCGGCATGGCCGGGGGTGATGGCGGCGACCTGTTGATGAATTCCGCCAACCCCACAGGCGGCGGGGAAATCGTTGTCCGGGGCAACGCCACGGCGACCCTGGCAAGCGGCACTTCGTTCGAGTTCGCCGGCGTGGCGGCCAACGATGCCGATGTCAACGCCACGGCGTCGGCGATCGGCATCGACGGCGGCTGGGGCGAATCAACGCTGCCGGCTTTCGCCGATCCCGAAGCCGCTCCAAGGTCCCTCGCGGACGCGGGCAACAACAGGCTGCTGAACGAGACGACCCTGACGGTGGGTTCCACCGCATCGATGACCGTGGGCCGGAACAGCACGGTGATTTTCGGCACCTCCTCGACCGAGGCCACCACCAATGCGACTGCCGAGGCTTTCGGAATCGTCGGCGATCTCGCCCGCGACACGGTGGAGAACACCGGGTTTGTCGGAGTGACCTCGACGGCCTCGACCAACACAAACCAGGCCTCCTACGCGTTCGCAGGCGGCTCGTCCTCCGATGCGTCACTCGTCGCGGATTCACTGGCGACCGGGATCGCCACCTTGTCGGGAAACGACATCATCACCAACTCAGCTGACGGAGTCATCGAGGTGTCAACGCTCGCAAACGGCACCTCCACCGGCGGAGCGCGGGCAACCTTCGGTGCATCGACCACCAGCGGGCGGGTGGGTGCCACCACCTTGGGAACGGGCATCGACGCCGGGGCGGGAAACGATGTCCTCAATAACCTCGGAGAGCTGCGCGTGACGATCCACGGCACGGTTTCGTCCACCAACAATTCCGACGCCGGCTTCATCTTCGGAGATGCCGGAGCGGAATCCGGAGCCACGGCCGATCTTCGCGGCTTCGGCGTGCTGCTCGGGGAAGGCGACGACACGATGCTCAACCAAGGCATTCTCTCGCTGGTTCTCGACGACCGCACCGGCCCGGCCACCGTCAACGCGCGCTCCGTCTCGAACGGCGGCGACATCACACTCGATGGAGATGCCCGCTCGACCAGCAGCGCGCTGCTGACCACGTCGTTGACCGGTATCGCGGGTGGTGACGGCGACGATTGGATCGTCAACGAAGGCGAACTCCGCGTCCTCAATGCGCCGCGAGTGTCTGCCCTCTCGGACGCGGACGGCGACGGCTTGGACGGCGATGGTTATGGAACCGCGAACACTTCCGTCGGCAATGCCGACCTGCCGGTCACGGCAGTGGGAATCGAGGGCGGAGCGGGGAACAACCGGATCGTCAACGCCGGCGAGATGAACGTCACCGCGTCTCCGTCCGGATCCGCCCGGGTAGTGATCGATGGCGACAACGCCGGAGACGCCTACGGAGTGGCGGCAACGACCGTGCGGGGAAGCGCCATGGGCATCCGCGCGGGAGACGGAGCCAACGAGATCATCAACGAGGGGACGCTCCGCGTGGTGGCCACCGCAAACGCAACGGCCACCTCGGAAGTCGGGGCAGGCTGGGCGGGTGACGCTTTCGAAACCGGCAATGCGGCGGCCGTGGCCACGGCGATCGGAATCGAGGCGGGCGATGGCGGCAACGTGATCGTGAACTCGGGACTCATCGACGTTTCCGCAGACGCGTCTGCCAGCGGGACGACCTTCCGCACGGTGGTCGAGTCGGCGATCGCGATCCGCACCGGTTCCGGAAACGACACCATCGTCAATGAAGGCACCGGCGAAATCGTCATCCGCAAGAATGGCGGGATCTCCGGCGGCACCGTCGTCGATGCCGGTGCCGGCGACGACATCGTGCGCCTGCTCGGGTCTTCGCTGGTGCGGGGCGACATCGTGCTCGGCGAGGGAAACGACCTCATCGCCTTCGGCGGCAACGGTGGATTCACAGGCAGTGTTTTCGGAGACGCCGGCATTGATACGATTTCGATCGAGGACCGGCGGGTTCTCGACTTCGAGCCGGACGCGTTCCGCAGCATCGAGCGCCTCGCCGTGAACCAGGGAACGCTCCGGATCGGTGAAGATTACACCATCGTCGATTCCGGAGGGCTCCGCGTCGAATTGTTCGATGGCGGCTACGGGCGACTCGAGATCGACGGGAGCGCCGCGATCAGCGGGGACACCGGGCTCGAGATCATCGCGGCACCCCGCATTTATCGCGATGGGGAAACCTTCGACGTGATGGTTGGCGAGAGCCTCACCGGCACCTTCGGATCCGCCACCCTGCCTTCCTCGTTGATGATCGATTCCAGCCTGAACTATCTCCCGGACACACTGCAGGTGGAACTCGCGGTGGCACCCTTCCGCACCTTCGGCCGCAATCCGGTCCAGCAGGCCATCGGCGGCTATCTGGACTCCATCGCGCCCATCGTTTCCGGGGACCTTGCGGCCACTCTGGGCGAATGGCAGTTCATTTCCGATACGGGGGAACTGACCGATGTCTTCGAGAGTCTGAACCCCGGAATCTACAACTCGATGACGCGCGCCACCCTCGATGCCGGCCGCGACCTCAACCGCCTGCTGGGGCGCCGGATGCGCTCGGTGCAGCCGTGGGAGCAAAGCGGATTGCCCGGCCGGGTCAAGTTGCCCGCGGGTTTTTCCTCAAGCAAATCACCGGTGGCCGACGCGCCCGATCCGGTAGCGCCCGCAGGCGCGCGGACCGGCGCGTGGATGGCCGGATTCCATCACTGGGGTTCACAGGACGGACAGGATGGCTACGCAGGCTACGACCAGCGCAGCTCGGGATTCTCGCTCGGATACGACACGCTTGTGAACGAGCATTTCCTCCTCGGCGGAGCCTTGACCTATGCGGACTCGAACATCGACCTCGACGGTGGAATGGGCGATGGCGACATCGAGGCGATATCGGCATCCCTCTACGGCGGCTGGTTCACCGACCGCTGGTGGATTAACGGCTCGGCAAGCTACGGACGCCAAGACTACGATGTCCATCGTACGACTTCACCCGCCATCCCCGGTGGCATCGCGGACAGCAGCTACGACGGCAACCTCTTCTCCGCCGCGCTTGGCGGTGGCATCATCTTCCGCGTGAGTGAAAACTGGCGCATCGAGCCTTTCGCGGGATTGGAATACCTCCATCTCGACGAGGATGGCATACGCGAAACCGGAGCGGGCCCGACGAGCCTGTCCTCCGACGGCCGCAACACCGACGCATTGTATTCCGAGCTGGGAATCCAGCTTGCCGGGGAAATCGATTGCGGAAGCTTCACGACTCTCCCGTTCCTCGGAGTGGCATGGGTGCATGACTTCGAAATCGACGACCAGGCTTTCAACGCCGGCTTCACGGGAGCGCCCGGCACTTCCTTCACGATGCCCGGTTTCGACGCCGGTGCCGACCGCCTCCGCATCGAGGCCGGCGTCGGCTTCGCCGTGAAGAACGGCTTGCTCCAGTTCGGCTACACTGGCGAGTTTGGAAGCGGATACGACTCCCACGGACTCCGGGCATCGGTGGGATTCAGCTTTTGAACCCACACGTTTTTTCAGTCAATCGCATCAATCGTCCTCGGGCGTTGCCAAAGTCAATAAGTTGTCAGACCGCTTCTTCCGGCAGGCTGATGACGGGCGCGGCGGATTCTTCACTCTCCGCTTTGTGCTGGCGGCACCCGGCGACGCTGGCCGCCGCCAGCGCGCCGAGTCCGAAGCAGCCGATCCACAGCATGGCGGGCGAGAATTCGAACAACGCGAGCCCGGCCGCCGGTCCGATCATCGTCGCTGCGCTCCACGAAACGCCGAACACGCCCATGTAGCGGCCCCGCATGTCGTCCGGCGCGAGCGCCGCCACGAAACTGTGCGCCACGGGCAACGCGATCATTTCACCGATCGTGACCAGCACCATCACCGCCACCAGCAGCGGAATGTTTCCACCGAAGGCGCTGAGGCCGATGCCCGCGCCGACCAGCAGGTAGCCGATGCCCATCACCCGCGTCACAGGGAGGCGCCTCGTGTATGATGTCAGCGGGAGTTCGAAGGCGACGATCATCAGCCCGTTCAACGCCATCAACCAGCCATAGGTCTGCTCGTTGTGGCCGCCTACCGTCGTGACGTGCAGGCCCCATGTGCTGCTGAGCTGCCAGAAAACCATGGCGATGCAGAACGAGGCGAACACCGCCCGCAGGTAGGCGCTGTTAGAGCGCATCGACCGCAACGCCACGCCCCAGCCCGCGTTCGCGCCGGACGATCTTTTTCCCGCAGGCACGCCGAACAGCACCAACAAACCGAGCGCCGCCGTCGTGGCCGCATCGATGACGAACAGCCAGAAGAACGAATGCGCCGCCATCGCCCCGGCGGTCATCATGCCGAGCGCGAAGCCGAGATTCACCGCCAGCCGCTGGCAGCTGAACGCGCGGATCCGCAGCTCGACGGGGATCAGGTCCGCGAGCAACGCACTTGCCGCGGGGAAATACATCGCGCTGGCCATCCCGACCACGCCGCTGAGCACCACGATCGATTGCGCGCCATGGGCCTGCGAGAGCGCCAGCATCGACAGTGCGGCGCTCGTGCAGGAAAACAGGATCGTCGGCTTGCGGCCGATGCGGTCGGCGCACCAGCCGCCGAAGAGGTTCGCCAGCAATCCGCCGGCGCCATAGGCGGCGAGGCTCGCGCCGATCACCCATGCCTCGTAACCCTCGCGTTTCAGATACAGCGCGAGGAACGGGATCACGAAGTGCCCGAAGCGGTTGATCAGGGTGCCGCTGAAAAGGATCCAGTAGCTGCGGGGGAGCCGCCGGAGGTCGCTCCAGAGACTCGAATGGGGTGGGGCATTGGCATTCATGGGGACGAAAAAAGCCCCGCTCACCGGTAGGTGGCGGGGCTGGTGGAAAGAAAAGGATCTGATATATCGATATCTAACGCACAGCAGGCCCGCCGCGGCCCTTGAAGTAACGGGTGGTTTCAATGCGGACGGACAGGTCGCCGCAGGCATGCCACCACTGGACCGCGCCCATCGGGGAGAGCGGCCGGAAGTTGGTGGAATGGATCTGCGGATTCATGCGAACGGACGCCGGTCTATCTGGTTCTCCCTATTTGCCAAGCCTGTTGTTCTAACAGGATGCATCCGCACCATCCGGTTTTCGTCATCGCATTCGCGGGAATGCGATCCCGGGTTGAAGAACCCGGCCGCATTCTGCTACACATGACTCATGGAAAACGTGAGCTGTGAGTGGAAAATCCATCGCCTCGACGAAGGCGAGGAGCCTGACCTGCGGCACGACGAGTGCGTGTTGGAAATCGACGGCCGGATTCTGTGTGGCGGGAAGCCGGCCGGCCAGCTATACGCCCACTACCTTTTCGCGGAGGAGCCGGAATCGGCGGGTGCGTTTCTCCGCCTGTGGGATCTCGATAGCGGACTCAGCCATGTTTACGAGAACATCATCGATCATGGCCACAGGCGTTTCCTCGATCCCCTCCCGCGTCTGCTCGATCCCGCCACGGGCATTCTCTGTGTCCACTTCATCGCTTTGCGGCCGCCATTCCGCCACATCGGTCTCGGCCGCGAGGTCATGCGGCGCTTCGTCCATGACATGGCCGATGCGCGCGTCGGCGCGGTGTTGCTCGACACCACACCGCTCCAGCACCTGCCGCACGGATACGACGACTTCGACGAGGAGGTCAGGGACTTGCCGTGGAACGGAATGGAAGCCGACCGGGCGGCGCTGGTGCGTCATTTCCGGACATGGGGCATGGAGCCGCTGCCAGACACCCGTTTCGCAATCGCCGCACCCGAGGCGCTGCGCGATTCCCGTGCGCCGCAATGGCCGCCCGGCCCGGTCCTCGACCAGTGGAACGCCTGCGCGGTCTGCGGCGGCTGGATCGATCTCGACGGGCATGAGTGGATCGACACCGAAGACGGCCCGGTCCATCTGGATTGCGAATAGGCAAAAGGACCATGAAACCGCCGCGAAAACTCCAACTGCGCATCATCGAAATCGAATCCGTCTTCGACTGGCTCGCCGACACCGCCCGCATCGGCTTCGACGAAGGACCGGATTCCGCCTTTCTCGACCTGACGACCGGTGAAATCCGCTCACCGGAAGATGAAGAAGAGGCCGAGGAATGGTTCGGCGATGAAAACCTCCTTCGCCTGCCGGAGGATATCTTCGAGGAGATGGCTTATGGGATGCTCGATGCATTCATGGCCACGCTGCCCGAGGACGCCACGCGCGACCGGATCGCCCGGGCCATCCGGGGCAAGGGCGCGTTCAGCCGCTTCAAGGACATCGTCTTCGGAAGCGGCAACGTGGAATTGAAACACCGCTGGCTGTGGTTCGAAACCCGCCGCAAGCGCGAGTGCATCGTGCAGTGGCTGCGCGAGGAAAACATCGAGCCGGAATGGGACTGCGACATCTACGCCGAACCGCCGCTGCCCGACAAACGCGCCGACCTCCTCCACGCCGTGCGCGATTTCGTGAAACAGGCCCGCGAACTTCCCGGCGTGCGGCGGATTGCCCTGCTCGGCTCGCTCACCACCCCCAAGGCGATCCCGAAGGACGTCGATCTGCTCGTCGAGGTGGACGACGACATGCCGCTCGCCGCCCTCGCCAAACTCAGGCGCCGGTTGTCCGGCAAAACCATGGCCACCGGCGACGGCTGCGGCGCGGATGTTTTCCTCTGCGACCCCGTCGGCCAATATCTCGGCCGCGTCTGCCACTGGAAACAATGCGCGCCCGGCATCCGCCGCTCATGCCAGGCGCAACATTGCGGCCGCCGGGAATACCTCAGCGACGACCTCAAAAACGTCCGTCTCGATGCAAATCTCATCGCCGCGCCCCCGCTCGAACTCTGGCCCGAAATCCACGCCCGCAGCGAAATGCCGGACGACGTGAAAAAGGAACTGATCGAGGCAATCCCGGAAGTGTGAGCCCGCCCAGATTTCCGACCAAGCCGCAATGCCTTTAAGAATTGGCGAAAGGGAAAGCAGCGTGTCTTTATCCCGTTAGGGATTACAGAAATTAGCCGGGGGTCGAGGAGCGATAGCGACGACCACCCCCGGTTGGAGTTCCAAAACATTCGCACCCCGGAGGGGGTGCAAGAACGGCCGCTATCACCACTGACGACCGTGTTTCTGCGACCCACTCCGGGGTCGGATACGTTCGGTATGCAATACCCCGGGTGATCGTCGCTATCGTGAATCTCCCGGGGCTCATTTCTCCGATCCCTACCGGGATCAAAAAACAAGGCGACAAACCCGAATCCTTAAAGGCATTGGGCCACGCCGGGCAATTCCTCGCCATTTGGACTGCACATGGAGACCGTGAGCCGATTATAGCCTTCATTCGGCTCAACAATTGCCCAAATTCTGAGCCGATTAGACGCCTCGGCACCCTCGCCCCCCTCGGCAGCGGCCGCAACAACCGCTACGAGTTGGCCTTGGAATGAAGCCGGCCAAGTCCCAAGCGCGATGTCGAATCACTGATCACTCGGCACCTTTCCCGTCTTCCTCGAGTTTCTCCACCAACTCTTCAAAAGCCGCTTCCCCACCTTCCCGCACACACCACCTTCGGACGGCATCGAGATCCACTTGGTTCTCCTGCCTCCGCCTGATCGTCAGCGAGCTGGGCATCCGGCGGATCTGGTTCCGGACCCCGGGGATCGAGGGTGTAGGCCCGGGGGAACGCGAACTCCGATTGCCCGCTACCAATCCTTTGGATTCAGGTCCTCGCATCCTGAGAAGATATCGGGATTCAACACGGCCCGACGCCGCAACTGGTTTTGTGTGGTTCGGGTCATCCCGACCTCTTCACAGAGACCATCGAAGTGCTCCACAATCCCACTGACCTGAGTCTCCACGATCGCCAACGCCTCCTCTTTCGAGAGGCCGAACTCCATGGCAGAGTCGAGGCACAGCTGAATCCTCGAGAGATTGCTTTTCTGCGTGATCTTCATTCCGTGGCTGGCTTCGCCACCGGCCCGCGGAAAGGGCGTGATGTCATACGCCGGTGTCAGCCGGATTTTACTCCCTTCGACGAAGAAGGAATGATTGCGGGCGTGATCGTCGGTATTTCCCATCAGCACGTTGAAAACGAGCCGGGAGAAAAGTTCCTTGGCGTCTTTCCTGAACGTCACCCCGTGGATCCGCACCTGATCCACCAGGTTCGGGTACGTCGCTTCCCTGGCCCATCTCTCGTCAAGACCAAGAACCGTCAAACCGGAGACGATCGCGTGACGACACCAGCCGGAAGTGCCGAGTTTGCGGTCGAAACGCTCCACCAGCAGAACCTCTTTCCGGGCAGCCTTCGCAAGAGAGACCTTTGCCACGTCCAGACCGAGTCGTGCCGCGAGAGTCATCGCGACGTATTCCGCCTTTACGATCTGGAACGTGTCGGTGGAGACGGGGAATTTCGCCACATACTTGGCATCTCCCGCCGTGATTGCGGCCTTCGGTCTGGCTCCACCGATACTGGTTCCGTGCTTCAACGCCTCTTCAAGCCCGGGCGGAATCGGTTGGTCGGTCGCAAGCAGTTCGGCTGCCTCAAGAAGCTCTTCCAGAGTGGCCGCACTCAGATTCCTTGGGATGTATTCCGATGCGGATGTCTGAAAGTCCAAGGCTCCCGTGCGATCCGAGCCGGATTGCAGCAGATAGGTTGACTCATCCACTCCGCTTCCGGTTTCAACCGCTCCTTTGCCGAAGAGCCGGTTTTCAATCACCCGCCGACCCCAAGCATCTGGCGCCGCATCGCGCAGGCAGGAAAAATGATCCAGTCCGCTGATCGGTTCATGCCCCCCCGGGCGCAACGGCAGCTCCGATTCGTAGAGGGTCACGGCGTTGTCCCTTTCCAGATACGAACGCCCGTAAACGAACCTCTGGCGCCCTTTGTCATCAAACTGCAGTTCGCCAGCCACAACCGGATCGGTCGCGCCGGGCAGCCATCGCCACACGTAGCACTTAGAAGTCATCATTGATTTCCTGCGGACGGGACCGGACTCGCTTCGGAAGCAACGCCTCGACTTCCGCCGTCCTTGATGCGGTCACTGCGAAGCGATCCGATTCAGGATCGAAAAGCGGGACCCCAAGGACATGCGCCGCTTCGAAATACGAGCCAATCGCAACGCCAGGGGACCCTTCCATGATCCTGCGGACGGTGGGAGTGGAAATCCCGAGTCGATCGGCCAGTTCATCCAGAGTCAGCTTTCTTTCCTTTCTCCGGAGGCGGAGCAGCGCGGCAAAGTGCGAAAGTGCCGCCTTTGCGACGATTCCAGTGCGAATGGAGGTCTTTGGCATGAATTAAAATTACTTTAAAGGCTCTTAAAAGCAAGTTTATTTTATTTCCGGAAATCGAAGTTCTTCCAGCACTTCGATGCCCGGCTGAACGACCGTGAGAAAAAAGTCATCCGCCGCATGTCCGATGCCGGGCCGGCCGGCTTCTCCGGCGGCATGAACGCCCGAAAATACGTCGCCCTCACCGGAGCCTCCAAAGCCACCGCCACCCGCGACCTCCAGCACCTCGCCGGCATCGGCGCTCTCGTCCCACTAGGAGGCGGCCGTAGCACGCGTTACGAGCTGACATTCGAGTGAACCCACTCTCGTTCCCATACATTGACCCGAATGGCCGGTCATTTGACCGGATCTCCCGGTCATGTTCTCGACCGCGCTCCAAAAGACCTGTTTGGTGGCAAAGCCGCCGAAGCCGTGCTTCTGGCGCTCTTCCATCAGGGCGAAGCCTATGGGCGGACCGTCGCTCGCGACTTTGCGTTTCGCTGGATGCCGTCCAGCGCCACCCGCGACCTCCAGCACCTCGCCGGCATCGGTGCCCTCGTCCCCCTCGGCGGCGGCCGCAGCACACGCTACGAGCTGACACTCGAATGAACCCACTCTCGTTGCAGATGGATGACGCGATGTGAATCGGAGAACACTGACCCCATTTATGTCGAGATATGCAGGCTGACCCCGGTTCCATTCACTCTGATTCTTCCTCTGTCGCCCAGTGAATACGGCCATGCTCGATCCGTGAACGTTCGTGTGACAGTATTGCCGCAAATAATGGACCGAGCTCTGGATCAGCAGCGTACTCCTCGGCGAGATGCTCGATGTTTTGGAGCAGTCCTTTCCATTCGGGGTCCGGTTCTCCATTAGTAGAACCGCGGCATCCTCCGACATGCAGCAAGCTGGAAAACATTCGCTCGTGGCACTTCGAGTTGATGGAGCGGGCACGGACAAGCAGAGCTCGAACGAAACTCGGGTAAGCCAATGCCGCATTGTCGAAGCTGCCAACAGTGCCGAGTTCGAGGAGTGCTTCTAGGTGATCCTCACTATTGGCTCGACTTACAGCCCCTTCCAGCCATGCGGAAGGGGAGTCTTGGCCGTATCGTATGGCGGAGCGCAGCAGCCGCATCTCGTCATAATCAAGCTCCTCCCCATCCGTGAACCGACGTTCACAGCCGGATACAAGTTCCTCCACTTCAGGGTCCGACATGACGCGCCGAAACTCGATGTGTTTGAGATCATAAGGGAGTGGTTTTAGCGGCTGACCAGCAATACGCGCCCTGTTTCGTCGCCAGAGCATGAGAAACATGGCCACGGGAAAGGCTTTGGCGAGCTCGCGAAAACCACGCTTCAGATTTTCTCCTTCCGGCGAAATTAGCGATTCGAATCGAGTGAGGAACCGACTAGCTGACTCACTATCAGGTTCCAGCCCGCTATTGCTAATTAAATCTGCTGCGTGCTTGGCGATATGCCCGGCAAGGTCGTTATTTTCAGGAAGAAATGGTAATGAAGTAATGATGTGCCAATCACGAATGGAAGCCGTCTTGTTATTCAACCAGACGAAATCCAAGATCTTGTAGGCGATTCGGGGCGAGGCAATGGGCACCAGCGCTTCAATAATTTGCCATGCACCTTCGGGCAGCTCCCCTTCTCTTCTCCACCATGTGCAACATGCCACAGCGGCAACTTGTAAGATTTCAGTTTGAGATTCGGCCCCGGAACGGATGAGGCGGAGACGCGCTGCGAGGTCCAGTTTGGTTGCCGACAATACTAGCGCATCGTATGCATGAGCGAGAGGATGAGTTGGCTCTGCGAGCAGGATCTCGGCCGCGCTGACACCTTCAGCGGGCCATCGCTCGACATACGCGATGATGAGATCACGGAAGTTTGGCTGAAAACCGTCGAATGATCTCCAGTGAAGATCCAGTGTGGCGAAGTGCCTGAGCCATTCATCGGTATTAGAATAGACGGCTTGAATTTCGTCCGCAACAGAGTGGATAAACGTCGCCCATCGCGCCTTCGCTACCGTCTGCCAGTTGGGGTCTTCAATGCCGTGTTCGAACTCGTCGTAGTAATTTCCGAATGTTGAGCGGGCGATGCGAAAATCGAGAGTGTCAGGGATGGAGGCGACGGCTTTGCGGCAGGCATCACGGAACGCTGGACTGTCCTTGTCATAGCGAATGTGGTGCATCAGGACGCTCCGGATTTGAAAATGGATAATAGGCTCCGAAAATTTGCTCGCCATCTCTTCCAACACCGCAAGGGACTTTAGCCGTTCGATCTCCCACTCATCATTGAACTCCTTGGGCGGCGAGCCACTGAATGACAATCTAGCGATGTCACAGCCGCTATTGAGAACAGGAATGAGTTGGCTCGCGAGGCGAGCCTCGCTCATTGCCAAAACTTTACGGCACATGGAGAGAACACGTTGGCGAAATTGAGCAGTGTTTTGGAGACTTATTAGAATGGAACGCATGTGGAATGTGCGTCCAGAGCTCCAATTTTCCTCCACGCTTGTCGCGAATATCGGTTCAAAAAAACTGTAAAACGACCAGCCGGGCTCGTTCATGAAATTTTGCGCATCGCCTCCGGCCAGCACTCGCTCAAACCAAGCAAGCGCGGAATCGCAGATCTGAAGGGATTTCCAGTGCTTGAACGAAACCACTTCGCTGATCACTGCGATGGGATGAGTTTTGTCATTGCCGGAAGCAGATGGCTTGGCGCGACCTAGCTCCCAAAATAGATCAAAGCACCGCGCAACGTACTCCGGATGATGTTCAGCGACCCCTTTCAGCATCGCTGGCAGCGAGTCGAGCAATTGCGGATGACTGTCCAAGCCGTAAGCGACCATCCAATCCTCCCCGGGTGGTGCGGTCGTGAGTGTAACCGCGAGTTCGGCGAGTTCGAGTGACCTCCGTGGCTGGAGATAGGCAATGTTGGCCCATTCCTGAATCTGAGTGGCTCGAGCATGGAATGGACTTCCTTCAAATCGAGCGCGAAACCATTGCCACAATGGTTCCACGACCGATGCCGCATCAGGTTTATCGTCTGTTGCACGCCACTCCGCTTCAGCGAGGTGCTGCATTAGCTTTGGAAATTCATCCGGAGAGAAATGCTCCAGCAGCCGCTCGGCAAAGGTTCGGCTTTGCCCGTTATGATCGTAGCATGCGGTGTAGGCGAGGTGGTCAGAGAGGAGGTCGGGTGTGACACGCGTCCCGGCTCCTGTGGTGTGGAGCAGGCCAACTGCATCGAGCGCATCTCGCAGATGGCTCACTCGATCAGCATTTGACAACGTAATGAAGGGCGCTGCTTTTGCAAAGAAAGCAGAGTCAAGTTTCACTGGACCGAGCAAAGAGAGAAGGCGAAGAAAGTCGTCCGTCTGCTGCTCGCCAAACCTCTCGCGAACCGGGTTAGTATCATCCAATAAGCTTTTAAAAACAAGCCCTTGGAGTTCCCTTTCATCGAGAAGATCGCCACTGGTTAGCGTCCCTGAATTGATCAGTTCGGCCCCGACAACGGCAATGAGCGGACAGTCACGCGACGCGGCGCGTAGAAACTGGCGGTGTTTCGAGAACTGCGGCTTTAGCGCCGCATCCACGAGTTCCATCGCCTGCGCCGAGGTCAGCGGTTTAATCGGCTCGCTTGTTATGATTTCCGTCGTGTCGAAACCCGCTCCGAGCAACTCCTGCATCACTTGCCCGATGGGGCCCGGTCGTAGCGACAGGACTAGCTTAATTCCTTCGCGGCGCGGAATCTCGTGGAAGAGTGCGCGCCTCACATCATCCAGACGATGTGCGTCGTCGAAGGCGATGGTAACAGGCTGCCGTGCTGCTTGCAGTGACGGACCGAAGTTCGCACATTTGTCCGAGAGAAAGAGGAGAGAGTGATCGGGATGCCGTTCATTGAAATTACGGCTCCAGTGGAGAAGTAACCGGCTTTTGCCCAGACCGCCCCTCCCCGTAAAAATGAAGACACGTGCCTTTTCATCGCGGACAAATGCATCAAGTTGCTCAACAAGCCTGGTCCGACCGATGAGTGCGTGTCGGTGATGAAAGCGGATATCCGGGCGAAGGAATCTTTCAAACTTCGCGTCAGCTCCGATCAGCGGACCATCGCCGGATATTCCGAAGAACGCCTCTGCCCAACCCGGCCCGAAACGGGTAAAAAGTATTCGCGCCGCCTTCAACTCCTCCAACTCTAGGAACCGGCGATTGATTTCCCGCGCATCCCACAAATTCCAGCCGGGGTTTGCGCCAACGATACTGTGGCATTCTTCCGATACATCACGGGTGATGAGCAAAAACCGTCTGGGCGCGTCCCTCTTGTAGGCGGAAATTGCATCACGAGTATTTTGCGGACCCCATGTCTTGTAGTGCTTGCACTGAAAATCCCACTCTTCGCCGCCTTCCATTTCAGCGCGGAGATCGATGCCGTGTTGGCTGTCACCTTTACGCCCAAATGGTCGAGCGCGAATGACACGCTGGCGGATTTCATTGCCGCTATCGTTTAAGGTGATAACCGGCTGCGCGTTGAGAAAATCACAAAAGAAATCCTCAAAAGTATCCCATCCGAATGCGGAATCCTGAAACGGCAGGTTTTCACGTAAAGGCTGGACTGGCGGTCTCGGATTCATCTCAGGCACAGCTTACCGAATTTCACGCTCTCGCATAGCCTGCATAAACGGCAGGACGTTCTCGGCGAGACGCCCGCCATCCGAAGCGCCATTTCGAGGACGAGCGGCTACAGGCCGCTTGTCCGTGTCCGGCGTCAGTCCTTGGATTTTAGCGTCCGGAACGGCTAGCTCATTCCAATTCCGGCGGTCGGCGGCGCTTGAAGTCCATGGTGGAGTGGAGGACGCGGACGAGGAGGAACATCGAACATCGAACATCGAACGCCCAACATCGAACATCGAAGTGAAGAGAAGAGGCTCATTCGCCAAAGTGAGGAAGGACAAGACGGTGAGCAGAGGGGGCTTACGAGGCGGGGAGGTCGGTGAAGAGCCTGGGGAAGTAGGATTCGACGACTTTGGCGGGGAAGGCGATGCGCAGGGTGCCCTTTTCCGACGGGGACTGGAGCAGTCCCTCGGCCAGGCCGCTGCGGATGACGGCGCGGGTGGCGGTGCCTTTCAGGCCAAGGATGCCCTCGGCTTCGCCGCGGCCGAGTTCGTATCCGGCGTCAGTTCTTGGATTTTAGTGTCCTGAACCGCTGACTCATTCCTATTCCGCCGGGATGTAGCGGTTGAAGTCCATGGCGGAGTGGAGGGCGCGGATGCGAAGGAACATCGAACATCGAACATCGAACATCGAACATCGAAGTGAAGATACGAGGAGAACGAAGGTGGGAATTCAAACGGTGGGGAGGTCGGTGAAGAGCTTGGGGAAGTAGGATTCGACGACTTTGGCGGGGAAGGCGATGCACAGGGTTTACTGCTAGCCACGGGGCAATTTGTCGAATTGGGAGATCCCATTGGCGTCGATCCTTTTGTCGATCTTGGAAAGTGGGAAAATAACTGACTTGTAGTGAGTTGCAGACTGAAATGCCTGTTTCACCGTTGATCTTATCGTCGATCTGCAAGTCACGGTATTCCCTACAGTTCCGCGCATGCTTGCCAGTCGCGGACGGTCGGCGGGCGCGGGCGCAATGTTGAAACCCGTCCCAGCGCGCGGCCTTGACTTCCCGCACCGTTTCCGGCTCTCTCTTGGGCCTTCACCCGGTCCTTCCGGTCATGCGTTTCCATCGATCCCCATCCTGAACGAGGGCTGCGGAACCCCCAACGGTTCCGCCGGCCCCATCACGTTCGTTCAGCGGCCGCCCATGAAGGCGGCCATGGGAAACCCTCAGCAAGCCGCGGTTCACCCGTGCCCAGTCCGCACGGGTCCGCGCAATAGATGGAACATGAAACTTCACGAAGTGGATGAGATCCGCGCCTGCCTGCCGCAGGGCCGCACGCTCTTCCCGTATGGAAAAGACCGCTACGCCATGGAACTGCTCAAGCTCGCCCTGCGCGGCGAGACGGCGGTCCCGGCACTGAAACACACGGCCTTCGGCCGCCTGCTCGAAAAACCAAGCGTCCGGCAATGGCTCGGATCGCTCGGGAAAACCACGGTTTCGCCGGGCGACCTGGACCTGCTGTGGCCGGAGGAGATCGAGTGCTTCCGGCTCACGCTCGGCGTCTTCGACGGCTGGACCCAGACGAGCCGCCGCGGGCGGCAGCGCTGGAACCTGGTGCTCCAGCTCAACCTCAACTCGCACGATGCGCGCATGGTCGAGCGCCACCTCGGGGCCGGCGCTTCCGATCCCTTCGAATGGTGCTGCCACCCGATCCACGAGGGCCGGCACCGCACCCTCGCGTGGGCGCGGGTCGATCTCGATTGGGAATCCGGCGAGGCGCTCATCGAGGAGGTGCAGAACGACCGTCTGCGCGAGGTGAAACAATGGGTGGACCACCTCCGCGCGGCGCGGCTCGACCGGGTGCGCATCCACGGCGTCGAGTGGCCGGCCGCATTTCTGCTCGACTACTGGAACGGCCGACTGCGCCTCGCGCGGGAGGTTTGGGACGAGGCGGTCACCTGCGCGGCGATCCGCCTGATCGTCAGCGAGCTGGGCATCCGGCGGATCTGGTTCCACACCCCGGAAAGCGGCCGGCTCTACAAGGACATCGCGGGAAGCGGTCCGCCGCGCTCCGTCTATACCGACCTGCCACGGAAATTCTGCTTCCGCCGCGTCGCTGAGCGGCCGTCGTTTCTCCGGAAAGCCCGGCGCCGCGCGCAAGGGGTGGAGTTCCAGTTGCTGGAAATCTGAGGCGTGGTGGGAGTGACAAGTGCTGAGAGTGAAGTATCGCTCAGGGGCGCGGCACGGAGGCCGGCTCGCCGGAAATCCGCCGTCGGTCGGCTTCGAAGAGGCGCAGCAGGTGGGTGACGGTTTCCGCGGTCTGGCTGGAGGTTTCTGCCACGCCGGTGAAGAAGAAGGCCGGCCAGCTTTCGCAATCGCCGGTGATCCTGACTTCATGGAGCAGTTGGGGCCGCAAAACGAAAGGAACCTTTCATTCTGAGCGGGGAATGAAAACCGGCCTTCTTTTCGCTCCTGCGGGCGCGTCCGGGTGGATCGGGGTTGAAGCCTGTGGCGCTTTTTGGATGGTTTCATGCCAGCCAGTAAACCCCGTCGGATTCGACGCCATCAAAGACCCGCCGGTCGCATGGACCGGGATTGAAAACCAACCCCAGCACACACGATGATCAGACCCCAGGATTCAGACCACGGCGGCCAGCCGCCATTCGACCCATGTTCGCTGCTGCTTCGGATGGAGCGCTCATCCCGCGAGGTGCCGCCTGGCAAGATTGGCGAGTCGCAGGAATGTTATTACGACGCGATGGAAGCCCGCACGGAAAACGAGGCGTATCGCCTGCTTTCGCGGGCGCTGGAACTGGATCCCGGAAACACGGACGCGTGGTTGCTGATATTGAGCGACCATCCGCCGGCCTCGCTGGACGAGGAAATCGATATCCTGCGCAAGCTCGTCGCAATTGCCGAGGAACGTCTGGGCAAGCAGGCGTTCAAGGAATTCGCCGGACATTTCTGGGGTTTCCACGAGACCCGGCCCTACATGAGGGCCCGAGCCGCCCTGGCCGACGCGCTGCACCGCGCCGGACGGGTCGAATCCTCGTCCGCGGAAGTGGAAGCGATGCTGGAATTGAATCCGAACGACAACCAAGGGCTGCGTTATCGTCTGTTGGCCTGCCACTTGGCGCTCGGAAAGCTGGACGAAGCCGGGAGGCTTTTCGAGCGATATCCCGACGAGTTCGGTTTCAACACCGTCTTCGCCTGGGCGAGGGTGTTGGAACGCTATCTGGCCGGTAAACCCGAGGAAGCCCTGAAAGCCATGGCTGCCGCGCAAAAACAGAACCCGACATCAAAAGCCTATGTGTTGGGGCACCGCAGGCTCCCGAAGAACCAGCCGGATTCCTATGCGCCCGGCAGCAAGGAGGAGGCCGCATGCTTCGCCGCGGATCTCCAAACGGCATGGAACGCGCATCCCGAAGCGAAGAAGTGGCTGGCCGCGATCAGCGGGAAGAAGTAGGTGGCCCGTCCTGCTGCAACGGGTTCACATCACTGGCGACGGTTTTCCGGTAGCGTTTCAAGGCCGCTTTTGCAGCGACAGTGGGCGGGGCTAGTGGAGATTGAAGCGTTTCGATCAGGTTGCGAGCCTCGGTGGCATTGAGGCGAATCATGGATTTGGGATGTTTCATGCGCCTACTTCACCCGAATATGCAGGCAGGCTCAATCCTGGAATCGGTTTGGCAGCCCACAGAGAAGATGGCTGGCGATCATGAAAGCATTTGGCTACGCTCCGTGCATCATGCTTGAAAAGCCCTACCCGGTGATCGAGGTCCAGCCCGAATGGGTAGTGGAGCCCGAAGCCATGGGCAGCAAGGAGAAGTTCTGGTACAAGAAGCCGGGGACAACGACCGACTGGCTTTTCAAGCATCCCAAGTCGGGAACCGGACAGCATTGGGCGGAGAAGGTGGCTGCTGAGATCGCAGCTTGTGTCAACGTTCGCCATGCTCCGGTGGAGCTCGCGGTTTTCGGAAGCGAACGAGGATCGGTCACGGAATCCTTCGCTAGGGACGGCCGGAACCTTTTCCACGGCAACCAAATCCTCGCGGGCCGTGTTCTGGGCTACGATCCTTCAGGCGTGTTCCGTCATTCGAGCCACACTCTTGAGAACATCCGGTTGGCGCTGGATCTTACCTTTGCCTACGAGCATGGCCGGGAACGGGCCAGGAAAACCCTGGCGGAATATCTCGCGCTGGATGCCCTGATCGCAAATGTGGACCGGCACCACGAGAACTGGGGACTGCTGCGGAAGAACGTGGACGGGCGGTGGACCGGATTTGTGGCACCGTCTTTCGATCACGCATCCTCGCTGGGTCGTGAGCTTCTTGACGAGAAGCGGGCCATTCTCCTCAGGGAAGGCAGGGTTGGCACTTATGTCGAAAAAGGTCACGGAGCCGTGTTCTGGACGGAGCAGGAACGCCGTGGTCCAAGCCCTTTGGAATTGGTCCGGCGGGCTGCGATTGAGCATCCCGACGAATTCCGACCGGCGATTGCCAAGGTTCTGGCCCTCAATCCCGACCATCTCAATTGGATCCTTTCGCGAATGCCAGAATGGTGGATGACACCGACCGAGAAGGAATTCACTCTTGCTCTGGTGTGCTATAGTCGGCAGGAATTGTTCAAGATCCTCGCATGAGTTCCCAAACGCTTTTTCTAGCCTGGCAGGACAAGGACCGGACCCGTGCCTGGTTCCCGGTAGGTCGTCTGGACTCGGACCGTGACCGGAAGGACTACCGCTTCCGCTACACCGGCGGAGCGGACATGGCACGCAAACAGGCCGGTTTCCCCGCCTTGATCGATTTTCCCGATCTTCATCAGGATTACCATTCGAAGGAGTTGTTCCCGATGTTCAAGAACCGGGTGCTCATGCCGGGGCGGCCGGATTTCGCGGATTACATCGCACGGCTCGGCCTTGCCGGGGAAACCGACCCCATCGAGATGCTGTCGATCGACGGCGGATTCCGTGCGACCGACAGTTTTGAAGTGTTTCCCAAGATCGAAACCCGGAAGGACGGCACCTTCCACTGCCGGTTCTTCCTGCACGGCTGGCGGCACGTCAGCGAGGGGGCCCAGCAGCGCCTCGACAAACTCGTCGCCGGCGAGCCGCTCTATCTGGCGGTGGAACTGACCAATCCGGCCACCCGTACGGCCATCCAGATCCAGACACAGGATTACCATATGATCGGCTGGGCACCACGCTACCTGCTCAACGATCTGATGGTGGCGATGGCCCGTACGCCAGGCGTTTATTCGGCCTTCGTGGTGCGTGTGAACCCGGTGCCAGCGCCTTCGAAGCAGCGGGTGCTAATCGAATTGCGCGGCCATTTGCCCGCTGGATACGAACCGATGTCAGGTCGAGAGTTCGAACCGCTGGTGAGGTGAGCGGTGTGTCTGGGCTTGGTGGCTAAAAACCGCCGCCACTTTACTCCAACAAGCTCCTCACCATTTCCGGGCTGAGTTTTTGGGAAATATCGGCGTCGGCCAGCAATCCGGCGGCGAGCTTCGCTTTCTCCTGCTGCATCTGGTGGATGCGCTGCTCGACGGTGTCCTGGCAGAGGAGTTTGTGGACGAAGACCGGGTTGGTCTGGCCGATGCGGTAGGCGCGGTCGGTGGCCTGGGCTTCGGCGGCGGGGTTCCACCAGGGGTCGTAGTGGATGACGGTGTCGGCGGCGGTGAGATTGAGGCCGGTGCCGCCGGCTTTGAGGGAGATGAGGAAGAGCGGGATTTTGCCGGTTTGGAAATCCTCGACGAGCTTGCCGCGGTCCTTGCTGGCGCCGGTGAGTTTGAGATAGGGGATTTTTTCCTTCACCAGATGCGCCTCGATCAGGGCGAGCATGGTGGTGAACTGCGAGAAGATCAGGATGCGGCGGCCTTCCTCGATGAGCACGCCTAACAGCTCGGTCAGGAAATCGAGTTTCGCGGATTCGTGGATGGTGTTGGCGAACTCGTCGGGCAGCAGGCGGGGATCGCAGCAGATCTGGCGGAGCTTGAGCAGGGCGTCGAGGAACACCATCTGGAACTGGTCCATGCCGCGCGCGGCGATGGCTTCGCGGACGCGCTTGTTCATGGTGGCGCGGACGGTTTCATACAAATCCTTCTGCGCGGTGTGGAGTTCGATGAGGTGGACGAGTTCGGTTTTCGGCGGCAGTTCCTTCGCTACCTGGTCCTTGGTGCGGCGCAGGATGAGCGGGGCGAGACGTTGTTTGAGCGCTTCGTTGCGCTCGGGGTCGCCGTGGTTTTCGATCGGCTTGCGGAAGTTGTTGGAAAACTGTTCCTCGCTGCCGAGGAAGCCGGGGATGAGGAATTTCATCAGGCTCCAGAGTTCGCCGAGGTGGTTCTCGACGGGCGTGCCGGAGAGGCAGAGCCGGTGGCGTGCATCGAGCTTGCAGGCGGCCTGCGCGACCTTTGCATGCGGGTTCTTGATGTTCTGCGCCTCGTCGAGCACGACGAGGTGGAAGGAAAAAGGCCGCAGTTTCTCGATGTCGCGGTGGAGCAGCGCGTAGGAGGTGAGGACGAGATCGGCGTGGGGGATCGAGCGGATGTATTTCCGCCGCTCGGGGCCGTTGAGCACCAGCACGCGGAGGTCGGGCGTGAATTTCTTCGCCTCGGCCAGCCAGTTGGGAACCACAGAGGTGGGCGCGACGACGAGGGCGGGTTTTCCCTCCGAACGGCCGGATTGTTTTTCTGTTAGAATGTGGGTGAGCGTTTGCAGGGTCTTGCCGAGGCCCATGTCGTCGGCGAGGATGCCGTGGAGGCCATGGCGGGCGAGAAACTGCATCCAGCGGAAACCGGCGAGCTGGTAATCGCGCAGCGTGGCGTTGAGACCGGCGGGAGTGGCGGTGGCCTCGATGCCGCGGAAGTCGCGGAGTTTCGCGGACAGCTCGGAGAGTTCCGGCGGGGCTTCGATGCCGATACCGGCAAGCGAGACGGCGTCGAGCGCGTGGAGTTTCGTTTTGCCGGGAAACTTCGGATCGATGAGTGCGGCGAGGTGGTGGAGGATGCGGCGCACGCGCCCGGCGGGGAGCTTGAGCGCGTCGCCATTCGGCAGCGGGGCGTAAACGTGCGCGGTGTCCGGGCAATGCAGCGTTTCCTCGAGGAAATCGCCCTCCAACAACTTCGCAAGGATTGGGAGCAGGTCGTGGCGCTCGCCGCCGACATCGAAGCCGACCGACAGGCTGAACCATCCGCCGCCCGTGACTGTTAGAGAACCGTCCCAGTGATCGGGATCGGCATCGAAGACGCGGTGGCCGACGTTGTCGTCGATGGTGACGCGCCAGCCGAACGATTCGAGTTTGTCCACCATCTCGCCGCGGAACTGGTGCCAGAAGTGATCGGTGTCGATGCGCGAGGGATCGGGAAACCAGCGGTCGCGCGAGGGCGCGTGTTTGCTTTCGCGCGATTTCAAATTGAGGAGGAAGCGCCAGGCGGAGTTCGACTGCAGCGATGAGAGGCCGGTTTCCGAGAGCTGGCGGGCGGCGGTGTTTTCCGCGGTGGCGGAGTGCTCGAGGATGGTGCGCCGGCCGCCGGGCAAGACCACTTCGCTGGTCCACTCCGGCATTGAGCCACGCAGCGGGCTACGATGCCCGTCGTAGTTCACGCTGGCTTCGGCAAAGATCCAGCGGTCCACGTCCGGCTGGCCGAGCGATTGGAGCAGCAGCTTCGATGCGCGGTCCACCGGCTCGCGCACGACATGGAGTTCAAACGTTGGCTGCGGGGAAATGCGCGGCAGGTTCGCGGACGGAGCGGCAGGTTGTTCGCGCTGCAACTCGGCGGCGACGGCGGCCTTCACGCTGTTTCCCGAAAAACGCGCGGGGTCGCGTTCCTTCTCCGCCTTCATCAAGAGCGCGGCGGCGTGATGGCAGAAATTCCCGACCTCGCATGAGCACGAGGTTTCGAAATCCCACACGCCATCATCGCACCAGAAAACCACCTCGGTTTCCTCGCCCGCCACGTTGGCGAGCAGCGCGAACGAACCGGGTGTAGCCACTTCCAGCCGCGGCTCGCGCACCTTTGAAACAAAAGCGCGCGCGGCGGCGAGCACTTCGTCCTCAAAGCGGTTCTTCCACTTTGCAGAGTGGAAAAATTCGGCGACTTGAGGATCGGGAGGCACGGCGAGGCAGGGTCGGGAATGCGGGCCATGGCCGTCAAGGATTCGTGGCTATTCGGAAAATCCGATTGGCGGCACGGCACGGGCAGCTAGCCTGCGGCGGTGATGCCAGTTGTGAAAACCACCGATATTCCACCGCCGCCGCCCGGGACGGACAGGAAGGCATCCCGGGCATCGATGGTTTATTATGCCATTGTAGTGGCTGTTTTCGTGGCTGCGGTGCTGTTCTGCGGATGGCGCTTTGCGGTATACGGGAACGTGCTTCAGTCACCGGGAATAATCAGCTTTGATCTGGTAGACGAGGCCAACGATCGATTCGGGGAGTTCTCCGCGCAAGACCGCCTGCTGCTTTTCGGCAAGAGTAGCGCAGGCAACGCCGCTGACCAGTGGGAGCCGTTGTGGCGGAGCGACCCGGACAATCCGGCGTTCTTCCAGCAATATGTCGAAGGGGTGGTCCAGGCGCGCGACAAGATTCCGCAGGAACTGCTCGACGAAGCGCAGCGCATCGATCCGGACAATGCCTACATACCAACCCTCGCGGCCGCCTGCCTTGCCAGGGATGCGCAGGAGAAGGAACGCCGCGGGTGGTCGCGCGAACCCACCCGCACGACGCCGGTCTGGTCGGTCGCCGATCCGGAGCGCGCCGATGAAGCGCTGGAAATGCTGCGCCGTGCGAGCCGGATGTCGGCATTCGACGACCATCAGCGGACCTTGCTGCGCGAGCGCCTGTCACGTTTGCCGCAGGCGGAGGATATGCCGGACCAATATGCCATCGTTGCTTATGTGGCTGGAGAGCCCAATACGCGGATCCGGTTCAGGGAACTGACGGATCTGCTGGCCGCCCGGGCGCAGCAATGTGGTGCGCAGGGTGACGCAGAGGGCTTCATCGAAACCGTCCGCCTGTGGCACTGGCTGGTCACAAGCTCCGCGCCATCCGGCAACACGCTGATCGACCAATTGCTCACCAAGGCCATGGTCTCGATGCCGTTGCTGAATTTCCGCGACGCGGCGCAACAGCTCGGGATGAATGACATGGCGGACCGCTTCGATGCGCTCGACCAGCGAATCGAAGCGGAGAAAGCGGCGCGCAAGGAGCGTGAACGCACCAGTGAGAACGATTTGCGCGTCCAGTTGTACGCTTCGCTTTTCAATTCCCTCACCCTCCCGATGGTGGATCGCCATGCGGACTCTCCACCGGCCCTGACGGAGGCGGACCTGCGGCCGTCACGCCGGGCCGAATATGCCATCCTTGACCAGGCACACGCGCTCGCCGCGGCGGCCTTGTTCGGCTTGTGCGCCGCGTTCGCCGCGCTCTCGCCGCTCTTCCAACGCAGCCGGGACAATGAGTCGCCGCAGCGGATGGCTGGCGCGGTGACTCCGCGCGACCGCGTCGCAATCATCGTCATTGGAATCCTGCTGCCGTTGGCGGTTCATTTCGCGATCAGCCGATTCACGCCATTGGCCACCCACGGGATCAGCATGAGAAGGACCGTGTTGATCGCACCGATCGGCCAGCTTGTCTGCCTGTCGCTCGGCATGATCGCACTCACACTCGCGCTGGCCTCACGCAAGGTGGTGAAACGCGGAGTCGGCGCGCCATTCCGCGCCGGCTGGATTGGCTGGGTGGCGGCGGCTTGCGCGTTTCTTGCCGCGCTGATGTTCGCTGTGCCGTTTCCGGACATGAGGATTCTCAACGTGGCCATGATTCTGGGTGGCGGAACCTCCCTGTGGCTTTTGGCGCTGGCAGTGATGCATGTCTGCGGCAAGCCGCGTGCCACGGCTGACGCCCGAGACACGCTGGCGCGGGTGCTGGTGCCGGTGTGGATGACGGCGATGCTCGTTTCCACACTCATGCTCCCCGTTCACGTCATGGAGGAACGCCACTGGGTGGCTCGCGACGATCTCAACCGGATCGATCCATCGTCGGTCGGCTTTAACCGGTTCGAGAGTGAGGTCGCCAGGCAGCTCGCGAAGGAGAACGCGGAGTTGTTGGAAAATCTTCCCCTGCCGGTCGCGCGGTGAGGATCGCGATGACCCGTCGCCCGATGGCTTTGTCTTGCCGGCGGCGGGTGCCTGCGGTGATGGTGTCCGCATGACATTCCGGATTATCGCGCTCGTGTGGTGGGTTGTGATTTTTCCCGCGCCCGCCCAACAGGTCCAACCGACGCCGGCACCGGATGACGAGACGGGCTTCGAATCGATCTTCGATGGCAAAACCCTCGATGGCTGGGACGGCGATCCGACGTATTGGCGGGTGGAAAACGGTTGCCTTGTGGGCGAGGTGACGCCGGAGACCTTGCTGAAGCGCAATTCGTTCATCATCTGGCGCGGCGGGACTCCGGCGGACTTCGAGCTGAAGGTGGAATACCGGGTTTCGGAAAAGGGCAACAGCGGCATCAACTACCGCAGCGCGGAAGTGGAGGACACGCCCTTCGCGCTGCGCGGCTACCAGTTCGATATCGACGGCGCGAACCGATACACCGGCCAGAATTACGAGGAACGCGGCCGCACGTTTCTCGCGCTGCGCGGCGACTTCAGCCGGGCGGACGCGGACGGGGTTTCGCGCATCGTCGGATCGGTCGGGAAAAAAGACGAACTCGCGGGATTTGTTAGAAATGGCGGGTGGAACACAGTGCATCTCATCGCGCGTGGCAACACCCTGATCCACATGATCAACGGACAGGTGATGAGCGTGGTGGTGGACGACGACCGCGAACGGAGAAAACCCATCGGCCTGATCGGCGTGCAGGTCCACGTCGGGCCGCCGATGAAGATCGAATACCGGAATTTCCGGCTGAAGAAACTTGTGTCGCGGCAAGGCCCGCGGCCAAGGGTGATCATGCCGTCCCGGCCGAGCGACCGTTGATTTTACGCCTGAGCGGCTGGCGTGCAGAGTTCGACGGTGATGCCGTCGCGGTCGCGGACGAAGGCGACGATCTGCCCCCACGGTTTGGCGGCGGGCGCGGTGATTTCGGAGGCTCCGGCGGCGAGCGCGCGCTGGTAGGCGGCGGCGACGTCGTCGGTGACGAGTGCGATTTCGAAGCCGGCGGGCGGTTCGTCGGAATGGTTTTCGCGGAATCCACAGGGCAGGTTGTTGCGGGCGACGCCATAAGCGACGAAGGCCAGCGTGGTGGCACCGGTGTCCATCTCGGCATACATGCCCGCCTCGTGGACGAACTTGCGGCCCAAGCCGAAGGCATCTTCGTAGAAGGCCACGGCGCGCGGCACGTCTTTCACGTAGAGAATGATGTAACCGAGTTTCATAAAGGCCGGATACCAGATAGCGGGCGGCGGGGCAAGTCATGTCCCCGCGGGTTCTGCGCATTTTTTGCCTCGCTGCGGCCCAGCGGATGGTTTAACGGATGCCTCACCCCAGAGTTTCTGGCATCATCCCCTTCCATGCCCCCCGCAACCCGAGCCTCCGAGCGAGTCAGGATCGCCGTCGCCATCATCGCATGGTGCGGCGTGTTGTTGCAGTTGTGGCTTTCGCTGAAAATCGCGGCGGGCAACGGCAAGACCTGGCCGACGGGTCTGGTGGCCTACTTCGGGTTTTTCACGGTGATCACCAACTGGTTCGTGGCGGTGCTATTCACGCTGCCGTCGTTGGGCTGGAAATCCGGACTCGTCGCGTGGCTCGGGCGCCATTCGGTGGCCGGGTGTGCGACGACGGCCATCCTGCTGGTGGGCTTGGTCTATCATTTCCTGCTGCGCGAATTGTGGAATCCGCAGGGCGCACAATGGCTGGCGTATGGCATCATGCACTATGTGGTGCCCGCCGGCGTGCTGATATGGTGGTGGCTGGAATCCCACGAGACCGCGCTACAATGGAGCATGCCGCTGCGCTGGTGCTCCTACCCGTTCATCTATCTCGGTTATGTGATGGTGCGCGGCGAATTCACCGACAGCTACCCCTACCCGTTCATCAACGTGAATGACATCGGCCTCAGTCGCGCGCTGCTCAATGCGGCCGGATTGATCGCGGTGTTCCTGGTGCTGGGATTCGGCGTTTACGGCATCGCGCGCCTGCGGAAACCACGCGGCGAGCAAGCCTGAAACTCAATCGCCGAAACACGTTCCCACCATGCGGCCGGCTTCGAGCAGCGGGTGGTCGGTGGGGACGAGCCGCTTGTTGCCGGCGACATCGGCGACGGGCACGGCCTTGAGCTGGTTTCCCTGGAGCGCGAGCATCACGCCGTATTGGCGGGCGTCTAACAATCGCGCGCACTCGGTGCCGAGCCAGGTGGCGAAGACGCGGTCGGCGGCGGACGGGGTGCCGCCGCGCTGGAGGTGGCCGAGGATGGTGAGGCGGGTTTCCTGACCGGTGAGTTTTTCCAGCTTTTGCGTGAGGCGGATGGTGTGGCCGACGTGCTCGTCGTGGAAGCGGTTGAGTTTTTCGGAAATCTCGGCGCGTTGTTTTTTCGAGTCGGCCTTGTCGCGGGCGCGGACCAGCGAATCCACCTTGGCGGCTTCCTCGACGGACATCGCGCCCTCGGCGACGACGACGATGCTGAAGCGCTTGCCGCTCTGGGTGCGGGCGCGGATGGCGGCGGCGATTTTTTCCGGGCTGTAGGGGATTTCCGGCAGCAGGATCACATCGGCCCCGCCGGCGATGCCGGCTTCGAGCGCGAGCCAGCCGGCGCGGTGGCCCATCACCTCGACGACGATGACGCGCTCGTGGCTGGTGGCGGTGGAGTGCAGCCGGTCCACCGCTTCGGTGGCGATCTGGCGGGCGGTGTCGTAGCCGAACGAGCGGTCGGTGTGGGCGATGTCGTTGTCGATGGTCTTGGGCAGGGTGATCACGTTGAGGCCGGCCTTGATGAGGCGCAGGGCGTTTTTCTGGGTGCCGCCACCGCCGAGGCAGACGAGGGCGTCGAGGTGGTGGCGGTGGTAGGTGGCGACGACGGCGTCGGTCATGTCGAGCGTCTTGCCGCCGATGGGCATGCGGTGGGGTTTGTCGCGGCTGGTGCCGAGGATGGTGCCGCCATCGGTGAGGATGCCGGAGAGCATGGCGCCGTCGAGCTCGACGCTCTGGTCCTGGGCGAGTCCGCGGAAGCCATTGAGGAATCCGGTGACGCGCATGCCGAAGCGTTCGCGCGCCGCCTTGCCGAAGCCGCGGATGGCGGCGTTGAGTCCGGGGCAGTCGCCGCCGCTGGTGAGGATGCCGATGTGTTGTGCCATGGGGTGGTGGCTGTGCGGGTGTGTTTGCGGATGAGGTTGGGATGGCGGCGCGGGCATGGCCATCCGATAATTGCGACGATTCCGGTACCGGCGGGAAATTTCCACAACGCGCGCCATTTCGCTTTGCCACAGCGGTCCGGGCGGCCTAGAAGGCGCGCGCCATGACCCGCACATCCATCGAACGCTGCATCTGGATTTTCATTGTCGCGTTGATCTGCACCTTCGTTTGGACCGTCACCAAGGTCTTCGAGATGCTCGGCTGGCTGTGAGGCGTCGCGTCATTTCCAGTCCACCTCGATACGGGCGGTCTGGCCGTTGCGGTCGTCATACAGCAACAGGCCGTGTTCGAGCGCGTATTCGTGCACGCACTTGGTCACCTTGACGTCGTAGGCGCAGTATTCGGCGATTTTGCGCAGCGGGGCGAAATCGCCGGTCTTCTTGTGCTCCTGCCACCAGCGCAGCGCGTCGAGGCCGTCGGCGGTCTTGCCGGTGCCGAGCGAGGCGGCGGCGACCGAGTCGAGCTTGAGACGGAAGCCGAGCCGCTGTTCGAGATCGAGCATCATGTCGAGGTTGATCGTCTGCTCGACGAGGGTGGGGAAAACGTAGGGTTGCAGCACCGGGTAATCGAACTGGATGTGGTTCCAGCCGACGACCAGATCGGCGCGGACCAGCTCTTCGCCGAGCTGGTCCATTTCGCTTTCCGTGTAGATCTGGTAGCCGCCGCGGGCGGTGCTGTAGGTCACGGCGATGGACACGCCCATCTTGTCCTTGTTGGCATAGCCGCCCACGTCGCCGAAGCTGCGCTGGGTTTCGAGGTCGAAGTAAACGATGTTTTTTCCGGACACGCGGCGAGTTCTAGCGGGCGGGACCTGCGCCGGCAAGCCCACCGGGAAATCCGGGCTGCCGACGGGCGAAACGGTCGGCTCAGTGAGAAGTGATGGCGATGTCGCGGAAGTGGATTTCCGCGCCTTCGGATTGGAGGCCGATGGGGCCGGAGAGGACGTCCAGCCCGCTGGCCTGGTTGACGTTTTCGCCGTTGATGACAATCGTCAGGTCGCCGCCCTTGAGGGTGATTTCGTAGCGGTTCCACTCGCCGGGCGCTTTCTCGGCGGCCTTGATTTTTTTCACACCGGTGAAATCGGCAAGGTCCTTGTGGTCCTTCACCTCCATAATGCGATCGGCGTCACCCTCGATGGACGCGCCGCGGAAGGCCCAGATGTCGCCGGCGCTCTCGTGCTTCAACTGGGCTTCCACGCATTTCGGCATGAATCCGATCGGTTCGCCGGCGATGCGGAGCAGCACGCCGCTGTTGCCGGGGTCCTTGCCGGGAGCCCAGCGCCATTCGAATGTGAGGGTGAAATCCTGATAGGACGACTCGGTGGCGAGATAGCCGAGTGGCAAGCCCTTGCAGACAATCGCTCCGTCCTCGACGCTCCAGACGTCCTCCATTTTCACGGTTTCATCTACCAAATGATGCTTCCAGCCGCTGAGGTCCTTGCCGTTGAAAAGTGCGACCTTCTCGGGCGCGGCGACGGCGGCGGATTCTTCGGCGGACCGCTGGCAGGAAAGCGACAGAATGGCGGCGGACGTGAGCAGGATGGAAAATGACAGCGTTTTCATCCCCGCCATCCATGGCGAATCGCGCCATGCTGGCAAATCAAATCCGTCTCCGCTCACTCGATCACTGGCAGGAATTCCGGCAGGCTGCCGGTCACACCCGCCAGCCGCGGCATCGCCTCCCACGCGTCGTGGTTGCCCGCGATCCGCCCGGCGAGCCGGCGCAGGTTTTCCGCCGCATGCTCGCGCTCCGGATAATAAGGACGCAGCCGGTCGCGGTCGGCGGTCGGCACGATGTCCCAGGCGAAGGCCGGGCGGTTGTCCACCATGCCTTCCTTCGCGCCCCAGACACGGCCTTCGCCGAATCGCAGGTCGGCCATCCAGACCCCCTTGGCATGGCGGCGTGCGATCCACCAGCCGTCGGAAAACCATTGCACGCGCCGCACCTCGCGCATGTTTTCCATGCCTTCAAGCGCCAGTTCGCCACGCGGGTAAACGGTCCATCTGACAGGCTTGTCGCGCGCATCGAACACCGAGCGGTAGCCGACCCACAGTTCGTCGCCACGATCCACCACCGCGCGCCAGAGCACGATGTTGAATGGCGTGGGGGCCTCCATCCGGCGCTCGTATTCCACGCCGCGCCGAGCGAGATCCGCATCGAATCCGGCCGAGGCGGTGAATTTCATCGCCACGCTCAGCGCGGCGTAGGCGGTGGACAGCCCGAGCCCCCACGCGTTGAGCCTCCGGCGCTTCGGGAGCTGTTTCTTGTTGCGCAGAAACGCCAGCCAGACCAGCGCCACCAACATCGGCAGCGTGTAGAAAAAATCGATGATGAAGAGGTGGTTGAACGCCGCGCGTTGCCCCGAAAACGGCCACAACACCGAGGTCCCATACACCGTGAAGCAATCGATCAGCACATGCGTGCTCCACACCGCGAAGACGAACCACCCGGCGTGCGCGCGGGTGATCTTGTCGCGCTTCCAGCGTTTCGCCAGCCATGGCGAGAGCAGCCAGGCGGCGAGCACCATCACGATCAGCGAGTGGCTCGGTCCGCGGTGCCACCAGAGGTTGGACGCGTTGTCGAGAAACGGCGAAACCACCACGTCCAGATCCGGCAAGGTGCCGAAAAAGGCACCCCATGCCAGCGCGCGGTTGCCCAGTTTGCGGCCGAGCATCAGCTCGCCCACCGCGGCACCCAGTGTCGCCTGTGTGATCGAATCCACGGCCGCGAGCATGGCGGATTTTCAAATTTCGCAAATCCGAAATATCCACCTTTCTCTCGCCCGCGGTTTTTTCGTCGAGACGGGCACTTGCCAAGCCTGCGGGCATTCTCCAATTTCCCCGGGTCATCGAGAAACCGCACTGCGGATTTCAAAAAACGCCCAACCCGTTTCCCACCATGCCAGAGATCACCGAGAAAGACCTGCCCGCCAACATCAAGCCCCTGTGGCTCAAGTCCCTCACCGCGGTCCAGGCCTCCAACCTCGACTACGCCGTCACCCTCCTCCAAGGCGTGCTCAAGGACTGCCCGGACTTCCTTGAAGCCCGCAAAATGCTCCGCAAATGCGAGCTGCAACTCGCCGCAGGCGGAAAGAAAAAAGGCGGCCTCTTCGGCATCCAGACCGGCGGCATGGGTTCCATGAAACTCCAGGGCGTGGCCAAGAAAGACCCCCAGAGCGCGCTCGTTCTCATCGAAAAGGAACTCGAAAAAGACCCGCTCAACGAGTCCGTCAACGACCTCCTCTTCGATGTCTGCGTGAAACTCGAAATGTTCGAGACCGCCGCCTTCGCCCTCGAAACCATCCGCCAGGGCAGGCCGGAAAACGCCAAGCTCCTCCACAAGCTCGCCAAGTTCTATCTCGACCGCGACCAGCCGCATCTCGCCTCCGAGGTTTACAACGACATCATCAAGCACCACCCCACCGACGGCTCCGCCATCAAGGGATCCAAGGACGCGTCCGCGCGCGCCTCGATGCAGAAACAGAAGTGGGACGAGAACGCCGACATGCGCACTCTCATGCGCGACAAGGACCAGTCCGAGGAAATGGAAAAGGCCTCCCGCACCGGACTCACCCGCGAGCAGCTTGAGGAGCGCCGCGACAAGATCATCGCCAAATACAACGAGGATCCCAACCACCTCGCCACCGTCAAGGACCTCGCCGCGATCTACGAACAACTCGAAGACTGGCACAACGCCCAGACCTTCTTCGAGTGGGCCCACTCGCTCAGTAACGGCGACGTCGCCCTCGCCGCCAAGGCGTCCGCCATGAAGGACCGCGCGCTCGAAGGCGATCTCAAACAGCTCGAAGCCGACCTCGCCGCAGACCCGGAAAACGAGGAACTCAAGGCCGCTTACGAAGCCCGCCGCGCCGACCGTCTCGCCGAGCAGGTCGCCGAGGCCAAGCGCCGCGTGGACCAGAACCCCACCGACCCCCAGCTCCGCTTCGAACTCGGCAACGCGCTCTACAATATCGGCGACCACAGCGCGGCCATCCCGCACCTCCAGCAGGCCACCCGCAACCCGCACATCCGCACCAAAGTGCTGCTCACCCTCGCCCGCTGCTTCAAGGCGAAGAACATGTTCGACCTCGCCATCAAGACCCTCTCCGACGCCCTCGCCGACCTGCACGCCATGGACAACACCAAGAAGGAGGTCCTCTACGAAAAAGGCCTGATCCACGAGGACATGGGCGACAAGGAATCCGCGCTCGATTGCTTCAAGCAGATCTACGAGGTCGATTACGGCTACCGCGACGTCGCCAAGCGCGTCGAGTCGTCGTACTCTTGAAACTCCGCGCAATTCCGGGATTGGCGGATTCCCCGTCCCGCGCTATGGTTCGCTCATGGCCGCAGACCCGTCCAAGTCCGATGCCCCCATCGTGCTGCGCGGAAGCCTTCTGATCGCTGATCCCTCGCTGCGCGACGGCACCTTCGACCGCTCCGTCATCCTGCTCACCGCGCATGAGCCGGACGATGGAGCCGCCGGCCTGATCCTCAACCAGCCGACCGGCCGCGTGGTCGGCGATTTCCTCAAAGGCGAGGAATTCTCCTCACTGCGACACCTGCCGGTTCACTCGGGCGGTCCCGTGATGCGCGAGCAGATGACCTTTTCCTCGTTCTGGTGGAGCAAAAAACTCGGCTTGCGCTGGGCCACCCGCATCTCCGCCGAGCAGGCCGCGCAACAGGCCCGCAAGCCCGGCCGCGTCGTCCGCGCCTTCATCGGCTACTCCGGCTGGAGCCCCGGACAGCTCGAAAACGAACTCAAGCGCCAGTCCTGGTTCCCCGTCGATCCCCGGCCCGACCTGCTCGGCCACGAACACGACCGCGGCCTCTGGTCCGCCCTGCTCCGCGGCATGTCGCCCTTCCACCGCATCATCGCCGACGCCCCCGAAGATCCGTTCCTGAATTGAACCGGATAGAGGTAGGAACGAGGCATTGAGTTGCCCCGCTCCCCCCTCCGAACCGTGCGTGCGGATCTCCCGCACACGGCTCTCCAGTCAGTGGTTTGCTCC
>JAWLDG010000004.1:0-284520 GCA_041686775.1 Luteolibacter sp. | reverse complement strand
GATACAACGCTCTGAAATTCAGGATCTTCACACCCCTGTCAGAGTCCGGAACGGCGGGTGTGTCACGCCTTCACCTCTCAGCAAAACTGACGGAGAGCCTTTTGTTTTCCCTCGTTGTGAGCCGATAGCCGGCACCATGCAATCCTGAACCCTACAAGGGTATAAAAGTAGATGATGTTTTTTCTTCCACTCTTCAATTCCGTCTCTAAAACGAACAACACGATCCCCCCTTGTATAAGTTCATCACCCCCGCAACACCTCCAACAAGAACCGTTTCCAGTGGAGCTTCCACGCGCCTACCGGCCTGCGGGAAGAGCTGATTGCCGCCTTTCCCGCGGCGCTCACTCCTAGCACCGCTCCACAACTCTCCAACATGTAACCAACAACCCAACCCCGATGAAACGACACAAAACACAACCCATCCCATGGCTGCTTGCCGGCAGCCTGTTCCTCGGCGGCGCCGCTTGGGCCGCACAGCCCGTCACCGTGACCAACCCCAGCTTCGAGGCTAACTCGTCCGGCACGCCGGCCGGCTGGACCGATATCAACGGTGGGGCCGATGCCTTCACACCTGGCACCGACCAATACAATCCACTCACGAAAATACCCGACGGCACGAACGTCGCATCCATCTTCGGCGGTTTGGCTGGAGACGGCATCTCGCAGGTGCTCGCGGCGACCTTGCAAGAGGATGCAAGCTACACCTTGACCGTTCAAATCGGGGACCCGGCGGACACCGATTTCGACGGCTACACCATCCAACTTCTGGCCGATGGCAACGTTCTTGCCGAGGATGACAACACCCAGGCACCCGCAGACGGCGATTTCACCATGGCCACCGCCGCCTACGTCTATGACGCCGGGGACGCCGCGCTCGTTGGCCAGCCGCTCGAAATCCGCCTGCTCAGCAAGGGTCTCATCGGCGGCACCAGCGACGTGAACTTCGACGACGTGCAACTCACCGTCGCCCTGGGAAACCCCGTCGCCGATCCAGGCGGCCCGTACACCGCATTTGTGGGCGGATCGTTGCTGCTCAACGGCAGCGGTTCACTGCCCTCGGATGGCGAGACGATCACCTCCTACGATTGGGATTTGGACAACGACGGCGATTTCGACGAGGCCATCAGCGGTGCCACTCCCGCGGCAATCCCCCAGGCCGACCTGGTCTCGATCTACGGCATGTCCCTCGGCAGCAACACGATCAAGCTCCGCGTGACCGACTCCGCCGCGAAAACCTCGACCGTCGAAACCACCGTCAACATCGTGCCCGGCACGGCGGTGATCTATGAGCCGTTTGCCTATAGCGCATCAGTGCTGAACGGTGCCAGCGGCACCAACGAGGTGGGCTTCTCCGCCCCTTGGGTCGCGAATGCCAGCACCAACTTGAGCAGCAACCTGCCCTACGGATCCCTGCTCACCAAAGGCGCGGGAGTCGGCAATCTGGCCGGTGGCCAGAACCGCTTTGGCGGTGGACGTGCGGTCGATGCCTCGGCTCTCGCGAACAATGGCCTGCTCGCCGACGGCGCCACGCTCTGGTTCAGCGCGATCATGGGCTACGATTCCGGCGGCAACCGGACCAACTCGACCCTGGTGATGGTACTGGGGGATGAGCCGATGTCCGGAGGCAACTTCGCCTACAACTTCACGACCGCAGGGGCGACAGGCTTGGGGGTTATTCTCGGACGAACCACTATCAATGGCACCATCAGAGCAGTCCAGATCCGGGACACCACATTCGGAGCCAGCGGCTTCGCTGGAAATGTTTATGGTACAGGTGGCACGACGGCCGTGCTTCCCGGCGCCAACACCAACGTCGACTACAAACTGGTCGTCGGGCGAATCCAGTGGGGCGCGGGGGCCGACACCATCGACCTGTTCCTGCCCGACGAAAACATGGAAGTGGACCTCAATACCCCCCACTCGACCTTGACGGTCGATGTGAATCAATCCGGCTTCGACAATATCAGCTTCAAGCGCGGTGACCGGGTCGTGTTGGACGAAATCCGTTTCGGAGCAAGCTACGCGAGCGTGACCGACACCGGCACATACTGGGATCTCAATGGCGATGTGGCCGGTGCGGGATCCGCCACGCCTTCCGGCACCTGGGGGGCGGATAGCAACTGGGGGACCAGTCCCGCTGGAACCGGAGTGACGGGCCCGTGGACCCCGGGCGCCTCCGCCGTATTTTCGGCGGGCGATGACGCCACCGGTGCCTACACCATCACTGTGGATGGCACCCAGAATGTCGCTGGCATCGGCTTCGAAGACGGCACCGTCACCGTCGAGGGAGGCACCGCGTTGCAACTCACCGCGAACGGAGCCGTCTCCGTCGCTAACGGTCTGACCGCCAGCATCTCGACGCCGTTCACCGAGGATGCGACGCCCCGCGAACTGTCCAAATCCGGCGCAGGCACGCTGGTCCTATCGGGAGACAACAGCGGCGTCACCGGCGGCATGGTCCTCGCTGGCGGCGCGACCGTCTTCGACTCCCCCGCGGCGATCGCCGGCACCACCCGCAATGCGGCGATCGGCACCGCCGGCACCGCCGTCTTCGGCGCGGGCTTCAGCAGCGGCGACGTGGCCACCGCCCTCGCCGACCGGATCACCGCGGACTCCACCGGCACCATCGCCGTGGACAACCAGCTCGCCACCGACTTCGATTTCAACACGCCAGGTCTGACCGCGGCTTATCTCGGTGCGGTCGGCAACGTGGGTTACACGGGAACCGTCACCCCCAACGGCACCACCTACCGCCTCGGCGGCGGGGGTGGAACCCTGACGATGGCCAACACCAACGCCCTTACCGGAGCCAACTCGCTGGTTGTCAGGGGCGGTGGCACGGTGGTTCTGGACGCCGACAACGACTATACGGGCAATACCTCCGTCACCGGCGGTTCCATCCTGCGGATCCTGGGAGCCACCACCACCGGCGCGGTCTCGGTCAGCCAGCCTGCCGGCAGGTTGGAAATCGGCCACGCCAACGCACTCGGCACGGGCACCCTTTCCCTCGATGGTGGTTTTGCCGCCTCCGTGCAGGTCGCAGGCATCGGAACCGTCGTGACCACCAATCCGGTGAATATCAGCGGTTTTGTCGACATCTATGGCTCGGGAACCCTGACCCTCGGTGCAACCACGCTCGTGAGCGACCTCCGCACGATCACCAATTTCAACACCACTGGCACCACCACCTTCACAAGCATGGACGGAGCGGACTTCAGCTTCACGGTCCAAGGTGCGGGCGACACTGTCATCGGTGATATCACCACCGGCACCGGCTCGCTCACCAAGAACGGTAGCGGCACCCTCACACTCACGGGCACCAACACCTACACCGGCAACACCTCGATCACCGGCGGCACGCTGGCCTTGGTCGGTGGCAGCCAGGCGTCGGAAATCACCATCGGCAACGGGGCGACTTTGGAATTCACCCTTGGCTCCCCCACCAGCTCGACCGCCGCTCTCAATCTGAACGCCGGCCACAAGATCGCGGTCAGCGGCACGCCCACCTTGGCGAGCTACACGCTGATGACCGCCGCATCGTTCGGTGGTGATCCGCCCAATCTTGATCCGGCCATCACAGGCTATGAATTGGTGGTGGACGGAACAGCACTCAAGCTCAACTCCGTCGGCGGCGGCAGCCCCTACGACACTTGGGCCGGCGGCTTCGGCGGCCTCACTGATCCCGATCCCGCGCTCGACTTCGATGCAGGCGGACTTGAAACCGGTCTCGAATGGGCGCTCGGCGGCGATCCCACCGACGGCAGCGACGACGCCGGAATCGCGCCGACCTTCGACAACACCACCGATCCGGACTTCTTCGTCTTCACCTATCGCAGGGCGGATGATGCCGCGGCCGATGCCAACACCTCCATCAAGGTGGAATACGGCAGCGACCTGGTTGGCTGGACCGAAGCGGTGGCCGGAGCGGACATCGTCATCACCCCCACCGACGACGGCGCGGCCGTCGGCATCGACCTGGTGGAAGTGAAGATCCGCCGCACCCTCGCGGTGGGCGGCAAGCTCTTCGCCCGCCTCAACGTGGAGGTGGCCACGCCGTAACCCACGGCCCAACACCATCCCAACACTCAGCGGCCTCCCTTCGCGGGGAGGCCGCTTTTTCGTGACGCTTGCCTATGCATCGCCATGACTCCGCAACAGAGGGGTATCAACCTAGATAAGAAATCCAATCCTTGGGCGACTTCCATCGACGGATTCCGCCGCCAAATGCCGCAGATCCACAGCACAACGATACCGGTTGGAGGCTCACAATTTGGATTGTTTCCGGAAAAACCCGCATTAGGATCACACCCGCATGTTTGGATCAAAACCCAAGACTCACTTTGCGGACATATGGATGGCGCCGATGCCGCTGGTGCTCGCATCACTCCTGCTTTCCCTTCCAACCACAATGGCCGCCCCGCCGGACCTGACGTCCGGGGGAACCATTCCGAGCAACCTGACGACGACTTGGAACCTGGGTCCAACCGGGATGAGAGGTTGGGTTTACTACGACACCACCGGCGGCGGGATCAATGGATCGGTCGAAAGCCGGCAGATTCAGGTGCGTCAGGTGGATGCGGGTTCGCCTGCGGATGGCGTTTTTCTGCCGAACGACCTGATCTTGGGAGCGAGTGGAACGGCTGCCGCCCCGGTTCCGTTCGACATCGATGCCCGGAGGGGTCTGGCCGCGGCGATTGCCGACGCGGAGGCTCAGACTCCGGCGCACCTGAAACTGATCCGGTGGCGCGCCGGAACGCAGGACGTTGTCACCCTGACCCTGCGCACCATGGGGGCCTACTCCACCACCGCGCCCTACAACTGTCCGAAGTCCGAGAAGATCCTCGAGGAGGGAATGGACTATTATTACAACAGCGAAACCTCGGGAAGATATCGCATGGGGGTGTTGAGCCTGCTCGCCGCGCAGGATGACTTTTTCCCGGATCGCGCGCTCTACCTGCAGAAGGCTCAGACCGAGGCGCGGGCGCTGATCAAAAGCGCGTCGGCCCTGAATGATTTGCGGAACTACACGGCGACCACCGCATATCCGACTGTCTGGGGCCGGGCGCACGAACTGATCCTCCTCGGGGAGTATTACCTGATCACCGGTGACAGCCAGGTGTTTCCGACCATCGAAGCCCTGGCCATCAACATCGCGAAGGGAGCCAGTCATTACGGCACGATGGCCCACTCCCTCCGGCAGGGAGCGTACGACGGATCAAACCCCTACCGCCCGGTCAACACCGGATACGGAGTGGTCAACTCGATCGGCATGCCGTGCCTGCTCGGCGTGCAACTGGCGAAGCAGTGCGGAGTCAGTGATTCCGTGGTCGATGACATGATCGATCGGGCCAAGATGTTCTATGCCTCGTATGCCAACCGGGGAGCCATTCCCTATGGCGAGCATGAGCCGTTTGATGCCAGGCACGAAAACAACGGCAAGAGCGGTTTGGCCGCCATCGTCCTGGACAACGATCCGGCCTACGAGTCCCAGGCCGGGTTCTTCGCGATGATGGCTCTGGCCTCCGGCGACACCGACCGCGATGTGGGCCACACCGGTGCCTACTTCAACTATCTCTGGGCTCCATTGGGCGTGCAGAGGGGCGGGCCTTCGGCAGTGCAGGAGTATTTCAAGAAGATCGGTTGGATGCTGGATCTGCATCGCCGCTGGGATGGTGGCTTTGACTACGACTCCTACAGCGAGAACCGGGCCCCGAATGGAAGCGAGTATTACGACTACCGCATGAGCACCGCGATGTTGCTGATCTACGCCCTGCCTCTAGAGAGCCTCCACATCACCGGGCGTGACAGCACCGGCGCGCTGGTTCTGAGTCCTGCTCAAATCAGTGACTCCGTGGACGTCGAGGACTACGATGCCACCGCGCGCACCACCGCTCAGTTGGTTGCTGATCTGGGTGCATGGTCGCCCAAAGTTCGCCTGCTGGCATCGGCAGAGCTGGGGGGACGGAGCATCGACACTGCCACCCGCGACGAGATTCGAGCCAAGGCGCTGGATCTGAACGGCACCTCCCGCTACGGGGCGATCCAGGCCCTCGGGGAGATCGACGACACCGCCTTCACGGGCCAGTTGGTGTCCCTGCTGAACGACAATGACGGATACGTGCGGACCCTGGCGGCCAAGGCGCTCCACAAGTTTGCTGCTTCGCACAAGGTGCCCTACCGGAGTTCCATGATGACCACTCTGGTGAATCGTGAACTGCCGGTTCTTCCCCCCGTTCCCGGCGATCCCCTGCAGTCTGACCAGGGGGCCTTGATAGCCACCATCTTCGGGAGCGGGGGCTTTGCCAACAACCGGTCCGAAATGGACACCCTCATTGGCCAGGTCGGGAGTCAGTTGTTTTTCGACGCCCTGAAGGTGGCCTCCCGGCATCCGGCCGGAAGTGCGCGGGGGAGAGTCAACAACCTCTACAGCGTACTCACTCCGGCCGAGGTGAACCTGATGGCACCCGAGTTGGTGGACATGCTTGCCCTCGAGTCGCCTGCGGACCGGATGTTCAGCCTGGGCGTGCGGGCCGAGGCGATGAGGGCGATGCAGAGAAGCTTGTTGGCGGAAGCTGTGCCTGCGGCGATGCAGGCGATGGACAATTCCAATGGCTGGGGCGGCTTCCATGAAAACCTGTTGAACGTCCTGATCGGCTATGGCGGCTCCTCGACCCTCGTGACTCCGGATCCGGATGTGGAGGGTTTTGCGCAGCGTTACCTGACAGGCGCCACGGTGGAGGAAGCACAGGCCCTGCTCGACGCCATCGCTGCCGACACCAACCCCACCCCGCCGACGGCTTTCAAGAGCATCACTTCGGCCACCGCCGATGATCCCATCCTCAGCTTGCCGGCCAATTCCACGGTCCTTCGGGTCAGCGGTTTTGACTACTTGCATGGCGATAGCATTTACACATGGAACAAGATCGCCGGTCCGGGCGCGGTGACCATCAGCCCCAATGGCACCGCCGACACGGCCTCGACCGTTCAGTTTGACGGCACCACAGGCACCTACCAATTCGAGGTGAAGATGTCGGACTCGCTCGGGTTCACCGAGGTCTATGAGAGTGTCACGGTCTTTTTGGTTGCGGACGGCGAGGTTGATAATGATCCGCCCATCCCGAATCCGGCCTCGTTTGATGTGCCGCCCACCGCCGACAGCGAAACTGCGGTCAGCATGACCGCCACCACCGGCAGTGATGCCTCCGGCCCGGTGGAGTATCTCTTCTCGGAAATCACCGGCAACCCGGGTGGCACCAGCAGCGGTTGGCAGACCAGCCCGTCCTATACCGACAGTGGATTGAGCCCGCTAACCAACTACGCCTACATGGTCACCATGCGGGACAGCCTGGGCAATACCGGCACCACATCGAGTGCGGCGAGTGTCACCACCCCGGGAACTCCACCGCCCACGGATATCATCAGTCTCAACTTTTACGCTTATGGTGGATTGAGCGCGGAGAATCGCGATGCGGTGACGCTCGAAGCAAACGAAACGGCCGGCTTTGGCGGGTGGCGGACCGGCGGCTGGGAGAACTATGCGGTGCCCTGGGGGCTGTCCTCCCCTCGTCCCCCGGTATCAATCTCAAGCGGGCAGGGATCGACGGCGGCCCTGATCCTGAACGATGTGCGCAATGGCGCTCCGTACAACAACCCGAACCCTCATGTCCTCCTGCCTGGTGACGGCAATGGCGACCTGATGGACGGCCATTGCAACGGCACGGAAGATCCCTACGACGAATCGGCAAAGTTCGACATGGTGGTGTCGAGTGTTCCCTTCGGCACCTACGATGTGATTGTTTACGTGGGAGCCAACAAGGCTCAATTTGGCAACGGAACCGGCAAGTTCGTCTTCAATGGCGGGGCCGTGCAGGATTTCAAGCTGACCTCGGGTGAGTTCATGTCATTTGCTGAAATCACCAATGGGACGACGCCGGGGAACTACCTCCTCTTTGAGAATGTCACCGGGTCTTCCTTTACACTGCGGATGTGGGGCAATGGGTTCAACCACATCGGCCCGACCGGGTTTCAGATTGCCAGTGCCGGGACGACCTCGGATGTGGACCCGCCCACGCCGAATGCGGCGTCGTTTGCCACTCCACCTCAGGCCAATGGCACCGATTCCATCAGCATGACGGCGACCACGGGGACTGATGCGAGTGGTCCGGTCGAGTATCTCTTCAGTTGCTTGACCGCCGGCGGTCATGGCAGCGGCTGGCAAACCAGCCCGAGTTATACCGATAGCGGATTGAATCCGGGCACGGAGTATCTCTACACGGTCACCATGCGGGATGCCCGGGGCAACACCGGCACGGCCTCTGCCCCGGCCGGCGCCACCACCCAGGCCGCCCCCGACATGGTCGCGCCCCACCCGAATCCAATGACCTGGGCGGTGGCACCCGCCGCCATCTCGAGCACGGCGATCAGCATGACCGCCAGCACTGCCGCGGACTCCAGCGGGGTGGAATACTTCTTCACCGAGACCAGCGGCAATCCGGGCGGTTCCGACAGCGGTTGGCAAGCCAGCCCCGTCTACACCGACACCGGTCTCGACCCGTCCACCACCTACTCCTACACCGTCACCGCACGGGATCTCAGCCCCTCCCAGAACACCGGCGCCCCCTCGACGGCGGAATCCGCCACGACCGACGCGCCTTCCGACACCCTCGCCCACGCCACCGGCGACGTCCCCGTCGCGGGAACCGTCGTCGGCACCTTCACCAACACCCAGGCCAGCGACGACTCCTACCAGTCCCTTACCGAGGTCGAATCCAGCGGCAACCCCGACCTGCGCTACAGCTTCCTCGAGCACAAGTGGGCCTTCACCGTCACGGCCACCCCGTACGTCACCTTCCAAGTCGAGGCCCACCACACCGCCAATGCCGAGGGCGACGACTTCGTCTTCGCCTACTCCACCTCCGGCGTGGACGGCACCTATCTCGACATGCTCACCGTCACCAAGACCTCCGACGATGACTCCCTCCAGTCCTTCGCCCTGCCCCCGGGCACCAGCGGCGTCGTCCACGTCCGCGTCCGCGACACCAACCGCGACCCCGGCAACAAGGTTCTCGACACCCTCCACATCGACAACATGCACATTCTCTCCAACTGGGAGGACCCCCTCGCCACCCCCCCCTTTGGCGACTGGACGAGCGGCTTCGGCGGTCTCGCCGATCCCGACCCCACCCTCGACTTCGACGCCGGCGGCTTGGAAACCGGGCTCGAATGGGTGCTCGGCGGTGACCCCACCGACGGCAGCGACGACGCCGGAATCGCGCCGACCTTCGACAACAGCGATCCAAACAACTTCGTGTTCACCTTCAAGCGGAGCGATGACGCGCAGGCCGATGCCAATACCACCATCGCGGTGGAATACGGCTCCGACCTGAGCGGCTGGACCACCGCCACCGACGGCGTGGAAGGAGTGAGCATCGACGACACCGCGGTTCCGGAAGCCGGTTTCCGCACCGTGGTCGTGACCATCCCGAAAGCCCTCGCCTCCGGCGACAAGCTCTTCGCCCGCCTCAACGTCGAGGTGGCCACGCCGTAAACAGGCTGGCCAAACCATCCAACGCATAACCCTTGGCGGCCTCCTTTCGCGGGGAGGCCGCTATCTTGTTGCAACCATCCACTCCGATCATACGTTCCGGCGGTTGTGCCGCATGCTGCCGCCTGATTCCAAATCAACGCGTCCTCCAATCGGATCAAAACCCCTCATGATGAACCCGGATAAAACTTCCATCCCATCTGCTTGGTTGGCGGCACTCACGGCCTTGCTGATCGCTGTTCCCCACTTGATGGCGGCCCCTCCGGATCTGACCGCCGGCGGCGTACCCAACAACACCCGCACCATCAACCTAGGCCCCACCGGCATGCGCGGCTGGGTTTATCATGTGAACGGCGGCGGCCGCAGCGCCGACACCGGCGAAAGCCGGCAAATCCAGGTGACCGCGGTGGACAGCGGCTCGCCGGCCCATGGCGTGCTGGCGGCGAACGATGTCATCCTCGGCGCGGACGGCACCGGCGCGAGCCCGGCACCGTTTTCCTCCGACGCCCGCAAGAGTCTGGCGCTCGCCATTGCCGATGCCGAGGCGCTGAATCCGGCGACGCTCAAACTGCTGCGCTGGCGATCCGGCGCGACCACCACCGTGCAGATCACGCTGCGCACGATGGGGGCCTACTCGGCCACGGCTCCCTACAACTGCCCGAAATCGTCGCTCATTCTCACGGAAGGCGCTCAGTGGGTGTTCGACAATGAAACCTCCGGCCGCTATTCGTTCGGCGCGCTGTCGCTGCTCGCCAGCGGGAATTCCGCCTACGCCACGCGGGTTCGCAACGAGGCGCGGGCGCGGGTTCCGAATGCCTCGACACGCGCGCAGATGATGTCGGACGCGCGCGACGCCACCTCGATGGTCACCTGGGAGCGCGGCCACACGCTGGTCTTCCTCGCCGAATACTACCTCGCTACCGGCGATACGCAGGTGCTCCCGGGCATCGAGGCCTACGCTGTGAACATCGCGAAAAACTCCAGCCTCTTTGGCACCGTCGGCCATATCTTCGCCGACAAGAATGAGGACGGCAGCCCGAACGGCCCGATGGGCGGCGTCTATGGCCCGGTGAATTCCTCGGGCATGCCGTGTTTCCTCGGTCTCCTGCTGGCCCGCGAGTGCGGGCTGACCAACCCGGAAATCCAGCCCGCGATCGACCGGGCCAGCCTGTTTTTCGCCTCCTACACCGGCCGCGGCGCGATCCCCTACGGCGAGCACGAACCCGCCTACTCCCACGAAGGCAACGGCCGGAGCGGACTCGCCGCGCTCATCTTCGCGCTGGAGGAAACCCGCGCCGAGGCCGGGAAATTCTTCGCCAAAATGGCCACCGCCGCCCCCACCGAGCGCGAGCACGGACACACCGGCTCGTTCTTCAACTACCTGTGGGCACCACTCGGTGCCGCCGCCGGCGGGGAGGCCGCCGCCGCCGAGCACTTCAAGCGCATCTCGTGGCACCTCGACCTCTCGCGGCGCTGGAACGGCGCATTCGTTTACGACTGCCTCAACGGCGAGGGCCCCAACAGCGGCTCCACTTACAATGACTTCCGCATGTCCACCGCCGCCCTGCTGGTCTATGCCTTGCCGCTGCGCCAACTGCACATCACCGGCCGCGACCACGACCCGGATCGCTGGCTGATTGCCAACGACGTGGCCGATGCCGCCGATGCCGCCGATTACCATCTGCCAAGCCGCACCACCGACCAACTGATTTCGGATACCGGGAGCTGGTCGCCGAAAATCCGCCGGCAAGCCGCCATCGAACTGAAAGTCCGCGGCGTTTCCACCGCCCAACGCAATCAACTGGAAGCGATCGCCACCAACTCCACCCTCCCCGCCCATGCCCGGGCCGGTGCCTGCGATGCCCTCGGCAGGATTGCAAACTCCGCTTCCGCCACCGTCCTTGCCGGCTTGCTCAACGATCCCGAAAATTACGTTCGCTATGGTGCCGCCGAGGCCTTGCGCTACCTGCCGAACACGGCGCGGCTGTCGGTGCTCGGGCAGGTTCTCGTCGCCACCGTGGAAACCGCGAAACCCTGGTATCCCATCGATGAGGAGGATCCCCTGCAATTCGCCCACGGCCGTCTCGCCGCGCTGCTCTTTTACGGCGGCTCCGCCTACGGCCCCAAGGGCATCATCTGGAACAACCTCTCCGGCGTGGATCGCGATCTCCTCTATCCGGCGATCCGCGCGGTGGCCGGATCGCCGCTCGGATTCACCCGCAACCACCTGCAGTGGACCTACCCGATGCTAAGCGAGGAAGACATGCGCGGCGTGGCCGATGCGGTGGTCGATTCGGTCCGCGAGTTCGCTCCTTCCGACCGGATGTTCGCATTCACCGTCCGGCAAAAGGGCTTCGATCTGATGGAGAAATATCACATCGCCGAAGGCGTGCCCGCCGGTTTGAAATACATGGTGGAAACCAAGGCCGGCGACCGCACCAACGCCCTTCGCACCCTCGAACGCTACGCCGCCTCTTACACCAACGTCACTCCCGAACCCGACGTAATCGGCGCGGTCACTCCCTTCCTCAACGCGACCGGTGGCAACGCGACCCAGAACGCATCCGTCAGCCAGGCGGCCCAGGACGTGCTCGATGCCATCGCCGCCGATACCAACCCGCGCACACTGATCCCGTTCAAGGCGATCGAATCCGTGGTGGCCGACCACCCGCAGCTCACCCTGCCAGCCAGCTCGACGGTGCTCCGCGTTTCCGCCTACGACCACGCGCAGGGCGACAGCGTCTTCACTTGGAGAAAGCTCTCCGGCCCGGGAGAGGTGAGTTTCAGTCCCAATGGCACCGGTGCCGCCGCAACCAGCACCGTGCAGTTCGACGGCGTTGCGGGCAGCTACGGGTTCGAGGTCACCATGTCGGACTCGCGCGGGCTCACCGAAGCCTATGCCACCGTTTCCATCGAGTTGGCCAATCCTCCAGGCACCACCCCTCCCACGCCGGACCCGGCCACCTTCGCCACCGCGCCCGTCGCCATCAGCGAGTCGGCCATCACCATGACAGCCACCACCGGCAGCAGTGAATCCGGCCCGGTCGAATACCTCTTTACCGAGGTCTCAGGAAATCCGGGAGGGACCAGCAGCAGTTGGCAGACCAGCCCGGACTACACTGACACGGGATTGGATCCGCAGACGACCTACAGCTACACGATCACGCTCCGCGACAGCCTGGGCACCGCCGGCTCGCCATCCGCGGCGGCCAGCGCGACGACGCAACCCGCACCGCCCCGGCCCGAGATCACGATCGATGGCACCGACTTCTGGAGGGCCGAATCCGCCACCATCACCGGCACCTTCGATGCCAGCGGATCGGACAAGCTGGTGGTCATCCTCACCGGCGAGCACGGTCACAACAACAATCTCGGCACCGTGACTTCGGTCACCTATGACGACGTTCCATTGACTCCCGTGATCCAACGCAACGCCCAGGTGTCCGGCACTGATACGGTTTACAACCACATCTGGATTCTCGACCACCCTGGCGAATCCCATGTGGCGGGAACCATCGTGGCCAATGTGGTCAATCGCGGCAACGTCACCGTGTTCGGTCTCTCGGGCACCCTGCCCGGTGCCGGGGCCACTGCCATTTCAGACAACAACACCCGCTCCGTCGATCTGACGACCACCGCACCTTACTCGCTGGTGATCGCCTCCTTCGGCATGGGCGGTGCCGGCAATACGGCGGATGTGCTGAATGTCACGGTTGACCCTCCATTGACTTTTGTCAGCGCCCAGGCAAACGGAAATATTTGGGATGGCCATGTCACCGGATACGCGGAAGTCGCCTCAGCCGGTGCCGGGACGTATTCATTCTCGGGTGGCAACGTGAGTGGCGCATACGTCATCGCCGCCGAATTCCTCGCCGCGGCACTTGAGACGGGCGGCCCCTCCTACGGATCATGGGCGGACATCCACGCGCCCTCTGGAAACCCGGGCGACGACTTCGACCTCGATGGCGTGCCCAATGCGATCGAGTTTATCCTCGGCGGCGACAAGGACAGCAACGACCAGAGCAAGTTGCCGGCGGCGGCCAGCACGCCCGGTGGAGGCATGACATTCATCTTCAATCGGAGCGATGAAGCGCAGGCGGATGCCAACACCGCCATCGCGGTGGAATACGGCTCCGACCTGAGCGGCTGGACCACCGCCACCGACGGCGTGAACGGAGTGAGCATCGACGACACCGCGGTTCCGGAGGCCGGCTTCCGCACGGTGGTGGTGACCCTCCCGGAAACCCTCGCCTCCGGCGGCAAACTCTTCGCCCGCCTCAACGTCACGATCGGACCATAGACCCGTCCGCAGGACCCGGAGTGGCTGCCTCCGGGCAGCCATATCCCGCACAGGCGGCTTCAAGCCGCCACTGCGCATGATGGCGTTTCCAAAACGCCACTCCGCAAAACCAACACCCAGGCGATTTCACCCGCCAACTTCCCGCCTCCAGCATTGACCCCCGCACGGGGACAGAAGCTGGAAAGATTTCGCTTGCAGCAGGGATTCGGATCGGGAAATTCCCACCTGCACCTTCCGCGGACCATGAAAACCACACTCCTCCTCCCGGCTCTGGCTCTGGCCACTCTCCTCCCCGCCAGCGCGACACTTGTAATTTACGAGCCATTCGACATTTCGAGCCCTGGCGATGTCGTCAATGGAAAAGCGACGGGCGAGGGTCTGTCGGGCAATTGGACGGGATACGACAGTAGTGCCAATCTAGTTATCGGTTCGGGAAGTCTCAGCTACGGCGGTTTGGCGACTTCCGGCAATCATGTCATGTTGTCCACCGCAACCGACGGCAGGACCGGCTACCGGGCGGAAGCATTCACTTCCCTCAATGCGGCTGGCCTCATGGATCATGGCGCAACGTTATGGTTCAGTTTCCTGAATTTGCATCCGAGCAACAATACGAACAACCGTGTGCACTTCCTTCTTGGTACGGATGGCACGAATGCGGGGGCCAATTCCATTGCTAACAGCGGCAGCGGTATTGGCTTGGAGATCAACGCGAGTGGCGGAAATCGGCTGTCTGCGATGACCTTTACCGCCGGGACACGCGCAAATTCCGCTCAAACCATTTTACCTCTTCAGGAAGTCAGTATGATCGTCGGTAGAATTGATTGGGGTGCGAACGCGGCTACTGCGGATACCATCACTCTCTACCTCCCGGATACCGACTTGAACCTTGGCACCGCGGTTCAAACCATCAGTGCGACACTCGATCAGTCCGCATTCTCCTATCTGGTGCTTGCAGGGAAGTGGGATGCGCCGATTGTCGATGAAATCCGCTTCGGATCCACCTATGCGTCTGTCTCACCCGTTCCCGAACCCACTGCCGCCCTGCTTGGATCGTTTGGTCTGCTGATGCTACTCCGCCGTCGCCGCTGACCGTGTTTTTTTCCGAACTTGGAGGGTTGGCCATATGGCACAATTCGAAAAAAGCCAGCTCACACAACAGCTGAATTCGAAGTTGAATCGGACGATCAATACATCGCACGTCGGTTCTGTAGGTTTTTGCATCCACTCAAAATGAACAAACCGTGAAAAAAATCTTACCCCATTCGCTGCGACTTGCCGTGGCGCTACTTGTCGTCTCGCCACTTTATGCTGATCTGGTTATCTACGATTCGTTCGATATCTTGGAGCCAGGCGATGTCGTCAACGGCAAACCCACGGGAACCGGGCTCACGGGAAATTGGACGGGATACGACAATGCCAACAATTTTGTAATTGGTTCCGGAAGCCTGAGCTACGGCAGTTTGGCAACCTCCGGCAATCATGTCATGCTGTCCACTGCAAGCGACGGCAGAACCGGCTACCGGGCGGAAGCATTCACTTCACTCAACGCGGCGGGCCTCATGGATCATGGCACAACGCTATGGTTCAGTTTCCTGAATTTGCATCCGAGTAACAACACAAACAACCGGGTACACTTCCTCCTTGCCACAGATGGGACAAATGCGGGAGGAAACTCGATTGCTAATAGCGGCAACGGCATCGGCCTAGAGATCAACGCGAGTGGCGGAAATCGACTGTCTGCGATGACCTTTACCGCCGGGACACGCGCAAATTCCACTCAAACCATTTTGCCCCTTGGGGAAGTCAGCATGGTCGTCGGTAGAATCGATTGGGGTGCGGACGCGGCTACTGCGGATACCATCACGCTCTACCTCCCGGATACCGATTTGAACCTTGGCGACTCGGTTCAAACCATCAGCGCGACACTCGATCAGTCCGCATTCACCTATCTGGTGATTGCAGGAAAGTGGGATGCGCCGATTGTCGATGAAATCCGCTTCGGATCCACCTATGAATCTGTCTCACCCACCTCAACCTCTTTCCCTGGATCCGACTTTGCCGTCGCTATCACCCCAACCACGCCGCCCGCCACCGGCTACGATTTCACCTGGCCCAGCCAAGAGGGCAAGGTTTACGACTTGTTGACCAGCACCGACCTCGCCACTCCGACCATCGAGTGGTCGGTTTACAACGACGGCGTAACCCTCCACGAGGCCATCCCGAGCGCCGGAGCAACCACCACGCTCACCGCCGTTCCTTCCGCCGATTCGCGCCGCTTCTTCGCCGTGCGCGAGTATGATGCGCCGCCACCCCCACCGCCACCGGTCGAGTCCGAACTGAGCAACGTGTGGGGCAGCGGCACGACCGTCACGCTGAACTTCACCGAGGAGATGGACGAAGCCACCGCCACCGATTCCCAGAACTACCAGGTTTTCAATCAGGATGTTTTCTGGACTGTGACCTCGGCAGTGCTCTCGCCCGATGGCAAGACCGTCACCCTGACCCTCGGCTCGCCGCTATCCATCGACACCACCTTCAGCGTGAGCCTGAGCAATCTGACCAGCAGTGACGGCACGCCGCTGGTCGGCGGCACGACGGCCCAATTCCAAACCTGGGACGACGACCCGGACGGTATCAAGGTCTTCATCCTCGCCGGACAGTCGAACATGGTCGGCTACGGCCACAGCGAAACCGGCAACGGCGGCGTCGCCGGCGCCATCGGCAGCCTGCGCCACCTGGCCGTGAACAACGCTTCCTTTCCGGATTACGACTACGCCTCGTTGCTGGTCAACCCGGCCGATCCCGCGAACAGCGCCTGGAGAACCCGCGCCGACGTCAAGGCGTGGTGGCGGGATGGAGGCGTCAACCTTGGCGGAACCGTCCGCAAGGGAGATCTCGGCCCGCCGTTTCTGGGGATCGACACGGTCCGCTATGGCCCCGAATACGCCTTCGGCCAGGTGCTGGGTGACTATTACGTCGCAGACGATGTCCTGGTCATCAAGGCCGCATGGGGTGGCAAGTCGCTCGCGGTGGACTTCCGGCCGCCAAGTGCTGTTGCCGCCCGCGGTGGCGCGGTCGGGCCGTTCTATCAGGGGATCTTCGACAATGTCCGGGACGTGCTCGCCAATCTCGGCACCGAGTTCCCGGCATGGTCCGGCACCGGATACCAGATCGTCGGTTTCGGCTGGCACCAGGGATGGAACGACCGGGTGGACCAGACCTCCAACGATGAATACGAGGCCAACATGAAGAACTTCATCGATGATGTCCGCGTGGAACTCGGCAAACCCGCCCTGCCCTTCGTGATCGCCACTACCGGCATGACCGGATGGACCGAGACCCACCCCCGCGCGCTTTCCCTCATGGCTGCCCAACTGGCGATGGCGGATTTCACCAAGTATCCGGACTTCGAAGGCAATGTCGATGTCATCGACACCCGCGATTTCTGGCGCGATGAAGCGGTTTCACCCGTCAGCCAAGGCTTCCATTGGAACCAGAATGGCGAAACCCTGTTCCTGATCGGCAAATCCATGGGCGACCGCATGGTGAATTTGCTGGGACCGTCCGAATGATGCGGTCTCGTCGGCAACCGACGAGGAAGATTCAGGCAGTGATTCCAAGTGTTGAAACCTGCGCATGGACTGGAGTGGCTTCCTACTGGCAGCCATATCCCGCACAGGCGGCTTCAAGCCGCCAATGCGCATGATGGCGTTTCAAAAGCGCCACTCTCCAAAACCGGCAACGCGAACAAAAACGCCCTGCCCTCCAACTCCAGACCTAACCCCCATATGGGAATAGAAGCAGGCATGATTTCGCTTGCGGCCGGGATTCGGGAAGACGACGTTACTCGCGTCTTGCAGACGGGATTCGCATCACTTTATGAAATCACGCCTCGCCCTCCTTACCTCCGTTCTGACTTTGGCCCCCATGGCTCATGCGGCCACCATGACCGTCGGAACACAAACTACCTTGGGTTCCAATCCGGCCGCCGGTTCAATCAGGATTTCATTCTACGATGGTGCCGCCAAATACAGCGCACCGTCAGCCAGCGGCACGCTTGGTGACGGCACCCTGCTCGATTATTCGTTCTACGGCAACACCCGCCAAACGGCTTCCAGCACCCTGGCTTGGGTCGAGCGTGGCGCGGGCAGCGCCGATTATCTGTCGGTCGCACAAGTGGCCGATGCGTCAAACCTCGCCAATCCCGGCAGCGCAATCGGATGGCCCAGGTATTGGACGAGTACCGACCCCAATACCGATTTTTCCAGCACGCCCGACTATTCCGCATCGGGTACAAATGAATCGATCGGCACCGCGAACAACGTCTTGGGAACGATAGACATCTCGAATCTGAGCAGCGGCACTGTCTATTTCATGTTCGGCTCCTTCGCGCAAAGCGGCAGTATCAGCTTGCAGATGACCGGCACCGACCAAACTCCGATCACCGACTCGATGACTTGGGGCAGCCCCGGCAGCATCAATGTCGTATTTCTCCAGTCGCTCACATTCGACAACAGCGATGGTTCATATGACACAATTAGCTACAATTATTTGAACACCGGTGCTGCCAGCCGTGGTCGTTTTGGTTTCGTCGCCCTTGATGGTATCGTGGCCGTCCCAGAGCCTTCCGCTGCGTTCCTCGGCTCCCTCGGCTTGCTCGCGCTGCTCCGCCGCCGGCGTGCGTAAATCAACCTTATGAAATTTTCCAATCCCACCCCGGTGAGCGGAACCAAGCCATCAGCCGGGGTTTTTCATTCCCCACATTCCCCATCATGAAAAAATCGACCTCCCGCCACATCGGTCACGCGCTCTTCGCGCTCGCCGCCACTCTGCTCGCAAGCGCCAACGCGGAGATCACCATCGTCAACCCGTCCGGCGGCTTCCTTGGCAACAACAGGGCGCAGGTCACCACTACCCACGACGGCACCATGGAGGTGACTTATGACGCCACCGGAGTGGACAAACTGGTGGTGTCGCTCGGTGCCGAATCGGGTTTCAACAACAACCAGGTCACCAACCTCGGTGTCAGTTTCAACGGCGTGGCGATGACGCGGGCGGTGTTTGGCAACACCCGGGGCTTGACCACCAATGACTGTGGTGGCGCGGCCATTTTCTATCTCGACAACCCTCCCGAAGTTGTGGGGACCTTTTCCGTCACCTTCGCTTCGACGGGCGGCGGCGCCAACGGCGGCCGCGTGGCGATTGTCGGCCTTGCGGGAACGGAACCCGGCGTCGGCAACACCAGCGCATCCTGGGCGACGCAGGAAACCGCAGGCAATGTTTCGACCAGCCTCACCACGTCGGCGGTCAACTCGATGGTGATCGCGATGGTGCAAAACTCCGGCACCAACAATGGCGCGGGCACACCGAACATCGTCGCCCCGCTCACCCTCATCAACAACGGCTTCTGGGGCAGCCAATGGGGAAGTGCCGCCACGGGATACCAAGCCTTGCCCGCTCCAGGCACCACGGTCACGCCGACATTTTCGACCAACGCGGGCGGCAACATCCAGATCATCGCGGCCGAGTTCTTCCCACCCTCGACCGACATCCCGACCAATCCATTCCCCGCCTACGGAATCGTCGTGCCCGGCGGCGAGGTCGAACTGTCGTGGACAAACCTTGCGCCGGAAAGCGGCACCGACGTGTGGGTGGACGTCTGGTTCGGCAGCGATCCCGAGTCCTTGGTCAAGGTGGTGGACGCCACCACGGACGACCCGAACCGGTCCACCGCCACGGTGACGGCCGACTCCGCGGGCATTTGGTATTGGCGCGTGGATTCCTACATCAATGGCGAACCGACGGGCGAACCGGTGACAGGGACCTTGTTTTTCTTCACCGTCGAGGACGGCGACAACGACGGGATTCCCGATGCATGGGAATTCCAATACTTCGGCCAACTGGTGAATGCTGGCGACGACGCGGATCTCGACGGTCTCACCAACCTGCAGGAATACGAGGGCGGCACCATCCCCAACGATCCCGACACCGATAACGACGGTCTGCTTGATGGCGACAGCATCACCGTGGGCAGCGGCGACTCCCGCTACAACGACTGGGAAGCCATGGGCATCTTCTTCACCCAAGGTGCCGACGAGCGCACCTTCCGCGGCGAGACCGCGATGGGCACCGATCCATTCGATCCAGATTCCGATGGTGACGGTCTCCCCGACGGAGCGGAAACCAACACCGGCATCTGGGTGAGCGCCAGCGACACCGGCACCGATCCGATCAACCCGGACACCGACGGCGACGGGCTGTCCGATGGCGTGGAAACCAACACTGGCACCTTTGTCGATGCCAGCGACACCGGCACCAATCCCAACAACACCGACAGCGACGGGGACAATGCCAACGACTGGTATGAGGTCGTGGTTTCCTTCACCGATCCCACCGATGCGAATGACAAGCCATTCGCTCCTTATCCGCTGCCAGCGGTGGATCCCGGCGATGTCGGCACCGGCACCAAACCGGTGAAGGTGTTCATCCTGAGCGGCCAGTCGAACATGGTCGCCTTCGGCCGGGTCGATGGCACCGCGCCGGGCACGCTGCAGACGATTTCCAAGGTTGAAAACAAGTTCCCAAACCTCGTGGATCAGGGCACCGGGGAATGGGCCGCACGGAACGATGTGAGGTATCGTGGTGTGCTCTCCGCCTTGGGCGACGGCCCGCTGGCCCCGGGATTCGGCGCCAACACCAACTCCTTCGGCCCTGAACTCGGCTTCGGCCATGTGATGGGCTGGTATCTCGGCGAGCCGGTGCTCCTGATCAAGGCCGCCGTGGGCGGCCGCGCGCTGTGCTGGGATTTCCTGCCTCCTGGCAGCGTGCCATTCACCGTCGGCTCGACAACCTATGCCGGCTACGGCGACGCGCCCTCATCCTGGGCAGTCGACGGTGCTCCGACTCCGGGTCCCGCCACATTCTATGGCGGCTATCAATTCGACCAAAGCTTCAAGCGCTTCGACGACTGGCATCCGACTGCCGCTGCGGATTCGGTCACCAATGCCTCCACCATCCTCGACGATTTCGACGCCGATTATCCGGAATGGGTCGATCGTGGCTTCGAAATCGCCGGCTTCGTGTGGTGGCAGGGGTGGAATGACGGCCTCAGTTACACCACCGCCTACGCCAACCGCTACGAGCAGAACATGGTGCGCTTCATCAAGGAGATCCGCGCCTACTACGAATCGATCCATCCGAACAAGGGAGCGTCCAACGCCCCGTTCGTGCTGGCCACCGCCGGTTTCCAGGGCTTCACCAACCCCGTGGCCAACCGCGCCACCGTGGTGAACGCCCAACTCGCAGTGGATGGCACTGCGGGCAATTACCCGGAATTCGCCGGCAACGTGCGCACCATCGATTCGCGCCCGTTCTGGCGCGTGGCGGCGGAGTCCCCGCAGAACGACGAGAGCCACTACAACCACAACGCGGAAACCTACATGATCGTGGGCGATCTGCTCGGCCGTGCGATGGTCGAAATGCTGGATGCCGGCGTCACTCCTGGAGGCGACTACGAAACATGGACCGCACTCTTCCCCGGTGCCGATCTGGCAGACCCGAACGCCGATCTCGACGGCGACGGCCTGACCAACAACGAGGAACGCGTGTGGGGACTCGACCCGACTAGCGGCGCATCCGCCAACCCGATCTCGGTGCCATTCGATCCCGCGACGGGCACCCTCACCTACACCCGCCGCAACCCGGCATTGGGCACCGGCGTGAATTACAACTATCAATGGACAACGACACTCGCAGCGGACGAATGGATTCCTTTCACCCCCGCTGCCGAGGTGTCCGACGAAGGCAGCCCGGTGGAATCGGTGACCGTCACGCTGCCGGCAGTACTGCTCGAAAACGAGAGGGTTTTTGTTCGCGTGGTGGCGGAGTGAGGGGTAGTTTGCGCGGTATTCCATTCCTTGGATTCGCGCCGCTCCCCTAACCCTCCCCGCCCCACATGCGTTCCACGCTCGTATTCACCATCGCGCTTGCGGCATCCCTTGGCCCTGCCACCGCTGTGTCAATCGATGCCGTCTATTTCGCACAAACCCATGTTCAGCAGCCGGATCATCCCTACTTCGGATTGGTGGGCGGAAGGGAAGCCTTGATCAAGGCGCACGTCACCGATCCGGCCACGCCCGCCGCGCCGCCTGTGACTGCCGTGCTCACGCTTGATGGCGACACGCTCAACCTGCCAATGACCGGCCCTGCCACGCTGCCGGCATCCATCCCTGATGGTCCGGGCGTGGTGCAGCATTCGTTCGCCGACAGCTTCACCGCCACCATCCCCGCCTCATGGGTGAAACCGGGACTCGAAGTGAGTGTCACCGCCGGCCCTACGAGCGTGGATTTCCCCGATTTGAAAATCGGCGCACCGACCAAGGTGGTGATGACCATGTTCGACGTGGAATATTTCACCAACACCAGTGGCGACTATCCCGCGGGGACCTTCGATGAAGTGGAAGCGAAATGGCCGGTGGCGGAGTTGGAAATCCGTCGCATTCCGGATGTCGTTTTTCCCGAACTCGTCATCCCGCCGCGGCCCGATGTGGGAACCACGGCCGTGCGGGTGAGTTCGCCCGCCGACTATCTGGCGCAGACCGGGCTGAATTTCGATGGCGAACAGGCGGCGGCCCTCGCATGGAACGGCGCACTCAAGCGCGCCGCGGGCAGGAGCGGGCGCATCAGTTTGTATTACACCAACATCTACGGCGTGAATGCCGGCGGCCAGGCCGGTGGCTTCGCCGGTGTCGGCAACGGTACCGCCCACGGCATCTTCCATCACGAACTGGGACACGCGCTGTCCCTGCCCCACTGGGGCGGAGTCGCGAGATATCCCTACCGGGGAGACATGTATGGCATCAGTGCCCCGGAAGTGTTCGATGACGTCCATGTCGGTCCTGTCTGGGGCTACGACATGCGCACCAACACTTTCATTCCGCCCACCGTGCAGCCCGGCAACGTCGGCGGCCGCCCGGTCGGCACCTACAAGGTCGATCCCATGCAGGGCGGCGGCACCGGTTCCCAGGAACCGGAATTCCTGCTGAATCATTTCTCGGACTTCTCTGTCTTCGAGATGCGCCAGTATCTCCACAGCCATGTATTGATATGGAATCCATCCCTCAATTCCTATGCCTCGTGGAATCAAACGGCCGGTGCCTACACCAACCCGGTTTCCAACAATGGCGTGCAATTCCCCATCGAGCGCGACGCACAAGTCATCAGTGTGATGGCCTCGATCTCCGGCGCGAATCCCGATGTGAACATGGTCTATCCGCCGATCGGCCCCTACACCGCGGGTCTGATCAAACTCTTCGATCCGCGCGACGCTTCCGACCGCGCCGAGGCGGCGGCCATTTTCGCCCCGGCGGGCGGCTGCGATCTCAGCTTGCGGGTCATTCAGGGCGGCGTGGAGAAGATTTACATGCTCGCCGCGCCATGGGAGCCGGGTGCCAGTCCGTTTGCCGGCAGCAGTTTGAAAACCGAGGCGATCAACCTGCCCGCGTCCGACGGCCCGGTCACTCTCGCGGAGCTGCTGCTCACGCCGGATGCACAGATCAACGGACTGCCGGAAAATCCCGAAGTGCTCTACACTTGGGCGCCGATCACCCCCGATCCCGCCGGTTTCGCCGTGCCACCCGCTGCGGGCAATTCCAGTTCCATCAGCATGACCGCCACCACCGGCTTCAGCGGTGAGGGTCCGGTCGAATATCTATTCACCGAAACCAGCGGCAATCCCGGTGGATCGTCGAGTGGCTGGCAAAGCAGCCCGATATACACCGACATCGGCCTCCAGCCATCCACCACCTACACCTACACGGTTACCAAGCGCGCGGGCAGTTTCACCGGTCGCAGTTCCGAGCCCGCCTCGGCGACGACTCCCGCCGCCGGCATTCCCGGCGAGATCACCTTCGACGGCTTTGTCTCCGGCTACCTCGGTGGCACCCCCAAGACCTTCACCTTCGATGCCAGCGATTCCGACAAGCTGGTGGTGATCGTTTCCGGCGAGCACAGCAATCCGGGAAGTCTTGCTGGCAACGTGAAAGCCATCACCTATGACGGTGTCTCCCTGACCAAGGCGGTGGAGCAGAATCCCGTCAGCTCGACACTGCAAACCACCTCCGACCTGTGGTATCTGGACAACCCCGGCTTGGTTCATATTACAGGTGAGATCGTGATTTCGGTCGAGGGCAATGGAAACAACTATGTGCACGCCGCCATGGCGCTGTCGGGAACCGCGCCGGGCTTTTCCGGCGCCTCCGCGATCGCGATCGGCTCCCCCGCAGTGAACATGAACGTGTCATCGCCAAATTCGATGGTGATCTCGTGGCTCACTCTCGGCGGAAACGGCAACACCGCCGCCACGGCCACCTCCATCCAGTGCAACTCGCCGGCAGATGCCGTCACCTTCGGCGGCGCGGTCAGCAGTGGAAACTACGCCGGTCATGTCCTGTCCCGAACGAGTGGCTTGACACCGGGCATGCACAGTTTCTCGTTCGACACCGCACTCACCGACGTCCTCTGCCTCGCCGCGGAGTTCCTGGCCGCCGAGGTTCCGGCCACCGACTATCAGGTCTGGTCGCTGCAATACCCCGAGCACGACCTGACGGAACCCGCCGCTGACTCCGACGGTGATGGAGTGAGCAACGACGATGAGCGCGTCTGGGGCCTCGACCCCACCAGTGGCGCTTCCGTCTCGGCGATCCAAGCCGCTCCCTCGCCTTCATCCGGCACTTTCACTTACACCCGCCGCAGACCCGCCCTCACCGGGCGCGATTTCCGCTGCGAGTGGTCATCCTCGCTCAAGCCGGACGAATGGTCCGCCTTCACGCCAGCCAACGAATCGATCCAAACCGCGGGCGAGATCGAAAACGTGGAAATCACCCTGCCCGGAGAACTTCTCACCGAATCCAGGATTTTCATCCGCGTGGTGGCGGAGCCCTGATCGACCGCAGCATCCAACGACATTCCCGATCGCTGTTTGCTTCGTCGTGGATCGATGTTAAGGAAACAGATGCCATATCCCGCCCCGGCCGCCGTTTCCAGCGGCCGGATTATCCTGTTAGCATGTTGATTCGTTGTTTTGAAGGCTTCCGATTTGTTCGTCCGTTGTTTGGAAAACGAAGGTGTCGATCTCATCTTCGGCGTCCCCGGTGAGGAGAACCTCGATTTCCTCGATTCCCTCTCGCGTTCCGAAATCCGCTTTGTTCCCACCCGCCACGAGCAGGCGGCGGGCTTCATGGCCGCGACCATGGGCCGCCTGACCGGACGCCCGGGCGTTTGTCTGGCCACTCTCGGCCCCGGCGCGACGAATCTGGTCACCGCCGCCGCCTACGCCAATCTCGGCGGCATGCCGATGCTGATGCTCACCGGACAGAAACCGATCAAGTCGAGCAAGCAGGGACTTTTCCAAATCATCGATGTGGTGAACCTGATGGACCCGGTCACCAAATCGACGCGACAACTGGCAAGCGCGGCGGCGATTCCCGCGGCGGTGCGCAACGCCTTCGCCCGCGCCATGGAAGAGCGTCCCGGGGCCACGCACATCGAGCTGCCCGAGGACATCGCGCGTGAGGAATGTGACGAATCGCCGGTTCCGCCGAGCCATTCGCGCCGCGCGGTGGCCGAGGCCAAGGCGGTGGCGCGGGCCGTGGAACTGCTCTGCGAATCTCGCCGCCCGGTCCTGCTCGTCGGTGCCGGGGCCAACCGCCAGCGCACCTGCGCGATGCTGCGCGGGTTCGTGGAGAAACAAGGCATTCCCTTCGTCACCACCCAGATGGGCAAGGGTGTGATCGATGAAACGCACCCGCGGTTTCTCGGCAACGCCGCGATGTCCGAGGGCGACTTCCCGCACCGCACGCTCGAATGCGCCGACCTCATCCTGAACGTCGGCCACGATGTGGTGGAAAAGCCGCCGTTTCTCATGCGCGGCGGCCGCCGCAAGGTCATCCATGTGAATTTCACGCCGGCGGAAACCGATCCGGTCTATTTCCCGCACGCCGAAGTCACCGGCGACATCGCCAACGCGGTCTGGCAGATCAACCAGGCGCTCGATCCGCAACCGCACTGGGATTTTTCCATCTTCGAAAAATCCACAGCCGCGCTCCGCGACCACATGCTCCGCGGCCAGGACGACGACCGCTTCCCGATGCATCCGCAGCGGCTCGTCCACCTCGTCCGCTCCATCATGCCGGACGATGGCATCATCGCGCTCGACAACGGCATCTACAAAATCTGGTTCGCCCGCAATTATCCCGCCCGCGAGCCGAACACCGTGCTGCTCGACAACGCGCTCGCCAGCATGGGAGCCGGCCTGCCGTCCGCGATGGCCGCCAAACTCGTCCATCCGCAGCGCCGCGTGATGGCCGTCTGCGGCGACGGCGGATTCATGATGAACTCGCAGGAACTCGAAACCGCCGTCCGCCTCGGGCTCGACCTCGTCGTGCTCGTGCTCAACGACTCGGCCTACGGCATGATCCGCTGGAAACAGGCGGACATGGGTTTTGACGACTACGGCCTCCGTTTCAACAATCCCGACTTCGTTCAATACGCCGAAAGCTACGGTGCCACCGGCCACCGCATCACCCGCGATGCCGATTTCCGCAGCACGGTGGAAAACGCGTTCGAAGCCGGCGGTGTGCACCTGATCGATCTGCCGGTCGATTACTCCGACAACCGCCGCATCCTGTTGGAAGAAATCCCGCGCGAAAGCGCCGCGTTCGCTACACCCTGTGGCACCTCATCATCCGATACCTGAAGAAGATTCGCCACATAAAACACAGAAAACACAAATTGCGGGATCTTGTTATAGATCATTGTCGATCCGGACCGATCATCATTTTGTGCCGATTGTGCCTTTTGTGGCCAATCCACCCCCGCACTCAAAAACACTGATATCATGAAACTCAAGGAAGCCTATCCGATCTACGTCGCCAACCGCCCCGAACAGCCGAACACCGACCTCGAAGTCAGCGACAAGTTCAGCGGCGAAACCGTGACCCGCACCGCGCTGGCGGACCCGGCCACCATCGACCGCGCCATCGCCGCCGCCGTGAAGGCCGCAAAGCCGATGGCCAGTATGGCCCCCTATGAGCGCCGTGCCGTGCTCGAGCACTGCGTCGGCCGGTTTCAGGAACGCGCCGAGGAACTCGCGCAAATGCTCCGCATCGAGGCCGGCAAGCCGATCAAGGACAGCCGCGGCGAAGTCACCCGGCTCATCGACACCTTCCGCATCGCCGCCGACGAATCGGTCAGGCCGTCCGGCGAAATGTTGGAACCTCAGATCGGCGAGCGCACCCGCGGCTACCGCGGCTGGACCAAGCGGGTCCCCATCGGTCCGTGTTCATTCATTTCGCCATTCAATTTCCCGCTCAACCTCGCCGCCCACAAGATCGCCCCGGCCATCGCCGCCGGCTGTCCGTTCGTGCTCAAGCCCGCCAGCAAAACTCCGCTTGGAGCGCTGGTCATCGGCGAGATCCTCGCCGAAACCGACCTTCCCGAGGGCGCGTTTTCCATCCTCCCCTGTTCGCGCGATGGTGCGGATCTCTTCACCACCGACGAGCGCCTCAAGCTGCTCAGCTTCACCGGCTCGCCGGATGTCGGATGGAAACTGAAATCGAAGGCCGGAAAGAAAAAAGTGATACTCGAACTCGGCGGCAACGCGGCCTGCATCATCGATGCCGGCGCGGACCTGGAAGACGCGATCGACCGCCTCATCACCGGCGCGTTCTATCAGTCCGGCCAAAGCTGCATCTCGGTGCAGCGCATCCTCGTCCACCAATCGCTCGTCGCGGAGTTCGAAGAAAAATTCACCGCCGCCACCCGCGCGTTGAAATCCGGCGACCCCTCCGACGAGGACGTTTTCATCGGCCCGATGATCGCCGAATCCGAAGCCGAACGGCTGGAAGAATGGATCCGTGAAGCCGTCGATTCCGGTGCGGAAGTCCTCTGCGGCGGCACCCGCGAAGGCGCGATCCTCGAAGCCACCGTGCTGAAAAACGTCCCGCGCGACCAGAAACTCTGCGCTGAGGAAGCATTCGGCCCGGTCGCCGTAATCGACACGTTTTCCGATTTCAGCGACGCCCTGCGCTGTGTGAACGACAGCACCTTCGGCATCCACGCCGGGGTTTTCACCCCTTCGCTCGACCACGCCATGCGCGCCTGGGACGAGCTGGAGGTCGGCGGCGTGCTCATCAACGAGATCCCGAGCTGGCGCGTGGACAACATGCCCTATGGCGGCGTCAAGGACAGCGGCCTCGGCCGCGAGGGCGTCCGCTACGCGATGGAAGACATGACCGGGATCCGCGCCCTTGTCATTCGCGATTCTCGCCGTTGATTGCCGTGCCACAGGCCTGCAGGAGTGTGGCAAATGTCATCTTGTCACAGCCCCCGGATACAAGTGCGGAAATCCGCCGCACTCCCCTCCGCGCTTGCAGGCGCACCCCGGGACGTTTAGCAAACGCCCATCAAACGCCGTTCATTCAGCCTCCTTCTCGCCCGCCGCTATCTCAATCCGCGGCGGGCGATGCTTTCCTCCTTCACCCTGATCTCACTCGTGGGGGTGCTGCTCGGCGTGCTGGTACTGGTGGTGGTGATGGCGGTTTACGCCGGACTCGAGCGCGACGTGAAGGCGCGGCTGCTCGGATTCACGCCCCATATCCTGATGGAGCACAGCCCCGGCGGCATGGGGAAACTGCCGCTCAATCTCTGGGAAGACGCGGCCGAACGCGCCGCCAGACTGCCGCGCGTCGAAGCCGCCACCGCCTACGTCACCGACAACGTGATCATCGATGTGGAATCGTGGCAGCGCCCGGTGATGTTCCGCGGCATCGACACCACGGACCCGGCGCAGGTGAAGGGCATCCGCCACATGCTCGACCTGGAAAATCACCCGGACTCCACCGCCGACCTCGGCATCGACGACCGCGCCGTCATTTCCTCGATCCTCGCCGAGCAGCTTCTGCTGCGCCCGGGCGACACCGTGCGGCTCTACTCGACGCGCAACTTCGAGGAGGTCATGCGCGCCTACAAGCTCACCGAACAGCCGCCGCTGCGCGAGCGCTTCGCGGAAACATGGAACGCCGCAAAGACACAACTCGCCGCAGCCTGGCAAAACGTGGACGGCCGCCGCGGCGTGGAAATCGAAAAGCTGGTCGCGATCTATCAGAATCTAGACGGACTGCAAGAAGGCGACCTGCGCGATGCCGAGCGCGAGCTGCTCGACAGCCTGTTGATCGCCATGGAGGCGGGCGAAAAGGACGAGCAGCGCGGATATTACTTTTTCGATACCGATGGCGAAAGCGAGCTCAACCGCCTGATCGCCGCGATCGACACGACCGATGTCGAGAAAATGGACGGCGAGGCGCTCAAGGGGCTGCGGCAGATCGTGCTGCCGAAAGAGGCGCTGGTCGTCGGCGTCTATCAGGCATCGCAGATGGCGGTGACGCCGGACATCTTCGTGCCGCTGCCATTGGCGCAGGATCTCGCCGGCCTCGGCGAGGCGGTGCAGGGCATCGCACTGCGACTCGACGACGCCTACGCCGCGGAACAGGTGGCGGCGGCCGGCAAAGCGGAGCTTGGGCCCGACTGGTCGCTGCTCACCTGGGGCGACCAATACCGGACCTTCTTCGCGCTCATCAACCAGCAGCGCGTGATGATGTATTTCGCGCTGTCGTTCATCGTGCTGGTGAGCGCTTTCTCGATGATGGCGGTGATGTTCACCGTGACGATCCAGAAGCGGCGCGAGATCGGCGTGATGAAGGCGCTCGGCGCGGCACCCGGACAGATCGTGCGGGTGTTTCTCTATCAGGGCATGATCCTCGGACTCGTCGGCGCGGTGTTGGGCGTCGGACTCGGCCGGGTGGTGATCCATTTCCGCGGTCCCATCCAGGGCCTGTTCCGCACGCTGGGCTTCGATCCCTTCGCGGCCTCGTTCACCGGCTTCGGCGTGCTGCCCGCGCACAACAACCCGCTCGAACAGGCGGTGATCGGTTTGCTCGCCTTCGTGCTGTGCTCGCTCGCCGCGCTGGTCCCGGCGTTTTTCGCCGCGCGCAGCGATGCCGCCAAGTCACTCCGCAATCTCTGAACCATGGACCTCTGGATCATCGAAAACGGAGAAAAATCCGGCCCGCTGCCCGATTTCGAGGTTCGCTCGAGAATCCGCTCCGGAGTTCTGACCGGCGAAACCCCGGCGTGGCACGAGGGACTGGCCGACTGGCGTCCGCTTGCGGAAATTTCCCTGTTCGAAAACGATTTCGATAAACCCGCCGGAAGCCCGACTCCGGAAACCGAAACCGCAAGCGATCTGCCGCCTCCCCTGCCCCAGACCCCACCCGGGCCGCCGCAACATCTCATCCGCCGCTTCTGGGCGCGCTGGTTCGATCTCTATCTCTACTCCGGCTTCTGGTGGCTCGGCATGTGGGCCGCCGGCCGTGACATCGGCGCGGTGCTCGAAAACCTCTGGCTCATCCTGTTCCATTACCTGCCATGGTTCGCCATCGAGGCATTTCTATTGAACCGCTTCGGCACCACTCCCGGCAAGTGGCTGCTCGGCATCCGCGTCCGCAATGACGACGGCTCGCCACTCGCGCTCGGCGAGGCCACGCGCCGCTCCATGCGCGTCCTCTTTCTCGGTATCGGCCTCGGCTGGGGCATTCTCGCGCTGCTCTGCCAACTGATGGCCTTCTTCACCACCCGCCGCCTCGGCAAACCGCTGTGGGACATGGCCGGCGGCCACCGGCTCGAAACCAAGCCGCTCCATCCGTTGAAGATCCCCGCCTATGTGATCGGCCTCTTCGCCGCCTTGCAAATGCAGATGATCGTCGTCGGTCCGCATGTGACCGAGCAGATGAAGGAAACCTTCCCCGCGCTGCGCGAACACATCGAGAAAAACCCGCCCTGGCACCTGCCGGACAATCGGTCGCGGTAAGCCGGACCCGTAGGCGCATTCGTCAGAATGCGACTTTCCAGCCCGCTTTTACATCATGCACGACACGTGTTGCATCGTGCAAAATCGCTTATGCACGATGCAGAAGCGGATTTACATCGTGCAACACTCGTCATGCGCGATGCAGCAGCAGATTTTCATCATGCATGAGGTGTCCTGCGCGATGCAGAAGTCGTTTTGCATCGCGCACAAGTCGTCCTGCACGATGTAAAAGCGATTTTTCGTCGTGTAACGGCGTCCCGACATCGCATCCGGGCGTCCCAACACTGCTTCCGGGAGTCCCGACACGACCCGCGAGACTCCCGCTGCGATGGGAAAGCATTCATGTGGCGCGCTGCACCGACCCTGCACCGACCCTGCACCGACCCTGCATGCCTCCTGCCGGGCGAATGAGGTGCCCTGTAGCGGCGGTCTGCGACCGTCGATGCCAATGAGATGCATGGGAATAAGCGACGGTCACAGACGCGCCACTACAAACCCGCATGACGGGCACCACACGCCGCGCCATTTCTCCTTGCCGCAGGCCGGGCGGATGCCTTGACTCAGCGCGTCCGCCTCGGCGGATGGGGATGTGAGAGTCCTCGCACTAAGCGGTAGGCAATGACCGCAAACATTGCCGCCAAACCGACCCAAAAGGCCGGGGAGGCGGCGGCGCATGTCCAGGCCGTCCCCACGGGGTTGGCTAAAGGCCGTTGCGGTCGACTTAGTGCGACTCTCTCAACTCCCCGTCCACCGGAAGGACTCCTTGTCATGTCTCCTTCCGCGAAACACACGCTGCATCGGCTTGCTCCCTCCGCCACGGTTGGCGGCGGGCTTGGTTTCGGATCGCGGAAGGGTTTTCCGAAACCCTGCTCCGAACCTCCATGCCCACCCTGAACTGGATCGGCAAGGATGCCGTCATCAAACACCACCAGGAAGTTCCCTTCCACTTGCTCAAGGACGTGCCGGATCTTTCCTGCGGCGATCCCGGAACTGGCAATCTCATCGTCCAAGGCGACAACCTCGTCGCCCTCAAGGCCCTGCTCCCGCACTACGCCGGGCAGGTAAAGTGCGTTTACATCGATCCGCCCTACAACACAGGCATGGATGATCGCGACGAAGAGGGAAAGAGAGCGGGGTGGCGATACAGCGACAACGTGAACAGTCCTGAAATACGAGAATGGCTTGGTCGTGTCGTGGGCATCGAGTCGGAGGACTTGTCACGCCATGACAAATGGCTGTGTATGATCCATCCGAGATTGGCCTTGCTGAAAAAGTTCCTTCGCCCGGACGGCGTGATCTTCATCAGCCTCGACGACAATGAGGTGTCTTCCCTCAGGCTGGTGATGGACGAATTGTTCGGACGCAGGAACTTCCTCGGTTGCATCATCTGGAAAAATACGACCGACAACAACCCGACGCGGATAGTCACCGAACATGAGTATGTCATCGCTTACGCGGCGGACTCATCCCAACTCCCCAAGGAATGGAAATCGGTGAATCTCGACGTGAAAGATCGTCTGTTGGAGATCGGTGACAAAATCGTTCGGGAACTCTCAGATCAGGACGAGCGCCAAAAAGCCTACACCAAATGGTTCCGAGAGAACAAAGATCAGTTGTGGCCATTTCAAGACTACAAATTTATCGACGAAGGCGGCGTTTACACTGGATTGCGCGGTGTCCACAACCCGGGCAAGGAAGGCTATCGGTATGACGTGATTCATCCGATCACAAAGAAGGCCTGCAAGGAGCCGTTGATGGGATACCGATTTCCCGAGACAACAATGCAGAAGCTTTTAGATGAAGGTCGAATCATATTCGGAGATGACGACTCCAAACTGATCGAGTTGAAGGTTTACGTCAAAGATTATCGCGCCAAGCTATCGAGCCTGTTCGAGTTGGATGGCAGGATCGGCACCAACGAAATCAAAACGCTATTTCCGGGCGATAAGAGACCCTTCGATTTCCCGAAGCCAACCGGATTGATTGAGGAATTGTTGAGCTTTACCACCGCGGGCGACGATCTGATTCTTGATTCGTTCGCCGGGTCTGGAACCACTGGACAAGCGGTGCTTCAACTCAACCGCGCGGATGGACAAAGCCGCCGATTCATCCTTGTGGAAATGAAGGAATCGAATGCCAGGGAGATCACTCGCGAGCGAGTCCGCCGCGTCGCCGAAGGCTATACCAACGCCAAGGGCGAGAAAGTCGAAGGACTTGGCGGAGGTTTCCGTTTCTGCGAATTGGGCGAACCCTTGTTTGACGAGACCGGGCATATTCGGGAATCTGTGAAGTTTGGGGAACTCGCCCGGCACGTCTATTTCTGCGAGACGCGCGAGCCGTTGCCGCGCGAGCGGGTGCCGAAGTCGCCTTTGCTAGGCGTGTGCAGGGGCGTTGCAGTGTATCTGCTATTCAACGGCATTCTCGGCGACCGCAGCGCGAACGGCGGCAACGTGCTGACCCGGAAGATGCTCGCCGCGCTTCCGCCTTTTGATGGACCGAAGGTGATCTATTGCGCCGGTTGTTTGATCGGCGCGGAGCGACTGGCCGAGGAAGGCATCACCGTGCGCCAAACCCCATACGAGATCCGCGTGTCATGATCACCCTCAAGCCCTATCAGAACCGGGTGCTCGGCTCGTTGCGGAGTTTCCTCCGCGCCTGTTCGTCCGGCGTTTCGCTGCATCAGGCGTTCCATGATGTTCTGGCGGAGAACGAGTTTCCGGAGGTGAACTATTTTCCGGTCATCGCCAATGGTCTTGGTTCGGACATGCCGTATGTCTGCCTGCGGGTTCCCACCGGTGGCGGAAAAACGCTGCTTGCCTGCCACGCGGCGGGCATCGCCAAGACCGATCTGCTGCACGCCGAGCACGCGGTGGTGCTGTGGTTGGTTCCCAGCCAGACGATTCTCTCCCAAACCGCCGATGCGTTGCGTGATCCGCGCCATGCCTACCGGGTCGCACTTGAGACTGCCTGCGCCGGACCGGTGGAGGTTTACACGATCGAGGAAGCGCTGGGACTTTCCCGTGGCGCGGTGGAGGGCGGAACGGTCGTCATCGTGGCCACCATCCAGGCCTTCCGCGCGGAGGACACCACCGGACGCCGCGTCTATGGCCAGAACGGCGGGCTCGCGGAGCATTTCCTCAACCTCCCCGCCAGCCGCATCCCCGACATGCTGCCGGGCGCGGACGGCAAACCGTTGCCATCGCTGGTGAATGTTTTGCGGCTGCGGCGGCCCATCGTGATTGTCGATGAGGCGCACAACGCCCGCACCGAGCTTTCTTTCGACGCCTTAGGCAAGGTGATGCCGTCGTGCATCATCGAATTCACCGCCACACCGGCACGGAAGAAGATGCCGTCCAACGTGCTGCACTATGTTTCCGCTTCTGAACTCAAGGCGGCGGAGATGGTGAAACTCCCGCTCAAGGTGGTGACACGGCATGCCAGCCAGAAAAACCAATTGCTCACCGAAGCGCTGACCTTGCGCTCCGATCTCGAACGCCTCGCCGCCGCAGAAGCACAGACCACGGGCGAATATCTGCGGCCTATCCTGCTCATTCAGGCGGAGCGCGTGGACGAGTGCCCGGAGTTGCGCGAGCGGCTCGTCGCGGAATTCGGAATGGGCAAGGATGAAATCAAAATCTCGACGGGCAAGCTGGACGAACTGCCGGGAGCGGAGGAGATCCGGTCCCCGAAGTGCCCGGTGCGGATCATCATCACCGTGCAGAAACTGCGGGAGGGCTGGGATTGTCCGTTCGCCTACGTGCTTTGCAGTCTGCGGGAAACCCGATCCGCAACCGCCATCGAGCAGATCGTCGGACGGGTGCTGCGCCTGCCGGGCGCAAAGGAAAAACGGCATCCGGATTTGAACTGCGCTTATGCGTTTTCCGTCTCGGACAACATCCACGAAGTGCTCGCCGAGCTGCGAGATGCGCTGGAAAGCAATGGCTTCACCACGGCGGAAGCGGAACGGATCATCATGCCCGTCACGGACGGCACGCTGGCTCTCGGATCGCAGCCGAAAACCATCAGACTCGAACCTGGGAAGGAAATGGACACCGCCGTCGCCGCCGCCCAGGTGCGTGCGCTCGAAGGCAAGGTGAAGCTCGAAACGGAGACGGGTGCCCTCACGATTATCGTTCCCCTCGACAAGAGCGAAGAGGACGCGCTCGCAGGTTGTGCGATCACCTTGGAAGCGAGAATGAAGATCAAGCAAGCTGTGGAAGCCGTGCGCGAGGCGGAGCGCGCCTTCGGTGGCGGCAAACCGCGCGTGCCAACACCCTACGAGCTTGGAGAACGTTTCATCGTGCCGTTGCTGTGCGTGGAAGAGGACGGGGATCTGTTTTTGTTCGAAAGCACCTTTCTCCTGGAGCATCCTTGGCGGCTCGGTCAGAAGGACGCGACACTTTCCGATGGCTACAATCCTTTGAAGCGTCCGACCGGAAAGGCCGGCGTCGTGGATGTGGACGAAACCAGCCGCGTGAGCACCGGAATTCTCGTCGAGGAAGAGGGCGGAGACTTCGTGAACACGCTCCATCAGCAAGTGATGGAACTCGGTGGAGCGGGTGACTGGACGCTTGAAATGCTGATCGGCTGGCTCGACCGCCGGATCGATCACGCGGATATCCCAGCCGGCGAGTCCGCCGTGTTTCTTCGGAAAGCGATACTCGGGTTGATGTCCAATTTCGGCATCGATGATCCGACGTTGCTCGCGCTCGACCGCTACCGGCTGCGCGATCAAATCGAAAACCGCATCCAGAGACATCGCGAGGAGGAACGCGCGAACGCTTTCAAGCAATGGTTGCTACCTGAATCGTCGTTGGTGGTGACGGAGGCCAAAGCCATCGATTTCGCGACGATGAAGTATGAGCCGGGCTGGCACTACGAAGGCGGATTCCAGTTCAAGAAACATTACTTCGGCCCCAAGCCGGGTGAACTCAATGAGAAGCGCGGCGATGGCAGGCTGACCGAGGAATTCCGCTGTGCGCAGTTCCTGGACGATCTGCCGGAGGTGAAATTCTGGATAAGAAACCTCTCGCGCCGCACCACCTCATTCCGACTGCAAACCGCGACCGACTGGTTTTATCCGGATTTCGTATGCCTGCTGAACGACAGCCGGGTTCTCGTGGTGGAATACAAAGGTTCCCATCTGTCAGGAGGTGACGACGCGGGAGAGAAACGCGCCGTCGGCCAAGTGTGGGAATCGCGCAGCGGCGGCAAGTGCCTCTTCATCATGCCGCAAGGTGACGATCTTGAGTCAATACGGAGGAAGTTCGTGAGCGGTACGGGCTGAAGAAAAACGACTCGAAGTTCCATGCCCCTCCACCCCACCGTCGAACGCCTGATCCGGAGAGTCGAAGCACTTTCCGGCAAGCCCGTGCATGTGAGGGAAGACGCTTCGTTGCAGGGTTTGCGGGATTCGCCGGTGGATTTCGCAAGGTCGATGGTTTCCAACATCATCACGCAGGTGCGGTCGTATTCGGTCGGCTGCCGGATCGACAATGCGATCCGGAACGAGATGCCGGAACTGCGGTCGCAGCAGGAGTCCGCGATTCTCGCGCAGCTCGCGGAGAACGGCCGGGCGCTCGCACCGGAGATCCGCGAGAAGCTGCCCAAAGCGCTGGTGGATGCGAACACGGTGATGCCATCCGCACCCCGGAGGGTGTGCAAGAACAGCCGGTATGACCACCGCTGACCGCGCCTTCTGCGACCCACTCCGGGGTCGGATACGTTTGGGATGCAAGACCCCGGGTGATCGTCGCTATCGCTCCTCGACCCGGAGCTAATTTCTCCGATCCCTCCGGGATCAAGAATCAAGGCGACAAAGTCGAATCCTTAAAGGCATTGGACTTCAGTCCGCAATTCCTTGCGGAGCGAAATGCGATCATGCGGCCCGAATAAAGCCGGCAGATACACGACGAAGCCCGGGATGCCATCACCCGAACCCTCGACCGGATTTGAGAAAGCCAAGGCCGCACCTGCGCGGTTGCCTTCGACGTGAAATCCGACTAGATTCCCGCCCATGAACACTTTGGAAACCGATGTTGTAGTGGCCGCCGATGGCAGCATCCGGCTGCTTTCGCCCTTGCCGGACTGGCTCAAGCCCGGCGACCGGGCGCATTTGCTGCTGGTCGCGGCGGCGGGTGGTGCCGCGAAACCCCGGAAGCAGGTTCCCACGGCCACGCCGGAGACGATCGCCGCCCGCGTGGCGGCCTTGGAAGAAGTGCGGAAACTCGACCCCTATCGCGACATTGCGGATCCCGTGGAGTGGCAGCGCCAGATCCGCGAAGATGTGATTCAACCTGGCAGGGAATAACGCATGCTGTTGGACACGAACATCGTCATTGACGGCTGCAAGTCCGGCGGCGGCTGGCTTTCACCATGGACGGATCATCCCAATGCCGCCATCGCGAGCGTCACACGGGTGGAAGCACTCGGTTTCACCGGAATCAGCACTCCCGAGGAACGTGCCCTGCGGGCTTATCTCGGACGCTGTCCGGACCTGCCACTGGACGACGAAGTGATCGAGCGCGCCATTTCACTGCGGCAGAAGAAGAGGATGAAGCTGGGCGACGCGATCATTGCCGCCACCGCCTTGGAATACGGGCTGACGCTTGTGACCCGCAACACCATCGACTTCGATCACATCGGTGAATTGAAGGCTTGCCAATCCCTTTGACTCCCTGCCCTGATGCGCTTCAAGCGCACTCTTCACCGAATCCACGGACGTGGGCCTGGCAGCGAATGAATCACTTGTGGCGCTCGGCTGAAAACGGGGCGAGACGCTCCTCTAACAAAAGAGCCACGATCTGAGCGAGGAGGAGCGGACGGAATTTCCCGGCACTCCGGGAGCCTGCGAGACCGGGAGAAATTCCGCATTGTCACAGCATGGGCGTGACTCAGAGCCACGCAAGAATCGCATCGCCCATGCCCGCGGTGCCGACTTTGGTTTCGCCGTCGCGGCCGGTGGCGATGTCGCCGGTGCGGAAGCCGTCGGCGATGGTTTTGGAAACCGCGTTTTCGATGGCTTCGGCGGCCTGCGTTTCGGCGAGCGAGTAACGCAGCAGCATGGCGAGCGAAAGGATCTGAGCGATGGGATTGGCGATGCCCTGGCCGGCGATGTCGGGCGCGGAACCGCCGGACGGTTCATACATGCCGAAGTAAAGCCCCTCGTCGTTGTCGTGGCCGAGCGAGGCGGACGGCAGCATGCCGAGCGAGCCGGAAATCATCGCCAGTTCGTCGGACAGGATGTCGCCGAAGAGGTTTTCGGTGACCAGCACGTCGAACGATCCCGGACGGCGGATGAGCTGCATCGCGGCGTTGTCCACATACATGTGCGACAACTCGACTTCGGGAAACTCCCTGGCGATTTCGATCACGGTTTCGCGCCACAGCACCGAGGAGGCGAGCACGTTCGCCTTGTCCACGGAGAGCAGTTTTTTCTTCCGCCCCATCGCCGCGGTGAAGGCGACTCGGGCGATGTGTTGGATCTCGGATTTCTTGTAAATCATCGTGTCGAGCGCGACCGGCTCGCCGTTTTCCTCATGGCGGCCCTTGGGTTTGCCGAAATAGGCGCCGCCGATCAGTTCGCGCACGCAGAGGACGTCGAAGCCGTCGGCGATGAGTTCCTGTTTCACCGGCGAGGCGTGGGTGAGCGCGGGCAGGCAGACGCCGGGGCGCAGGTTGGCGAAGAGGCCAAAGTGTTTGCGCAAAGGCAGCAGCGCGCCGCGCTCGGGCTGGATGTCGGGCGGCAGGTTTTCCCATTTCGGTCCGCCAACAGAGCCGAACAGGATCGCATGCGCCTGTTCGCAGGCAGCCAATGTTTCCGGCGGCAGCGGGTGGCCGGTGGCGTCGATTGCCGCGCCGCCGACGAGATGATCGCTGCGCGAAACCTTGAAATCGAACTTCGTTTCGACGGCGTCGAGAACGCGGATGGCCTCGGCCATGACTTCGGGACCGATGCCGTCTCCGGCGAGAATCGTGATGCGGTGCTGGCGTGACATGCGCGGGAACATGCAAACCGCGCCCCATGCTGGCAAGCGCCCGATGGCAAAAGCCGCGCTTACTTTTCCACCGCACGCGCCACCCGCAGGATCATCGCCTCGCCGAGGTGAGGGCCGAGGATTTGCAGGCCGGTGGGAAGGTTTTTGCCGCCGTCGAAATCCGTCGCGCCGCATGGCACCGAGATCCCGGGAATGCCGGCGAGGTTGGCGGAGAGGGTGAAGATGTCGCTGAGGTATTCGTGCAGCGGATCGTCGGCGAAATCGCCGATGCGGCGCGCGGGCGTGGGTGCCACGGGCGAAACGATGGCGTCCACCTGTTTGAAGGCGTTCTCGAAATCGCGGCGGATCAGCGTGCGCACTTTCTGCGCGCGGCCGTAGTAGGCGTCATAGTAGCCGGAAGATAATACATAAGTACCGAGGATGATGCGGCGTTTCACTTCCGCGCCGAATCCCTGCTCGCGCGATTTCTTGTAAAGATCGAGGATGTCCGCGGGATTCGCGGCGCGGCTTCCATAGCGGATGCCATCGAAGCGCGAAAGGTTCGACGAAGCCTCGGCCGGCGCGATGATATAATAAGTGGCGACCGCGTGTTCGGTGTGTGGAAGGGAAATTTCGACGATCTCCGCTCCCTGTGAGGCGAGTTTTTGGATCGCGGCCTCGACGTTTTTCCGGACACCCGAATCGATGCCATCGCCGAAGTATTCCTTTGGCACGCCGAGCTTGAGACCCTGCACGCCGTCGTTGAGACCGTTCAGGCAATCGGGCACCGGCACATCGAGCGATGTGGAATCCGCAGGGTCGAAGCCGGCAATCGCCTGGAATACCAGCGCGGCCTCCCCAACCGTATGAGTGAGCGGGCCGATCTGGTCGAGCGACGAGGCGAAGGCGACCAGTCCGTAGCGCGAAACCCGGCCGTAGGACGGCTTGAGGCCGACCACGCCGCAGTGCGACGCCGGTTGGCGGATCGAGCCGCCGGTGTCCGAGCCGAGCGCGGCAATGGCGCTGCCCGCGGCCACCGCCGCCGCGGAGCCACCCGACGAACCTCCCGGAATGCGATCCGGATCGCGCGGGTTGCGGGTCGTTTGCAGCGCGGAGTTCTCGGTGGCCGATCCCATCGCGAATTCATCCATGTTCATCCGCCCAAACGGGATGGCTCCCGCGGCGCGCAGCTTGCGGATCACCGTGGCGTCGTAAGGCGAGGTGTAGTTTTCCGCGAGGAAACGCGAGCCGCAGGTGCAGCGCTGGCCAAGCACGTTGATGTTGTCCTTGATGGCGATGGGAATGCCGCCGAGCGGCAGCGAGAGATCGGTCTTGGCGGCCTCCGCGAGGGCGGATTCGAGATCGTGGGACAAATACGCACCGACATCCTGGTCGCGGCCGGCGATGTCTCCGGCGAGTGATTCGAGAAATGCCGCGGGTGTGGTTTCTCCAGCCTCATATTGCCGGCGCAGTTCGGAAATCGTCATGGATGTGGAAGGTGAAAAGTTTCCCCGGGTCATTTCAGGCATCGGCCACGACCTTCGGCACACGGATCTGCCCCTGGGCCTGGTCTGGCGCGTTTTGCAGCACCGAAGCGGCCGGCAGGCTATCATGCGGCACGTCGTCCCGCATCCGACCGAAGACCGGCGCAGGATGCGCCGTCGGCTCGATGCCCTCGATGTCCAGCCCCGATATGGCATCCACATGGCGCAGGATCGCCTCAAGCTGCGGCTGGAACGTTGCCACCTCCTCGTCGGTCAATTCCAAACGGGCGAGATTGGCGACGTAGCGGACATCGATGTGGCTGTGCGGCATGGCCGGAAGCTTGGAAATGAGCCGCCGCTTTCCAAGTGCCAAGTTCGGGGAATCTCACCGTTAGGAAAAATTTTAAAATTCTTTGAACGTTGGTAAAACTTTAATGTCTGATTCCAACGTAAGCGGTGGGCAACCGCCGCTTCTTGTAAGGGTGTAACAGCAAGGTTGTCTGCCGAAATCCATGGGTGTGGATGTGGGTCAGATAACTCCGGCCGCCGGAGGAGGGACCCTCCGGCGGCCATCTTTTTGGCCTGAAACCCGTTCCGACGAACACCCGCAGCCCTTCCCCTTTGCCACTCCGAAAAAATGTCTCAGGTGAGACATTTTTTCCGTAACCGCTGGTATCGAGTCGTTTACGGAGCGGATTGCGGTTATTTCCCGGCTTTGAGGGCTTCGATTCGGCGGGCGCTTTCCGCGGCTTCCTCGTCGCGACCGGCCTCGCGGAGGGCGCTCTGGAGCGAGGTGAGCAGCGCGAGGCGGTTGGGGAAAAGGACCAAGGCGCGGCGGTAGGCATCGATGGCTTCGGCGGGTTTTTCTTCGGCGAGCAGGAAATCGCCGAGGCGGCCGGCCATCGGGGTGAGCACGGCAGGTGGCATGAGCAACGACGCGGGCGATTGACGGTCGGCGGCGGCACTGAACCAGTTGTAGGCGGAGGCCCGGATGGCGTCGCTGCCGGCAAGCGCGATGTCGCCGCGCAGTTCGCTGGTGAGGATCTCCATGCCACGGAAAGCGCGCGACCATGGCGAGATTTCGCCGCCGGCCTGGGCGGAGGCACGGGTGCGGGCCATGAGTTCGCCGTGATGATTGAGGGCGTTCTGCGCTTCGCGGGCGGCGTCGGGTTTGCCATTATCGAGCAGTCCCCGGACTTCGAGCAACAGCCGCAGGCCATCGATCCAGAGGTAGGCGAGCGAGTGGTCGCGGAAAGGAGCGAGATTAGCAGGCTTGGGCAGGCTGGCGGCGGCCTTGCTGGAGTTTCCTTGAGTCTGTGAAATCAGAAGGCGCGCCGGGAGGGTTTTCGCTTCCCACATGAGAAAGCGGTTGCCGCGAGATGCGGGGCGCTCGGGATCGAGCGCGATGGCAGCCAACTCCTTGGCGGCGGATAGCGCGGCCTCGGTTTCACCCATCGAGTGCGCCGCCACTGCCTGATAACAGCGCGACCTTAACCACTCCGGACAATCGGCGATGCCGACGCCCTGCGCGTCCATCCATGTTCGATAGAGCGTGGCGGCGCGGCCGAACGCCTCACTCGCCTGGACGTGATTGCCGGAACGCCATTCGTAGTGACCGAGCATGTGCTGGTAAGGTGGGTAGTCGGGCCACTGCAATGCGAGGCCGCGGGCGATCGCCAGAAACTCGCCACCCACCGCACCCTCGGCGCGAATGAACAGCAGCGCGTGCTGTGGCACCGGGTCGCCGGGATGTTTCCCCATCAGCGCGCGAAGTTCGTTCTCGGAAGTTTCCTGGGTCGGATTCGGATTGCCGTCCGGGTCGAAGCCGCCGCGGCCGAACAAGGAGGCGAGCAGGGCCGCCTGGAGTTCATTCGGAAAGCGGTCGGACACCTTGCCGTAGGCTTCCGCCGCGGCGGCCGGACCGTCCTGGATATATTTGATGAGTCCGTAGGCGTAGCCGCGTTCGAGTTCGGTGCCCGAGCCGTTTTCCACCAGCGCGAGCAGTCGCTCCATCGCGGCATCGCGCGCGGCGACGGTTTCCGGACCGGGATCGATCAGGCACAGCACCATGCCCCAGTGGGCGAGCAGGCATTCCGGGTCATCGGTCATGGCGGCGGCGAAATGGCGGCTCGCCTCGAAATCCCAGCCCGCGTTGAGGTGGGCCATTCCCAGATTGACGTGGAGTTGAGCCGCCTCGGTGGCAGCGCTCACCGCGAGGTTCAATCGGCCGGGCACACCATCGACGGCGGGTTTGGCCAGCGATTTCACTGCTGCGGGAATCGCCATGTCCACCGCAGGCGGCTCATCGGCAAAGATCGAAACGGCGGAAAACACACAGGCGCACAAGCACGCGAAGGTCGGCTTCATGCGACGGAACATGGCGGGCCACCCGACCGTGGTCCAAGCAGAAATCGAGAAGTCCATCGGAGCCGTGCAATCCATTGGTGTCCGTTAGGTTGACGCCTCCCGATTCGTGGTTTAGTGCTGCCGGCCATGACCCGATGGATGCCGACATTGCTTGCCGCCGCGATTACACTCGCCGCCTCACCGGCCCATGCGCAGCTCGCCGCATCGCTCAAGATCCCGAAAAAAAACCACCTCACCGGCGAACCGGTCATCGCCGTGGTGACCATCACCAACCACTCGGGCCGTGATTTGACCCTGCACAGCGACGGCCGCTATCAATGGTTGGATTTCATGATCAAGCGCTCGGACGGCAGTCCGGTCAATGTCCGCAAGCGGCCGCTGTTCGGCTCCATGAAAATCGGTGCCGGCCAGACGATGGCGCGCGAAGTGGACCTGTCCGAACATTTCCTGCTCCACAGTCCGGGCAATTTCACCGTGACGGGCGTGGTCAAGATGCCAGGGCAAACGGTCGAGGGCACGTCCACCAACCGCGCGTTCTTCAGCCAGATCAACAGCCGTCCGTATTGGTCCCAGAAAGTCGGCGTCCGCGGGGGCAACACCCGCGAGTTCCGGCTGATCCAATTCGCGGGCGATTCCAAGACCCGTCTCTTCGCCCAGATCGTGGACGGCAAAACCGGGCAATACGTCCGCACCTTCCCGCTCGGGGAAATCCTCACGCTGCGCAAACCGCTCGTCACCGTGGACCGCCAGCAACGCATGCACGTCATGTTCCTTGCCACCCCGACGATGTGGGTCCACTGCGTGATCGATACCGACGGCCGTCTCGTCAACCGCCAGATCCACCGCCGACCGCCGCAAGGCGACCCCAAGCTGATCACCCTCGCCGACGGCTCGGTGCAAGTGGTCAACAGCATTCCCTACGATCCCAAGGCCGAGGCCGAGCGCCGCGCCGCCACCCGCAAGGCCTCCGAGCGCCCCGCCATTCCCTATTGACCCCGTTTTCCCTGCAAACAGCCCCGCGCTTTTTCTCCGCCGACTCGACGATTCATCTTTACAATTTTCTTGAAATATCAATCTTTCTTAACAACTTTTTGACCTTCTCACTACCATGAACCACCTCCTTCGCCTATTCGTGTTTTGTGCGGCATGCGTGATGGGATCCAGCGCGTGGGCCGCGAATTTCCGCACCGTGGTGATCGACGCCGGTCACGGCGGTCACGACAACGGCGGGCAGTGGGGCAAGGTGTATGAAAAGCATCTGGCTCTGGACACCGCCGTGCGGCTCGAAAACCGACTCAAACAAATGGGCTACAAGACGGTGATGACCCGCCGCAGCGATTACTTCGTGTCCCTGCCCCGGCGGGTCGCCATCGGCAACAGTCACAAGAACGCCATCTTCGTCAGCATCCATTACAACTACACCTGGAAGCGCCACGTCACCGGATTGGAAACCTTCTACCACAGCCGCGAAGGCCAGAAACTCGCCCACTCCGTGCAGCACAGCCTGGTGCGCCACACCCGCACGGTGAACCGCAACGCGAAGTTCGCGCGCTACTACGTGATCCGTCATTCCGCCCATCCGGCCATTCTGGTGGAAGGTGGATTCGTGAGCAACGAAGAGGAACGCGAGCGGATGAAATCCGGCGATTACCGCGAGACCATCGCCCGGGCCGTGGCCGAGGGCATCCACCGTTACCGGCGCGGATTCTGACCGTGAGAAAACGCGGGGTCAAAGCCCGAGTTCGCGTTCCATCAGTTCGATGAACGTCGCCTCACCCGGGGGCAGGCCGTGAAGCACGCGTCCGGGCCGCAGCAGCAGTTTGGGCAACTGCGGATTTTGTAGCGCCATACCGCGCCACTCGGCGACGTTGGCCCGGATCGCTTCCCCCACCTGCGGGTCATCGACCACGCCGGCCAATTCTCCGGGTTCCATCAGTCTCAGCGCGAAACGCCGCGCCGCTTCGGCGGATGGCTCGGCGAGCATCGCATGGTGAAAATCCGCGAAGCGTTCCGGCGAGCGATTCCACACGGTCAACGCGATCGCGGCGATTTCACAACTCCCGCTGCGTTGCGCGGCGGCCGGCACATCGGGATTGCACCGGCGCTCCATGGGTACCGGAGCGAGCCGCGCCGCGACCGAGTGGGGATGTTTCGCCATCAGTGCCGCCAGATGTCCCGCCATGCTGCGGCAGGCGGCGCATTGGTAGTCGAAATAACCAACCATCACATGCCTGGCGTCGGCCGGACCGAGCAAGGGCAGATCCGCCGGATCGCGGGTGGTCCATTCCTCGGTGGATTCGACCCCCTCAAGCCGGTGGGTCGCACGCTCCGGGCCGAACACCTGCATCGAAGCGACGGCAAAAACCGCAAGGCCGGCCCATGCGGAAACATGGCGCAAGCCGCCCTCACCGCCTGTCAGGATGCCGACGAAAACGACCGCGAGACCGACGCCATGAGCCGCCATGCACCATGGACAGAATTTCCCGAGAATGAATGCCTGCATTCCGATGAACCAGAATGCGGCACCGGCGATGCACCCGAGCATGGGCGGGCGCAGGATTTCCAACCGCCGGACATGTGACAGCAGCAACAGCACATAGATCATCATGCCGGCCGCGGGGATCGGCAGGCCCAGTAGTGAGGACCAGCGCGTGGCGAGCACCTCGTCGCAGTCCCCTCCCCCACAACCGGCGATGGCCGCATCGCCCATGGTGCGGGTCAGCAGCAGGATATTGATTCCAAGCCCCGCCACTGCCAGCGTGATCGCGGTGCCGTCGAACACCTTCTCATGCGTGTCGCGCCGGTGGAATGTCATGGCAACATGGCTTTCAGACGCATGAAGCGCGCGGGGACGGATGGCGACAGCGGAGTCAAATCCCTCACCACCAGCCCGTCCACATCATCCGCCACCACCTGTGTGTGAAGCGAACCGGACTGCCAGGCAGTCAGATCCGGGGAAACCTCCACCGCCAGTTCCGTGGCATGCTCAATCCGACGCGGAATGGCAATTTGCAAAAAACGGTCGCCACCATCCTCGACCAAGGTCACCGGCGTCGGCGATGGCGGAGTAACGGTCAGCGGATCGGTGTCGAAAACGAATTCCAGCAGGTTCGGCGTGCCGTCCTCGTCGGGGTCGTCCTGCGGGCCGTTCAAGGGTTCACCGGCGAGCTCTTTCGCCTGCCACTGATCCCATGTGGTGGTGGGCGAGGCGGCACCCGTCACAGCGGCGGATTTCATCAGGAAAGGACTGCCCGTTTCGTTTATTTCACCGATGATGGCAGATGCTTCCGAGGCTTCCCAATATTCCGGAAAGCCAAATGCCGCTTCCGGCCAAGTCCAGATGGTATCGCGAAACAAAATCCACTCCGCGGCGTTTCCCGCAAGCCGCCAGCCCCAGACATAAACCGGCTTGCCGATGGTGAAGGGCGGGTCGTTGTTTTCCACCGTAAAGACTCCGTCGAAAGACTGCGTCGCTGGGCTGTAATCCACGCGCTGTGCAGGCCGCCAGTTTGCCGCCCATTGATCCTTGTTGGAAAGCGTGGGAATGAACGAGCCTTCGAAGACACCCAGTTCGAACTGAAATCCGGCATCCATCGGCGAATCGTCCGATGCCAGGTTGGTGGCTTCGAATCCGCTGAACCAACTGATCTCGCTCGCGCCGAGCGGCAAGATCAAAAACGCCACCGCCAGCAAGCCACGCTGAATGTGCGATCGCATCATGACGGAAAAGTCAGACCGTCCGGCGGCGGCGCATCAGCAGACCGGTGCCGAAAATTGCCATCAACAGCGACGAAGGTTCCGGGACAAAGGTATGGGTCCGCAGGTCGAACGGGCCGGTGTAGGTGTATTCCCCGGGACCCGTGGAACCGCTGTGACTGCCCCATTCCGGGAGATCGGTCGTCTCAAGATCGCTGACCGACCACTGGAGCGGAAAGCCTCCGCAGCAATCGGGATCGTATTCCGGAAAAACCCAGTCGGCCGCGCGGACCAGCAGCCACTCGGTTCCTGGCACCGGATCCTCGCTGTTGTAGATCCAGATGTAGGCGTCGAGTCCTGTGAAACTCGTGGCACCGGCCGAGAGGAACGCACTGTTGCTTGTGCCGTCCGGTTGCATTTCAGGAGCGTCAGGGAAGGGCATGAAAACCCCGTCCCCTTCGTTATAGGTCGCCTGGTCGAAGACCATCCAGTTGGCGAACCAGTCCTGATAGTTGTCCTCCTGCGGAGTGAACGAGTTGGTGAAAGCGCCCAGTTGGAAGATGAAGGTATCGTCGAGGACATTGCCGGAGCTGTCGCGCATGTCGATTCCGGAGTAGCTTCCCCACTCAAGGGTCTGGCCCTGGGAGGTCGCTCCCAAGGCCAGCGTCGAGATTGCAAGGCAGGTTCGAAATGGCGCTTTCATGCTTCCTGGCGCCGTGGTTTCCAGCGCGCGGAAGCCGTTTTAGCTAAATTTTCCGTAATTTAAAGCATTTTTTACTGCCTTGTTTTATTGATTTCCAACGTTTCACGGACTCCACGGGAGCGGCATGGTGTGGAGACCTAGTCCGTTCTTGCTGCGGATGAACACCGCACGGTCGCCGTGGAGCAGGGTTTCCTCGTCGCTGGAATTGAGCCAGACGTCGCCGAACTTGACCCAGCGCAGGTCCGGATTCGTGCGCGAGCCATTGAGCAGGTAGTAGCTGGTATAGCCCCGGGCACCCGGTTCGAAATCGCCGTTCCAGAAGAAGAAGGTGTCGGCGGTCTTGAAGTCGTTGGTGGCGAGGAAACCGGTGCCGGCGTTCATGTTGCGGCCGTTGGCACCATTGGCGCTCTGGTCCATCGGGAAGCCGCCGCCCACGAAGCTGTGGCCGGAATCGAGCGGGCGAACAAAGCGGTTCTGGCGCACTTCGCCGTAGGCGAGGATGGAGGCGGTGGTTTGCTGGCTATCGAACATCACGCCTTGGCCGGGAGGGACCGGGGTGATGCCTTGGTCGTCGAGGCTGTTGACTCCGGCCTTGAGCCAGACCGGCGAACCGCTGTTGCTATAGAGCCAGTAATCGCTCCACTGTCCGCCAGCGTAAACCCGCACTTTGTCGGCGGAGCTGCGGCTGGTGGTGGCGGCGAAGCCGGTGGGCGGGAACAGGTCGTTGATCGTGCGGTGGCGGTGCACGGCGATGCGGTCGCCCAGCAGTTCCACCGGCAGCGATGCGGGCACTGCGTTGGTCTGGATGCCGTCGGCATACGCGGTGGTGTCTTCCACAAGCGAGAGGGCATTTCCCGCACCCACATCCAGATTGAAGCGATGGCCTTCGAGGTCGCCACTTTCCACCTCGATGAAGTAGGAATAGGCCGGATCGAGCACGCTGGCGAGATCGAAGGGACCGGCGCTGGTGGCGAACACCGCGTCCTGGCCGTCGATGGCATCCACGGTGCCGGTGAAGACCGCGCAGGCAAGGAACGGGTTGTTGTAGCTCTGGCAATGCGGATCCAGATCGGTGGCGTGCCAACCGAGCACATCGGTGGCGTCTTCCGCGTTGACCACGCCATTATCGAGGATCACGCGGATGCGGACGAAACCGCTGCCGCCGGTGAGACCGGTGAGGGTTTCCAGATCGGGAATGCGGACGATTTCCTTGCCGCTGACGGGATTGGTCACGTAGGTGTTGGAGCCGTCGAGCACCGTGCTGCCGGTCCAGACGGTGGGATTGCCGAGTTGTGGCGCCCATTCGAGGATGTAGGTCACGTCCTTGGCTCCGCCGATGGCGGTGCGGGTGTAAACTCCATCCACGGCACCCTCGACGGTGGCCGACGGGCTGAGACAGAACGGTTTCCTCACGCCACTGTGGGGCGGCATGCAGAAGGCGTATTCGATCACGTTGCGGTAGCGGTCGAGGTCCGGATTGGCATACGGGTCGATGTCGCCGGCGAGCGGGCCGTCCCATTTGTCCTGCCAGTCATCCCAGCGGTCCGGGCAGGCTTGGGGATACCGGTGATCCTCGACTTCGCCGTTGATGGCCAGGCCGGTGATCGAGTTTCCACCCTGACCGGCCTCGTTGGTGAAGCGCCAGCGCGAGGGCAACAGCCCGGCGGCATTGGCAGGCAACTGGACGGTGAAGACATAAACTCCGGGCTGAGGAAGATGCAGGTCACCAATCAGTCCGCCAGCCACGGGAGCCGGACCGATGATGGAAACGGCGGACAACTGGGTCAGCGTGCCGCCGCCGGTGAAGTCCATCCATGCGCTGAGGTATCCGGCGGTGCCCGCAATCACTTCGATTTCCGTAAGCTTTCCGGCTTCGGGAATGGAGAGGAATCTCACGCCGTCTTCGTCGTCGATGCCATTCTTGTCGTCGCCTCTGGCGGCGGTGTCGGGCTGGCCGTCAACTTCCATGTCGGGAGGCAGATTGCCGAGGTAGGCACCGCCGGAAACCGTCTCGTGGCGCGGACCGTTGTCGGCCGCAGTGGTCGGATAGGGCGCGGGCAGGTCGCCCCAGTCGAGCAACGGACCGCTGATTTCAATGGGATCATCCTCACCGCCGCTCTTGGCCGGCGAGTGGTGGGAACCGATGTTGCTGAGGCGCACCGGATGCGGACCAAGTCCGGAGAGGTCCACCGAGAATTCATAGACCATCGCCCATTCCCAGCCGTGGGTTTCACTGAAGCCGATTTCACCTGTGGCGGGATAGCCGTCCAGGCCGATCACGGTGTCGGGAGAGGAGGGATCGAAGGGAGATTTCCAATCGTTGTAGTCCAGGGTTCCGTTTTGCGACACGTCCCAGGAATTGACACCGCCGAGGGCATGGTGATTGAGGTTCCAAGCCAGCGAACTGGCCGATTCATAACCCGGTGGCGGGGTGCCGCTGCCGGCACCGACGAGATGGCTCGACTGCCAGTTGGGACTGGAGAGATCCGTCGTGCCGCCGGGCTGTGCGCAGTAACCCTGCTGCCAGGTCCAGCTTTGATTGCCGCAGGTGAGTGTGAATTTCATGTATTCGGAATCGGTGGTACGCTTGAAGGTGTGAGCCGGCGTCCATCCGGCGTTGGTGGTGTATTCCCGGTTTCCGAAGACGTTGTCGTTGACATGGCGGCTGACCACCAGCGCGGCGTAGTAGCGACCACTATTGGTGTCGAAATATCCGTAGAGCCTGCTGCCGTTGTCCGAAGTGGTCAGCAGCACGTAGCGCTGGTGGTCCCCGTCGCCATGAAACAGTCCATTGACGATCGGCAAATTGGGATTTCCCTCCGCCTCGAGCGCATCGTCCGGGGAGCGGGGAATGAAATCGCCGGAATCCACGGTGGTGGGTCCGTCATTTCCACCCACTGCCGCCATGGCGTGGTTGTTTTCGTAAACCGGATCGTGGTTGCCGCTTTGCACCGAGGCCATGTTGAGGTGCGCGCCGTCGGCTTGCACGATCGCCTCGATTTGCAACGCAGCCTGCGCCTGATCGGCCAGCGTGCCGATGCTCCAGATGCCGGTGGCCGGATCGTAAGATCCCGAGCTGTCGTCATTCTGATAGAGATAGCCCGAGGGAAGCCGGCTCTCGACACGGACGTCGTGCGCGTCGTGCGGGCCGTTGTTCGACACGGTCAATGTGAGCACCACGGGGTCTCCGGCCACGGCTTCATCATCGCTTAGGCTCATGCCCAGTTCGAGATCGGCATCCCGGATGCCGAAGCGCGCGATGTTGTTGGCGGCATTGGTATCCTGCTCCGCTCCGAAAATGGTGGCATCGTTGCCGAAGTTTCCTCCGGCACCGACCGTCGCGACGATTTCGAGCGCGACGCTCTGATCGACGGACAGATCACCGATGTTCCAGATGCCATCCGAGGGATCGTAATCGTTGCTGTTGTCGCTCTGATAGACGAATCCGTCCGCGGGCCGGTGGAACACCTTGACGCCCGTGGCCGGGGCCGGACCGCGATTGGTCGCGGTGAGCGTGAATGTCACGGTATCGCCCGTTTGCGCCGTGGCATCGCTCACGATTGCGGTGATTTCCAGATCGGTGGTGTTGTCGGAGGCCGGATCGGCATGGACGACGTTGGCGACTGCGATCGCGACCAGCGCGAACGTCAGTTGAATCATCGTGCTGAAGCGGCGATGGCCGCTCATCGGATGCGAGGATTGGGGGGTGCTAGTGTGTGTGTTCATGTGTGTGGGGGTTTGGTGGGGGACAGCAGACTCATTGTGCCGTTGCCGGGCGGATCGGGAGCAGGGATCGGTCGCTTCATAGCGGAGGCCGCGATGTGGAGTGACCGATTCTGACCGTTGCGCTCAGGCGCGGACGAAAGCCGTATGGGGGATGCTCATCTGGGGGGATGTGGGGGTGGGGGTTGATCCGCAGGGGGTGCGGGAACGGTTTGGATCATCAGGCAAACTTGATAATCCGACTACTACGTGTTCGCGTATCTCCGGCGAGTTCCCTGCCGGCACTCCGCAAAAGCTCCGGAAATAGCGGAATTTTTTCTCAAAGCGCGCTTGCCGGCATGGGGTGGTGCCGACATAGTCCCGCGCGACCCGCCGGGCGTGTGCAAACTGGGTGCCCGGCCATCACCCGAGCCATGAGCGATATCCTATCGGCGACTTCGGAAGTCACACTGCCTAAAGACCTTGCAGCCGAAAAAGGCATGGTCAACGTCCAGATAGACGGCATCTGGCACCAGTTTTCCAAAGGCACAAGAATGATTGAAGCCTGTCGTCAGGCCGGAGTGATCGTCCCGCACTATTGCTACCATCCGAAACTCACCTCACCGGGCAACTGCCGGATGTGTCTGGTACAAATGGGGATGCCTCCCCGCCCCACCCCGGGTATGGAGCCGAAACGTGACGAACAAGGCTACGAGCCCATCGGCTGGATGCCGCGTCCGGTGATCGCCTGCGCCAACACGGTTTCGGAAAACATGGGCATCCGCACCGCCGGCGAACTCGTCGAGAAATGCCGCGAGGGCGTGATGGAATTCCTGCTCATCAACCACCCGCTCGACTGCCCGATCTGCGACCAGGCCGGCGAGTGCCGGTTACAGGAACACTCGGTCGAGCATGGCCGCGGCGTATCGCGCTTCGTGGATGCCAAGGTGAAGAAGCCGAAAAACGTGGATATCGGTCCACGCATCCGGCTCGACGACGAACGCTGTATCATGTGCAGCCGCTGCATCCGTTTCATGGACGAAGTGGCCGGCGACCCGGTGCTCGGTTTCACCCAACGGGGCACCCACACCACCCTCACCGTCCATCCGGGGCGGCTGCTGGACTCGAACTACTCGCTCAACACCGCCGATATCTGCCCGGTAGGCGCGCTCACATCGAACGATTTCCGGTTCCAGATGCGCGTCTGGTTTCTCAAGGAAACCCCGACCATCGACGTGAACTGCGGCACCGGCACCAACATCACCGTCTGGACCCGCGGCAACACCATCCACCGTATCACCCCGCGCCAGAACAACGAGGTGAACTCTTGCTGGATGCCGGATTCCCACCGCCTGAATTTCCACTATATCGACAGCGATTCACGTCTCACCGAGCCGCTTCAGGGCAACACATCGCACAACCCGATTTCGTGGCAGGACGCGCTCAAATCCTCCGCAGTCCGCATCAAATCCACCCCCGCCGCACAAACCGCCATCATCGCCTCCGGCCGCATGACCAATGAGGAACTCTTCCTCATCCGCGCTCTCGCTGCGGAAACCGGCATCTCCAACATCTCGCTCGTTCCGCGCTTCGCCGAACCCGACCACCTGCTCATCGCCGCCGACCGCAATCCAAACACCACCGGCGCGAAACTTGTGTTAGGCACCGACGATCCCTACGCCAAACTCGACGCCATCCGCCAAGGCGTCCGCTCGGGAAACATCAAATCCCTGCTGGTCTTCGGCGAAGACCTCGTCACCGACGCCGGTTTCACCAGCGAAGATCTGGTGAACCTCGATTTCCTCCTCCAAACGCACATCCTCGCCAACCCCACCGCGAGTGCCGCACACCTCGTGCTTCCCGCCGCCGCCTTCGCCGAAAAACGCGGCTCGATGGTCAACCTCTCCGGCCGCCTCCAGCGCCTCAACCGCGCCGTTGAAATGCCCGGCCAGGCCCGCGACGACTGGGAAATCCTCCGCGACCTGATCGTCGCCATCACCGGCGGAAAGAACGAAGCCCATCTCATCGAGGACATCTTCAAGGCCATGGCCGAGACCGTTCCACAATTCAACGGCCTCACCCTCTCGAAAATCGGCCATCAGGGCCTCCCCGTCCTCGAAACCGGCCATCAGATCCCGCTGCTCGTCAACGAACGCGCCGCCAAGGCCGCGGGCAGGATCGTGGGTTGAAGGTTATCGGTGAATAGTTATCAGGTAAAAACATGCCCGACCTCCTCTTCCAACTCGCCATCATCCTGGTGAAAATCGTCACGCTGACGTTCATCGTCGTGCTGCCGTTGGTGCCGATCTCGGTCTATTTCGAGCGACGGTTCTCGGCCATCATCCAGGACCGCGTGGGACCGAACCGCACCGGCATTCCCCTCACCCTCTTCGGCTTCAAGAAGGACTTCCACTTCTTCGGCCTCATCCAGCCGATGGCGGACGGCATCAAACTCTTTCTCAAGGAGGACTTCACCCCGAACTACGTGCGCAAGTCATTCTACTGGATGGCTCCCGCGCTCACCGTCGTCCCGGCGTTGATCACCGTCTGCGTGGTCCCCTTCGGTTCTGCCATCACACTCTTCGGTCATACCGAGAAACTCGTCATCGCCGATATCGACGTCGGCCCGCTGTTCGTTTTCGCGGTCGCCTCGCTCAGTGTTTATGGCATCACGCTCGCCGGTTGGTCATCCAACTCGAAATACCCGTTCGTCGGCGGCGTGCGCTCCACCGCGCAGATGATTTCCTACGAAATCTGCCTCGGCCTTTCGATCATCCCCGTCCTGCTCTACTTCGGTGAGTTGAATCTTGGAAAAATCGTCCAGCACCAGGCCGACCACGGCTGGCTGCTGCTTCCGTTCTGGAAAAACGGCACGCTCTCGCTGCCGGATATGCAGACCGCATTGTTTTGGATTCCCGCCTTCATCGCCTTCCTCATCTTCACCATCTCCATCTTCGCGGAAACCAACCGCATGCCCTTCGACCTCCCCGAGTGCGAAACCGAACTCGTCGGCGGCTATCACACCGAGTATTCCTCAATGAAATTCGCGCTCTTCTTCATGGGCGAATACGCCGCCATGGTCATCGGCTCGGCGATGGTCGTGACGCTCTTCCTCGGCGGCTGGTCGGCAGGCTTCGGACTGGATCCGCTCATCGCGAAACTCAGCATCGGCGAATTCCAGATCGGCGGACTCATCCACCTCGGCATCTTCCTCACCAAACTCATCGCCTTCATCCTGTTCTTCATCCTCGTCCGCTGGACGGTGCCGCGTTTCCGCTACGACCAACTCATGAAACTCGGCTGGGTGATCTTCTTCGAAGCCGCCCTCATCAACGTCTTCCTCGCCGCCCTCATCCTCGCCGCGCCCGATCTCACCAAGGTCATTCTCGTCATCGGTTCCATCCTCCTCATCGCCGTCACCGCCGCCATCGTCTGGGTCGCCAAGGTTTCCGAGGAAAACGTCAAACCGCTGCGCGTCTGACTCTTCCAATCCACAATATCCAATCTTCAATATTCAATTCCGCCGATGGCCGTCGTCAAAGTCCAACGCCCCAAGCTCAACTTCGGTGAGAAGATTTACTTCGGCGCACTGATCAAGGGCTTCATTCTCACCATGACCCACGCGGTCAAATCGCTGCTCGGGAAATCCATGGGCGCGAAGTCGCTGGAATCCTCCGGCCTCGGCGTGACCATGCAGTTCCCCGAACAACGCTGGGACTCGCACTTCCCCGAGTACTACCGCGGCGCGCCGGCGCTCGTCACCGACGAACAAGGCCGCGAGCGCTGCGTCTCCTGCCAGCTCTGCGAGTTCATCTGCCCGCCCAAGGCGATCCGCATCGTCCCCGAGGAAATCCCGCCCGACGAACGCTGGTCGAAGGTCGAAAAGCGACCGCTCGAATTCGATATCGACATGATCCGCTGCATCTACTGCGGCATGTGCGAGGAAGTCTGCCCCGAACAAGCCATCTTCCTCCGCAAGGACTACCTCATCACCGGCCTCAAGCGCGCCGACATGGTGCATGACAAGGAACGCCTCTACGAAATCGGCGGTGTCCGCACGGGATTGGTGAACAAATGGAATGAACTCAAATAAGTTTATTGGTTTTCAGTGTTCAGTTTTCAGGAAAGACCCGCTTCGGATCTTTTCGGGAATCTCTTCGCTGAAAACTGAAAACTGAACACTAGCAAACTCAAAATGCCCTCCTACCTCTTCTGGCTTTTCTCCACCATCATGCTCATCGGCGGGGCCGCCGTGATCGCCTTCCGCAATCCGGTGTCCAGTGCGCTGTCGGTGGTCACATGTTTCGTCGGTCTCGCAGGCCTGTTCATCGGCCTGAGCGCCTTCTTCGTCGGGATCATCCAGATCCTCGTCTATACCGGCGCGGTGATGGTGTTGTTCCTGTTCATCATCATGCTGCTCGACCTCAAGGACGAGGAAAAGCGCGCCAAAGCCCTTGCGCCGCTCGCCGCGGGACTTTCGCTGGTGATCCTGTTCGCCGTGCAACTCATCGGCGTGCTTTCGCGCACCGCCGACAAAACCGCTCCCGAACTGAATTCAACCACCCTCACCAAGGCCGCCGAGAACTTCAAGGAAGGCGGAAAAATCGCCACCGCCCTCAACGAAGGCCGCCTGCCCGACACGCATCTCATCGGCCACACCCTCTTCACCCAATACAATTTCCCACTCCAGATCCTCGGCGTGCTCCTGCTCGTCGCCACCATCGGAGTGGTGGTGCTCTCCAAAAAGCAAACGGAGTGAGTTCCGAGCCTGAAAACTGAACACTGAAAACTAGCAAACTCTTTTAATGGCCACCCTCAACGACTACCTCCTCGTCTCCGGCCTGCTTTTCGCCATCGGTCTGGCGGGCGTGGTGCTGCGGCGCAACATCATTGTCGTCTTCATGTGCCTGGAGCTGATGCTCAGCGCGGCGAATCTCAGCCTGATCGCCTTCTCCCGCTTCAACACCGTCAACGGCCTGCCCGACTACCACGGCCAGATGCTCGTCTTCTTCGTCATCACCGTGGCCGCCGCCGAAGTCGCCGTCGGCCTCGCCATCATCGTCGCCCTCTACCGCGCCCGGCAAACCATCCACACCGACGAACTCACCACGTTGAAAGGCTGATGAACAACGAACATTGAACGCCCAACATCGACCTTCGAAATGAAGAGAAACAATCACCTGTCTCTTCCACTGATCACCGATCACTGATCACTGCTCACTGATCACTTTTGCACTCTCCATGAACCTCGCCTGGATATTGTTCTATCTCCCGATCGCCGTGGCCGCGGTCAACCAGCTCGTGCTGCGTCGCAACCCACTGGTCCCCTGGCTTGCCACGGCGGCCTGCGGCGCCTGTTTTATCATTTCCCTGCTACTGCTCGGCACCACCGAGACAGCCGGTTTTTCCTGGGCGAAAGTCGGCGGTTTGGACATCCACATCGCCCTCAAGCTCGACCACCTGTCCACCGGCATGATGGTGGTGGTCACCGGCGTGGGCTTCCTGGTACATCTCTTCTCACTCGCCTACATGAAGGAGGACGAGTCGGTGAACCGCTATTTCTGCGGGCTCGGTCTGTTCATGTTCTCGATGACCGGCATCGTGCTGTCGGAGAACTTCATCATGATGTTCATCTTCTGGGAATTGGTGGGCCTCAGTTCCTATCTGCTCATCAGCCACTGGTATCACAAGGACAGCGCGGCGGATGCTGGAAAAAAAGCCTTTCTCTGCAACCGACTCGGCGACTTTTCCTTCATGATCGGCGTGCTGCTGCTCTGGGGCGTGGTCGGCACACTGTCCTTCGATGACATGAAGTCGGGTCTCGATACGTTCCGCCAGGAAAACTCGGAGCATTTCATCCAAAATTCCGCCTCATACAGCATCATTCTCTCCACAGCCATCCTCTGCATCTTCGGCGGCGCGGTCGGCAAGTCCGCCCAGCTTCCGCTCCATGTCTGGCTGCCGGACGCGATGGAAGGCCCCACGCCCGCTTCCGCGCTGATCCACGCGGCGACCATGGTCGCGGCCGGTGTTTACATGTTGTTCCGTCTCCAACTCTCGATCGGCACCGAGGCCTTCGCGGGATTCGCTGGCACCACCATCGCCTGGATCGGCGGACTCACCGCCCTGCTTTCCGCGCTGATGGCCACCCAGCAGAACGACATCAAGCGCATCCTCGCCTACTCCACGCTCTCGCAACTCGGCTACATGATCATGGCCGTCGGCCTGCTCGCCGGCGAGGCGGGCATGTTCCACCTCTACACCCACGCCTGGTTCAAGGCGCTGCTCTTCCTTGCCGCCGGAGCCATCATATACGCCTGCCACCACCAGCAGGACATCTGGAAAATGGGAGGACTGTTAGGGAGAATGCCGATCACCGCCGCCAGCTTCGCCGCCGGTACCGCGGCACTCATCGCCGTGCCCTACGTCACATCCGGTTTCTGGTCGAAGGAGGAAATCCTCGCCGCCGCCTACAACGGCGACAAGTTCCTGTTCGCCATTGCCACCGGCGTCGCCTTCCTCACCGCGTTCTACATGACCCGCGCCTTCGTCGTCACCTTCCTCGGCAAACCGCGTTCTGACGATGCCTCCCATGCCCACGAAGTCGGCCCAATCATGTGGGTGCCCCTCGTGGTGCTGGCCGTGCTCGCCATCGTTTCCGGCTACCATTTTGTGAGCGATCATCTCAACGCCACCCGTCCCGAGCACATCGCCAACACCACCGTGCTCATCGCATCCATCGGCACGCTGATCCTCGGCGTCGGTGCGGGCTTCATCCTCTATCGCGGTCGCGACAAGGACCCGCTCTCCATCCCGCTGTTCCGCGACCGCTTCTACTTCGACGGCCTCTACGACAACTTCATCGTCCGCTACTTCCAGGACGCGTTCGCCGCGATCGTCCACTTCTTCGACGAACTCCTCATCAACGGCCTGCTCGTCGGCGGCCTCAGCCGCGGCGCGGTCAGCCTCGGCAACCTCTTCCGCAAACTCCAGTCCGGCCAGCTACAGGCTTACTCCTTCGCCTTCGGACTCGGAGTCATTCTGGTCATCTACTTCACCGTTTTTCTTTGACCCCATGCTCTCGCTCCTCGTCCTGTTCCCGCTCCTCGCCTTCGCCGCCATACTGGCGGGTGCCCCGGCGCGTCTGACCTCCATCGCGGCCGCCACCGTCAATCTCGCGCTCGGCTTGTTCGCCGTCGCGTCATGGCAAAAACCATTCTGGTCGCTCTCGCTGCCGGTGCTCGACACCCCGTCGATGAATCTCGCCTTCGGCTTTCCCGATGGCATGAGCGTGGTGATGGTCGCACTCAGCGTGCTCGTCACCCTCGCCGCCGTGCTGTCCGGCAAGTGCCCGGAAGGCCGCGAAAAACTCTGGTACGGCTCGATCCTCCTGATCGCCGCGGGCGCGCTCGGTGCCTTCGCCTCCACCGACCTGTTCTTCTTCTACGCCTTCCACGAACTCGCGCTGATCCCGACCTTCCTCATGATCGGCATTCTCGGCCGCGGCGACCGCAGGCAGATCGCCTGGAAAATCACCATCTATCTCGGCCTCGGCTCGATCGTCCTGCTCGCCGGTCTGGTCTGGCTCGCGAACCTCGCCGGCACGCTCGACATGACGCAAATGGCCGCCGCGGCGAAGAACGGCACGCTGATCATCGATCCGGCGGCACAGAAAAGCATCGCCGCATTGTTGATCGTCGGCTTCGGCACCCTGGTGTCGCTTTTCCCGCTGCACTCGTGGGCCGCACCGGCCTATGCCAGCGCACCGGCACCGGTCGCGATGCTGCACGCCGGTGTGCTGAAAAAATTCGGTCTCTACGGTCTCATTCGCGTGGCCCTGCCAATCGTTCCCGAAGGCATGCAGGCATGGCTCACCCCGCTGCTCGTGCTGCTGTTGGGCAACCTGCTGTGGTGCGGCATGGTCACCATTTCCCAGAAACGCTTCGACTCGATGCTCGGCTCCGCCTCGGTCATGCACATGGGATATATCTTCCTCGGCATCGCCGCCGTCGTCGCCAGCCCGGACAACACGCTCGGCATTCCCGCCGCGGTGCTGCTGATGTTCGCCCACGGCGTCTCGGTCGGTTTGCTGTTCAGCCTGGCCGACCGCATCGAGCGCTCGACCGGCTCGCTCGATTTCGCCGACCTCGGCGGCCTGGCGAAATCCGCCCCGGCGCTCGCCTTCACCGTCGGTTTCGCCGCCTTCACCGCGATGGGCCTCACCGTCTCCGCCAACTTCGTCGGCGAGGTGCTCGTGTTCCTCTCCGCCTTCCAGCAATACCAACCGACGGAGGGTCTCACAGCGCTGCAAATCGCCTGCATCTTCGCCATCTGGGGCGTGGTCATCAGCGCCGTTTACATGCTTCGCGCCTACCGCACGATGTTCCACGGCCCGCAAGTGGCCGCCACCCGCAGCGCCCCGGACCTCACGGTTGCCGACCGCATCCCCGCGCTGCTCCTCGCCATTCCCCTGCTGTGCGTCGGGCTCTATCCGAACCTTCTTCTTAATCTACTTCGCTGATCACTTCATACTTCCCGATGCTCATCTATCACCAACTGACCAAGCGCTTCAACGCAGGCCGCCTACGGGCGGTCATGTGCAGCGGTCAGGCCGTGGTGATGCACCGCCTTGCCATCACCAGCAAGGATGGCGATTGGATCGTGCGCGAAAACCCGGAGGACCTCGGCTTCATTCTCAGCGTGCTTGCCGAATACGGTGCCACCTATCGCTTCGGCGCGCCGCTCGACGCACGATGGATGGCTGGCGGTTGGAGCGCCCACTTCGAGTTCCGCCATGATGGCCTGCGCGTCCGCACCGACTTCTTCAGTCGCCCACCACGCCTGCAACAGAGCGACCTCGAACGCCTCTGGACGGACTCCGCATCCCAAGAGATGCCCTTTACCGGTATGCGTGAGCTCGTGTTGATGAAAATGACGATGCGGGAAAAAGACTATCCGATTATTGGAGAGCTCGCGCGCCGACTCGAGTCCATCGATGATCAATTCCTTTTCTCACGCAGTCCCCGCGACCTGATCGCGCTCGCTGAAAACCATGCCATCCCATCGGCGATCCTCGCATCCCGTCCGCTATTGGAAAAAATCCAGGATGGTGAGGATGTGCTCGCAGCCGCGCTCGACCACGAACGCCGCCAGATGATGAAGGCCGACGAAGCGCGCCTGGCCCACTACAAAGCCGCCTCCGAATCATGGGAAGCCGCATGGCCCTCACTTGCCAAGGAAATTTCATCCCTCCCGTTGCAGGCCGCCCACCAGCGCATCGCCGCCGCCGCCGAAACCCTCCTCCCGCAAAATCCATGACCCGCAAACCCACCGACGTCTTCCTCAGCGAAGAAGACCTCGACCTGCAGAACCTCAGCGATGAGGAACTGGCGGCTGTCTATGAAGCGTGGTTGCGGGCCGCCGCCATCACCGACGAGGAAGACGAACACCTTTACAGCCACGGCGTCTTTCTAACCGAACCCGGATACGACCACCTCGCCCCCCGCCTCACGCCAGGCACTGGCTCCCTTCAAACTTCTTCACCGATCACCGATCACTGATCACCGATCACTTTCCACTCCCACCCATGCCCGCCTACTATCTCGAAGCCCTCACCGTCACCCTCGGCCTCATCCTGCTGATGGCCGAAGCCTTCGTTTCATCGAAGAGCAAGGCATGGGTGGGCGTTGTCGCCGCCATCGGACTCGGGGCGATTCTGGTTCTCACATTCATCGCCATCGGACCGCAGGACAAGCCGGATGCCGGCTGGGCGCAGTGGCCGCTGTGGAATTTCTATCAGTTCGACAAACCCGCCCTTTTCTACAAGGCCTTCGCGCTGCTCACCACGATCTTCGTGGTGTTGATGTCGATCGACTACCGCAAGGTCCTCGCCCGCTTCACCGACCACCCGGGTTCGGAAAACGGCACCGGCGAGTTTTACGCGCTGCCGGTCTTCGCCTGCGCCGGAATGATGTGGCTCGCCTCCGCCAAGGATCTCGCCGGGGCCTTTGTCGCGCTCGAACTCGTCACCATCACCTTCTACATCCTCGTCGCCTACATGCGCCGCAACGTCGGCTCGCTCGAGGCCGGGGTGAAATACCTCATCCTGGGCGCGCTAAGCACCGGTTTTCTCGTTTACGGCATCGCATGGATTTACGGAACCACCGGCACGATGAACTTCGATGCACTCCCATCCGCAATCGCCGGTCTCAAATCCCACTCCGGCCTTCTCTTCGGCATCGCGCTCGTCATGGTGGGCTTGGGATTCAAGGTTGGAGCCGTGCCGATGCAGATGTGGATTCCCGATGTCTATCAGGGCGCGCCCACCCCGACGACCGCTTTTCTTTCTGTCGGCTCCAAGGCCGCGGGCTTCATCCTGACCATGCGTTTCCTTGACGCCTGTCTTACCGACGCGACCAGCGGCCCGCTGTTGAATCTGCTCGTCATCATCGCCATCGCCACCCTGTTGTTCGGCAACCTCGCTGCCATCCCGCAGTCCAACTTCAAGCGCCTACTCGCCTATTCCTCCATCGCCCACGCGGGTTTCCTGATCCTGGCCCTGGCCACGGGTGCCGCGGGAACCGACAGCCAGCTCGGCCCCGGCGAGGTGGTTTCGCTCTATCTCGCCACCTATCTGATCATGACACTGGGCGTATTCTTCATCCTTTCCCAAGTCCGCATCCAGCGCGATGGGGAAAACATCAGCGACTTCGACGGCCTCGGAAAATCCAACCCCACCCTGGCGCTCGCGCTCACCATCCTGATGGCCGCGCTGGCCGGCGTGCCGCTTACCGCCGGTTTCATCGGCAAGTTCTTCGTCTTCCAACTCGCCGTGGACGCCGGGCTTTGGGCCGGCGTCGGCGTCGGTTTCATCGCCGTGGCCGCCGGTTTCTATTACTATTTCAAAGTCGTGCGCGCGATGTGGTGGTCGGAACCGGAAGGCAAATCCCCGGTTTCACTGCCGTTCATCAGCAAGGCATGTGTCGCCGTGCTCACCGTGGCGACACTCGTCTTTGGCGTCTGGCCGCAGCCGATTCTATCGCTGTTGAATTGATCTAACGAGCCAGCCAGCCGCCGTCCACGTTGAGCACCGCTCCGTTGAGATAATCCGCGTCCGACGAAGCGAGAAACACGCAACTCCCGGCGATGGCCTCCGGCGCGCCCCAGCGGCCTTCGGGAATCCGCGCGAGGATCGCGGGATTGCGCACGGGGTCTTCACGCAAAGGTTTCGTGTTCTCAGTGGCGATGTAGCCGGGAGCGACCGCATTCACATTGATGCGCTCCTTCGCCCACTCGCAGGCCAGCGCCTTGGTGACGCCGGCAATGGCGCTTTTGCTGGCGGTGTAGGCCGGGACGAAAATACCACCTTGGAACGACAGCATCGACGCGATGTTGACGATGCGCAGCCGCGCATCGTCGGGCGACGCTTCACGTCCGCCACCGAGCCACCAGCCGGCCACCGCCTGGCACAGGAAAAACGGCGCGTTGAGATTCACCTGTATCACCGTGTTCCAGTCGTCCTCGGGAAACTCCACCGCGGGATGGCGGCGAATGATGCCGGCATTGTTGACCAGCACGTCCACCCTTCCAGAGGTTTCCACCGCTTGGGCGACGACATCGCGCGCCCTCGCTTGATCGAGCTTGGCGAAATCCGCCCGGATCGATGTGAACTTCGCGCCGAGCGCGGCGGCTTTCTCCGCGGTTTCCGTGGCCTCGCTCACGCCCACGCCGATGACATGCGCACCTTCGCGGGCGAAGCCGAGAGCGATGGCCTGGCCAATGCCGCGGCTCACGCCGGTGACGATGACGGTCTTGTGTTCGAAGCGCATCATGTCTTGATTGTGAAAAGATTCATCCGGATCGCAAGCCCCGGCTCACAAGCGATGAATCCGCCTCCGCGAATATGGCGCTCGGGATCAAGACCGCTCTCCAGCCATTTCTCCGTCGCCTGTCGAGACCGGCGATCCCGCTCGGCCGCCAACCTTGCGGCCGCATTCCGTATCCCAACGGGATACCGCATCCCAGCCCAGGGTTGGCACAACCCTGGGATTAGGTCCGGTATCGAAATCGAACGCCGAAGGTGTTCCGCAAGGTCGGGATGGTTTGCGCCGTGCACCGCTCCACAACCCTTTCAGGGTTGGTTCATCTTCCGTCCGATACCTGGGGTTGTGCCAACCCCAGGCTGGAGTTCGGAATCCCGTTGGGATTTTTTCGGTGATTTTCCGATGACAAGCCCGTCAAGTGCCGGAGCTTCACTGGCAATTGGCGCGCATGGACGGGCGCTATCGGAGATCCAGCGGATTGACGGCATCCATGTCGGTGAAGGTCTGGTTTTCCCCGGCCATGCCCCAGATGAACTTGTAGTTGCCCTGGCCGCAGCCGGAGTGGATCGACCATGCGGGCGAGAGCACGGTGTCCTCGCCGCTCAGGAACAGATGACGTGTGGCCTGTGGTTCGCCCATGAAGTGCGCGAGCACGCGGTCGTCCATGTCGAAGTAATGATAAACCTCGCAGCGGCGGTTGTGCGTGTGCGGCGGGAAGGTGTTCCAGACCGAGCCCACGCCGAGTTCGGTGAAACCCATCACGAGCTGGCAGCTTTGAATGCCGTTTTCATGGATGTATTGGCGGATCACGCGTTCGTTGGAGGTTTCCTGCGAGCCGAGTTCGACCTTGTTCGCATCGTCACGTGTGGCGGTGGCGGTGGGATGCGCGGCGTGGGCCGGACAGCTCAGGATGAAAAACTTCGCCGGCTTGGAAGGATCCGCGCTTGCGAACTCCACGTCGCGCGCGCCCATGCCCACATAAATGCAGCCCAGCGGTTCCACTGTGTGCGCCGTGCCATCGACGGTGACGGTTCCCGCGCCTCCCGTATTGATCGCGCCGAGTTCGCGGCGTTCCAAAAACGTCTCGCGGCCGCTTTCCTTGTGGTTGGGAAGAACGACGGGTGATTTCACCGGCATCGCCCCGGCCACCACCATGCGGTCGAGGTCGGTGAAAACGCCGCGGAAGGCATCGGCTTGGAAAAGTTCCTGCAACAGAAACGCCTCGCGGATTTCATCAGTGGTCATGCGCGCGACTTCCTGCGGACGCGGCATGCGGTGGATGGTGGAATCGAACATGGTGGGTCAAGCGGGTTGCCGCGACCAGTTCACGCCCGGGAGACCGCTTTGAAAAGAAATTCCCGCCCATCAGGCGGGAACCAGTAATCCATGACGCACCAGTTCGCGCGTCAGATCCGAAATTCGAGCCGGCAGGTCGGGGATGGACGCGTATTCCGGCTTGGATCGGATTTCCTCGACCATCGCGGCCGGTTTTTTTCCGCTGCGGACGATTTCGAGCAGTCGCAACAGATTTTCATCAATTTGGCCGTTGTAAGCGAAACGCATGGGACTGGTCAGACGGATCGTTTCGCGTGCCCAGCCGTCCTCCAAAACCATGCGGACTTCCGCACGCACGCCATCGGGGACAGTAAAGCGCGTTTCTAACAACGAATGTCCGGCGGCGAGCCAGCTTTCATTTTCGATCACCCGCCGCAGTTCATCACCGGAACTCACATCGAAATTTTCCGCCGCCCGGCTCTCGGTGCGCGTCCACTCGCCACCCGGCTCGCATTTCTGAACCACCATGAATCCGCCGCTGATGCGGTTGATACCGGCATTCTGATAGAAATCAAGCCAGCGCCGCACCTCATCCACCGCGGTCTGTTCCTCCTTGAAACGAAGGTCGGAGGAAATCCATTTCCACGCATAGTCGGCCGGGCTGGAGCAATCGGACTGGAACAACCAGCGCCGCGTGCCGGCCGGCGTCACCCACGAGAGCGGGCCCTCCGTCCAGTTGTCGTCGCTGGCATGGCTCCAGTTGATCAACACCACGGCGATTCCGTTGGGTGAGAGATACTCGGGCACTTCGCGCAGCAGGCGCGCGCAGATCGAATCGCCCGCGCTCGACTCCTTGTAGATCATGTTGCCGCCGGGCGATTGGACATAGGGCGGATTGGCCACGATGAGATCGAATTTCTCCCTCGCCACGCTGGCAAAACCGTCGCCGTGCCGGAAATCGATGCCATCAATCCCATTGAGACGCGCGGAAAACCGGCCTAGTGCGAGTGCCCTCGCGTTGAGGTCCGACGCCACCACCTGCATGCCGGCCGCAGCGAGTTTCCCCGACAGCCAGCCGACACCACAGCCCATCTCCAGGGCGCGTCCAGCACCGACGGGAGCCAGGGCTGCAAGCAGCATGCTGGATGGCCCGATGCCCATCACGAAATCATCCGCGTCCTCACCCTGCCGGCGGTGGAAATCGCAGGCGATCCAGCCCTCGCCGATCGGAACTATCTGATAGCGCGAGCGCAGCAAGCCGCCGCCACCCTCCAAAATGCCGATATCCAGCAAACCGTGCACCGTCTCGCCCAGAGCGGCGATCGCGCTTTGACCGTCGATGGGATCACCCAGCGTGAACAACCGGATCAGCGAGTCGATCGGAGATCCCGGCGGCAAATGTCCCGACAACGCGGCGTGCGGAACGGCCGACCGCAGCCAATGCTCCGGCAGCCCCATCGATTCCAGTTCCTTGCGGTGGAATCCCATTTTATGGAAACGCCTGCGCAGCGGGGCGGGATCCCAGTCGGCCAAATTGGGCAGAAGTGTATCCGGAGTCATCGCCGTCATTGTGGCCGCACACGATAGAAACCAAGGCTCTCACCGGCGGCAATGGTCTCGGTGGTGCTTGCGGCGGTGGCCGTCACGGTGCGGATTGCGGAAAAAGGCGTGGCAAGATCCGGGCTCCACTCGATGACATAGGCCTTGCCGGCCACACTGTTCCATGTGATCTCGAAAGAGCCCGGTGATCCTTCGGCTGGAGTGAGGGTGGCTTTGAAAAAAGACGAGCCCGATTTCGGATTCGTGCCCAGTTGGAATTCCTGCAGGTTGGTGAAACCGTCGCCATCGGGATCGTCACCGGAGTCATCCATGGTGATATCGAGTCCGTATTGCAACTCCCACCAGTCCGGCATGCCGTCATTGTCACTGTCCGCGTCAGGATCCGTGCCGCCTGGAAGGGTTCCGGATTCCGACGTGTTCTTCTCGATATCATACTTGGTGAACAGCGAGTCGCCGTCCGGCAGCACGTAGATATAGGTGATTTTGGTGAAATTGAGTGAAATCGATTCCGTCGGCCGGTCCTGGCCACCGGCCGCGGCGACAAAGGTCTGGCTAGAAACCAGCACATTCTCAAGCTCCAAGCGGGCGAACGGCTGGTCAGCGCCGGCCGTCAGGTCGAGCGTGGCTTTCGGATAGGGCTCGTCACTTTCCACGATCGAGCGGAACAAGCCGGGAGTCGCCCGGTCCACAAACTTGTTCAATCCCAGCTCGGACATGGCCGGACGCGCCGAATCACGGCTTCCGCCGCCCGCGGATACCGAGGTTTCCCGGCTTGTGCCGACGTTGAACGAGTGGATTTCGATCCAATCCTTGTGGCGCGAATCCAGTGCCTCACCCTTGATCGCCCCATCAAAGTCGAGCCAGGCGGAGAGCTGCGCCCGTGCAGGCGCGGCTCCAACCATGGCCGACAAGGCGACTGCTGCCAGGTGCCGGATCATCTATCTCAGAAGGGCTGTGACTTGGCCAAATCGAAACCCACGGCCGGTTCGGGCACGCTTTCGCCGGTCTTCGGGTCGATCCTCGAATACTGCATCTCGATCTTGGTGAAATTGAACGAAACGGATTCCGAGGGGCGGTCACCACCGGCCGCGCCACTGTGCGACTGCGAGGAAACCAGCACATTGCTGAGGGTCAGCTCGTAGAACACGCTGCGGGTTGATGATTCGACCAGCCTGATGGTCACCGTGCCGATTTCCCCGCTGCCTCCCACTGCATTCAGGAAAAGTTTCGGTGAGGATTTGTCCACCCGCTTGGTGATGACCACCTCCGAAATCTGCGGTGTGCCGGCCTCGCGTGCTCCAGCGCCCGAGCTGGATGAGATCGCACGCCCCACTCCCCACTGGATGGATTCGAGCGCAACCCATTCGAAGTGATCCTTATCCAGCACCTCCCCCTTGATGTCGCCGATCTTGATGTAGGCGTCGAAGGCGCCGCTGGCGTGCTGTGCCACGAGCGCCACAGCGGGCGGCACCAATGCGAGCGTTTTGGAAAGTGGAGAAGGTCGTGTCGCGTGCATGATTCACGGACTATAGCAAATCAACGGCGGTTGCTGTCAAGCGCCGCTTTGCTCTGCCCCTCGAACCACGTTTGATAGTCCTCCTCGGAAACCACCTCCATGCGGCCGATCATGTTGCCGTGACCCTCGCCGCACAACTGGCCGCAGACGACGAAGGTTTCAAGTTCCTTGACGGGTGTGAACCACATCGGAATTTCGCGGCCCGGGATGGCGTCCTGCTGGATGCGCATGGGCACAATGTGATAGTTGTGGATCACGTCGGTGGCGGTGATGTTCAGGACCGCGGGGCGGTTGACGGGCAGCCGGAGGATCGGATTGGCGAAATCGTCGAGCGAATTGGGGTCATCCATGTCGAGACCGATGTCACCGACCGATTTGATGAGATCGCCGCTGGTGCGGCCGAATTTGCCATCGGCCCCGGCATAGTGGTAGGTCCAGCCGAACTGCCAGCCGACCACACGCACGCGCACCGGATCGAGTTTCTGGACTTCTTTCCAGCCGTCCACCCGCTCCGCCCAGAGCGGAAACGCGAAGCCGAGCAACAGCACGGCCTCGACGATAATGACGCCCACCTCGAGATGGCTCGACAAGTGGCTCCTCACACCCGAATAGGAAGCCTTAGGCTGGCGGCGATGCCAGAAACGGAAGATGCAGTAGAAGAAGAAAATCGTCCAACCGACGAACAAGGCGATCATGAACCAGTGAACCACGTCTAGCATGTGGTCCACCTGGTTGCCGTGGGCGGAGAAGTTCTCGGGAAGACCGAGTAATTTGCTGGGGCTCATTGGGTAAAAACTGAAATGCTCAAATGCTGAGATACTGAAATCCTGCTTATTCGGAGTCCCGCGGCACGTAGTCGTCGGCGTAGGCGGGATCGAAGTGTTCCTTTTCGCGGCGGGCGATGCGGAACATGAAGTAAGCAATGCCGCCTAGCATCGCGAGGATCACTACCAGCAGAAAAAAGATCGACCAACCGGCGGCATCGCCGCCGCCTTCGACCATGGTGACGCGGCAGGTGGAACAGGCGAATGGGATGAGTGAGGGCATGGCAGGCTGGGTTATGGGTTATGGATTACAGATTACAGATGGATGCGGCGGGCCTTGCGCAGGAAATAAACCCCGTAAACCGGCATCAGCAGGGCTCCGACGATGCCGGTGACGCCCATCGCCGTGGCGAGTGTGGTTTTTTCTGGCGCGAGCAGAAAGCCCCACACGATCAGGAAGGCGAAGAGCATCAGGCTCACCGTGACGAATACGATATGGAATCCCTTGAGAGTCATGGCAGGTGCAATCAACCACCGGTTTCCGCGTTTTCAACCGCGGGTGCCCGATTGGTGGCTTCTCCGTCGTAAAAATAGGGGTCCTCGATAGGATCCCACTTGGCGAGACCGGTGAGGGCGAAAAGACCGATGACAAACACAATGCCGGAGCCGAAGATCCAGTAAACCGCCTTCTTTTCGTGGTTGAGGTGCATGAACACGGCGGCCACCAGCGTGGCTTTGAAGGATGCGATGGCCAGGCCGATGATGGCGTCCACCCAGTCGAAGCCGTGGATTCCGAAATCGAGGAATTCGAAACTCGCCACCGCCACGGTGATGAGGGTGAACACGAACAATATCGCCCCGATCAGCATGTAGGTGCGGATCGATTTTTTCACTGCTTCGGGTGTGTCGGCCATGGGAAGGGAGATTTGGGATTGGAAATCAGAGGAATCACATCAAATAGAAGATCGGGAAGACGAAGATCCATACGAGGTCCACGAAGTGCCAGAACAGGCCGCCGATTTCGACGCGGTTGGCGAGCCACTCGGGATTGCTCTCGAACATGCGGCGGCCGAAGAAAAGATAGTAGGCGAGCACCAGCGCGCCGCCGATCACGTGCAGGCCGTGCAGGCCGGTGATGGTGAAATACAGCGCGTAGTAAGTGTTCCATGCCGGAGTGAACTTGGAGGCGAATGAAACCTGCTCGCGGGGCAGCGAGAAATGTTCGGGGAAGGTTCCGGCTTCCTCGCGGCCCTTGTAATCCGGGCCCATGAATTCCTCCTTGATGCGGATCTTCCCTTCGCCGCGGTCCACTCCGTCGGACATGGCCACGAAGTCCTTCCAATCGATGCGGTAGCGCTCCTTGGCGGTGGGCTCGCGCTTGGGCAGGCCGGTTTCCTTGTGCACACCGTAGTCTTCGATCAGGCGTGCTTCGAGTTTGGCGACCTGGTCCTTGTTCCACTCCCACGCCTTGCGGGCGAACTCGTGGTTTTGAACCAACCATGAATTTTCCACCGCAGCGAGCGGGTCCTGCCCCTTCTCCACCGCCTTCATGGCGAGGTGGCGGAAGTCGATGGCGTCCACGTAATGGAACACCATCGGACTGGCGAGCAGTTCGCCGTCGATGACCGTATCGTCGCGCAGGCGCGACTGGGTCTCGCCCTCGCGCACGTCGCGCGGTTTGAAGTCGAAGCGCACGGACGGCTCGACCTTGAAGGACACCGTGGGGATTTCGGTGAGGAGCCGGTCCTTGATCGCTTCGACATCGACGTCCACGTCCGAGGAAAACTGCCAATCGCGCTTGCCGGGGTTATCGCTTTTCGCCTGTTTCCATGCCTCGCGAAGCGAATCGGTGCGCAGGCCCGCATTGTGGGCGCGGGCCCTGAGATGCGCCTTGCGGATGCGGGCCAACAGGTCGAGCGAGAGCTCCTCGCCAGCCTTGGCGAGGGTTTCGGCGGGTTTCCCTTCGGCGGTGACCGCCTCGATATTGTCGGCAAGCTGGATTTTTGTCCCACGATGTTCCGCCTGGCTGAGCAGTTCCTCGACCCAGGGTTTGTGATATCGCACCGTGCTGAAGGCCAGGCCGGTGGTTTCGATTTGGATCATGTTTTCCTCAACCTTGTTGCCGTAGTGATCCTTTTCGTAATCCTCCGGTTTTGGATTGTGACGGTCGGCACCCTCTTTGAGTTCATATCCCAAATGGCCTTCCACGACCGTGTAATCATCCAGCCGGACCGCCTGATGGTGGAACTTCACGTTGTATTCGATGGCCTTGAAGACCATGAACAGGGCGGCACAAAACAGCGTGATGCCCATGAAAATCTTGAAATTGCGCCAATTGCGCATTTTCAGCGAGGCCCATGCGAAGACCACGGTGACGGAGGAGCCGATCAGGACGAAGGTATTGATGAGGCCCGGCAGCACGGGAAGGGTGCGCTCCGGCCACGGGTAGTCGGCACCGAGACGCAGGAAGACGTAGGCCGAGAAAAAACCGCCGAAGAGCATGACTTCCGAGGCCAGGAACAGCCAGATGGCGATCTTCGAGTTGAAGAGCCCGGTATCCTTGCGGGGTGTGACGACGTAGGGGATTTCCATTGCGGGTGAGAATCAAGTGAGCGGTTGTCGGTGATCGGATGCGGCCGTTTCAGTGGGTGGGTTTGTCCCCGTTATCGCGTTTTTCCGGCTCGATCCATTGCGGGTGGAAGTCCTCCTCGCGGTCGGGGCGGCTGTATTCGTAAGGGCCGCGATAAACCGCCGGATCGAAGGTGAAGTTGCCGTGGCCCGGAGGCGTGGGCGTGGCCCATTCAAGCGTGGTGGCGTTCCACGGGTTGTCGCTCTCCGCTTTTTTGCCGGTTTTCCAGGAAATGAAGAGGTTGATGACGAAGGGGATCTGCGCGAGGGCCAGCGTCCAGGCGCCCATCGACATCCAGATATTCATGTCGAGATATTGGGCCACGGTGTTGGCGAAGACGTTGGTGCCGTCCCCGGTCGCCGCGGTGGCCTTGTCGAGATAGGCGTCGCCGCCGTTGTACCAGCGGCGGTGGAAGCCGGCCATGCCCTGGAGCAGCATCGGGAAGAAGATGATGTTCATGCACACCAGGCTGGGCCAGAAGTGCAGGTGGTTGAGCCACGAACTCATGTAGCGGCCGGTGATTTTCGGATACCAGTGGAGTATGCCGGCGAAGAAACCGAACAGGATGCCGGGAGCCACCACATAGTGGAAGTGGCCGATCACATAATAGGTGTCGTGCAGGTGGAGGTCGGCCAGATTGAAGGCGAGCGGCAGGCCGGTGAGACCACCGATGCCGAACATCGGGATGAACGCGCAGGCCCACAGCATCGGCGGACTGAAACGGATCGAGCCGCCCCACAGCGAGATCAGCATCGAGGTGATGATCACGACCGAAGGTATCGAGATCAGCACGGTGGTGGTCTGGAAGAAGGTGGAAACCCAGGCGCCCATGCCGGTCATGTACATGTGGTGAGCCCAGACGATGAAGGAGAGGAAACCGAGCACGAGCACCGAGTAAACCATCGCCTTGTAACCCCACAGCGGCTTGCGGGTGTTGGCCGGGATGATTTCCGCCACACAGGCGAAGGCCGGCAGCAGCAGCACATAGACCTCCGGGTGGCCGAGGAACCAGAACAAGTGCTGGAACAGGAGCGGCGAACCGCCGCCGGAAAGATCGGCCAGCCCCTCGCCCTTGGTGAACAGGCCGCTGGGCATGAAGAACGACGAATGCGCCACCCGGTCCATCAATTGCATGATGCCGGCGGCCTCGAGCGGCGGGAACGCGAGCAGGAGCAGGAAGCCGGTGACCAGCATCGACCACACGAAGAACGGCAGGCGCATCCACGTCAGTCCCCGGGCGCGCAGGTTGATGATGGTGGTGATGAAATTGACCGATCCCAACAGCGAGGACGTGATCAGCAGCACCAGCCCGATGAGCCACTGGGTCTGCCCCGCGAGCCATTGGTTGACAATCTGCCCGTCGGCGAAACCGGCCAGCGGCGAGTAGTTCGTCCAGCCGGACTTGGCCGCGCCGGATTCCATGAAGAACGAGGCGCACATGATGAGTCCGCCGGCGAGATAGACCCAGTAGCTCAGCATGTTGAGCCGCGGGAAGGCCATGTCGGGCGCGCCGATCTGCAGCGGAGTGACGTAGTTTCCGAAAGCGCCGAATCCGAGCGGCACGATGCCGAGGAAGACCATGATCGTGCCGTGCATGGCACCGAACATATTGTAGGTCTCACCGGTCACCTTGCCATCCTGCAGCCAGCGGGCCTTCCAGTTGTCAGTGAAAATCCAGCTCATCCACTCCGGCAGCGGCTGGTGCGGGAAGGCGATGCTCCAGCGCATCACCATCATCAGGTAGAAACCGAAGGCCAGGAACAGCATCGCGGTGATGCCGTACTGGATGCCGATCATCTTGTGATCGGTGGAAAAGACGTATTTCCGGAGAAACCCGGGATCGTGATGGTGGTCGTCGTGACCGGAATGAGAGGTGGCGGAAGCGCTCATGGTTGCGTCGTGCGGCGTTCGTTAATCCGGATGGCGGTGAGAGAATAGCAAAAAATGCGTGGTTGTTTGAAGAACCGGCATTTTTATTCTTAGAGATTCATCTCATGGCTTCCGGAAATTGCGTGAAAGTGTCTGGGGATGGGAGTGAGTCAAGTGGAGCGGATCGGGAAATCCGCGGAATCGCCTCATGGGGCGGCTTCCTCGACCGGGGCGAGCGTGATGGGATCGACCAATGAGGTGGGGTCGAGCAGCTCGCCAGGAAGGTTCTTGGCGTGATCGGAGTTGAGTTCCGCCGCGGTCATCTGCTGGCCGGCTTTTTCGCGGGCGGCGGAGATTTCCATCGCGGCCTTGGCCATTTCCACGGTGACGACATCGCCGGTGGAGTTGCCGAAATTGTTGCGCACGTAAGTCATGATGCCCGCCAAATCCTCGGGACTGAGTCCGCTGCCCTGGGCGGCCATGCCGCCGGCACCGCCGTAGGTCTTGCCGGTGCTCATCGGGCCGGCGAGGCCATTGAGGATGATCATGGCGAGACGGTCGGTCTCGCCGGTGACCCACTCGGAGCCGACCAGTGTCGGGAAATTGGCGCCGTCGCCGCGGGCATCGGAACCGTGACAGCCGTTGCACTTCACCGAGTAGATCTTGGAACCGCGGGTCATGAACGCGGCGAGCGCCTCCTTCGGCTCGGGGCCGGATGCGCCCATGCCGGGCGGCGGGGTGCGCACGTAGCCGGGCTTGAAGACCGCACTGTAGTTGAAGAGATCCCCCGCCCCACCGAGGATGCCGCCGGCGATCAGGAACACGGCACCGCAAGCGGCGATCACCCACAGGGAAATCGGCTCGGATCCGCTGTCTTCGATCCGCTTCTCACGCGCCGCCGCAGCGGCCTCGCGGACCAGCCGGTCGTGGGCCGCGGTGACGTTGATCGAATCCTCGAGATCGGGTTTCGGGCTTGGCTCGGACATGTCGGAAAGTGCGTGGTGTGAATGGAAAATCAACTCTCGCTGTCACCCTTGGCGGGAGCGAAATCGAAGGTCGCCGGTGCGGGATGATCCTTCTTCATGGAAAGCAGATAGGAAACGAGGGCGCGGGCTGCAGGACGCGGAACCAACTCGTAACCTTCGCCGGCATTCACCGTCAGGGCGTCGGGCGATCCGGTGCCATGCACCCTGCGTTTTTCGAAGAAAAACGGATGCGGCGGGCAGGTTGAATTGTAGAGTTTCGGGTCGAGGCGCGGGTCGTAAAGGTGGGCGTAGAGCCATTTTTCCGCGTCGGTGCCTGCGGCTTGAAGCGCGTCCATGCGGCGGCCGAGATTCGAGAGGTCGGGACCGATACGGTTGACGCCGATCTGTGCGAAGGTTTCGCCTTCGAAGTCGTAGGGGTTGGTTTCGCGACGGGTGTCGCCACGGTCTTCGTCGGCTTGGAGCCCGCCCCAGTCCGGGCGGTAGAGGTCGTTGCCGGCATAGATCGGTCGCACGACCTGGGTGTGGCAGAGGTAGCAGCCGTTCTCGGCGTAGATTTGCGCACCATCGGTCACGCGACCGGTGCGTTTCGGGTAAAACAAGGCCGCGTCAGGCTCGTTGGACATGAGCACCGGCTGCAAGTCGCGCATCTTGAGGTAGGGAACCACGATGACGGCCAGCCATGCCACGCCGAAGGTGGCGGCGACGCCGGTGATGAAGGTGCGGAGGCTCATTGGGAGAAGATTGGAAATTTGAAATTTGAAATTTGAAATTTCATGTCAGTGGGCGTGGGCATGGCCGGGGCCGGCGTTGTCGATATCGCCTTCCTCGCCGTGCGGGCTGCCGCCGTGGTGTGAGACGAGTAGCGTGGGGTGGCTGCTGCGGCGGCCGAGACGCAGCCACATCAGGAGGAGGTGGATGAAGAAGAAGATGTTGGAGAAAAGGATGAGGCACCAGGCGAAGGTGGTGGCCACGGCGTAGGGACGGGCGTAATCGGCCACTCCGAGCCACGGCTGCTGCCAGTTTTCCTGGCCCATGCCCTGCTGGATGCCGCCGAAGAGCGCGACCAGCGCCACGGTGATGATGCCGTAAACTGAAAAGTAGAAATGCACCTTGATCAGGCGGCGGGAAAGCCACTCGCGCAAGGTGACGCGGGGCACGATGAAGTAGGTGGCCCCGAACATGGTGAGCGTGAAGAATCCATACAGCGCCAGGATATCGAATCCATACCCGGAGAGCGTGAACTGGGTGAGGCGCAGCGTGGAGCCCGGCAGGTTGAGAAATACCGCGGCGGCGGCGAGCACCAGCAGACCGACCATGCCGGCGGACGCGAATCGCAGCGAGGGGCTGGCCGCCATGGTTTCGGAATCGCTGGCCATCGTGCGCAGCGTGTTGATCGCCGCGGCGCAGGCCGGAATGAAGATCAGCGCGGTGGCGGCGGCTCCGATGTAGGGCAGGAAATAAGGAACCGGCGCGCCGGCGAGCTTCTGCATGCCCGCCCACGGTGCGATGACCGCCAGCGACCAGAAGCCGAACTTGGCGAGCGAATAGCTGAACACCGGTCGACCGGTGACTTTCGGCGCGAGATAATACGTCACGCCCAGCGCGACCGGCGTGAAGAACAGGAACAACAGCGCGGAGCGGAACCACGCGTTGATGCCCGCACCCATCACCGGATGGCCCGGCACGCAGTGCAGCAGCACGTTTGCCGTCGCATAGATCCACGGGAACCACAGCAGGGCGGCCAGCAGATACCATTGGGAGATGTAAACATGCCCCTCCGGTCTCACCCGGAACTGGATGAATGAACCAGCGACAATGACGAAATAGGAGATCAGCAGCAGCGGCCAGGCGAAGGAGGGGAACTCCATCCATGGCATGCCGGTGCCGTTGCCCGACAGAATGCCGATCACGCCGAGCGACACACCGAAGTTCCAGACATGGCCTGCGGTGAGGATCGTGCCGACCATCGTGCATTCCTTGCGCGAGAGACGGGCCATCAGCCAGATGATGGCGGCAAAGGCGGCCTGCATGCCCCAGCCGTAAACCAGCGCGTTCATGTGCGCGGGAAACACGCGGCCGTAGGTGAGCCACGGGCAGGATGACAGGAAGCCCGGGCTGTGCACCTTCGCCGAGGCGATGATGCCGAGGAAAATCGAGACCGCCAGCCACGCCGCGCCGCTGGTCAGGAAAAACATCACCGGATGGCGCAGCGAGCGGTCGATGCCCGCGCGCAGGATGGCGTCTTGGTCGGTGCTATGGGAAGTGGGCTGTGACATCAGGAGGAGTGATGGAATTTCGCGCTACGTCAGGGTTGGACGAGGTCCTCGGCGGTGAGCTGGGGTTTTCCGACTTCGGCACGCAGCGCGGCCACCTGTTCGGGTTTCACCGCGGGAGCCTTGTTGCCGAAGTGGTTGCGCACATAGGTGAGCACCGCGGCGATCTGCTCGTCGGTCTGATAGGGCATGGCCACCATGCCGCCGGGGAAATTGTATTCGGTGCCCTTTACCGTGATCGGTCCGATGAGGCCGCGAAGCTGGATGCGGATGAGGTTGGATGCCGGGCCGTTGACCCACTCGGATTCCGCGAGCGGAGGCGCGATGGGAGACCCTTCGCCGAGCTGGCCGTGACAGGCGGCGCAGAGCATGTATTGCGCCTTGCCGATTTCCATCACGGCGGGGTCGATCGGTTCGTCGGGATCGGCCGCGGGTGCGTCAACGGCCGTGGTGTCCACCGGCGGGGCGGAGGCGAGTTTCTCGGCGGTGGGAGTGCCAGGCACGACCTGCTCGGGTTTTTCCACTGCGGCGGGCTTGGATGCGGCGAGCTTGGCGGCGATCTCAGGCATCGCGGCTTTGATTTTCTCCGGCGGCAGCGATTCCGCCTGTGCGGCATCCACCTTTGCCTTGATTTCATAGCGCGGCTTGGCGGCGGCGTCTTCGAGCGTTTCGGCGGGCTTGCGGTTGAAGAACAGGATCACGGCCAGCAGCAGCGCGAAGATCAGGAATGCGCCGAGAGCCCACCAGAAGGTGGTGAAACGGATGATCGGATTGTCGCGGTTGGGGTCCATGTGACGGGCGGTGACGGATCAGTTGGAAAGGTTGGCGGACTCGATAATGCGCGGGTCGCGGTTCGGATAGAGCGAGTGCTGGGCGATGGCGCGGAGCAGGAAGAACAGAAAGGCCGCGCCGATGGTGACGAAGGCGAGGATATCGCCCCAGAACGCATGGGGGATGGTGGGCTGGATTCCACCAAAGACCTCGGGCTTGATCTTGCCGAGCGAAACGCCGCGCTCGGGAATGCTGATGAGGTAGTGGTCGAGAATGTGCATCGCCAGCGTGTAAACGGCCATGATCGAGAGCCATCGCGGGTTCCGTTTGAGCCATGCCTGGAGCAGGATGACGAACGGGATGACGAAGTGGCCGAAGACCAGTGAGATCATCCCGATGTTCCAGTTGCCCGTGTTGCGGATCAGGAAATAGGAGGTTTCCTCGGTGATGTTGGCGTACCAGATGAGGAAATACTGCGAGAACGCGATGTAGGCCCAGAACACGGTGAAGGCGAACAGCAGCTTGCCCATGATGTGGAAGTGCTCGGGCCCGGCGACGTGCTTGAGGTGGCCCTGGCTCTTGAGCCAGGCGACGACCAGAATGGTCACCGCCATCGAGTTGAGCGCCGATCCGGCGAAGAGATACACGCCCCACATCGTGGAGAACCACTTGTAATCGAGTCCCTTGAGGAAATCGAAACCGGTGAAGGTGATGGTCAGCGCGAAAATGATCAGCGTGTAGGTGGAATGGAAGCGCGCGCGGAACAGCCGCTTCGTCCCGGGGTTGGGGTCCTTGTCCTGATCGGTGGATAGTTTCCGCAGGAAATAGATCACCGCGCTGAGGCCCACGCCCCAGAAGATCACCCGGGCATACCAGAAGGGGATATTCAGATACCAATGCTTCGCGTAGAGCAGGTGGTCGTGATGATGGAGATATTCCTTCACGTTTCCATCGGCGGCGCGGTGGGTGTTCATCCACTCGTAAAGGTATTGCTGGACGGCCGGGCAGAGCAGCGGAATGCCGAAGAGAAAGATCCACGGGTAGGTGGAGCCGAGGTTTTCGAAGGTGCGGCGAACCGAAGTCCCCCACCCCGAGTTGGAGACGTTGTGGAGCAGCGTCCAGAAGCAGCCGCCGATCGACAGTGTGAGGAAGAAGTAGAAGGCGAACACCCACGAGTAGGCGAACGAGCCGCGGATTTTCTCCGGCGCGAAAAACAACAGGTAGAGACTGATCACCGTGCCGACGGCGGCAACGGCCAGCGCGATGGTTTTCACCTTCGCGGACCGCGTGGTGTCGAGATGATCGCCGTCGATGGCGATGTCTGCGGATGTGACGTGGTGGTGGGCCATTGCGGTGGGAAAATCAGTTGGAGTCCTTGGCGGCCTGGAGCGTGCGGAGATAGGCGATGATCGCCCAGCGGTCGCGGACCGGGATGTTGTAGCCGTAGCCGCTCATCTGTCCCTTGCCCATGGTGATGACTTCGTAGAGGCGTCCGTCGGGGTAGGTTTCCTGATGGAACGTGGGAAGCTGGAGGTTGGCGATGCCGGGCACGCCGTAGTTGGCCGTGATGCCCAGGCCGTCGCCGGACGCGCCGTGGCAGATGGCGCAGTAGATGCCAAAGCGCTCCTTGCCGCGGCGGATCAGTTCAGCCGCGCTGTCCGCATCAAGGGCAAGCTCCTCGGGCATGCCGCTGCCGTAGTAATCGCCGATGTGGCCGGTGTAGTAATAGCCGGTCTGACCGCCGAACTCATACTCGGGGATGCCGCCGATGGTTTTCTCGCCCTCGGGGTTGAAACCGCGCGGCTGGGTCTGCGTCACCGGCAGGCGGTCGCCCATGCCGTCGGCGAAGAACGGCGACGGCTTCTGGGCCTTGAGTTTGTCCTGCTCGTCCATGTCCGGGAAGATGCGGACCGGCGGCTTGGAAAACTTCTGGCCGCGCAGGCCGAAGATGCCGACGACGAGCAGCGCGATCAGAGCGTATGCCAGGAAGAAGTAGCGCATCGGGGAGTTAGAGATTTGAAATTTGAGATTTGAAATTGCCGGTCAGTCCTCTTCTTCGACGAGTTCGATGTTCTCGCCGCCGATTTCCGCGAGGAGATCCTTGGTCTGGTTGGGACTGAATTTCGGGTCGCGGGCCTCGATGGCGATGAAAAAGCCGTCGTCGGTGGCGCGGTGGAACTGCTTGCTGGCGAACAGCGGGTGGTTGAGGCGCGGAAGCTGGATCAACGCGAGCAGGCCGAACAGCACGGTGAAACCGGAAAACAGGATGGTCAGTTCGAACATCACCGGGAAAAACGCCGGGACGGTGAAGATGTTGGCGGGCTTGGCCTGGACCACCGTCGGGTAGATCACCACCTGGGTGGAGTAAGCCAGCGCGAAGGCGGTGGCGCAGCCGGTCATGCCACCGAAGAAAACGAACCACGGGAGGATCGAGCGCTTGAGACCCATTGCGCCGTCGAGTCCGTGGATCGGATAGGGCGAGTAGCAGTCCCATTTCCGGAAACCGGCGTCGCGCACCTTCTCCGCCGCCTTGTAGAGGGCGGAGGCGCTCTTGAACTCGGCGAGGTAGCCGTAAACTCGTTTGCGGGTCGTGCTCACTGGAAAGGAGTTTTCAGTTTCAAGTTTTCAGTTTTCAGGATTTCACCCCGGCGAGTTCCTTCTGGTAGGCGGCTTCGGTTTCCACGCCGTGGTCGGGGTGGTGTTCCTTGTCGTCGAAGTGCGGGTCGGCCTCGGGTTTGGTCCATTTCACCTCGGCGATGTTGATGCAGGGCAGGAAGCGCAGGAACAGCATGAAAAGTGCGAGGAACATGCCGATGGTGCCTACAAACAGCATCTGGTCCTGCGCGGAAGGAGAGAAGGTCTTCCAGTCGCCCGGCAACCACATGCGGGCGAGCGTGGTGACGATGATGACGAAGCGCTCGAACCACATGCCGACGTTCACGCACATCGCCACGATCATGACGATCCAGAGGTTTTCGCGGCATTTCTTGAACCAGAAGAGCTGTGGCGAAAGCACGTTGAGCGACATCATCGCGGCGTAGGCCCACCAGTAGGGACCGGCGATGCGGAACTTGAACGCCTCCATCTCGTAGATCGCGCCGGAGTAGAACGCGACGAACAGCTCCATCAGGTAGGCATAGCCGACAATCGTGCCGGTGAGCAGGATGATCTTGGCCATGTTGTCGATGTGCTTCATCGTGATCAGATCCTGCAGTCCGTAAACGAAACGGGCCGGAATCATGATCGTGAGCACCATCGCGAAGCCGCCGAAAATCGCGCCCGCCACGAAATAGGGTGGGAAGATCGTGGTGTGCCAGCCGGGAACGACGGAGGTGGCGAAGTCGAACGACACGACCGAGTGCACCGAGAGCACCAGCGGCGTGGAAAGCGCGGCCAACAGCAGATAGGCCATTTCATAGTGGCTCCACTGGCGGTTGCCGCCGCGCCAGCCGAGAGCGAAGATGCCGTAAATCACCTTGCGCAGGCCGGGCTTGCAGCGGTCGCGGATGGTCGCGAGGTCCGGCACCATGCCGAGGAACCAGAAGATCAGCGAAACCGTGAAGTAGGTGGACACCGCGAACACGTCCCACAGCAGCGGCGACTTGAAGTTCTGCCAGATCGCGTTGGCATTCGGAATCGGCGCGAGGAACCACGCCATCCACACGCGGCCGACGTGGAAGGCGGGGAAAATGCCCGCACACATCACCGCGAAGATCGTCATCGCCTCGGCGGCGCGGTTGATCGAGGTCCGCCAGTTCTGGCGGGTCAGGAAGAGAATCGCCGAGATCAGCGTTCCGGCGTGGCCGATACCGATCCAGAACACGAAGTTGACGATCGGCCAGCCCCACATCACGCGGTTGGTATTGCCCCAGACGCCGACGCCGGTGGAAACGAGGTGGAACAATCCGCCGCCCACGCCGATGGCGGCGATGAGCGCCGATGGAATGAACAGCAGCCACCACAACAAGGGCTGGCGGTTTTCCAACACGCCGCAAATGCGCTCGGTGATCCAGTGGTAGGAGCGATCGTTGAGGATCAGCTTCTCGCGCTCCAGCACCGGGAGTTTGACTCCGGTGTGGGGCTCGTGAGCGGTTTGAGTGGTGGCTTCCATGTTGGAAATGTCTGGTCTCTGGATTCTGGAAACTGGCTTCTATCAGACCATGTGGATGGTGGCCTTGCCGATGAACGGGGCGTCGGGCATTTCCGGGTTCGGATTCTTGACGCGCGCCATGTAAACGGTGCGGGGGCGCGTGCCGATGTATTCGAGCAGGTTGTAGGAGCGTTCGAGGTTGCGGGCGCGGACCATTTTCGATTCCGAATCGTCCTTGAGGTTGCCGAACGAGATGGCGTCGGCCGGGCAGGCTTCCTGGCAGGCGACGTTCACCGAGTCCACCGGGATGCGGAGGGTCTTGGTGGTGACTTCCATTTCGGTGGACGGCTTGCCGGCAACGAGCGCCTCTTGTTTCTGTCCGCGCTTCTGGCGGATCACGGCGTCCTTGAGGCGCTGCACGCAGTAGGTGCACTTTTCCATCACGCCGCGCATGCGGACGGTGACGTTCGGGTTCTTCTGGAGGTGCGTCGCCTCGCCGACGGTCTTCTCGCCGAGCGGGCCGCGGTAGAGGTTGTGTTTGATGAGCGGGTTGCGCTTGTTGTAGTCGAAGAAATTGAAGCGGCGCACCTTGTACGGGCAGTTGTTGGCGCAGTAGCGGGTGCCGATGCAGCGGTTGTAGGCCATGGCGTTCAGACCGTCCTCGGTGTGGACGGTGGCGTTCACCGGGCAAACCGTTTCGCATGGCGCGGACTCGCATTGCACGCAGGCCACCGGCTGGGGAACGAGCGCGGGGTTGCCGTCATCGAAAGTGTTGTCCTTTTGCGTGGCGAAATACCGGTCCATGCGGATCCAGTGCATTTCGCGACCCTTGGCGACTTCCAGTTTGCCGACGACCGGGATGTTGTTTTCCGCCTGGCAGGCGACGAGGCAGGCGTTGCAACCCATGCAGGACGAGAGGTCGATCGACATGCCCCACTGGTGGAGCGGGTCGTTGATGAGCGGCTCGCCTTGGCGATCCTCCGGCTTGTAGAGCGAGATGTTCGGCGGGATGTGCGAATCCATCCCCTGCTTCTTCACATTGGCGAGTTGCCGGGCGAAATCGCCTTTCTCGTCGAGAGGAATTCCCTGTTCGTCCTTGGCTTCGATGGTGGAAATCTCGCGGACCAGCGCGCGGCCATACATCGCGTGGTGCTCCTGGACGAGCGCGAGCAGGTAACGCTTGCCGGTGGGTTTCACGGTGGCGCCGGTGGCATAATATTGCGTTGCCGAATCGCGCAGCGGATAGGCGTTGAAGCCGCGGTTCACGCCGACGAGGCCGGTGTGCGATTGATTCGCGGGCTTGCGGCCGAGTTCGTCGTCCTTGTCGAAAGCCTGACCGTAGCCGAGCGGAATGATCAGCGTGTTTTCCGCCTGACCGAAGGAAACAAGCACCGGGATTTCGAGCGTCTTGCCGTTCACGGTGACGGAGATCATCCGCTGCTTGCGGTTCTCTCCTTCCCCGTCGGGACCCACAGTGGCATACTTGCCTTCTATCGGGATGAATCCCAGGGCCTTGGTAACAGGTTCGGGTTCGAGGACTTCGTCATAGATGCCGAGTTCCCTGGCGGTCCTCGGCGCGATGAGCGCGGCGTTGTCCCAAGTGAGTTTGGAAACCGGATCGGGCGCTTCCTGGAGCCATGCATTGTCGATCCAACGGCCGTCGTAAACCGACGAGTCGGTGGAGAAAATGACTTCCAGCGAGTCCTTGGCGGGAGCCACCGGCACCACGATATTGGCAAGCGAGGGTGTGGCGGGAGTGGCCGCCTGATAGGTGGAACCGGCGAGGAAACCATCGCGCAGCAGTTTTTTCCATGCGGCATTCGAGGCATCGCCAAACTCGGCGAAGGTCGCGCGCACCGCATCATAGGCCGGAGAAGCCGCGCCATTTTCGCCTTCACCGGCGAGCAGTTTGCCGTCGTCCTTGAGCAGGGCGACGAGCAATTCGAGTTCGGAAACGCAATCCGGATAGAGCGGCAGGATCATCGGCTGCACCACCGTGTAAACGCCGCGGGCGCTGCGGGCGTCCGACCATGCTTCGAGGTAATGCGCGGCCGGGATGTGCCAGGTGGCGGCATGCGCGGTGGCGTTCGTGCGCTCGCCGAGATGGATGCTGGTCTTCAGTTTCCCCAACAGACCGGCGAAATCGATGTCCGACGGCGCGTCGTAAACCGGGTTGGCGGGTGTGAGGATGAAAAGGGTGTCGATCCGGCCCGCTTCGATGTCTTCCTTGAGCTTGAAGATCGAACCACGGCCGGTGCTGCCGGTTTGCACGGCGAGCAGTGGTTTGTCTTCGCCGATGTTGCCAAGCGTTTGGTTGATCGCGAGCGCGAGTTGGTGGAGTTGTCCCGGCTGGCGCGAACCGGCGAGAACGACCGACATGCCCGCATGCTCGCGGAGATCGGCGGCCATCGCGCGGATCCATTCCAGGTGTTTCTCATCGCTGATCGGCGCACCACCAATGCCGGAAACTCCAAGCTCGCGGGCGATTTGCGCGGCGACGGCCGTCACCTGGCTGGCGGGCACGCGCAGGCGGTGATCCGCCATGCCGCCGGTGAGCGAGAAATTCGCTTCGACCGCGTAGAGGCGGTTCATTTTCGCGGCGTCGGCCTTGTTTTCGTAATCTTTGCCCTCTGGCTTGCGGCGATCGAAGAACGGCGTGAGCGCGCCCTGCGGATCGATGCCGGCGAAATCGCAATCGAGCGAGAGGACGCGGTCGGCCTTGGAAAAATCCGGGACCATGCGCACGCCGTCGCCGAGCACCGCCATCGACTCACCGGCCAGCGGTTCATACTGATAGAACTTCGCCGCGGAAAACCTGCCCGCGATTTCCTGCGCGAGGCGGTTGCGCGTCGGGCTGTCATCGGTGCCGAAGAGGAAAGCGACTTTCGCCGAATTGTCGGCCGCGATGGCCGCGATGGCGGCGTCGAGGTCGGCACGCTTGACGACTTTGCCGGACTTGAGCGGCTTGCGGGAACGCGAGGGCGAGTAGAGATCGAGAACCGAAGCCTGCGCGAAGGCGTCGGTGCCTTCCGCGTCCGGATGGAGATTGTTCGGGCCGAGTTTCGTCGGGCGGCCTTCGAAGGTGGTGACCACCAGAGGCGTCGCACCGTGCGGGCGCGGCATGGCGGATGCGTAGTAAGTCGCCTTGCCCGGAATCACCCACTCGGGTGCCTTGATGTAGGGGACGATGTAGCTTTCCGGGCGGCGGCAGGCGGCCATGCCGAATCCGGCCAGCGCGCTGGAGGCACCCATCAGTTTCAGGAACGAACGGCGCGACGTTTCCGCCTCGGCTTCATCCGCCATCGCCGCGGCCCCGCGCGGGAACTCGCTTTCCAGCCACTCGCGGAACTCCGGCGTGTCCTCAAGCTGACCCGCACTGCGCCATGAAACCGTGGTTTCGCCGGCCGGAACTTCGGGGTGTTGCCAAATGCGCTTGCTCATGTCTGATGCGGAAAATTGGAGGAAAAATTCTGGCGGGAGAATTAATGGTGGCAGGTGGCGCAGCTTTCCTTCGGATTGACCTGGAACTGCTCCTTCAACTTCAGTCCGAGGTCCTCGGTGGTCTTCACACCCTGCTCCTTGGAGTATTTCGCCACGTCGTCGTCCCCATATTCGAAATTGTAAATCTCCTCCAGCGGACGCAGGTGCTTCTCCGGCGCGCGGTGGCACTCGAGGCACCAGCCCATCGAGTGATTCTCCGCCTGCCAGACGACATCCATCTGGTGCACGTCGCCGTGGCAGCTCTGGCAGGAAATCCCCCGGTTCACGTGCGCCGAGTGGTTGAAATAGACGTAGTCGGGTGACTTGTGGACCCTCACCCACTCGATCGGCTTGCCGTCGTAGCCGGGGAAATCCGGGTTCATCGACTTGTGGAGCGGCGCGAGTTTCGGGCTGTCGCGCTGGACGTGCTGGTGGCAGTTCCAGCAGGTGTTGCCGGTGGGCACGTTCGAGTGGCCGGCCACGTCCACGAACGAGTGGCAGTAGCGGCAATCGAGGCCCAGCTGCTCGACGTGGATCTTGTGGGAAAACGGAATCGGCTGCGACGGCTGATAGCCGACAACCTGCGCCTTGGGCGTGGCGTAGTATGTGAATGCCAAGCCCACACCCGCGGCGGTGGCCCCGACACAAACGGCGATTTTCAGGGGCAGAAGGTTGGTCCAGCGGGGAAAAATGTTTGCCATGGCAAGGACGATGCGGTGCGGGAAAGGTCTGTGCCACGCGGTTTGATCACGACCGGAAACAATCCGTTAGCAGCCGCGGGCGGGGCGCCGGGAGGATGCAAACCGGGGCATTCCTTGCAACGGAAAAAAGAAAATTTGCGGCATTTTGTAAGCGCCGCGACCGAATCGGGAAATTTTTGAAATTCCGGCTCACTCCATCGATAGAGCGAGCGGTTTTCAAACCTCCTCGACGTCCACGATCCGCAATTCCCTGGCCGGGTGGTCGGGCCGGAACGCACTGAGCAAGTCACCCACCGGAAGACCAGCTCAGCCCCTTGTCCTTGCGCCATTTCCGGAAGGCGGCGAACTGTTCGTTTTTCGGCAGCGCGCGGCGTGACGGGTCTTCCTCGAGGAACGATTCGAATAGGCCCCCGGGACTCGGCTCGACGGCTGCGGCATCATCGCCGGTTGGTTCCGTGGCGGATGAAACCTGCGACATGCGCGCCTCGATCCGCATGAGACAGGTGAGAATGCGACCCGCCTGCCAGGCAAGCCACGTGAGCAGGCAGACGGCGAGGATGAGGAGAATCAACTCGGTTTCCGGCATGCCGGCAGGCTGTGCCGGCTGTAGGCGCATTGCAACGCCGCAGTTGGCGTGGACCTTGCCAGCGGCTGGTGCCCGTGCGATAGCGGGCGTGTGTTGTCACTGATCCGCCGCAGTGGTCCCTTCGCGGAGAAAAACGCGCGGCTGTTCGTGCTTTTCACCACGCTCTACAACGCGCGGGCCTACTATCCGGTGCTGGCGGTCTTGTTCACCGATCTCGGCCTGAAACTGGAGCACTACGTCCTGCTCAATGCGGTGTGGGCGGCGGCAATTTTCCTGCTGGAAGTGCCTTCGGGCGCCTTGGCCGACGTGCTCGGGCGCAAGCGGTTGCTGGTCTTTTCCTCGGTGCTGATGGTGGTGGAAATGGCCATCCTGCTGCTGGCCCCGAAGGACGGTGGCATGCTGCTGTTCGCGCTCTGTTTGCTGAACCGTTTTCTATCAGGCGCCTCCGAAGCCGCGGCCAGCGGGGCCGACGAGGCGATCGTCTACGATGCGCTGCCGGAAAACGACGGCCGCAAAACCGCTTGGGACGAGGTGTTGGCGACTGCGATGCGGTGGCGCGCCGCCGGTTTCCTGATCGCGATGACCGCCGGCGGGCTGCTCTACGACCCGTCATGGATCAACGCGCTGTTGCCGGAAACGATGCAGGTGCCGGTCGATGTCGCGCGACGTCTGCCGGTGGCGCTGGTGCTCCTGCAAGCGGTCGGCTGTCTGCTGATTTGCCTGCGTTTCGAGGAACCCCATCCGCCCGCCGCGGAATCCGGAGCCTGCCGCAACGCCCTGTGGCTCACACTGCGCACCGCACGCATGGCCCTCACGACGCGCGCCATCGCCGTGGTCCTGGTCGGCGGTTTCCTGATCGATGCCGTCGCGCGCAATTTCGCCACGCTGGTCAGCGAGTATTACCGTCTGATCGGCATCCCCGGCTGGGCATTCGGTTTCATCGGGTCGCTGATCGCGGTCGGAAACTGGTTCATCCCCGGCATCGCCGCGCGGGTGAATCGCCGCCATGAAACACTGCCCGCACTCATCATGGGAGGCGCGGTGGCCGCGCTCGGCCTGTGGCTGCTGGTTCCGGCGTGGCCGTGGGCGGGGCTGTTGCCGGTGGCCCTCCTGATGATGATGCTCGGTTACGTCGGTTTCACTGTGAGCCGTCATCTGCATGAGGTCGCCAGCTCCGGCCAGCGCGCCACCCTGCTCAGCGTGAAAGGTCTCATTTTCAACCTCGCCTATGGCACCTACTCGCTGGCATTTTCCTTCACGCTGGCCGGCATGGAAAAATCCGGAACCGCGGCCCTGCAACAGGCGCTCGGCTGGCAAGCGGTTGCTTTCACGGTGATCATCGCCGGCTTCGCCATCGTCGCACACCGGCAGTCCCGCCGCAGGACGGGTTGAAACACTCAAGCCCCGGTCACGCCGGACCAAGACCACAGTTCGGAATCCAGTTCGTCCCGGGCCGCTTTGGCGAGGCCCATTGCATCGGCATCCTCACGCAGCACGGCGAACATCGTGGAACCGGAACCCGCCATCAGCGCGGCGTCGCACTCGTTGCGGTCCAGCAGCCATTGCTTGAGTTCGGCAAGAAACCGGTGTTTGGCGAAAACCGGCCGCTCCAGATCGTTGACCAGTTGCAGTCCGTCCACCGGCTGCGGCCGGTAGTTGATGCCCGGCAACTCACTGGATTCCCGCCAGCGGCGGTAGGCGTCCGGCGTTTCCACCACAAACCCCGGTTTGAGCAACAACACCCTCAACTGCGGCGGTGCGTCCACCGGCTCGATTCCTTCTCCCCGCCCGGTGCAGCGCGCGGCGCCGGCGGTGATGAAAAACGGCACGTCGGAACCGATCCCGGCAGCGATTCCGCTCAGTCGATCCGGCCCGAGCTTGCCGTCATGCAGTTGATCCAACCCCAGCAGCACGGCCGCCGCGTCACTGCTGCCCCCGCCGAGACCGGCACCGTGGGGAATCGACTTTCTCAGCGAAATCGCAAACTTGCACGACACCCCGGCCGCCGCCTCGTAAGCACGCGCCGCCTTCATGGCCAGATTGTCGTCGCCAGCCGGCAACGCCGGATCGTCGCATATCAGCGCCAATGCGCCGGCCTCGGAAAACTCCAAACTATCCGCCAGCCCGGGAAGTTTCACCATCAATGAGTCGATTTCATGAAACCCGTCCTCACGCTTCCCGAGGACGCGCAGCGAGAGATTCAACTTGGCGGGGGCTTGCAGAGTGAACGTGCTCATGGCGAATCGCGGACTATCAGGGCCATCATCCGGCCGGTTTTACCCAGTTCCATGCGGTAGCTGTAGAAACGGGAGAGATCTGAGGCGGTATCCAGCCCGCAGTCGATGAAATTCCCCACTCCGGCACCCGCCGCCTGGCGGCCGATCTCCGCGGCGAAATCCACCTCGTAATGTGGCGGACGGATGCACGGACCGAGCACCGCCGTGACATCTTCGGCGCGCGTGCCGAAATCCCGCGCCATCCGGTCCAATGCACACTGGAAAATGTTCGCCTCGGTGCCCTTTTTCCCGGAGTGCAACAACCCAATCGCACCGGTGCCGCGGTCGGCCAGCCAGATCGCGCCGCAGTCCGCCACATGAATCGCCAGCACCACATCGGTTTGCGCCGTCAACAGGCCGTCCGCACCAAGCACTACCGGAAGGCCGTCGGTCGCTGGAATCGTTGTCGCACCCGGCACCACAGCAACTTCGACTCCATGCACCTGCTCGGCACGCCACCATGCCGCGCCGGGCGCGAATCGCCGGATCTTCTCCTCGTGCCACGGTCGCAGCGCCCGCATCGCCTGGTCGCGGTCACAGGCCACATCCACGCCGTCAATCCGCTCCAGCCAGCCGGCGCGCACGCCGGCAATGCCGTGCAACGGGTCCAGAAATGAGAATGCCTCCGTCACCGGGGGGATGGTAACGGAGGCGTTGCTCTCCCGCCAAGCGGCGAGTGAGATTAGGATTTGTTCCGGCGGTCAGGCGATCGCGCGGCCATGGATGGCACGCTTCGTGTGCTCGACGGTTTCCGCCTGGTCCTCGTCCATGCCGGCGAGGATGCCGGCGAGGTCCGTGGCGATTTCAGCACGCAACTTGGATACGAGTTCCACCCCTTTCGAGGTGATGCGCACCATGATCTTGCGGCGGTCTTCCGCGGCGTGGACACGTTCCACATATCCCAGTTTCTCCAAACGGTCCACCAATCCGGTGGCCGCCGCCGTGGAGTGTCCCATCTTCTTGGCGATATCCGACATCGTCAGATATTCCTCGCTCGAAAGATAGGTCAGCAGGAAGAACTGCGGGAACGAGATGTTCCCCTTGTTGAGTTCAGTGGACAGGTTGAGAATGCAGCTCCGCTGGGTAAACAGGACGAAGTCTGCAAGACGATCCGCATCGGCTTTCACCGACGCGCCCGAGGGGTTCATGGTTTTCATTATGGCTGGTTGTAGTGTTCATGTTTTGGGACATGTAAGGGGGCACAGCCATTGCGAGAGAGAAGCTACCCGGAAACCCGGATATTTATCAATCCTAAAATTTGGCAAATTTTTGACTCAATGACCGTGCTGGTTGGGACAGTCATAAGGTAAGGATTAAATTAAGATTTTGAAAGCAAAGAAATTTCGATAAGCTAATTATTTTTTTGAACGTTTTCAGAACCTGCATTTAATTGATTCCCAGTCGCTTCCACTTCGGGACCGGCGTCACCGGTCGATTCCTGCGGACTCGGGATATGCAGGGAATAGACCGCATCGCCGGTTGCCACCGTGCCGGATTGGATGTCCGCGGCGGCGAAGCGGCCCAGCGATTCGCCGGTGACGAGCAGGTTGGCCACCCGGTCATCCTCGCCGCGGGTGGTCAGAATGGCACCGGCCTCGCGATCCCATGAACCGTAGCTTTGGATGAGCACGAAGCGGCGGTCGGGAGAAACCGAGGCAATGCGGCCCAGTAGTTCTGGCCCTTCTTTGGCGGGCTTGGGTTCGTTTGCCCCGGAATCCGCATCGTTCTGCCTGAACAGAGAGCATGCCCCCAACGCGAAAAACATCGGGATGAGGAACCATCTGACTGATTTCATGTGTGGCAAACGATGACAGCCATCCGCGCTCAGGCAAGGATACGGATCTCATCCGCCTGCATCAGCTTTCGCATGCCCGCGGTGTTGCGGACCAGAAGTTCCCCGCCGGGCGCGATTCCCTCGACACGCCCGCGATCCGGCCCGGCGGCGGTGCGGAACGAGATCTCGTGACCGGTGAGCACACATCGGCTGGCGACTGCGTCGATGGTTTGATCGAATACCGCGCCGATGTTTCCCCGATGCACCGCGAAGCGTCGGATCACTGCGGCAAGAACGTCGGAGGCGGGATAATCGGCTCCGGTCTCAAGCTTCAGCGAGGTGGCGATACCGGCGATTTCCGCGGGGAATTCCAGTGTGCCGAGGTTCAGACCGATGCCGACCACCACATGGTCGTTGCCAGCCTCGACGAGAATGCCCGCGACTTTTTTTCCGGAGATCCAGACATCGTTGGGCCATTTGATCCCGGCGGCGGGACCGAACTCCTCGATCGCCTCGGCCACGGCCAGGCCCGCACTCAGCGCGAGGCGCGGCCAAAGCGCTTTGGGCTCGTCAGGGCGCAGCAGAACGGAAAAAGCGAGCGATTCGCCCGGTGCCGAGAACCATGCCGCGCCACGACGTCCTTTTCCGGCGGTCTGCTGTAGCGCCAGCAGCACCAATCCATCCTCCGCACCGCCCTCAGCGAGTTTGCGGAGATCGTCGTTGGTCGATGGGGAAGTCTCCCTGACCAGCAGCCTGAACGGCTCAGGCAACAAAGCGGCCGCTTGGGAAAATACGCCGATCATTCCGACAAAGGCATGAAGTCCAAGCCGACGTCCAAGGCTGGGGCCGAATGCGTGATGGCACCCACCGAGATGAAATCCACGCCGGTCTCCGCGATCCCGCGCACCGCCTCGAGCGACACCCCGCCGCTGGCTTCAAGTATCGGCGACCGGTGGTCGCCACGCGCCGCCACGGCCTCGCGCAGGTCGGAGTGATCCATGTTGTCGAGCAGGATGTGGTCCACCCCGTCGAGTTTCAGAAAATCGCGGACTTGATCGAGATGATCGGCCTCAAGCTCCACCTCCACGCCGGGTCGCTCACGCTTCAACCGCTGGATGGCGGATTGCAGCGCTTCAATGCCGCCGTCGGCCACGAGGTGATTGTCCTTCACCATCGCCCGGTCGTAGAGCCCCATCCGGTGGTTGACGCCCCCGCCGTGGACGACCGCCTGTTTTTCCAGCATGCGATAACCGGGAGTGGTCTTGCGGGTGTCGAGGATACTCGCGCCGGTGCCTTTGACGGCATCCACGTAGGCGGCTGTCAGAGTGGCCACGCCGCTGAGGTGCTGGAGGAAATTGAGTGCCGTGCGCTCCGCCCCGAGAATCGAGCGGGCGGCTCCCTCCACTTTCATCAACAAGGCACCCTCCCCCACCCGGCTGCCGTCCGGAATCAGCACTTCCACATCCAACTCCGGATCCAGCTTCGCAAAAACGCGCGCCGCGATCTCCACGCCTGAAACCACACCCTCGCGCCGCGCGGCCACGAAAGCCCGCGCCTTGCGCTCCGCAGGGATGAAATACAGCGAAGTCACATCCCCCCCGCCAAGATCCTCGGCCAGTGCCAGATCGATGATAAGCTCCGAATGATCGGTCATTTTCTCGGCCGGCAGTCCACCGCCTGCCTGCGGTGCTGTCAATCTCGCCGCCATTGCCATGACCGGATCCCGTGTTCATCATTCCGCCGGTCACCAACCCCCAACCCATCGCACATCATGAAAATCACCTGGTTCGGACACTCCGCCTTCCGGCTCGACTTCGCGGGCCACGCCGTTCTCATCGATCCCTTCTTCACCGGCAACCCGGCTTTCGACGGCGACTCCGAGTCCGCCGCCGCGGGCGTCTCGCACATCCTGCTGACCCACGGTCATAGCGATCATGTCGGCGACACCGTGGCCATCGCCCGCGACACCGGCGCCAAGGTGGTGGCGAATTACGAAATCTGCATGTGGCTCAACTCACAGGGCGTGGAAAACATCGACCCGATGAACCTCGGCGGGACCACCCAACAGGAAGGGTTCACGGTGAGCATGGTGCGCGCCGACCATTCCTCGTCCGATCAGAACATCCCGCTCGGCAACCCGGCCGGAATCATCGTCACGCCGGACGGGGGACCGACGGTCTATCACATGGGTGACACCGACATCTTCGGCGACATGGCGCTGATCCACGAGTTGTATCAACCGGAGATCGCCATGGTTCCCATCGGCGACCGCTTCACGATGAACCCACGCACCGCGGCATTGGCGGTGAAGCGGTATTTCAAACTCAAGACCGCGATTCCCTGCCACTACGGATCGTTTCCGATCATCGGGCAAAACGCGGACGCCTTCGTGAAGGCCATGGCGGGACATGAAACGCGCGTGCTGGTTCCGGAAAAGAACCGTGCCGTGGAGCTTTGACGAAATCACCCAGATCAAAAAAGAACGGCGGCATCGCTGCCGCCGTCCCAGGAGGGTGAAGATTGCGACCACTTCGAATCAAGGCGTCACACTGAGACGAGTGAAGATTTTGCCGGCACCCGTTGGCAGGGTGAAGGAAACTTGCGTGTCGCTGACGCTCAGATTGGCCGGATAGGCAACGGCGGCGTCCTGCCAACTGACGAGGTCGCTGGAAACCTCGATTCTGAATGAACTGATGGCTGTGTCAGCGGCCCGCGGCCAGGTGACCACTCCGGCCACCACAGGCGGGTTGGCAGTGAAGGCATTGCCGGGCGTACCCATGAAATATTCCGCGCCATTATCGATGCCGTCGCCGTCGAAATCCTGATTGGCCGGCTGGCCGCCCACATTGGCGTCCGCCCAGGAAGCGTAGCCCGCGTCGTTACTGAAAAACACGGTGTCCAATGTCTGGGTGGTTTCAGCCGTGCCCAGGGTGAATGTGCGGTCGAATCCGAATTCGTAGCCACTGTTGGGGCTGTCGGGATCGTCGGTGCGGAATTTGTAGGTGCCGAACGACTCCCCCTCGAAACCGCCCGCGGCGACCAGTGTGCCGGTGTAAATCAGATCCGCGTCCGGATCGGTGAGCGTGAGCGTGCTGAGCGGCGTCTGCGAGCCACTGAAGAACTGGACCTCCACCGTGCTGCCGACCGTGAACAAGCCTTTCGCTTCCTGCACGGCCATGTTCACGCTGAACTCGATGTCGCGAGTCTGCACCAGCGGCTGGGGATCGATGTCGTTGGTCGCGCCATCGCCGTCCTCGTCGTCGGTCGCCACCAGTGCGGGACGATCCACACCGACCGTGAGTGTCTGGGGCGATGCGTAATCCGTTTCGAAATCGATGAATTTGAGATTCCCTCCCATGTCAGTGCTGCTATCGAGCGAGCCGAGCACTTGATTGGAACCGAACGACGAGTCGCCGTTGATGAGCATCGCCATCAGGCGCACATCCTGTTCGCCCTCGGCCACGCCTAGCAAGGCCATGTTGAGCGACATTTCCACGCCTTTTACGGCGGAAACGGGGTCGCCGGTGTTCACATTCTCCCACTCGGCGCGGATGGCGGTCACCGGCCCGTGTGAACCGAGGTCGCCCGCAGTGGTGTCCACCTGACCCAGATCGACTCGGAAGCCTTTTTGCAGGTCATACAATGAGGCGTATGCTTCGGAACCAGTCCCGAACACGCGGATGGCATAATCGGGCTCGAAACCGGTCTCGAAGGTAATTCCCGCGCTGTCGGTTTCGCCGAGGTTGTTGATATCCGCCTCGAAGCCGCCGCTTTGGATCAGATTGTTCCTGATGAAGGAAACCCCGCCGGCCTTGGTATCGACGAACACAATGATGGCGTTGCCGTCCGCCCTGCCGGACACGAAAAGATTGAGCAGCTTGGTCGTTTGCTCGGTGTGGATGTTGGCCAGCGAGTTGTTGGCTCCCCAGTTGGTGGCCTGGGCTTGCACGGCGAGTTCACTGTAGCCTTCCCCCACATCGCGGACACCATCCACGGTGACCTGGGCGGAGGAGGCGGCGATCGTGAGCGCGATCAGGGAAGCGGCGCAGCCGCCGGTACGGGCACTGAAGGATTTCAGTTTCATGGGTTTGGTGGGTTGTGGAATGGGGAAGGATAAAACGGCCCGGAGAAATGCAAAGGTGGATTCTTTCGTTCCGGGCGGTCCGGAGATCCCTCATCCGGTCCACTCTTTAAATGTTCGGCTGCGAGGCCGGGTTTAAAAATTTCTCCATCTCTCATGTTTCCGGCCGCACAAGTTCCAGCACTTGGAATTGCGCGCCAAGCTGTGCCGGGTGCGTCAGGGTTTGGAACTGGCGCAGCAGGACGGGTTGTGGTCGTCCCTCCATCGCCAGCAGCCACTCGCGGGCGATTTCGGTGAGCCACGCGCCTTGGGATCGCAGCGCCCGTGCCTGCCAGCCGAGATCGCGTGCGGCTTCCGCCACCGCGGTGAAATCGACATGCACGCTGATGTCCCGGCCGCCCGGATCGTCGAGCGGATCGTCCCCCGCGCGGTGGCGGGAAAACGTGCGCAAGGTGCCCTCATGGCGCGATGGTTCATAATACTCGGAACGCTCGAATCCATAATCCACCCACAGCATCAGCCCCCCGCGCAGGGCACGCGACGGTGCCGCGAGGAAATCGTGGTAGCAGGTCCGCACTTCCGTGCGGTAGCCGTCCGGAAAACCCTCTCCCAGTCTCTCGGCGGCCGATGCCAGTCCGGGACCGGCGATTTCCGTTTCCACCCACGCGTATCCGCCTTCGCTCCAGCCCACCGCCCGCTCCAGCCACTTGTCATTGCGCCTGACAAGCAGGTGGCAGGGTAGCGCGTCGAGGACCTCGTTGCCGTGGGCGATGCCGGGCAGCGGATCGTCCGCCAGCGGCGCGAGATCGGGCACGATCCGGCAGCGCTCCGCGAAACCGCGGAGTTTTTCCGCCTGCCGGGCACGCAAAGTGGCGAGCGGCTCGGTGATCACGTATTCAAGCGCGTCAAAAGCGAAGGCATCCAGTTCGCGCAGCCCATCTAGCACATCGGCCGCCAGCGAGCCGTCATGCGCGCCGCATTCGATCACCCGCCAGCGCGTCGGTAAGCCCGCATCGCGCCAAAACGCGAGGAAACGCCGGGCCAGCAATTTCCCGAGCAGCGGCCCCACGCTCACGCTGGTGAAAAAATCCCCAGCCCTGCCGACCTGGCGGATGCCGCGCGCGTAGTAGCCGTGCACGGGATCGTAGAGCGCCGCCGCCATGAATTCCGGAAACCGCAGCGGCCCGCAGGACGCGATTCGCGCCCGCAGAATCTCCTGCAACGATGGGGTTGCCGCGGGGGTATTCATGCGATAGTCGTGCCTCGCACCATTTTCCGGCGGGCACGCCGGACAATCGATCCCAAGCATGGCAGCCGCGCGAGACAGCAACCGCAGAAAGACCACCCGCAAGGCCTTCTACAAGCGCAAACGGCTGTGGTTCACGCTGTTCCTTCTGGCCGCCGCGGCGGGATTCGCCGGCTGGACCCTCATCGAGCGCGAGACCCGCGAATACCGCGAGCGCGCCACCACCTACGATCTCGACCGCATCAACGACCTGGAAATCCCCAGCCTGATCCTCGACCGCAATGGCAGGGAAATCGGCCGGATCTTCGTCCAGAACCGAAGCGTCATTTCCATCGATGAAGTGCCGGAAATCTTCATTGACGCCCTGCGTGCCGGCGAGGACCAGCGGTTCAAAACCCACAACGGAGTGGATTTCTTCGGCGTCGCGCGCGCCGCTTACCTCAACTGGAAGGCCGGCGAAACCACCCAGGGTGCCAGCACCATCACCCAGCAGCTCGCCCGCAACGCCTACGACCTCGAAGGCGAGCGCAAGCAGCGCGGCGAATCCGGAATGCAGCGCAAGATCGTGGAGGCCTTCCTCGCCCACCGCATCGAGCAGCGCTATTCGAAATCCGAAATTCTCGAGTTCTATCTGAACCGCATCTACTTCGGCAGCGGTTACTACGGCATCCGCTCCGCCTCGCTGGGATACTTCGGCAAAGAACCCAAGGACCTGAATGCGCTGGAAAGCGCGGCCATCGTCGGCTGCATCAAAAACCCCACCCCTCTCTCGCCCCTCGTCAACGAACCCGCCAACCGTCACTCGCGCAATCTCGTCCTCGGCCGCATGGCCGATCTCGGCGCGATCTCGAAACGCGAAGCTCGCCGACTGATGAAGGCACCGCTCAAACTGAACCCCAAACCCCTGCGCCGCGGCACCTCGCACCTGTATGAACGCATCGCCGATCAGGTGAACGAACAACTCGGCGAAGACGCACTTGCCGCCGGTGGATTCACCATTCACACCACGATCCTCGCCGAGGCACAGGACGCGGCGCAACAAAGCCTGTTGAAGAGTCTCGACCGCGCCGAGTCCCATCCGGGCTACACGCGCCAGAAATACGCCGAGTATCAAGGCGAGCGCGGCAGTTTCGCCCCACCCGAATACCTTCAGGGTGCGGTGTTGATGGTGGACAACCTCAGTGGAGAGATCCTCGCCTACGTCGGCGGACGCGACTACGCGCAGGCACCCTACGATTTCATCGAAATGGGCAAACGCCCGCTGGGCACCGCGTTTTTTCCGTTCATCTACGCCGCCGGCCTGGACCGTGGACTCACGCCAGCCACCATCGTAGAGGACGAACCGATGGACAACCGCTCGGTGATGATCGGCGGACGCGAGGGCATCCTCGGCGAATGGGGCATGGAAGTGGAGTCGCCCGTTTACGAAGGACCGGTCACCGCCCGCAAGGCGCTGGAACACTCGAAGATCGCCGCCACCGTGCGTTTCATGGAGCAAACCGGCCTGCGGCGCGTGGTGGACACCGCGGTCGATTTCGGATTTCCCCTGCAAGACGCCGAGTTGCTGCGCCGCATCGCGGTGGGATTCGAGGAAGTCTCTCTCAAACAGGCGGTGCGCGCCATCACCGCGTTCTCGTCCGGTGGCCGGCTTGGCCCGGAGGAGCTTCACCTGCTCGATCGCGTCGAGGATCCATCCGGGCGCACCGTTTACCGCCGGAAGCGCCCGTCGCTCGTGCGCGAACAGGTCATCGACCCCGCCACCGCCTGGCAGGTGCACAGCATGATGGCCGGCTCGCTCTACCGCGGCAGCAGCAAGGGAGCGCTCGAAGGGCTTGTTGAAAAACCGTTCCATGGCGCGGGCAAGGGTGGCAGCACGCATGACTTCAACGATTGCTGGTTTCTCGGCTACAACCCGCGCGTCACCTGCGGCGTCTGGACCGGTTTCCTGAGTGCCGGCAGCGAACCAATCTATCCCGGTGCTTTCAGCCGCGACCTGGCGCTGCCCGTCTGGCAGGCCGTCATGAATGCCGCCGCCCCGTCGTTCGGCGGTGGCGACATCATGCCGCCAACCAACATTCTCCAACTGCCTGTGTGCGAGGTTTCCGGCCAGCGCGCCACCCAGTATTGCCATCAATACGTCGAGGACCCGGCCACCGGCGTGGTCCAATCACGCGGCACCGCGGTGAACGAATACTTCCGCGCAGGCACCGAGCGGCTCGCATTCTGTGCCGTCCACTCCGGTCTCGGCGGCGATGCCAGCATGCTCGACGCCGCCGCGCTCGGCCTGCCCGCCCTCGATGTGGTCCCAGTACAGCCCACCGAATCCGTGCTTCTGGGCGACGACCCTTATCACACCGAACTGCCCAGCATTGCCAACACCTCCGGCTCGTCCGGGTGGTCGCGCCGCCGTACCAACGTGCTCGACAGTCTCGACCTCGGAGAAATCGAGGAAAACATCCCGCTCCGGCGGCCGGGAAGGCTGGAAATCCACGACGAGTGACCACCCGCCGGGAATGCCGAACCCAGCTCGGCGCGGATCAATCCTCGATCACGATCCCCTTCGGATCCCAATCGATCTTCGGCAGCTTCAGGTCCAGCGAGCGCATGGTATCCACCATGATGCGCGCCACACAGAGGTTGCGGTACCACTTGCGGTCGGCGGGGACCACATACCAAGGGGCGTGGCCGGCGGAGGTTTTGGAAATAACATCCTCGTAGGCCGTTAGAAACTCATCCCAGCGGGCGCGGTCCTTGAGATCGTCGGGATTGAATTTCCAGTGTTTGTTGGGATTCGAGAGCCGGGCCTCGAGGCGTTTTTTCTGTTCCTCCTTGGAGATATGGAGGAAGATCTTGACGATGGTGGTTCCCTCGTCGGCGAGCATGCGCTCGAAGTCGATGATATGTTTCTGCCGGCGTTTCCACACTTCTTCGGGAAAGATTTTTTTGACCCGCACGGCGATGACGTCCTCGTAGTGGCTGCGGTTGAAGATGACGAGTTGGCCACGCGGCGGCACTTTGGCGTGGACGCGCCACAGGAAATCGTGAGCCAGTTCCTCCTCGGTGGGTTTCTTGAATGACCGGACGTGAATTCCCTGTGGGTCGATGTGCGAGAAAACATGTTTGATGCAGCCATCCTTGCCGCCGGTGTCCATCGCCTGCATCACAACCAGGATCTTGTGCTTGTTCTGCGCGTAGAGCATTTTCTGCATGTCGCGCAGCGCGTCCTGAAGTTCGCGGAACTGGCCGTCGTATTCCGATTTGCCCTTGCCGGAAAAGAGGTTTTTCTCGTCGGGATCGATCTCGCGAAGGCTTAACCGCGTGCCGGGTTTTACCAGGTATCTCTCAAGCGCTCCCGTGACTGGCATGAGCCGCTTATCCGCGCACCGGCCCGCCGTGACAAGCCCCGACTGCCCGGCGATGCCGCGGATTGGGGATTGATCGCGGGCGGCTCCCGCGCAACATGTCGCGCGATGCCGCGCGCCCGCAGAAAGAATCCGGAAAAGCCCGAAGGGGGGGCTCTCGAAACGGCGCTGCACATCGGCGCGGGCTCGGTCTCGATGATGATCGCGGAGCGGAACTCCGCGGACACGCTCACGCCGATCGATTTCCTCGAACAGCCGGCACCACTGGCGCGCGACATTTTCCGACTGGGAAACGTGAACCCGGACACCACCGAGCGGGTGGTGTCCATCATCGGCGGATTTCAGAAATCGCTCGCCGAACTCGGCATCGATCCCCACGGCCTGACGCGCGCCGCGGCCACCAACATCCTCAGTGAGGCGCGCAACCACGAGACCTTCATCAACCGCATCCGCATCGCCTGCGGGCTGAAGGTGGCAGCCATCGACGACGGCGAAATGACGCGCCTGATCTATCTGAAAACCCGCCGCCGCCTGCGCCACCTGCCCGCAATGCGGCGGGACACCACTCTGGTCGTGCATGTGGGACCCGGCAACACGCGGGCGCTGCTTTTCGAAAACGGCCGCATCACCCGCTACACCAGCTACCGGCTCGGCACCCATCGCACGCGCGAGGCGGTGGAAGCATCGCACACCGAGGGCGCGGCACTGTTGCGCCTGATCCGCGAGCACGCCTACGGCAATCTCGCGCAGATCCGCTTCGATTACTCGGATGTGAAAATCAGCGGGCTCGTCTGCATCGGCTATGAAATCCAGTCCGTCGCCACCTCGTTGATCCGCGATGGCATCAACTGCCCGGTCGCCACGCTGCGCGACTTCACCGCCCGCGCCGCCGGTCTGAGCGATGTGGAACTGGTGAAACAATACCAACTCGACTACCAGACGGCCGAGGCCCTGCTGCCCGCGCTCGAAATCAACCTCGCCGTGGCGGAAACGCTCAAGCTCGACGCCGTCCACATCCCCGCCAGCGAATACGAACAGGGACTGCTCCACGACCTGCTCGTCTCGCGCGAAATCGGCGGCGCGTTCCACGAGGACGTGCTGCGCTCGGCGCGCATCCTCGCCAAACGCTACCAGTCTGATCCCAGCCACGGCGAGCACGTCGGCAACATCTGCGCGAGGTTTTTCGACGAATTGGCCGACCTTCACCAACTCACCGCCCACGACGGATTGCTCCTGAAGGTGGCCGCCATCCTCCACGAAGTGGGCACTTATGTCAGTCCGCGCGCGCATCACAAACACTCGGAATATCTCATATTAAACTCCGAGGTCTTCGGCCTCGACCGGCTCGACGTGACCATCGTCGGCCAGGTCGCGCGCTACCACCGCCACGCCGTGCCCTCGCTCGACCACCCGGGCTATGCCGCGCTCGGCGTGGACGAGCGCATCCGCGTCTGCAAGCTCGCCGCGCTGTTGCGCGTGGCCGACGCGCTCGAACGCACCCACGCCCAGCGAGTCTCGCAGATTGAAATCGTCCGCGAGTCCGGAAAACTCCGCCTGCGCCTGCCGGGTGTGGCCGACGCCGCCGTCGAACGCCTCGCCATGGCCTCGAAAGCCGACCTCTTCGAGCAGGTCTTCGGTCTGGCCGTGGTCATCGAGGATCAATCCTGAAATTTCATCAACGCCATGCCGAAATCCCCCGCCCCGCCTTACATCAACCGCGAGTTGTCATGGTTGGAATTCAACCAGCGCGTGCTCGATGAAGCGCGGCGCGAGGACCTGCCCTTGTTGGAACGGGTCAAATTCCTGGCGATCACCGCCTCGAACCTCGACGAGTTTTTCCAAGTCCGCATCGGCGGGCTGATGGCCATGCGCCGCACCGGCATCAAGAAGCGCGACGATTCCGGCCTCACCCCCACCCGCAGCCTGGCGATGCTCCGCCAGCGGATCCTGCGCATGATGGAGGAACAATACGCGCTTTTCAACGATGCGCTCGTTCCCGCACTGGCGGACGCGGGCATCCGCCTGCTCGCCACCGACGACGTGAGCATCGAAAAGGCAAGCCAGCTCGCCGCCACCTTCGAGGACCAGATCTTCCCGCTGCTCACCCCGCTGGCGGTGGACGAGGGTGAGGCGCCGCCGGTGATCCCCGCTCTCCAACTCATCGTCGCATGCCGCCTTCACGACTCCGCGGACAAGACCACCCGTCACGCGCTGGTGCCCATCCCTGACAGCCTGCCGCGCCGGATCGCCGTGACCGGCGAGGACGAGGGGCTTTCGTTCATCCTGATCGAAGACCTCGTGGCCATGCACGCCGCGCGGCTTTTCCCCGGGGAAACCGTCACCGCCTCCACCACCTTCCGCATCACCCGCAACAGCGACATCGCCGTGCAGGAGGAGGACACCATCGACCTCGCCGACGAAATGGAGGACGTGCTCACCGCCCGGCGGTTCGCCGACACCGTGCGGCTCGAACTCCGCGCCGACGCGCCGCGCGACCTCGCCGCCATGCTCCGCAAGGTCACCGCCGCCGGACCGCAGGAAATCTATCAGATCGACGGCCCGCCCGGCCTCGCCTCGTTCATGGAACTCGCCTTCCTGCCGGACCACGACCACCTGCGCGATCCCGACTGGCCGGCGCAGACCTCCCCCGCCATCACGCCCGGCTCGACGATGTTCGAGACCATTTCCTCGGGCGACGTGCTGCTGTTCCATCCCTACGAATCGTTCGACCCCGTGCTGCGTCTGTTAGAGGAAGCGGCGGCCGATCCGGACGTGCTCGCGATCAAGCAGGTGCTCTACCGCACCGCGAAGAAATCCCGCGTCATCGACGCGCTCATCGCCGCCGCGGAAAACGGCAAGAACGTCACCGTGCTCGTCGAACTGAAGGCGCGCTTCGACGAAGCCCGCAACCTCGACCGCGCCGACGAGTTGCAGCGCGCCGGCGCGCAGATCGTCTATGGCGTCAAGGGTCTCAAGACCCACGCCAAGATCTGCATGATCATCCGCCGCGAGGCCGGCCACCTGCGCCGCTACGTCCACCTCGGCACCGGCAACTACAACGAAAGCACCGCCCGGCTTTACACCGACATCTCCTATCTCACCTGCAAGGCGGACTACGGCAACGACGCCTCGTTGTTCTTCAACGCCGTCTCCGGCCGGTCGAAACTGCTGCGATTCCAGCGTCTGGCACCCGCGCCCACCGCGATGAAACCGATGCTGCTCGATCTCATCGCCGGCGAAGCCGAGAGGGCGAAGGAGGGCTTGCCCGCGCGCATCGTCGCCAAAATCAACTCGTTGCAGGATCCCGACATCATTGCCGCACTTTACAATGCCTCGCGCGCCGGCGTGGAAATCAAGCTCAACGTCCGCGGCATCTGCTGCCTCAAGCCCGGTGATCCGAAGTTCTCGAAAAACATCACCGTCGTTTCCATCATCGACCGTTTCCTCGAACACGCCCGCATCTTCTATTTCCATCAGGATGGCGACGCCAAGGTTTACATCGCCTCGGCCGACTGGATGACGCGCAACCTCGAAAAGCGCGTCGAACTGATGATCCCGATCGAGGAACCCGCGCTGAAACGCCGGCTTGAACGCATCCTCGAAGCGTTTTTCCGCGACAACACGCAGGCCTCCCTGATTCTGCCGGACGGCACCTCGCAGCGCGTCGAACGACCGAAAAAAGCCAAACCCTTCCGCGCCCAGGAACATTTCCACCAGCAGGCGCGCAAGTCCGCCAAGGCCCGCGAGCACGAACTCGCCATGACCTTCGAACCCCACGTGCCCGCCCATTGATTTCCCTAACAAACCACCATCACCCATGAAGACCCACTTTGCCGGACTCGATATCGGCGGTTCCACCATCAAATGTCTGTTAGCCGATGCCGCCGGCGAACCCTGCGGCGAAATCGTCGAGGTCCGCAGTTATGTCAAAGAAGGCTACCGCCGCACCTTCGGCCAGCTCAACGAGGCGATGGCGAAACTGGCCGCCAACGCCGGCATCGGCGTCGATGACATCGCGGCGGTCGGCCTCGATGTTCCCGCCCCCTGTTCGAACGGCGTGGTCTGGGGCAAGGCGAATCTCGGCGACGACTGGGTGGGCACCGACATCCGAGGCGAGTTTTCCAAGGAAACCGGCAAGCCCGTTTTCATGACCAACGATTGCAACGCCGCGGCCTTTGGCGAGTGGATGTATCGTCCGGAGCACAGCGGCGGGCTGCTTTACGTGGCACCCGGCACCGGACTCGGCGGCGGACTCGTCCTTCCCGGCGGCATGCTTTACGAAGGCAACACCGGCCTCGCGCTCGAAGTCGGCGATCTCTCGGTGCCGCGCTTCGAGGACGGCGAACTGCCCGTCGATGGCCGCGGACGCGCCGGTTGCATGGAGGCGTGGGTCTCGCTCATGGCGCTGCGCCGCCAACTCGGCAAGGCACTGGCAAAACCGGAAAACGCACAGCACCCGCTCGCGCTCTCCGACGCGCCGATCGAGGAAAAGGCCTTCAAACTCCGCGACTTCGCCGAGCACAGCGACGAACTCGCTCTTTCCATTTTCTCCCTCCAGGCCAACGTGCTCGGCCACGGTCTCGGCGACCTCGCCAGCATCCTCGACCCCGGCCTCATCACAATCGGCGGCGGCCTCTCCGAAACCGGCTTCCGCGATTGGTTCATCGAGGAAGTCCGCAAGGGTTTCGCCGAGCGCGCGATGGCTCCCTATCAGAAATCCCCGCTGCCACCGCACGAACCCACCACCCGCATCGAGTGGGCCATCGGCGGCGACGGAGCCGCGGCTTACGGCAGCGCGCGCAAGGCGATGCAACTTGTGGCCGTCACCAAGGCATGAGGGCGGTGATCCAGCGCGTGACCGAAGCCGCCGTGGCCATCGACGGCGAAACCATTTCCCACATCGGCCCCGGTTTGCTGGTGCTGCTCGGCGTCGAGGAAATCGATGACGCATCGGACGTCGATTGGCTCGCCGGTAAAATCGCGCGGATGAGGATATTCGGCGATAGTGAGGGAAAAATGAACCTCTCAGTGAACGAAACCGGTGGCGAAGTGCTGGTGGTCAGCCAGTTCACACTGCATGCCTCGACCAAGAAGGGCAACCGGCCTTCATTCATCCGGGCCGGCGCGCCGGAGCATTCCGAGCCGCTCTACGAATCGTTCTGCGCGGCCATGGGACGTGAAACCGGCCGCCCGGTGAAACGCGGCGTCTTCGGCGGCGACATGTGGGTTTCCCTGATCAACGACGGCCCGGTCACCATCGTCATCGACAGCCGGGCGCGCGAGTAGGCGCGCCGCGTAGGCTCGCTCGTGAGAGCGAGGAGCAAGAGAATCGCGTTCTCACGAACGCGCCTACACGCTTGCATCGCACCGGACGGGTGCCTAGCTTGCGCCGCCGTGCCGAAAACCGCCATTCTCGCCCTTGAAGACGGACGCTGTTTCCATGGAACCGCGTTTGGAGCCACCGGAACCACCACCGGGGAAATTTGTTTCAACACCTCGATGTCAGGCTACCAGGAGGTCATCACCGACCCGTCCTACCGTGGCCAGATCGTCGCGATGACCTACCCGCAGATCGGAAATTACGGGGTCAATCCGGAAGACGCCGAGTCCCGCGAACCCCACATCCGCGGCTTTGTGATCGGCGAGCTTTGCGAGGTCCCCTCGAACTGGCGCGCCACCCAGTCGCTGGACGAATATCTCGCCGCCCACGGCATCCTCGGCATTGAGGACGTGGACACCCGCGCGCTCACCAAGCACCTGCGCTCGCTCGGCGCGATGCGTGCCTGCCTCAGCACCGTACTGACCGCCGATGAGGCGATCGCCGCCGCCAAGGCCTCGCCCTCGATGGCCGGCATGGACTACGTCAAGGAAGTCACCACGCCCGAGGCATTCAAATGGGAGGAAGAATCCCGCCAGTGGGTGCTGCCCAATGTTTCCACCGAACACCCCGGGCCGTATGAGGATCTGCCGCCGGTGCGCCACCGCATCGTCGCCTATGACTTCGGCATCAAGTTCAACATCCTGCGCCGCCTGCGCCAGGCCGGCTTCGAGGTCGAGGTCGTGCCATCCACCACCACCGCCGCCGAGGTGCTGGCGAAGAATCCCGATGGCGTCTTCCTCTCCAACGGCCCCGGCGATCCGGCGGCGCTCGACTACATTCACGCCGAGTTGCGCGAGTTGATTGGCAAGAAACCGATCTTCGGCATCTGTCTCGGCAACCAGCTGTTAGGCCACGCCTTCGGTGGCAGGACCTTCAAGCTCAAGTTCGGCCACCGCGGCGGCAACCAGCCGGTCAAGGACCTGCGCAGCGGCAAAATCTCCATCACCTCGCAGAACCACGGCTTCGCTGTCGATGCCGACTCGCTGCCTCCGGAAATCGAAGTCACGCACATCAACCTCAACGACGGCACCGTCGAGGGCATGCGCCACAAGGAGCATCCCGTCTTCAGCGTCCAATACCACCCGGAAGCCGCGCCAGGACCCAACGACGCGGCGTATTTCTTCGGTGAGTTCGCGGAGCTGATCGAGAGAACCAAATCATAGGACCTATGGGACTCATAGGACCTATTTTTTCACCATAATGAACACCATCATCACCGGTCTCCAGTGGGGGGACGAAGGCAAAGGGAAAATCGTCGATTACCTCACCGAGAGCGCCGATGTCGTGATCCGCGGCCAGGGCGGCAACAACGCCGGACACACGGTCATCGCCAAGGGAACGAAATATGTCCTGCACCTGCTGCCTTCCGGCATCCTGTGGGACGACAAGATCAATGTCATCGGCAACGGCGTGGTGCTCGACCCCGTGGGACTGGTGCAGGAAATCGCCCGCATCGAAGGGCAAGGCATCGCAATCACCGCGGAGAAGCTTCTCATCTCGGACCGTGCGCATGTGGTGCTGCCCTTCCACAAGGAACTCGACGCCGCGCGCGAGGCCGCGCTCGGTGACCAGAAGATCGGCACCACCAAGCGCGGCATCGGACCAGCCTACGCGGACAAGATCAACCGCTGCGGCCTGCGCATGGCGGATCTTGCCGACCGCGATTTCACCACCGCACGGATCGCCGCGCGCGTGGCGGAAGCGAATGAAGTCCTCGCCCGCTACGATCTGACCACATTCACGGCGGAGGATGTGATCGCGGAAGTTTACAGCGCCTATGAACGGCTGAAACCGCATGTCACCAACACCATTCCCGTGCTGCACCAGGCGTGGAAAGCCGGGAAAAACCTGCTTTTCGAGGGCGCTCAAGGGACCTTGCTCGACATCGACTTCGGCACCTATCCGTTCGTCACCTCATCGAACACCACCGCCGGCGGCTCGTGCACCGGCACCGGCCTGCCGCCCACCGCGATCCAATCGGTCATCGGCGTGTGCAAGGCCTATACCACGCGTGTCGGCTCGGGCCCCTTCCCCACCGGCGACGAGGGCTTGTCGGAATACCTCCACGGACTCGGGCGCGAATTCGGCGCGACCACCGGCCGCCCGCGCGGTTGTGGTTGGCTCGATACCGTGCTGCTGCGCTTCGCCTGCATGGTCAACGGCGTCACAGGACTTGCGGTCACCAATCTCGATGGCCTCGACTCCTACGAGACCCTGCAAATCTGCACCGGCTACCGGATCGACGGAGAAATCCACGATCTGCCACCCGCCGACCGCTCGGCGTGGGACCGCGCGGTGCCGGTTTATGAGAGCCTGCCCGGCTGGCAAGCCGACACCACAGCTTGCACCGACTACGGGCGGCTGCCGGAAAACGCGAAGCTTTATCTTAAGCGCCTCGGCGAGCTGTGCGGCGCGCCCATTGCCTTTGTGGGAGTGGGGCCGGACCGCAGGCAGACCCTGGTTACCAAACAGGACTTGTAGGATCCATGGGACCTATGCCCGATTTCCCCGACATCCCCCGCCACATCGCCGTGATCATGGACGGCAACGGCCGTTGGGCGAAGGAGCGCGGCCTGCCGCGCCGCGAGGGCCACCGCGCGGGGGCGGAGTCTGTTAGGGAAGTTACCGACGCCTGCATCGACCTCGGCGTGGAATACCTCACGCTGTATGCGTTTTCCTCGGAAAACTGGAACCGCCCGGAAGCGGAAGTGAAGGCGTTGATGGAGTTGCTGGACCGTTTTCTATCGGAAAAGGCGACGGACCTCAAAAAGCAGAACATCCGGCTGCTGACAATCGGCCAGACCGAGCGGCTGCCGGCCAAGACGCGAAAGCTGTTAGAGCGCCTGATCGAGGAAACCAAGGATCACACGGCGCTCACGCTGGTGCTGGCGCTGTCCTACGGCGCGCGCGAGGAAATCGTGGCCGCCGCCCGCGCGCTGGCCGCCGACGCCGTGACGGGAAAAATCAGCCCGGAGCAAATCGATTGCAGTTCCTTTGCGGAGCGCCTGCAAACCGCAGGCATCCCCGATCCGGATCTTTTGATTCGCACGTCCGGCGAGATGCGGGTCTCGAATTTCCTGCTGTGGCAGATCAGTTATGCCGAGATCGTGATCGTGAGGAAATTCTGGCCCGATTTCCGGCGGCAGGACCTGCTGGAGGCGGTGGACGAATACCAGCGCCGCCACCGCAGGTTCGGAGCCTTGTAGTAGGCGCGCTCGTGGGAAGGCGGAGTGTGCAAGCCGCAGAGGCAAAGACCACATTCTCACGAATGTGCCTACATCCCCGGCAGATGGACCAGCTTGGAGTACTGGTAGGAATTCTTCGCCAGCCAGGCCGCGTCCTCGGCACGCGCGGGGCTGTTGCGCAGTTGGTCGATTCCGCTATCGGCCAGCACGGTCAGCGAGATGCCCACGGACTTGAGCTTGGCGGTCCTCAGTTCTTCGTTGGCGGGAACGGTCACGATACCATTGCCGTTGATGCGGAATTCGCGGGTGCCGCCGCTGGGTTCGATGACCAGCAGTTCCTGCTCCGGCGGGTTGCCCGGCGTGGTGGAGGGCACTTCCAAATGAAAGGTGATGGTGAACTGGAAAATGTTCTCGCAGACGAAATTCGCGTCGTCATCGGTTTGTCCGCTCACGCTATTGAACGCCTCGTCGAGATCCGTTTTTCCCAGAAGACTGTCGAATGCCTCCTTGGGATCCACCAGACGGCGGTAGAGGACGAAGGTTGCGAACTCGCCGGCGCCGCCGGTGGCCAGCGGGTCGCTCCAGTCGAGCTGATAGCCGACACAGGAAACGTCGCCGCCCAAGTCCTTGTCCGTGCCGATTTCACCGTCATAGCGGTCGGTGGCGGCGGTGAAAAAGACCATTTTGGCGGCGTTGGCGCTGTTGTCGGGCAACTGGGTGCGCACGTTGAGCCATTCGAAGTCGTTGCCGTTGCGGATGACGAGCGATTCGAAATCGCGTGCCAGGGTGTCGACCATCGCCTTGGCCTGGCGGGAGGCGCGCAATTCGGCGCGGCTGCGGTTCCAGACATCGATGGCGATCGAGGTGATGGAAACCAGGACCGTGACGATGATGGTGGTGACCACCATGGCGACCAGCAGTTCGAGCAAGGTGAAGCCCGCGCGGTTTTTGACTGGGGTTTTCATGACTGAGTGGGAATGGAATCAGCGGCGCACGGCCAGGTTGCGGGTGAACACCGGCTTTTTGGGGTTGTCGAAGAACTTGGTGTATGTCTGGCCTTCGAAGAACGACGCGTTTCTGCTCGGCACCGAATAGAACTCCGCGTTGAAGGCGATCACCGCCTCGGGATAAACGTCGGCGTTGTCCGATGGCGTTCCACCGCTCTTCGGATCGCGGATCTGCCCCCGGGTGCCGGGGACGAGTTGCTGGGAGGCGTCGTAAACGAGTTGGGTACACTTCACCAGATAGACACCGCCTTCCACGGCGGGAAGGTCCCTGATGAATTCGGAGTCGCCCTTCCGGCGCAGCATGCTTTTGACGACGAAGTCCTTGCCGGCGAGTTTGCCCGCCACATCCGGCACCGGGTCCGGTGTGCCGTCGGCGCGTTTGCTGGAGAGACTGCCGCGATACTGATAGACCAGCAGCGCGGTGTTGGCGGAATCGGATTCCTTGATCCACTCGAAGGCTTTCTCGAATCCGGTATTTCCCGGATCGCCGCTGCGGTAGGTCACCAGCTCCTGCTCGACGGTGGAGGCGAGGCGGTCGGCTTCCTGGATGCTGATCGCACGGCGGATGCCGGCGGCGGCAGGCGCGAAGACGATCATGAAACCGGTGAGCAGTACGGCGAGCACGCCGATGGCGATGACCGTCTCGATCAGGGAAAAGCCACGGGGGCGGGATGGGTTGGGTGTTTTCATGGTTCAGAATTCGGAAACGCTTGCGGGGAGGCCCATTTGATCGGGGCTGCGGAATACGGAGGTGCGGCCGTTGCGCCAGATGACGAAGCCGCCGAAGTCGCGCTTGCCGCTGGCAGTGGTGCGCGGCGGGGCTTCCGCGGACGAGCGGGTGAGCGCGCGGCTGCCGCTGCCGATGATGAAGCTGGCGCCCGGGGTGGTGCAAATGCCCTGGGAGTTGAAGACGTAAACGAACCACTCACCGTGATAGTTGGCCTTCACGGTGGGGCCGCCGGGTGAAAGCTTGAGTTTGGTGTGTTGGACGGTGGGGATATCACCGCCGCTGCCGGAATGATCGAGCTTGCTGTATTCCTCGCTGAAAAACGTCCGCTCCGGCAACAGGGCACCACGGCTGGAGAGGACCCAGTCCGGATTGGCGATCGGGTTGCCGTCCGGACCCTTGATCGGATTGCCATCGGCATCCGTGTTTTCATAGGCAACCACGATACGGCGGAGGTCGTCGGCGGGGTTGTTGGTGAGGGTCTTGGCAACGAGCACTGCGGAGCGCAGGTTGCGGCCCACGGCGTTGTTGCGGGCCTCGTCGAAGAGCGCCTCGGCGGTGGAGACGCCGCCGGCCACGCCCTTGCCTCCGATGCTGCTCAGACCGATGGATCCGAGGGTCATGAGGATGGAAATGATGGCGATGACGACCAGCATTTCCACCAGAGTGAAGGCGAAACGCGCGGTTCTGGCAAACGGTCTGGGGTGGGTTTTCATCATTCTGCGTCGTGTGTTTTACTGTCCGGCACCCGGTTGGGGCATGGGAAATGGCAGGCCTTGCGGCGCGGGAGCGGATTGGATTTTCACAAGTTCGATTTCGAAGACAAGCGCGCTGTTGGGTCCGATTTCCGAACTCCGGCGTTGCTCGCCATAGGCAAGATCCGCAGGCAGGTAGATTTTCCATTTGGCTCCCACAGGCATCAGGGTCAGGGCCTCCTTGAAGCCTTCCACCACTTGCAGGGTCATGGGCATCGGCTGGCCGGGGGGAGACGCATCGAATTCCGTTCCGTCGATCAGGGTGCCCTTGTAATTGACGAGAAACTGTTTGTCGTCCGGCTCGCCTTCCTTGGGAGGCACGTATTTTTCGTCACCGCCTTTTTCGATAATTTCGTATTGAAGACCGCTGGCAGTGGTGACGATGCCCTCGCGCTTGGCATTCTCCTCCAAAAACTCGGAACCGGCTTTCAGGTTGTCGGCGGCGGCCTGTTTCTCGCGTTTTTGGATCATGTCGCCTAGCGCCTGCATGGCGGCCTTGAGTCTTTCCTCATCAATCTCCGGATTCTCGCCGCTGGCGGCGGCAGTGAACCCCTTGAGAAAATTCGCACTGTCGATATCGTCCATGCCCACGCCGAAGCGGCCGAATTCCTGAATGAAGTTGCCACCCATGCGGTAGCCGAGTGCGTAAGAGGAATCCGGTTTGATGTTTTCCGGATTGGCCGGGAGCTCGACGGGCGGAGAAACGACTTGAACGGGAGCGGCTTCCTGTGCGTGAAGCGCGCCGATTCCGAGGCTGGCGACAAGCATGCGGGGCATGGAACGGAGAGGGGTCATGTATTTATTTTGTGCTTGCGGGAAATTAGACTCGGTTGTTCGGGCTGTCGAGCAAGGTTTTTGTGGAAATCGGGTGAAAACGTTGTGGTTTCAGAGATTCCGGCGACCCTGCATGGCACGCATCAGGGTGAGTTCGTCGGCATGTTCGAGTCCGCCGCCGGCGGGCAATCCCTGGGCGATACGCGAGAGACGGCAGTTCCTGCGGCGCAGGAGGTCCGCGAGGTAATTGGCGGTGGCCTCGCCCTCGACATCGGAGCCGAGTGCCAGAATCACCTCGGTCTCCTCCGCCACACCCTCCAGCCGACGCAGCAACTGCGGAATTCTCAGATCTTCGGGCGTCACGCGATCAAGCGGGGAAAGTTTGCCACCCAGGCAATGATAGCGTCCGCGAAAGGCACCGGAGCGCTCCAGCGGCAGCACGTCGGTGGCTTGCTCCACCACGCAGAGCAGGCGGTTGTCGCGTTTCGGGTCGTCGCACACGGCACAGGATTCCCGGGTGGCGAAAAATCCGCACACCTGGCAGGGCACTACATGTTCCTTCGCCTCCAGGATCGATGCAGCCAGAGCCGCAGGATCGGCCTTCGGGTTCTGCAACAGCCACACCGCAATCCGCTCGGCGCTGCGCGGACCGATGCCTGGAAGCTGTTTGAGCCGGGCGATCAGTTCTTTGACCGGTGCGGGAAAATCGAGCGCTGTCATGAGTCGTCGCGCGGGATTTCATCGCAGGGCATGCGGTGGCGCGAGGCATAAAATACGGTGCAGGCACCGGACCATACCACGGCCACCCAGGGCGCGGCCACGGCCGGATATCGTGCTGCCAGCCCAAGCACCGGAGCCCACGCCGTCACCAGTAACACCGCAGTGAGCCACAACAGGATACGGCGTGCGCCGCCGGCGGTCTGGAGCAGCGCGACCGCTATTCCGAACGCCGCGGCGACCGCCGCGAGCCACTCGCACCATTCCGGAAGGCGCTTGGGAAATGAGTCAGGGCCGTCGGTCGCGACAAGGCGTGCCGCCAAGTCGTTGAGACGCGCGAGCCCGCCGGTGAGTTCCAATCCCGCAGCCAGAATCAACGACATCGCTCCGATAGTGGCGACTGCCTGCCAGACATGTCCGGCGGGATGGGCATGTGCGCGCGGGCCGTTGCGTTTCACCCGCCAAGGCTGGCCTCACCTGTGGAGATGATCAAGCCGCGCGTGAAGCACATCGCATTCGGCGGTTGTGAAGCGGCGCATCACCATGATAGATCCGAACCCACACGCGCATTTCCGCACACCCCGATGATCGAAGAACTGCTGAAAAAAAACCGCGAATGGTCGGGCCGCATCCATGCCGACGACCCGTCGTTTTTCAAACGCCTCGCCAGCCAGCAAGCGCCTGAATACCTCTGGATCGGCTGCTCGGACAGCCGGGTGCCCGCCAACCAGATCACCGGTCTCGCCCCGGGCGAGGTGTTCGTGCACCGCAATGTCGCCAACATCGTGGCCGAGACGGATTTCAACCTGCTCGCCGTGCTGCAATATGCCGTGGACGTGCTCAAGGTCCGCCACGTCATCGTATGCGGCCACTACGGTTGCGGCGGCGTGAAAGCCGCGCTCGAAAACGTCCGCCACGGCATTATCGACAACTGGCTCTCCGGCATCCGCTCCATCTACCGCCAGCACCGTGGGGAAATCGACGCCCTCCTTCCCGATGCCGCGGCCGACCGCCTCTGCGAACTCAACGTACTCGCACAAACCGACCATCTGTCCCGCACTTCGATCGTCGAGGACGCCTGGGAGCGGGGGCAGCAAATCGCCCTCCACAGCTGGATCTACCGGCTCGACAACGGCATCATCCAGCCGCTGCGCGAGCCGATCGACAGCCCGTCCGCGCAGTCGTGAACAGCGGACGCCAACTCGCCCGTCTGTCTTGAAAAACTCCGTTCTAGCAGACGGAGATTGAACGAATCCTCTGCGGATCGGTCCGAAAGGGCGGAACCGCATGAAATTCTCTCCCTTTGACGAACCCTACCCGGCCAGTACGGGATGCTACCACATCGACACCCAGCGACGGCTGCGCATCGAGGAATACCAAGGGAAAGTCGGACTGGCCGATATTCGTGCGATTCATTCCGCCATGGCAGCGGATCCGGATTGGTCCGCCGATTTCCACGGTCTGGTCGATTTCACCCACGCCGAATTGGAAATGAGCGCCAATGACGTGCTCCGCCTCGGCCTCATGATGCGTCAGCCGCGTCTCCGCACACGCGGCTGGCTGGTTTTCGTCGTCAACAATTCGGTGGTTTTCGGCGTGGTCCGCATGCTGGGCTACTGGTCGCGCGCCACCGACCGCCTGAAAATTTTCCAAACCCGCGAAAAGGCGGACGCCTGGCTGGCCAGCCGGCGCGACCAAGCCCCCCCCGCGTTCCGCGAAGAACCCGCCGTGCAACCTGCTCCTCCCGCAGCCGAATGGTTGGCGGCCGCCGTCTGAAGCCGCGCCTGCGGCCGTGATTTTCCCCTAGCCCGGAGATGGCCCGGATCGATCCGCACTCGTGATCGCCCGGGATTCACCGAGTCGCGGGTGCCGGAACCCCCCTGTTCCGGCACCCGCCTTGTTTTGAAGCGTTGCCGGATGCGATTCCACGGATCCCGTCGCCCCCGGGCCTGAAAAAGCCGCGGGCGCCGGATCCCTTGTTCCGGCGCCCGCGGGCCCTTTGGGGGGCAGTGTGCTATCCCTTACACGCGGCGCATCATGCCACATTCCGGCCGCACCGCCATCACGCGATCGCGTAGTGAGCGCCGGCCACGCGGGGGATTCGCTTGGCGACCGGCGGGAAATCACCGAGCTTCCGCGGCGTGTTGAAATCCCGTTTTTCATGCCTTGCGACGAACGATCCGTGCGGCTTCCGCGACGCGCTGCACGAATGGTTTGCCCGGCACGGGCGCGATTACCCGTGGCGGCGCACGCGGGACCCCTATGCGGTGCTTGTTTCCGAAGTGATGCTTCAGCAGACGCAGATCGCCACCGTTCTGGGAAAAGGGTACTATGACCGGTTTCTCAATGCGTTTCCCGAGGTTCAAACGCTGGCGGCCGCCGATGATGCCCGCCTGCTGAAAGCGTGGGAGGGCCTTGGCTATTACCGGCGAGCCCGGATGTTGCGCGAGACCGCGCGTGCGGTGATCGAACGTTATGGCGGCGATTTTCCGAGCGATGCGGACGCGTTGATGGCTTTGCCGGGCATCGGCCGCTACACTGCCGGGGCCTTGCGCGCCTTCGCCTTCGGCCTGCCCGCGGTGCTGGTGGACGGAAATGTCAGCCGCGTGTTAGCCCGCTTGATGGATTTTGCCGAACCGGTGGACACTTCCGCCGGATCGCGGCGGATTTGGCAATGGGCGGAGCAACTTGCGGACACGGAACGGCCTCGCTCCCACCACGCGGCAATCATGGAACTCGGCCAAACCCACTGCCGCCCCGGCGCGCCCGATTGCCTGGCGTGTCCGGTGGCGCGTTTCTGCCGCTGCACCCAACCCGCCGCCCTGCCGCTGAAATCCCGCAAAGCCACCGTGACCGCCATCGCCGAGCATGCCGTATGGCTGCGCCGTGCGGACGGCTGCATCCTACTCCACCACGAATCCGGACAACGCCGCACCGGGTTGTGGAAGCTCCCGTTGCGCGACCCCGAAGAAGTGTCCGGCATGCCGTTGATCGCCGAACAGATCTATCCCATCACGCGCTACCGGGTGACGCTCCGCGTGCATGATGCACGGAGCGTGAAACCCCGCGCCGCGCCGCGGGATGGCGATGCATGGATCGCTCCGGACGATCTCGCCGGGCTGCCGCTGGCCGCTCCCTTCAAACGCATGATCGCGCGGCTGATGGAGGATTTCTGAAATCGGATGTGACGAATCCGGCCGTCTGTGCTTTCCTCCGCCCGAATGCACAGGCGAGCGTGGCTATCAGTATTATTGCCGGCGGTTTTCACCGTCGCGGCTTGCTCGGTCGCTCCTCCGCCGGACCCCACGCTGCCCGGCCGGGAAACCGAGCGCACGGTCCTGCGCCGGGTGAGTGCCGTGATCGTCACCGAAGACCGCAATCTCCACCGATGGGTGAACCGCGGATTTCCCGTGAGACAGGCCCCGGGCGATGCCGATGGCGGTTCGGCCACGCCGATCGCCGTGGACGGATATTTCCTTACTGCCGACCACGTGCTGGCCAACATGAACGGCCGCCACATCTATGTCATCTACGGCGGCGGCGGGCCGCTCAAACCGCATCGCGCGCGCGTCATCTGGCGCTCGGAAAACGCGGACCTCGCCCTGCTGCACATCGATACCCCCACCCCCTTGTTCTATCGCTTCACGCCTCCCCACCGCTGGCTGCCCGCAGGCACGCCCGTGATGCACGGCGGCATCGCCACCGGTTTCAACTCGGAACCGGGACTGCTCGGCACCTCGCTGCGACCGGAAGGCCCCTTCACCGGCACCCGCAAGTTCAAGATCGACATCCCGCTCCAGCCCGGCGACAGCGGCGGCCCGGTGGTGGACGCCCGCGGCGATCTGGTGGGCATCAATTCCGCCGTCGAATTCCTCGTGCCCATGGAAACCGCCTTCTTTGTGGACTCGGAAGCCAGCCGGCCGAGCATCCGTGCGATCGAATCGCTGATCGAAAAAGACCGCGTTGCAAGGACCACAGCGGCAGCGCCCGTAGAGTGAGCGATGTTCTCAGGGACCATGCAGAGGATTTGCCGTTATGCCCGCGGATCATGGGTGACGGCCGCGGTGTTTCTCACCGCCTCTTGCGCCACCTACGAGGAGTCCGGCTTGCCGGGCAGCGCGGCTTCGATGGCGCGCAACCAGATCATGCTGGTGATGGCGGAGCCGGAAACCTTCGGTCACTATCGACTCTTAGCACTCATGAGAAACTACCCGGACATGGGCCTGTTCGTGGCTCGGCACGGGGTGCCGGAGTTTCTCGCCGAGACCGGCAACGGCCGCCAGCACTACTTCATCCTCTACTATCCGTCCGCCATGCAGGCCTACGCCGCCCGCACTCGCGCGCCCAACCGCAACCGGCTCGAATTCGCCGGACCCTACCCGGTCACCCGCAAGGAACGGCAGACACTCGCTGAATTGCGGAAAAAGGAAACCATGCGCTTCGTGAAGCCCGGCCCGGCCGCGGATTGATCCGTCCGGCAAATCCCCAAATCCGAATCCGATGTTGAAACACATCCTAATTTGTTCACTCGCCACGCTGGCCCCGGCGTACACACAGGATTTCCTGACCCCTTTGATCGTGACCGCCTCGCGGTTCGAAACTACCGAAAGGGCCACTCCCTATTCCACTTCGCTCATCGATCGGGTGGAAATCCGAGAAAACCAGCGCCGCACGCTGCCCGAGGCGCTGCAATTCACGCCCGGCGTGCTGGTCCAGAAAACCGCCAACGGCCACGGTTCGCCCTTCATCCGCGGCTTCACCGGCCGGCAGAACCTGCTGATGGTCGATGGCGTGCGCCTCAACAACTCGACCTGGCGCGGCGGACCGGTCCAATACTGGAACACCGTGGACCCGTTTTCCATCGACCGCCTCGAACTGGTCCGCAGCCAGGGTTCGGTGCTTTACGGCTCGGACGCCGTCGGTGGCACTCTCAACGCCTTCAGCAAATCGTCCGGCTTCATGGGCGAGGGAGATGGCGCATTCCACCACGGCTCAGCCTACTATGAATATCGGACCAACGGCGAGGGATCGCACATCGGCCGCGTGGAATCCGCCTTCGGCCAGGGCGGCAAATGGGGCGTGCACCTCGGTTTCTCCGCCAAGGACTACGGCGATATCGAGGACGACGCCGTCGGCCGCATGAAAAACACCGGCTACCCGGAGCAGAATCTCGATTTCCGCTTCGACATGGCGCTCTCAGATCGCGTCAACCTCACACTCGCCTACCAATACGTCGATCAGGACGACATCTGGCGCTGGCACCGCACGCGCTTCAATCCCGGCTGGATCCACGATAATCACGTGGCGACCGGCGGCACATTCCTTTCTGAAATCTACGATCAGGAGCGCTCGCTCGCCTATCTCAAGCTGACCGGTGAAAACCCCGAGCAGGACGCCTTCATCCGCCGCTGGCACACCACCCTGAGCTGGCAGAAAACGCAGGACTCCACCGACGTTCTGCGCAATCCCGCATCGCGCCGCACCAGCGCCATCGACCTCGACACCTACGGGCTCGACATCGGATTCGAGTCGGAGATCGGCCCGGGCACGCTCGTTTACGGCCTGGACTACTATCAGGATGAAGCCTCCAGCGGGGCATTCGAAAACGGTGCGCCCGATCCGGAAAGACGTCCCGTCGCCGATGGTGCCACCTACCGACTGCTCGGTGCCTACACTCAATACGAATGGCGGCCGGTGGAGCCGCTCAAGATCAGCGGCGGCGTGCGCTACACCTATGCGGAGGCCGAGTGGGACGCCTATCGCGCTCCCGGCGCGCCGGCCGACATTCCCGGCCAAGGCGATTGGAACGACTTGTCCGCGAGTTTGCGCGCGCTGTGGGACGTCAACGACTGCTGGTCGCTTTACGCCGGAGTTTCCCAAGCCTTCCGCGCACCCAACCTCAACGACCTGACCGGCAGCACGATATCGCTCGGCGGTCTCGACTCCAGTGGTTCGCCGGATCTCGACCCGGAAAAATACGTCACCGCGGAACTCGGCACGCGCTATGGAAACGAGACCTTCGGCGCTTCCTTCGCCGCCTTCCACACCTGGAGCCGCGATGCCATCATCAGCGAATCCGGTGCCGCGCCCAACACCCGGGTCGCCACCAATGGCGGCAGCGGTTACGTCTATGGCTTTGAAGCCGAGGGTTTCTGGAACATCAGCCCCTGCTGGACGCTCAGCGCGATGGCCGGATGGAGCGAAGGCAAGACCGACAGCCCCACCACCGGCGAGCGCTGGATCAGCCGCCAGCTTCCATTCACCGGCTCGCTCGCCCTGCGCTGGACGCATCCGAACGAGCGCGTCTGGGTGGAAGGACGCGTGCTCGGCGCCGTCACCGAAGACCGCGTCGATCCCGCCGATCAGGCCAGCGACCCGCAGCGCATCCCCACCAACGGCACGCCCGGATACCTCGTCACCTCGCTGCGCGCTGGCTGGCAGGTCAACGAGCACCTGGAACTGAATTGCGGCCTGGAAAACATCGCCGACGACGACTACCGCAACCACGGTTCCGGGCAGAACGAGCCGGGATTCGGCGCGGTTTTCGGTGCCAAGGTGCTCTGGTGATTTCCTCCTTGCCCCAACGTCCGCCGGGGGTACTTTTATCCATACCCCCGGCGCGCGTTTCCGTTCGTCGCGGGTCATGCAAACCCGGGGAAGCGATTCCCCGATCATAAAAACCGATACATAAACAAAACCATGAAAACGCAAAACAACATGCGCGGCGGTTTCACCCTGGTGGAGCTGCTCGTCGTCATCGTCATCATCGCGGCGCTCGCCGGCCTGGCCGCTCCGCAGATCATCAAACACCGCAAAAAGGCCGACCAGACCGAAGCGGTGAGCAACGCCCGCCAGATCGGCATGGCACTGTTCGAATTCGAGACCGCCTATGGCAGTTTTCCGGATTCCACCACGGCCGAGGATGTGACTGAAAACACCCAGTCCCCGCTCTCGCTCGCCGGCAGTACTGCCAACGACTACTTCCGCCAGCTGCTGGCCACCGAGATCGCCTCTTCCGAGGAGATCTTCTACGCCAAGTCGGGCTACAGCAAGAAGCCGGACAACGTGTTCAACACCACTGAAAAAGCCCTTGGCCCCGGTGAAGTCGGCTTCGGCTACATCATGAACGGCGAGAGAGCGCTCAGCTCCGCGGGCAACCCCGCCCGTCCGGTGGCAGGCGCTCCGCTGAAGTTCCCGTTCGAATCCGGCCAGTTCGACAGCGACTACTACGACGCCCGCGCCGTGGTGCTGCGCATCGACAACAGCGTGCAGTCCCTGCAAATCGTCAAGAGCACCGGACTCGCCATGATGGGCGGCGGCAAAAACCTGCTGCAAACCGGTGAGGACACCATCTGGGGCACAGGCCTCACCCCCACCATGGTGAATCCGCAACCCGTCCAATAAGACGATCCCCACGGATCATCGTCATTCATTCGCCGGGAGGCCTTTCGGGGTCTCCCGGTTTTTTCGCGCCTGCTGCTTTTCGCCGGCCGCATCCCACTATCTGCTTTCCATCAGGCACCCGCTACGCTAACCCGTGCACACCTTCATCGACCCCGTTTCCATGACTCTCGCCGAACTCCAAGAACTTCACTCCCTGCCGTTTTTCGATCTCCTCAAGCGCGCCCGCGAGGTGCATGAGAAATTCTGGCCGGACGGCAAAATCCAGCTCTGCACGCTGCTCTCGATCAAGACCGGCGGCTGCTCGGAAGACTGCGCCTATTGCGCCCAGTCCGCACGCTACAAGACCGAGCTGGAAAACCACGTGCTGATGGAGCGCGAGGAGGTGATGAAACACGCCCGCGCCGCCAGGGAAAACGGCTCTACCCGCTTCTGCATGGGGGCCGCATGGAAGGGCGTGCGCGGCGGCACCAAGCGCTTCGAGCAGGTGCTCGACATCGTCCGCGACGTCTCCGCGCTCGACATGGAAGTCTGCGTCACCCTCGGCGAACTCGGTCCGGAAGAAGCCGCACAACTCCGCGACGCCGGCGTCACCGCCTACAACCACAACCTCGACACCTCGCCCGAGCACTACCCGAACATCGTCTCCACCCACACCTACGAGGACCGCCTGCGCACCATCCGCAACGTCCAGGACGCCGGCATTTCGGTCTGCTGCGGCGGCATCCTCGGTCTGAGCGAAACGATCACCGACCGCCTCCGTCTGTTGGAAGTGATTTCGAACTTCAACCCGCAGCCCGAGAGCGTGCCGATCAACTCGCTGATGCCGATGCCCGGCACCCCGCTGGCGGAAAACCCGCAGGTCGATCCCTTCGACCTCGTCCGCATGATTGCCTGCGCGCGCATCGCCGTGCCGCGCGCCAAGGTCCGTCTCTCCGCCGGCCGCACCCGCCTCTCCGACGAAATCCAGGCGCTGTGTTTCCTCGCCGGAGCCAACTCGATTTTCTACGGTGAAAAACTCCTCACCGCGGACAACCCGGAAATGGCCAAGGACCGCGCACTGCTCGCCAAGCTCGGTCTCGAAACGCTCGAACCGAATCCCTCGATGGAAGCCCCGGAAATCGATCCCCTCGCACCCGCCTGCCCGTCGCCGGACGGACATGTTCACCAAGAGTGCGCGACTAGCTGCTGCGGCTGAAAAACGAGATACATGAAAGCGCCGTTGTTTCCCGAAGCCCTGTTGGAAAAAGTCCGCGCCAACCCGGTCATCGCCGTGGTGGTGATCGATGACGCCGCCTCCGCCGTGCCGCTGGCCCGCGCCTTGCTGGAAGGTGGCATTTCCGCCATCGAACTCACGCTGCGCACGCCCGCCGCACTCGACGCGCTCACCGCGATCCGCGCGGAATGTCCGGAAATCCTGGTGGGTCTCGGCACAGTGCTCACGCCCGACCAGGTGAAGCAAGTCGTCGATCGCGGCGCGTCCTTCGCCGTTTCACCGGGCCTCAATCCCGAAGTCGTGCGCGCCGCGTCCGCCGCCGGACTGCCGTTCGCTCCCGGCATCGCCACTCCCACCGACATCGAGGGCGCGCTGTCCCTCGGCTGCCGACTGCTGAAGTTCTTCCCCGCCGGCCCCTCCGGCGGCATCGCATATCTCAAATCGATCTCCGCCCCCTACGCCCACCTCGGCGTGGAATACATTCCGCTGGGCGGCCTCGATGCCGGCAATTTCACCGATTACCTCGCGCTCGACTGCGTGCCCGCCGTCGGCGGCTCATGGATCGCCCCGCGCGACCTCATCAAGCGCCAGGACTGGAAAACCATCACTCGTAACGCGCGCGAGGCGGTTTCCAAGGTGGGTGCGGCGGAGTAGGCGCGCTGGTCACAGCGCTAACCAAGGAAGCGCCGCACTCCTGTGGTGCTTGAGGAAGCGCGGCCAATGAACCTGTGCGAAGCACTCTCACAAGGAGCGGCGGAACGTGTCCGCCGATGTGGATGGAGCGACGATGAAAAGAGCTTCTCGCATTCAATCGGCCAAGCATCCGTAAGGCGATCATGCATCGCCTCTCCTTGGGATGCGCGGCGGAAGAAACGCCGGGATGGGGAGGGAATGAGAAGCGGATGTGAAGGCGGGAGGTTCGGAGTCTTGAAATCCAAGGACGCCGGTCACGCCGGTCTTGAAACCGTTTGACTTCTGCAATCAAGTAATGAACTATTACCCACATGAAAGACCTCGACACCCTGACCATCACCGAAAAAGGGCAGGCCCAGTTTCCGGCCAGTTGGCGCAAGCGGGCGGGCCTGATGCGCGGCGGACCCTGCGATGTTCGTGTGCTGGATGACGGGCGGCAAAGCCTGCTGATCACTCCGCGTCCCCAGAAACGGCGCGGCGCGGTGGGTTTGCTCGCGCATCTTGAAGGCCAGACCATCGCCTTTCCCAAGATGGAGCGCCACACCATGCCCTTCAAATGAGTTTCCTGATCGACACCAACCTGATTTCGCTCTGCCACAAGAAACATCTGCCCGCCAAATTCAAGGCATGGCTGCGCAAAAACGAGGCGGACAGTTTCATCAGTTCGGTGACGATCGCGGAAATGCGCTACGGGGTCGAACTGGCTGATGCCAGTGACCAGCCGCTGCTGAGCCAACGCGTCGCCCGGACCGAAGTGGATTTCGCCGAGGCCATCGAAGCGGTGGACACCGATTGCCTGCTGGAGTGGAAGCGGGTTTTCACGTTCCTGAAATCCATCCGCCGGACATTGCCGTGCGAGGACACCCTGCTGGCCGCGCAATGCCTTGCCAAAGGGCACACGCTGGTCACGGACAACGCCAAACACTTTGAATTGCTCCGCCCGCTCGGTTTGAAGGTGGTGAATCCGCTGGCAGGAATCGCCTTTGGAGGCTGACAGCGCGGACCAAGGAGGCACCACACTCCTGTGGTGCTTGCGGAAGAGTCAGCCAATGAATAGTGCGAAGCGCTCTCACAAGGAGCGGCGGAACGTGTCCGCCGATGTGGATAGGAAGACGATGAGGAGAGCTTCGCGCATTCAATCGGCCAAGCATCCGCAAGGCGATCATGCATCGCCTCTCCTTGGGATGCGCGGCGGAAGAAACGCCGGGAAGGAGAGGGAAAGGAAAGTGGATGTGAATCCGTTTACACTGACCCCATTCATTCAATCATCCTTCATCGCGCGATGACGACACCAACCGCAAAGCCCATCATCATCGAGTTCCTCTGGAAGAATATTCGAAGAACAAAAACTACACTCATGGGAAACGGATTCCTCACAAATGATGCACATTTGTGATTCGATATGGTAGCTGTCCTCGCCACAGTTTGGGCAGGTGACAATGGCAATGTCACCTCCCTGCATAACATGGTGCTGGTCGTTGAAGGCATTGTTCATTGCACTGATCGAGAATACCTCGAAAGGCTCCGTCTCACCGCATGATCGGCACTTAATGCCGCATTGGCGTTCAGCTTCTTCTGGCTCGATCAACGATGAACTGCAGGAGTTGCAGGAATATTGCTCTGCTGCCTCCCGGAGGGCGTCGCAACTCCAATCGTGGTTTTGTATTAGCTCCAGACATTCCGATCTTTCCCGTTCGTAAACTTCCGAAATATCGGTCATTGCCCCCCAAGCCTCTTCGCCAATCAATTTTCGTGAATCTTCCTCCAACTCGGTTCGAACAAAATCCCGGAAAAGTAAAAAGCTTTTTGAAATGATCCCTCGAACGGCATCACGTCCAACAGTGGTAAAGTAATGCTCAATGTCGTTTCGGATCGACGTGACCTCGTCAAGACGAGCCCAATCCACTGTGATATTTAAGGTCTTGAAGCGATCTTTGATTTGTTGTATGTCGACGGTCTTTTTCCCAGACCCTATGAAAACAAGATTGCCGTCGGCGTCAAATGATGGGCGGATTTCTTTTTTTAGGAGTACTTCGTTAGATCCGTCCGGGGATAGTCTCCTAAGCTTTTCCTTGTAAAGCAGGAGCACCCCGGCATGTAAATTTCGAGCAGAAGACAAGAGTCGATCATCATCGGTGGAATCGTAATCTTCCCATCCGAGACGAATCGAGTTTGCTGCGTTTGCTAGAAGTGACATGTTGATTGAATGAGAGCTTTGGATACAAAACCTCAACTACACCCCTGGCTCGTCCCACACTGCGTGCAAACCCCGCATGCCCCCGCCCGGATCACCTTGTCCGAGCCGCAGTTCGAGCAGGTGATGCCCATGTAGGCGGTGCCGAGCGCGGTCTTGACGCGGTCGGGCTTGGGCAGGCGGTCGATGGCGGGATCCTCGCCGCGGCTGAGGTCGGGAACCGGGCGGTTGACGGCCTGTTTTTCCATTTCCTCGATCTCGGGCATCGCGAGTTCGGGCTGGTGGGCCTCGGGCGAGGTGGCGTGCTTGTAACCCTTGATGAATTCGCAGCCAAGCCAGCGGAAGACATAGTCGGTGATGGAAAAGGCGGTGCGGATGTCGGGGTTCTTGGTGAAGCCGCTGGGCTCGAATCGCTGATAGGCGAACTTGTTGACGAGCTGTTCGAGCGGCACGCCGTATTGCAATGACATTGATGTCAGGGTGGCCACGGTGTCCATCAGGCCGCCGATGGTGGAGCCTTCCTTGGACATCTGGACGAAGACTTCGCCGGGCTGGCCGTCGTCGTAGAGCCCGGCGGTGATGTAGCCTTCGTGGCCGGCGATCTCGAACTTGTGGGTGATCGACATGCGGGTGTCCGGCATGGTGCGGCGGATCCGGGTTTCGGATTTTTTCCGCAGGTCGTCGTTTTCGCGGATCAAGGCGGCAATGCGTTCGGCGAGTTCCTCTGCGGCCGGTGTGGCGTTGTTAACCGATGATCTTTTGGTGTTGAGCGGAGCGGAGCGCTTCGAGCCGTCGCGATAGATGGCCACGGCCTTCAATCCGAGCTGCCAGGCCTCGATGTAGGTCTGCATGATGTCCTCGACGGTCGCTCTTTCCGGCAGGTTGACGGTCTTGGAAATGGCACCTGACAGGAACGGCTGGGCGGCGGCCATCATCTTGAGATGACCGCGATAATGGAGGCTCCGCGTGCCGAGGTGCGGCTTGAAGGCGCAGTCGAAGACGGAGTGGTGCTCGGATTTGAGGCCGCTTTCAACCAGCTCGCCGGTTTCGGGATCGGTGACGTCCTCGATGGTGTCGTATTTCTCGATGTGGATGAGAATGGCGGCGATCTCGTCGGACGTGTAACCGAGCCGCTGGAGCGCCGGGGGCACGGTGCGGTTGACGATTTTCAACATGCCGCCGCCGGCGAGGAGTTTGTATTTCACCAAGGCGATGTCGGGTTCGATGCCGGTGGTGTCGCAGTCCATCAGGAAACCGATGGTGCCGGTGGGCGCGAGCACGGTGACCTGGGCGTTGCGGTAGCCGTGGCGCTTGCCGAGATCGAGCGCACCGTCCCATGCCTCGCGCGCGGCATTGATGATCGGCTGGGAATCGCCGTGATCGGCCAGTTTACAGGCTTGCTCGCGGTGCAGCGAAATGACTTCGAGCATCGGCTCTTCGTTGGACTCGAGCGGCGGCTGGGTGACATCGCCGTAGCGGGCGTCGTGATAGGATGGGAAAGCGCCTTTCACCGCGGCGAGTTCGGCGCTGACTTCGTAGGCGTGGCCGGTCATCAGCGCGGTGATGGCACCGGCGTAGGCGCGGCCCTCGTCGCTGTCGTAGCCGAGGCCGTGGCTCATGACGAGCGCGCCGAGATTGGCATAACCGAGGCCGAGCGTGCGGAAGGCGTGCGAGTTTTCCGCGATCGGCTTGGTCGGATAGCTGGCGCGGTCCACCAGGATTTCCTGGGCGACGATGTAGATTCTGACAGCCGCCTTGAATTTCTCCGTGTCGAACGAGCCGTCGGATTTCTGGAATCGGACGAGGTTGAGCGAGGCGAGATTGCAGGCGGTGTCGTTGAGGAACAGATACTCGGAGCAGGGATTGGTCGAGTGCTGGCGGCCGCTGCCCTTGCAGGTGTGCCAGGTGTGGATGGTGCTGTCGAACTGCATGCCGGGATCGCCGCAGGTCCAGGTGCCCTCGGCGATCTTGCGCAGCAGCTCGCGGGCGTTCTTTTTCTCGCAGGGTTCGCCATCGGTCACGCGGCGCGTCCACCAGTCGGAGCCATCGGCGGCGGCCTTCATGAATTCGTCGCTCGCCCTGACCGACAGGTTTTCGTTCTGGAACATCACCGAGCCGTAGGCGTCGCCGTTGTAGGAACCGTCGTAACCCTGTTCGATGAGCGCCCAGGCTTTCTTTTCCTCGGTGGTCTTGGCCTCGATGAAATCCTCGATATCCGGGTGCCAGTCCTTGAGGGTGTTCATTTTCGCCGCGCGGCGCGTCTTGCCGCCGGACTTGATGGCGCCGGCGACCTGATCGTAGATGCGCAGGAAGGAAAGCGGGCCGGACGGGCGACCGCCGCCTGTGAGTTTCTCGCGGGTCGAACGCAGCGTGGACAGGTCCGAACCGGTGCCCGAGCCGTATTTGAAGAGCATCGCCTCGGAGGCGGCGAGACGCATGATGTCCTCCATGTTGTCCTTCACGCTCTGGATGAAACAGGCGCTGGCCTGCGGGTAGTGGTATTGGCCGGCCGCGCGCTTCGCCTTGCCGGCGGTTTCATCCCAGTGCCAGCCGCCCTCGCCGCGGCCGTCGCCGACTCCGTATTGGTGATGGAGTCCCACGTTGAACCACACCGGCGAGTTGAACGCGCCGTGCTGGTGCAGACACAGCCAGGTGAGATCCTGATGGAAATTCTCCGCACTCGCCTCATTGGCGAAATACCCATCCTCAAGCCCCCAGTCGGCGATGGTGCGGGTGACGCGATTGACGAGCTGCCGCACCGAATGCTCGCGACCGCCCTTGCTTGGATCGTCGCCTAACGTGGCGTCGCCGTAGAAATACTTCGAGACGGCGATCTTGGTGGCCAGTTCGCTCCACGACTTGGGCACCTCGACGTTTTCCTGACGAAACATCGCCTTGCCGGTGTCGTCGGTGATTTCCGCAGTGCGAATGTCCCACTCGACCTCATCGAAGGGCGAGACTCCTGGGGTGGCGAAGCGGGGTTCGAAGGATAGCCCGACAAGGGTGTGTTTGGTGGAATTCATGCGGGCGGCGGGTGATTCGAGGGTGCTGGTGGAGGAGTTCATGGATGGGCGGTGGGGTTTTGGGTGGCTGACAGCGCCATGGCTTGGGTTGTTGTTTCGGAAATCACGATGAAATACTACATATCGTGTAACAGGCCACCATTCTCACACTATGGATAGTTTCGGCCAAGCATAAAATGCACAGTGCCATGCAAGCTCTTGGCTTTCTGGGGAATACAAATTCCGCTCCGATCACAACTCCGTCAAGCCATGGATAAGCGGATTGACCGGACTTCACGTGATCTCCCGACCCACCTGCCGTCATGATTGACAATGACTTGCGATGACGAATTCTTTTAAAAACATTTTTGTTCGAGCGAACATCTTTTTTCTTGTGCTGACAGGCAGCCAGATGCATATCCGGCGCGACACACAACCCCACACCATCATGCCCGCAAAAGCCACCGCCACAGAATCCGCCAACGACAAACTGATCGAAGCCCGCAAGCGCAACCTCGATTTGGCCATTTCACACATCCAGAAGGAATTCGGCGAGACCGCCATCATGCGGCTCGGCGACGAAAGCTGTGTCGATGTCGACGTCATCCCGACCGGCAACCTGCTCATCGACCGTGCTCTTGGTGTCGGCGGATTCGCCCGCGGCCGGATTGTCGAAGTCTTCGGTCCGGAATCCTCTGGTAAAACCACGCTCACCCTCACCGCAATCGCCCAAGCCCAGAAACGCGGTGGCCTCGCCGCCTTCATCGACGTCGAGCACGCACTCGATCCGCAATACGCGCGCAAACTCGGCGTGAATCTAGACGACCTGTTGATTTCCCAGCCTTCATCCGGCGAGGAAGCCCTGCAAATCTGCGAGGCGTTGGTCCGCTCGAACGCGATCGATGTGATCGTGCTCGACTCGGTGGCCGCGCTGGTCACCAAGCAGGAACTCGATGGCGAGATCGGCGATTCCACCGTCGGTGCGCAGGCGCGACTGATGAGCGCCGCGATGCGGAAACTCACCGCATTGATTTCCAAGGCCCGCACCGTCTGCATTTTCACCAACCAGATTCGCGAGAAAATCGGCGTCATGTTCGGCAACCCGGAAACCACACCCGGCGGCCGCGCGCTCAAGTTCTTTGCCTCGGTCCGCGTGGACATCCGCCGCATCGGCCAGATCAAGGCCACCGACGGCACCGTCACCGGCAACCGCACCAAGATCAAGATCGTCAAGAACAAGGTCGCCCCGCCATTCACCGAGGCCGAGTTCGACATCATGTACAACGAGGGGATTTCCTCCACCGGCTCGCTTCTCGATCTCGCGCTGGAAATGGAAATCGTCCAGAAGCGCGGCTCGTGGTTTTCCTACAATGGCAACCAGCTCGCCCAAGGCCGCGATGCCGCCAAGGAACTCCTCAAAGGCGATGCCGCCCTCTACGAGGACATCGAAGCCAAGGTCAAGGAAGGCCTCGAGGCGAAGAAGAAGAAATGATCCCCCCACATGGCCCGCCCCGTGACTGAATATCGACCGCCACCGGATTCATTCCGGTGGCGGTCTTTTTTTCATCCAGCCCAGGCGCAGGCAGCCTCAGCCGTAACCATGCAGTGGAAAATGTGGTGCGGACGTCTCGTCCACATGCCTCTATTCATGGTTTCACGTTGGCAGCAAGCCTGCCGTCTCACCCATCGGTGAGACGATTCATGTCGTTGAACTGGATGATAACTGGCGGCGGGTGAGGACGCCCGCGTCACGACACTCGAAAGCAAAAAAGCCCCGGGCATGCCTGCCCGGGGCTTTTCTTTGAATGGGTATGGCGGATGCAATCCGCCGCCACGGATCAATAGCGATAGTGTTCCGGCTTGTAGGGGCCTTCGACCGGGACGCTGATGTAGTCGGCCTGCTCCTGGGTGAGCTTGGTGAGCTTGGCGCCGATCTTTTCGAGGTGCAGGCGTGCGACCTCCTCGTCAAGATGCTTGGGCAGCACCTTCACTTCGCCGGGTTTGTAGCTGTCCTTGTTCGCCCAGAGGTCGATCTGGGCGAGCGTCTGGTTGGTGAAGCTGTTGGACATCACGAAGCTCGGGTGGCCGGTGGCGCAACCGAGGTTCACCAGGCGGCCTTCGGCCAGCATGTAGAGGCTGTTGCCGGCGGGGAACGTGTATTTGTCCACCTGCGCCTTGATGTTGGTTTTCACCACGCCGGGCGCGTTGTTGAGCTTGTCGATCTGGATCTCGTTGTCGAAGTGGCCGATGTTGCAGACGATCGCCTGATCCTTCATCTTCTCCATGTGTTCGAGGCGGATGATGTCGTAGTTGCCGGTGGTGGTGACATAGATATCGCCCCAGCCGAGGGTGTCCTCGATGGTGAGCACGCGGAAACCCTCCATCGCCGCCTGCAGCGCGCAAATCGGATCGACTTCGGTGACGACCACCTGCGCGCCTTGTCCGCGCATCGCCTGGGCGCAGCCCTTGCCGACGTCGCCATAGCCGCAGATCACGGCGACCTTGCCGGAGATCATCACGTCGGTGGCGCGTTTGATGCCGTCCACCAATGACTCGCGGCAGCCGTAGAGGTTGTCGAACTTCGACTTGGTGACCGAGTCGTTCACGTTGATGGCGGGAACCAGCAGCGTGCCGGCCTTCGCCATCTGATAGAGACGGTGCACGCCGGTGGTGGTTTCCTCGGAAACGCCCTTCCACTCCTTGACGATCTCGTGGAAGACACCCGGCTGCTTTTCCTTGATGTCCTTGAGCAGGTTCTTGATGACCTGCTCCTCCTGGCTGCCGGACGGGGTGTTGATCCAGTCGGATCCGTTCTCCATTTCATAGCCCTTGTGGATCAGCAGCGTGGCGTCACCGCCGTCATCGACGATGAGTTGCGGTCCGAGTCCGCCGGGGAATTGCAGCGCCTGCCAGGTGCACCACCAGTATTCCTCCAGCGTCTCGCCCTTCCAGGCGAAGACCGGTGTGCCGGCCGCGGCGATGGCCGCGGCGGCGTGGTCCTGGGTGGAGAAGATGTTGCAGGAAACCCAGCGCACATCGGCACCGAGTTCCTTGAGCGTCTCGATGAGCACCGCGGTCTGGATGGTCATGTGCAGCGAGCCCATGACACGCACGCCGGCCAGCGGCTTGTCCTTGCCATATTTCTCGCGGGTCGCCATCAGCCCGGGCATCTCGTGCTCGGCGATCTCGATTTCCTTTCTTCCGAATTCGGCAAGGCCGATGTCTCTTACTTTGTAATCTGTGAAGCTCATGATATATGGTGGTGGTTGTGTGGTTGGTGAATTGGAGAGAGACGCAAGACTTCAAGACGCAAGACACAAGATGAAGAAGTGGCTTGCCAGTGGCTTTTTCAGAAGAAGACGAAGAGGAGTTTGTTGATGATTCCGGGACCGATGAGGCGCTTGCGGAGACCCTCGAGCATGGAACCGATTTCCTTGGCTTCCTTGATGAGCGGCATGGCGGCTTCATTGGTGAAAACACCTGCGGCCAAACCTATGTAGAGTTGGGTGCGGAGTTCGCCGACGGAGCCTTTCGAAATCGCGAGGAAACGGCGGAACTCCCTATCGCTTTCGCGCTCCGCGCCCTCGGCGATGTTGCATGGCACGGAGATGCAACTCCGCGCCATTTGGTCCTTGAGGGTGTATAGCCTGATAGGATCGATCAACTGCAAGACATCCACTGCAAGCCTCGAACTGCGCTTCCACACCTCCAGATCCTCAAAGTGATGCAATGGCATGGCGTATTCTTCTCTTGCGTCTTGTGTCTTGCAGTCTTGCGTCTTACCCGACCGCCCGCTTGAGAGCCGCGGCCTTGTCCGTGGCTTCCCAGGTGAGTTCCTTGTCGCTCTTGCCGAAGTGGCCGTAGTTGGTGGACATGCTGTAGATCGGGCGGAGCAGTTTGAGCTGCTTCACGATATCGGCCGGTTTGAACGAGAACACCTTGAGCACGGCGGCGAGGATTTTCTCGTCGCCGACCTTGCCGGTGCCGAAGGTGTCGATGTGGATCGACAACGGCTCGGGGTGGCCGATGGCGTAAGCGAACTGGATTTCGCACTTGGTCGCGAGTCCGGCGGCCACCACGTTCTTGGCGACCCAGCGGCCCATGTAGGCGGCCGAACGATCCACCTTCGACGGGTCCTTGCCGGAAAACGCGCCGCCACCGTGGCGACCCATCCCGCCATAGGTATCGACGATGATCTTGCGGCCGGTGAGACCGGAGTCGCCTTGAGGACCGCCGACAACGAACTTGCCGGTCGGGTTGATGAGATACTCGGTCTGCTTGGTGAGCATGTTTTTCGGCAGCACCTTCTTGATCACCTGCTCAATGCAGAATTTCTCGATGGTCGCGTGGCTCACATCCGCCGCGTGCTGGGTGGAAATGACCACGTTGACGATGCGCGTCGGCTTGCCATCGACGTATTCGACGGCGACCTGCGACTTGGCATCGGGACGCAACCACTTGGCGAGCTTGCCGGCCTTCCGGATGCGGGTCAGCTCGCGGCCGAGACGGTGTGCATACATGATCGGCGCGGGCATCAGCTCGGGCGTTTCATTGCAGGCGTAACCGAACATGATCCCCTGGTCGCCGGCACCCTGCTCGGCGTGCTTCTTCCCGTCAGCCTTGCGGTCATCCACACCCTGTGCGATGTCAGGCGACTGCGTGGTCAGGTAGTTGTTGATGAAAATCCGGTCGGCGTGGAAAACGTCGTCGTCATTCACGTAGCCGATGCCGCGCACCGCATCGCGAATGACCGTCTCGATGTTGATCACCGAGCCGATCGGCTTCTGGCCGATTTTCGGGATGGTGATTTCACCGCCCACCACAACGATGTTGCTTTTAACGAAGGTCTCGCAGGCCACGCGGCTTTTCGGATCCACCTTGAGGCAGGCGTCGAGAATGGCGTCGGAAATCGTGTCGCAAACCTTGTCTGGATGGCCTTCGCCAACGGATTCGGAGGAAAAAATGTAGGAGTTCATGGGGTTGGTTGATTTTCGTATCGTCAAATCGTGATGCGTTGATAAAACCGACCTGCCATGCCGTCAATCCTCAAATCCCTGAAATTGCTGTCCGACCCAACCCGGCTGCGAATCCTGATGCTGCTGGGCACCGAAGCGCTGTCGGTGGTCGAGCTTCAGGAAATCCTCGGCATGGGCCAGAGCCGGATTTCCACCCAGCTTTCGCTGCTCAAGGCGGCTGGCCTGGCAAGCGACGAGCGCAGCGGCAAGAACAACATCTACTCCTGCGTCGCGCCAGCGGACTTGATGGAGTTGGCGCGCAAGGCAGCCGAGGAAGTGCCGGAACTCGCCACAGACCGCACCGCGCTGCGCCACCTGCTGCGCAAGCGGCGCGACCGCACCCGCGCGTATTTCGACGAACTCGCGGGCCGTTTCGGCAAGGACTACGTGCCGGGGCGCTCGTGGAAAGCGCTGGCCGAGGCCCTGCTCAAGGTGCTCAATTATCGCACCGTGGCCGATCTCGGCGCGGGCGAGGGCACGCTCTCGCAACTCCTCGCCCAGCGCGCCGAAAAAGTCATCGCCGTCGATCTCTCGCCGAAAATGGTCGAATACGGCCAGTCGCTCGCCAAACAAAACGGTCTCGCCAACCTCGAATACCGCCTCGGCGACATCGAGCAGCCGCCGATCGACGATGCCTCGCTCGATCTCGCCATCCTCAGCCAGGCACTGCACCACGCCGAACACCCACAACGCGCCATCGATTCCGCGTTCCGCGTCCTCAAGCCCGGCGGCCGGCTGATCGTGCTCGACCTGGTCCAGCACCAGTTCGAGGAAGCGCGCGAACTCTATGCCGACCGCTGGCTCGGTTTCGCCGAAAGCGAACTTGCCGGCATGCTCGAACGGGCGGGTTTTACCGGCATCGAAACGATTGTCGCCGACCGCGAGACCGCGCCCCCCTATTTCCAGACCTTGCTCGGCATCGGCGTCCGGCCATAGTTCCATCCATCGATCAGACGGCCCCCCCCGAAATATTATCCACAATCATTGCCGGATGTGATCGCTTTACCTGTACACACATCATGAACCCGATCGCCAAAACCCCGCAACTATTGCCCTTGCTGCCGGCCATCCTCGTCGCCGCCTCACTGACGACATCGCATGCCGAAGATCTCCCCGAGTGGGACAATCCCGCGGTCATTCAGATCAACACCGAAGCGCTCCGCGCCAGCTTCATCCCCTTCCCCGACCGCGACAGCGCCCTCGAACACCTCGACCAACCGAAGCGCTCGTCCCGCTACCTGACGCTTGCCGGCGAGTGGAAATTCCACTTGTCCCCCTCCCCCGCCGAACGGCCGGAAAACTTCCACCAACCCACCTTCGACGACGCGGCATGGGACACCCTCCCGGTGCCCTCGAACTGGCAGATGCACGGCCATGGCACGCCCATCTACACCAACATCAAATACCCGTTCGACATCTCCGAATTCCGCGCCCCCCGGGAATGGAACCCCGTCGGCTCCTACCGACGCACTTTCACGCTGCCCGCCGACTGGAAATGGTCACCGCAAAGCAAAGACCCCGTCTTCCTCCACTTCGAGGGTGTCGATTCCGCGTTCCACGTCTGGGTCAACGGCCGGAAAACCGGCTACAGCCAGGGCAGCCGCACCCCCGCCGAATTCGATATCTCGAAACACCTCGTCCCCGGCACCAACCACATCGCCGTGGAAGTATATCGCTGGTCCGACGCCTCCTATCTTGAAGACCAGGACTTCTGGCGGCTCAGCGGCATCTTCCGCGATGTTTATCTATGGCAATCGAAACCCGTGCGAATGCATAACTTCCAAGCCATCGGCGACTTCGACACCGCCACTGGAAACGGTTCGCTCGGCCTGAAAATCACCGCCACCCCCGGAGCCACGGTCAAGGCCGAACTCATCGACCCCGCCAGCGGCAACACCATGAACCGGACCCTTGATGCCCGCGACGGAAGCGCCTCCACCACCATCAATCTCGCAAACGCCCGCCCATGGAGCGCCGAGCATCCCAACTTGTACACCCTCGTCCTGACCGTCATCGAAGAGGAAACCGTCTGGGAAGTCATCGCCCAACGCATCGGCTTCCGCCGCGTCGAGATCCAGGACGCCGTCTTTCTGGTCAACGGCGCACCCGTCGTCCTCAAGGGCGCCAACCGCCACGAGCACCACCCGGACACCGGCCATGTCGTCTCCACCCAAGCCATGCTGCGCGACATCCGCATGCTCAAGCGGCACAACTTCAATGCCGTCCGCACCGCCCACTACCCCAACGTCCCCGAGTGGTACCGCCTTTGCGATCTCCACGGCATCTATCTGATCGACGAGGCCAACCTCGAAACCCACGGCTTCGGCCGCGAGAAAAGCACCCCCATCAACACCCGCCCCGAGTGGCGCGAACCCCACATCGACCGCATGCGCCGCATGATCGAGCGCGACATCAACCACCCGTCGATCGTCATGTGGTCGGTCGGCAACGAATCCGGCGACGGTCCCAACACCACCGCCAGCTACGAGTGGGCGAAACAGCGCGACCCGTCACGCATCGTCCACTACGAAAACGCCACCTATCACGACGCCGCCGGCAAGGCCACCGACATCCTCTCGTTCATGTATCTCAAGGCCGCCGGCATCGGGCGCGAACTCGAACACTGGAAGCCCGCCCGCCCGCTCATGCTCTGCGAATACTCCCACGCCATGGGCAACAGCAACGGCAACCTCGACGCCTACTGGGATCAAATCTGGAACAACCCCCGCGTCACCGGCGCCTTCGTCTGGGACTGGATGGACCAGGGCATCCGCCAGCCCGTCCCGGATGGCCACAAGGACCCGTGGGGACGCACCGATTTCCTCGCCTATGGCGGCTGGTGGGAGGACCGCCTCGACATATACCATGATAACAACTTCTGCATGAACGGCGTGCTCAACGCCGACATGAAACCGCGCCCCGGGCTGCGCGCGCTCAAGTTCGTCCAGCAACCCGTCTTCACCGAAATCAGCGACGACGCCACCACCATCAGCATCCTCAACCGTCACGACTTCACCGACCTCGCCGACCAACTCACCCTTCACTGGGAATTGTTAGAGGATGGCGCTTCCGTCCGCAACGGCACTCTCGATCTTCCTTCCACCGCGCCGCGCGAACGGACGACCCTCGAAGTCCCCGCCGAAGCCCGCGCCACGGATCCCGCGGTGGAATCCATCCTCACTCTCTCCTTCCGCACCAGGGAGGCCGGCCTCTGGTGGGAGCGCGGTTACGAACTCGCCCACGCCCAGTTCCTGCTCGGCGGCACGTTTGCGATTCCGGCAAACAATCCCTACGACGCCCGCATCAAGGTCTCCGAAACCGATCGCTCCATCCAGCTCACCGGCCATGACTGGGAAATCGTCTTCGACAGGAAATCCCGGTCCATCGCCACTTGGAAAGTCGGCGGCAAGGACCTCGTCAGCCGCGGCCCGCTGCCCGACTTCTGGCGCGCCCCCACCGACAACGACCGCGGCGCCGGTCTGCGCGACAGCGCCGACGAAAAAGCCCCCGAAAACAAATTACTGCGCGCCAGCAACCTCTGGCGCGACGCGTCCAGCTCTTGGAAAATCCAAGCTCCAACCGTCAACGAAGCGTCCGAAGGCTATGTCAACCTCACCTTCGCCGGCAAAATCCTCGACGGCCGCGCCGACGTCATTCTCGACTACACCATCCAACCTAGCGGCCGTGTCGAAATCGATTTTCACTACCAGGCCAACGAAAAACTGCCCCAGCTCATCCGCGTCGGCACCGAATGGGAACTACCACTCGAATTCCACAAGATCCAATGGTACGGCCGCGGCCCCGAGCCCACCTACGCCGACCGCAAATTCGAACCGCTCGGAATTTACCAAACCACCGTCATGGACAACTGGATCGATTACTCGAAGCCCCAGGAAAACGGCAACAAGGTCGATGTCCGCTGGCTCGAAATCACCAATGCCGACGGTCTCGGCCTGCGCGTCATGAGCGGCCGGCCGCTCAGCGTCAACGCCTGGCCCTACGGCAAATCCGACCTCGCCGGCAAGGACTACAGTTGGCAGCTCCCCGCACCCGCCGTTACCGTCCTCAACGTGGACCACGCACAGTTGGGCGTCGGCGGTGACGACAGTTGGGGTTCCATCGCCCTCCCTCAATACCGTCTTATGGATCGCGAATACCGCTACGCCTACGTCGTCGAGCCCATTCGCCCGTGAGTCCGGCTTGGAATGAACCTGTGGCTGACTGTTCTTTGTAAGAACTGTTTTTTTTCAAGCCGTTTTGCCCGGCGCTTTCATCGATTCTATCGATGAATCAGGGGAAATTTGGAAATCCATGCACTACGACCCCGGTCAGTGGTGGGGATTCCACCCCATTGTTTCCACCGCTTTTGCATGCAGGTTCAGAGGTCCCGCCAAACGCATTGGATCCATCCAAATCGGGACGACAAACCCTGCCACGCAAGGTTGTGGATCGGATGCAACAACCCCAAAAAAAATACAACACGAACAAGAAACAACAGATGAAAACGATACCCACACCACACAAACTCCATCGCCGGCAGCAGATTACCATGTTTGCGCTGAACATCGGCCTGTTCGCAGGACTCTCCGCCCTGCCTCTCCACGCCCAGGAAGACGAGAACATTCCCGTCGGATACAACGAGGACGAATGGTATAATCCGGGCGACTGGTCCGACGGCAACAACATCGAAGCCACCGGATCCGACTCTTGGGACAACAACGACTGGTCGAACTCCGCCGAATACGGCAAAAGCACCGGTAACAACGCCTATGGCCAGACTGCCGGAACCGGCAACCAGGCGGGCAGGAATCAACAGCAAAACCAAAGCTACAAGACGAGTCGGAATTCGCAGCAAGGCTGGAGCGACCGGCAGACGAGTCAGAACCAGCAGCAAGGCTGGAGTGGTCGCAACCAACAAGCCCACCGCAGTCAGGGCCACTCGATGAAAACGGTATCCTTCAATGGCACGGTGGACGGATTCAAGAATGTCAACCTCAAGAACCGTGAAGGCAATCTCGACGAACACACCTTCGTACGGATCCGCCTCAACGATGACGAAACAGAAGTGGTCAGCCTCGGAAGCCGATTGATTGTCTCGGATCTCGACCTTGAAAAGGGCGACCAAATCAGCGTCTCGGGCCGCAATGCCCGCATCGACAACCGCGACGTATTGGTCGCCAGCCGCATCGAGGTGGACGACAAACTCTTCCGCATCCGCAAGCACAACCGCCCGGATACCGGTCAACACTTACCCATCAGGGGTACCGTGAAGGATTTCTCGAAAACCAGCCTCAGCGATGACTCACGTGAGGAGAACCTGCTGATCCGCCTGGAACTCAAGAACGGCAAGACCTGCGTCGTCGATCTCGGCCAGGGCACGACCCTCGGCGACCTCGACATCGAGAAAGGCTCGGAAATCTGCCTGAAGGGCGAGAAAACCAAAGTGAACGGCAAGTCGCTCATCGTCGCCCGCATGATCAGCGTGGACGGAGACCGCACCCGTGTCCGCAACAAGTCACAGCGCAATGAAAACACCCGTCGCGACAAGGAATCCCCGGAGTTTTTCCAAGGCGACAGTAGCTACGACTCGCTTGAGCCCGTCAGCCACGATTGATATATTTGAATATAGGTCTCCCACGGCCAAGACCAAACCCCCCGGGACATACGTCCCGGGGGGGTTTCGTGGCAAACGTCATGCTGCCGCCAAAAACGCCGCACCCACTTCATCCGCTGTTCATGCCACCTGATCCATCGAGCCTTCCAATCGCCGCTCACAACCTAAGTCCCGATGCCTGTTTCGCAGTGAATACGAATTGCCGGGCGTCCCGACAGTGGCATGTTGCAAGCCATGGAAACCTCGCTCCAGATCCTCTCCCTTGTCATCGTGCTCGGAATATTTGCCGATCTTTGGCGACTTCGCCTTCATCCCCCCGGAGGCGGACCGGCAGCCGGCTCCCGGCCGCGATCAGGAGGAAAAGGAATACACAGAGGAGAAGGTTGACGCGGCCGGGGAATAACAGGGAGCGCGCATACCGCACGTGACCAAGGTCCTTGGATTACGATGTCAAAAACTGTCAGGCGTTCGTCGAAAATGGTAAATTCCGTTCAGCTTACTGTGTGGTCCCAAACGCCTGATCGCACGAACCCACTTCGGATTCCGGCTAAAACCGCAGCTTGGCGGGCTTCACCGCGTCGCGGTTGAGCTTGTCGCAAACCGTTCGGCAAAGTTCGAACACCATCGGGTCCGCGATCCGGTAGAGCACCTGTGTCCCCTGCTTGCGCCGCGTCAGCAGGCCGGCGTCGTGGAGCAGCTTGAGCTGCTTGGAAACGTTCGCCTGGCTGGTGGTCAGCCGCTCGACGATTTCCGAAACCGTCAGCTCGCCGTCCTTGAGTTCCTGAATGATCGCCAGCCGGGTGGCCTCGGCGAAGGCCCGGAACAAATTCGCCACCCGTTCGAGTTGTCGCGCGTCGAGTTTCATCGGGCGGAAAACTAGCCGGAAAAAATTTTGTTGCAAGTATGAATATGTGGCTATTTGTTCATTCGCGTGAACCCCAACTCCCGAACGCAAAACCAATGAAAGTCCAAGCCAAACAAGTCCACGACCAACTCCAATCCGGCGGCCGCGTGGCGCTGATCGATGTCCGCACGCCGGTGGAACACGAGGAAATGCACATCGCCGGCTCGCGCCTGATGCCGCTCGACCAACTGGATCCCGCGCTGGCCAAGGCGGTGACCGCCGGAGCCGAAAGCTGCGTGGTGATCTGCCGCAGCGGCAAGCGCGCCGAGCAGGCGGTCCAAAAGCTCCGGGCCGCCGGTTGTGAAAACCTCGCCATCCTCGACGGCGGCGTGCTGGCCTGGGAATCCGCCGGGCTGCCGCTGGAGCATTCCTCGCACAACCGTCTGCCACTGATGCGCCAGGTGCAGTTGATCATCGGTCTGCTCGCGCTCACTGGCTCGGTGCTGGCGCTGACGGTGAACAGGAATTTCGCGCTGCTGCCCGCGTTTCTCGGCGCGGGCCTGACCATGGCCGGGGCCACCGGCTGGTGCGGACTCGCCACCCTGCTCTCGAAGATGCCATGGAACAAGGTCGAGTGCGGCGGTCGCAACGTGACCTCCTGTTCCGTGTGAAATCCCCCACCCCAAAAAACCATGTTCCTGAGACAAATCACCGATTCCGCGCTGGCGCAGAATGCCTATCTCATCGGCTGCCAGCGCACGGGCGAGGCGATCATCGTCGATCCCGAACGCGACCTCGACCGCTATTTCAAAGTGGCGGAGGAAAACGACCTCCGCATCACCGCGGTGGCGGAAACCCACATTCATGCCGACTATCTGGGCGGCGCTCGCGATCTGGTAGAGCGCCACGGCGTCACCGCATACCTCTCCGCGGAAGGCGGCCCCGACTGGCAGTTCGAGTGGGCCAAGGGCCAGCCCGCGGCGAAGTTTCTCAAACACGGCGACGAATTCCGTATCGGCAATATCACGTTCAAGGCATTGCTCACGCCCGGCCACACACCGGAGCACATGAGTTTCCTCGTCACCGACCACGGCGGCGGCGCGGACGAGCCGCTGGCTTTTCTAACAGGCGACTTCATCTTCGTCGGCGACGTCGGCCGGCCCGATTTGCTGGAAAGCGCCGCCGGCCAGGCCGGGGCGATGGAACCGGGCGCGCGCACCTTGTATGCCAGCCTGCGCGCCACGGCAGACCTCCCGGGCCACCTCCAGATTCTGCCCGCCCACGGCGCGGGCAGCGCCTGCGGCAAGTCGCTCGGCGCGGTGCCGGTGAGCGTGATGGATTACGAGCGCAAGTTCAACGCCGCCTTCCGCGAGGCGCTCACCGCCGGTGAGGACGATTTCGTGAAACACATCCTCAGCGGCCAGCCCGAACCGCCGCTTTATTTCGCGCGGATGAAACGCGACAACAAACTCGGCCCCGCCTTGCTGCCCGATGGCAAACTGCCGCAGCCCCGCCGCGTTGCCGCCGCCGAACTCGACCAGTGGGCCGGCAAGGCGGCGATCCTCGACCTGCGCGACGACCGCGCGGCGTTCGCCGAAAAACATCTCAAGCACGCTCTGTTCGCGCCGCTCAAGGGCGGCAGCCTGCCCATCGCCGCCGGTTCCTATCTCGATGAAGATGCGCGCATTCTGTTAGTCGTGGAAAATGACAAGCAGGTGGAAGAAGCTGTCAGACAACTGGTTCGCATCGGTCTCGACCACGTGGACGGCTGGATTCCCGCCGCCGAGGCGCTGAAGGCCACGCATTTCACCGACACCATCCGTCGCATTTCCACCCACGATCTAACAAGCGACGCCATCGTGCTCGACGTCCGCCGCGCGGATGAATTCGCCACCCGCCACGTCCGTGGCGCGGTGAACATTGCCCACACCCGGCTCGCCGCCCGAATGGATGACATCCCCACTGCAAGCCACTTGCACGTCCATTGCGCAAGTGGCGTCCGTGCCGCAATGGCAGCCTCATTCCTCGCCTCCAAGAGCATCGAAGTGATCCTTGTTGACGGCGATTTCGCCGACATCCCCAACACCCTCACCACATGACACGCACCATCGCCGCCAGTCTGCTCCTCGCTTTGCCCGCTTGCGAAAAGGCGACACCCGCCAAGCCTTCCCCGCGTGCCGATGCCGTGCCCGTGGCCAAGGAAGCCGCACAGGAAGCCTTCGCCCTGCTCTCCGCGGAACTGGCCGCGGCACTTGAAAAAGGCGGACCCGTCGCCGCCATCCCCGTGTGTGCGGAGCGCGCCGGCGAAATCACCCGCGAGGTGGCCGCACGCAAAAACGTGGACATCGTCCGCCTCAGCGACCGCCCGCGCAATCCCGCGCAGGAAGCCACCGGCGACGACTTGGCGGCCATCGATCATTTCCGCACGGAAATCCAAGCCAGCCGCCAATTGCAACCCTCAGTGAAAGCGGCGGCCGATGGAAGCACCACCGTCCGCATCCCGATCGTCATCACCCAGCCACTCTGTCTGAAATGCCACGGCAGCGATGACGATGTCGCCGCCGCCACCCGCGAGGCGATCGCCCAATCCTACCCGGATGACCGCGCCCGCGGCTACAGCCTCAACGACCTGCGCGGGATCTGGAAAGTCACCGTGCCGGCCGATTCCCAGCCATGAATCCGCTGGCATGGCTCGGGGCGGTGCTGATCGGCCTGTCGCTCGGGCTGACCGGCGCGGGTGGCAGCATCCTCACACTGCCGGTGCTGGTCCATCTGGCCGGTGTGCCTCCCCGCGAGGCGGTGCCACTCAGCCTGCTCGTCGTCGGCAGCGCCGCCTTGGTGGGTGCGCTCCAACGCATGCGCTCGGGTGCTTTGCACGTCCGGGCCGCAATGATGTTCGTGCTGGCCGGAGCCGCCGGTGCCATCCCAGGTGCCCGACTCACTCCCTTGGTTTCCCCCACGGCGCTGATGATCATCTTCGCGGTCCTCATGGTGGTGGTGGCCGTGCGCATGCTCGGCGGCAGCGATGCCGCGGTCGCACCCGCGCCCGAGTGCCGTCCTGTCCGCTGCCTGCTCGCCGGCGGTGGCGTGGGTGTATTGACCGGTTTCCTCGGCGTCGGCGGCGGTTTCCTGCTGGTCCCGGCATTGGTGAAATTCGCGCGACTCCCCTTGCCCATGGCCACCGGCACCTCGCTGGCCATCATCGCCTGCAACTCCGCCGCCGGCTTCGTCGGTCATCTCGGCACGGGTGCCACCGATTGGAGACTCGCCGCCACCTTCTCGATCGTCGCCGCCACTGGTGTCATCGTCGGCGGAAAATTCGCCAACCTCCTGCCCCAACGCACGCTGCGCCGCGGCTTCGCGCTGCTGGTGCTGCTCACCGCGGCATTTGTTATCTCAAAATCACTCTTCTGACGCAGGCCGCACGCATGGCGGCAAATCCTCGGAGTTGCCACTCATGCGCGCCAAGGTATTGGCTGCGCCATGTTCACCGCGTTCGGTGGCGAACAGCAGTTGCACTCCGCCTTTTTCCACATCCCATGCGGAGGTCACACCGCATGACCGCCAGCCATCAGATAGCAGTTGATCCAACAACTCCTCGCGCCATCGACCCGGCAGTTTCCACTCGGTAAAATGCTGCCCCCGCGCCTGCTTGTCGGCAAGCGTCCCGCGCCAGATGAAAACCCTGCGCGCCCGCGCCCACCCCCGCAGGTGATGCGCGAGAAACCCGGCCGCCACCAATGTCAGCCGTGCCAGCCAGTGATCATGCCGCCCGCGCAGCGCCCTCATCCGCGCGGTTTCGTGAATAATCGATTGATAGGCCCCGGTGCCCATCGGCCCGTGATAGATCACGTCGCCCTCGCTGACATGCACCGGCGCGCCATCATAAATGCAGCCGGTCCATTTCGCCGATCCGTTGCGCGTGAAACGATGCGGGTGTTTCGCCATCAACAAGCGCTCGGCCACGCCGTAGCCGTATTGCTGGCGCAGATAGGCCCGGATATGTGTGCGGCGGTGGTGCCATACAAACGCATCCGGCGCGAAACCCATGCGGAATCCCGCGTCGCGCAAGCGCCAGCAGAAGTCCACGTCATCCCCCGCCGTGTGGAACACCGGATCGAATCCACCCACGCCCTCGAACGCATCCCGCCTCACCGCCAGATTGCAGCCCGGCAAATGCTCGGCCTCCACATCGTCGAGCATCACATGACTTGGCGCGCCCGGGGCCGCAATGACCACCGCCTGATGCCAGTCGCGCGGCGGCGGCGGGATGTTGGGACCGCCCACCGCGGCGAAATCTTCGTCTGTTAGAACCTTCGCCAGCCGTATCAGCCACTCGCGGTCCGGCTCGCAGTCGTCGTCGGTGAATGCCAGCACCTCGCCCGTGGCCTCCTTGGCCCCGGCATTGCGCGCGGCGCTCAACCCGCAGGGATCAAGTTCGATCAATTTCACCATCGGAAACGCCTGTTTCACGAACTCCGCGGTGCCGTCCGTCGAACCGTCATCCACCACGATCGTTTCGAAACAGCCTTTCATCCCGGCAATTGCATCGAGGCACGCGCCGATGCGATCCCAGCCGTTGCGCGTGCAGACGATCACCGAAAACTCCGGCCCTTCCTGCAGCTCGCGCACCACCACACCGGACAACGCGGCCAGCGCCGGTTTGTCATATCCCTCGCGATCCGTCAGCCCGAAATCCCAGTCGGTCACTTCCGCATCGTTGTTCCTCCAACGGTCGCTCCACGCATAGGCCGTGAAACCCGCGCAGCCTTCCTCATGACAGATCTCCATCGCCTCGCGCAGCAATGTGGCCTGGCGGTCCATCCCGTTGCGCCGCGAATCGAGACCGAACTCCGATATCACCAGCGGCCGGTCGCCGGAAACATGATGCAGGCGTTTGACATATCTCCGCAGCGCCGCCGCATCCTCCAGATAGATGTTGAATGCGGTGAAATCCGCGTTCGCCGGCTCCAGATATTCGGTGCTCGGGTAGTTGGAATATGCGAAAAGCAACCGCGGCGCATGCCGGCGGCCGAGCGCGATCAATTCCTCCACCACTTCCCGCACCCGCGCCGGAGCCATCCAGCGGACCAGATCCGCCGGAATCTCGTTGGCCACGAAAACGCCCGCCAGCGCCGGATGGCCGCCGGTTTCAACCAACACGCGCGCCAGTTCCACCCGCGCAGCCGAAAGCAGCGCCGGACGCCGGAAAAAATCCTGCTGCTGCCCCCACCTCAGACCGCCGAACACCCTCAGGCCCTGCGCTGCCGCCGCATCGAGCAATCCACGATCCGGCATTTCATAGAGTCGCAGCGTGTCGAATCCCGCCGCGCGGATGCGGCGGAAATCCGGCGTGAAATCCCGCGGCCAGCCTCCCGGAAACGGCCCGTAGGTCACCGCCCGCAACACCACGCGTTCCCCTCCGGCGCGGAAAAATTTCCCGTCGGTCCGCAATCGCAGACTGTCCATCGCATCGGACACGGCCCGACCCTACCCGCTGCCGCCGCCGATTCGAAACCCAATTCCACCCGCCGCAAAAATCCGCCCCCCGGCGAGACAGACTCTTGCCCCGGCGGGACGAATCATCCAGCTTGCGTCGTGGACTGCCACTGCCGTTCACCGAGCCCCACCCCACACGCCCATGCTGCAGATCAATCCCAACCTCACCGACCTCGTCTCGGATGCCGCCGCCGGATTGACGGCAAGCCTGGGGTCCAAGGCCACCATCACCGCCGCCGCACCCGGCCGCGTCAATCTCATCGGCGAGCACATCGACTACTGCGACGGCTTCGTCATGCCCTTCGCGATCGACCGCTACATCGTCATCGCCGGCACCGCCAACGGCACCAGTGAGGCCCGGATTTCCACCGCCTGCGAAGGCGAATCCGCCGTTTTCGACGTCTCCGTCCCCCAGCAGGAAGGCGCGCCGAAGTGGTCGAACTACATCCGCGGCGTGATCCGCGGCTTCCAGGACCGCGGCCACCATATCCCCGGCTTCGACGCCTTCATCCATTCCTCCGTCCCCGGCGGCGCGGGCTTGTCCTCATCCGCCGCGCTCGAACTCGCCACCGCCACCTTCCTCGAAGGCCTGCTCGACACCCGCCTCGACACCCGGGAAAAAGCCCTGCTCTGCCAAAAAGCCGAACACGATTTCGCCCACGTCCCCTGCGGCATCATGGACCAGTTCGCATCCGCCTTCGGCAAGGCGAACCGCCTCGTCCTCATCGACTGCCGCTCCGGCGAACCCGAACTCGTCCCCTTCGACAATCCCGACCTCACGGTGCTCATCGCCAACACCATGGTGCATCACGAACTCAACGACGGCGGTTACGCCTCGCGCCGCAAGAACACCGAGGACGGACTCGCCATGCTCGGCCGCGCGTCGTGGCGCGACGTCACCGCCGCCGATGTCCAGGCGAACTGGGACAAACTCGGCGATCCCGTCAACCGCCGCGCGCGCCACGTGGTCGGAGAAATTTCCCGCACCATCGCCGCTGCCGCCGCGCTCGCCCGCAACGACTTCGAAACCCTCGGCCCGCTCATGGCCGCCAGCCACGACTCGCTGCGCGACGACTTCGAAGTCTCCTGCAAGGAACTCGACATCATGGTGGAAATCGCCCGCAAGATCGGCCGCAACGGCGGCGTGATCGGCGCGCGCATGACCGGCGGCGGATTCGGCGGCTCCACCGTCACCCTCTGCGAATCCCGCAAAGCCGCCGAAATCGCCGGCATCATGGCCAGCGAATACGCCGAAGCCACCCACATCACCCCGCAGATCTTCGCGTCACGGCCATCCCAAGGCGCGCATCTCGTCCAGTGACGCCTCTCTAAAAATCTGGCTGGAACAACCTGTCCCGCATAGCGAAACGACGCCGGATCAGATTTTCAGCATTTACCCCTGATATCGGCCGCCCCGTTTCACTCTGATTTCCACCACCATGTCCCGCTTGATATCTGCGCCTGCGAGGATAAAAACCATGTAGCATCAATGCCTTGCGTGAAAAGCCCCCTGTGTGATCGTCGCCGGATATCACCTCGGCAGGTCATACGAATAAAACCTGTTCGCTGAAGAAATGAGACGCACTATCTACATCTTGCTAGCCTTGGCGATAGTGCTTCCGGCAGCGTTACTCATGCGCCTGCGCTATGGGTTTGCAGCCAGCGAGGGCTATCCTACGTGGGAAGCGGTTCGAAATTACCTCGTGCGGGATGGCGAGATCGTGATCCGATTGCCCGAAGGCTTGAAGGTTGTTTCAGCCCGATGCGATGACACCAATGGCAGTGTCCGAATTGATGGGCAGACAGTAACAACGAAGATCGGATACACTTGGTGCACAATTTATATTCAGGCTGAATCCGATGGACGAACTGAGACGATCCACTTCAATCCACAGAAGCTGAACAACTGGAATCGGATGATCTTTGTCCCCGCTAATCCTCGTGATCCTCAGTCCGAATTTCTGAAGTTCGAGAATGGTGTTGAGAAGTCTCATTCGGACGTCACCAGAGAAACTAACAGCGAACAAGACGCTTCATCCAACGGCGGGTAGCGCTCCAGTTTGAATTCGGGCTTCCCTCCCCGCCGTGGATGAGCTAGAAGTTTCGGCAAAGAATATGAAGCACCTGCTCATCTGCATCTTGCTTGCGTGCACCGCAGTCCCAACGGCGATTGCAGATGACAAGGCGGACTTGATTCAGTGCATCTCAATTGCATCAACAATGGCGGAACTACCTATCCCCAACGATATCGAATGACCTACCATACAAAACAGTGGCAGAATCGGGTCCCCGGGAGTAGTTAACTCCCGGGTCCCACAGCACCCTGCGTGCGGCGTTGACTCCGTGCCTCCGTCCATGCGGTCTGCATTTGCCTCCTCCGGAAAATGATTTGAGAAATGCGGCAGGCCGCCGGGGCATTCCAACTCCTTGTCGAGCGGATCGAGCGCGATGTTGGCCACCCGCAAGGCATGCCAAGCCATGGAAAAGAGTATTTCCATCCGTTCACGCGGCGGGGTAGTGTGGGTGGATCGATGAAGGATGATTCATCGAATCCACATCCAACCCCGCAATCCCATGAGTGCATTCCAATACAACCGACTCGACAAGAACGACGCCGCCGTGCTGCTGGTGGACCACCAGACCGGCCTCACCAACCTCGTCCACGATTTCTCGCCGGACGACTACAAGAACAACGTGCTGGCCCTCGCCGCGGCCGCGAAATACTTCGAACTGCCGACGATTCTCACCACCAGCTTCGAACAGGGACCGAACGGCCCGCTGGTTCCGGAACTCAAGGAAATGTTTCCCGACGCCCCATACATCGCCCGTCCCGGCAACATCAACGCCTGGGACAACGAGGACTTCGTCAACGCGGTGAAGGCCACCGGAAGGAAACAGCTCATCATCGCCGGCATCGTCACCGAGGTCTGCGTCGCCTTCCCCGCCCTCTCGGCGCGCGAGGAGGGATACGAGGTGTTCATCGTCACCGATGCCTCGGGCACTTTCAACAAGACCACCCGCGACGCGGCGTGGGCGCGGATGAACGCCGCCGGCTGCCAGTTGATGACATGGTTCGGCATGGCCTGCGAACTGCACCGCGACTGGCGCAACGACGTCGAGGGGCTCGGCACGCTTTTCTCCAACCACCTGCCGAACTACCGCTGCCTGATCTACAGCCATCTCGCACACACGCAGCAGTAGGACCTATAACTTGTCTCACTTCGCGTTATCACGAACGCCACCGATCGAACCGTTCAGCGGCCGGTGAGCCGTCGGCAGGTTTCCTCGTCCACCGGTTCGCAGGAGCGGTAGCCTTCGCCCTTGGCGGGGAGGGTCATGAGCAGGGCGTCGCGTTCGTAGCTGGAGGGGAAATCGAGGCCAATGAGCGCGCGGCCGATGCGCTCGCCGGACTGGCGATAGTTGAAGTAACACAAACTGGCGTTGCCCCTCACCCGGCTGGCGAGGAAGTCGTGCAGCGCGCCGGGGCGCTCGTGGAAATCGAGTCGCAGGAAGAGCGGGTGTTTCAACAGATCGCCGCGCAGCGGAATGGCGCGGAACATGACATCCTCGGCTCCGGACAGGTCCTGCCATTCGTAGCCGGCGGCGGTGAGTTTCTCCGGCATGCCGGAGATTTCCGCTTCCTCGTCGGCGGTCAGGGTGAAGACCGGCCAGGCGTCGGTCTCGCTGGTGACACCGTATTGGAAATCGGCGATGTTGATGCCGGCGAAGCAAGTGTCCAGCAGCCGCAGCATCGAGCCGGGTTTTTCGGATACGCGGACGCGCAGCGTGCGGCTCGCCTCGCTGGCGGCACCCACCGATTGGGCGACGTGGCCGAGCTGGAGGAAATCGATGTTCGCGCCGCAGAGCACGACGAGCACGCGCTTGCCGGCGAGTTTTTCACGCTCCCTGAGCACGGCGGCAAGGCCCATCGCGCCGGAAGGTTCGGAAATGCAGCGCAGGCCCTCCCACAGCACCCGCATCGCGTGGCGGACTTCGTCGTTGGTCACGGTTTCGATGTGGTCGAGCGTCCGGCGGCAGATCTCGAATGGCAGCGCGCCGGCCTGCCGCACGGCGGTGCCGTCGCAGAACAGGTCGAGGTGCTCGAGTTTCACCGGATGCCCGGCTTCGAGCGCCGCCTTCATGGCCGCCTGGTCCACGCCCTCGACGCCGATGGCGCGCATGTCCGGCCAATAGGTCTTGAGCCAGGTGGAAACTCCCGCCGCGATGCCGCCGCCGCCGATTTGGAGATAAGCGGCGTCGAAGGGGCCGTGACCTGATAGAACCACCTCGTCGGCCAATGTCCCCTGCCCGGCCATGACCTGCAGGTCGTCGTAGGCATGGATGTAAACCGCGCCGCTTTGCGCCTCGTCCTCGCGCGCGGCGGCGAGCGCGTCGTCATAACTGTCGCCGGTGAGGCGGATCTCGACAAATTCGCCGCCGTGCTTGAGCACCGCGTCCTGTTTCACCCGTGGCGTGGAGCGCGGCATGTGGATGCGGGCGCGGATGCCGAGCCGGGCTGCGCCCAGGGCGACGCCCTGGGCGTGGTTGCCGGCGGAGGCGGTGACCACGCCGCGTTTCGCCTCGCCGGGGCCGAGCGTGGCCATGCGGTTGCACGCGCCGCGCCATTTGTAGGATTTGACCGCCGACCGATCCTCGCGTTTCACCCAGATTTCCGGCCCCGGACCGGGCAGGTCGAGCCGTTCGATGGGCGTGGGCGTGCCGTAGTGATAGACCCGTTCGCGGGCCAGCAGGATTTCCTGGCGCAGTCGGGCAACGATCGATGGCTCATCCGTAGGCATGGCCGAGTGTGCGACGCGCGCCGGTTTTCAGCAAGAAACATGACGCCGCCGCCGGCATCACCGGCGGCGGCGTTGACAAGGTTGCCCAGGCACCCCCCGGTATCCCGGGCAACGTTTTGACACGATCACGATAATCCGGCCGGTGCTGCGCGCAAGTTGCGGTTCATGTCCCGTTTTCGATGATCTCCTCCAGATCGGACCAATCGCGGACGACGAAGTCAGGGGCGCAAGCGCCGGACCGCAGGGACATGGGATGACCGGTGAAGAGCGCGGTGCGCAGGCCCGCGGCGGCGGCGGGCGCGATGTCCTGCAGCGGGTCGTTGCCGATGAACAGCGCTTCCCCGGGCGCGATGCCGCGGGCGCGGAGACGTTCGCAAAGCAGGGCGAACAATCCGGGCGAGGGCTTGGCGATGCCGTGGCGGTAGGAAAGCACGGTCAGGTCCGGCTCGAAACATCCCGCCAGCGCGCCGAGCGAATCGAGCGTGTGGCACTGCGCGTTGGAAAGCAGGCCGAGCGGCACACCTGCCGCGATGAGACGGCGGATCGCATTTTCCGCCCCCGGAATCCAGCGTGTGGGATGCCAGAGTTTTTCGATGCCGGTCACCAGCGCGGTGGTGTCGTGATCCGGCGGCAAGCCGAGCACCTCGCGCCACAGAACGCGCAGATCGATTTCCGGATACGGAAACGCGGACGCCGCATGGTGCCTTAGCACGACCTGATGTAAGGCATGGCTCGGCGACTTCGGCGGATCGCAGCCATGCCCGGCCAGCCACTCGCGCAGCATCGGGTCGGCGGCCGGATCGGGTTTCACGCCGCCGGGTGCGGCATCGAGCAAGGTGCCGTAAACGTCGAAGACGACGGCGCGGAAACACATGGCCGGGTTTTCGGTAGGGGCTGTCAGGATGTGGAAATTGCCCGGATGCAGGCCGGAGTCGAGGATGTGTCCGGCATCGAGGGTGTCGTGAGAGACGCCGGTCCCGGCACGCAGTTCCTGATAGATGGCGGCCAGATGGTCGCTGCAAATTTCCGGCGACCATGGTGAAAGATCGGCGGGATCGGCGTCCGGTTCGCGGTTTGCCAGGGCGCCTGCAAGCCATTCGCAGGCACCGTGCAAACCCTCCGCGGTGCGGACTTTCATGCGTGCGGCTTCGCCGGGGTTCATCGCACGGCGGATGACCTGTCTTTGCAGTGTCTCGGGAAGATTGCCGAAATCGAAATGATCGTCATGCCCCATCCATGCCAACGCATCTTGCGGCGCTTGTTTTCCCCAGGCGGCATGTGTGGAATCAATCCCCCGTTTCATCAGCGCATCGTGGATTTCCGAATCGATCCAATCGGCGGGCACGAGAAGTTGGGTGTAGAGCCGCGAATGGCGGATGCCGTCCGCCGCATGGTCCTCCGTGACATGCGGCAGGTCGCGGCCTAACAGCGGACGCCCCCGCGCGACGGCTTCCAGAAACGGCAGGCCGAAGCCCTCGGCGATGGAGGTGGTGACGATGTGGGTGGAGCACCTCAACCAGTCATCGAACGAGCAGCCGGCATCCGCGGAGGGCGCGATGCGATCGACCACGTTGAAATCCACAGGCAATGACAAGTCTCCGGCGAACCGTTGCCATGCGTCATGGATGATCCGTGCGGATTCATCGCGCGGCGCGCGGGTGACGGCCACGCGGGTGCCCGGCGGCGCGAGGCTGGCCAATAACACCAATTCCCCGAGGTTTTTGCGGCGGATGCCCCGCACCGGGGCCAACAACCGCGGATGCCTTGAAGGAGACGCGTCGAGCGGCGATGTCGCGACCGGGTTTCGAAGCAGATGCGCGTGTTCGCGGCACAGCCCGGCGGCGATGAAGCGGTCGCGGTCGCGGTGGTTGAGAAACGCATAACGCACACACGGCCCGGCGGGGTAGAGCCGCCCGCATTCCGATAGATCGCGGGCATTGCCCGGACGTCCGTCCTCGGCGAGGTCGTGGATTTGCAGTAGCAACCGTTCGCCCGCTTGCGCGAGCAGATTCACGATTTGTGGGACGAGTGGATTTTTTCCCAGCGAGTGATTGTGGAAATGCCAGGCATCAGGCGGCGCGCCGAATGCTTCGAGTGCCGCCGCTTGCAGGCGATCCAGCAGTTCCTCCGCCGCGAGCGGCGGGCTACCATATTCCAAACCTTCGACCGTGCGGTGCCATGCCTCGCTGGATTCATCGCCGCCGGTGAAAACGACATGGCGAATCCCCTTCTCCGCCATCGCCGGGAGCATGCGGCGGATGACCTCGGCAACGCCGCCGTCGTGCAGGTGATAATGAACGACGGCGACGTTCATTCGCGTGTTTCAGATCCACGCCAGCGCATCGGCGAGCGACTCGACCACGCGGTCGGCGCCGTGGGCGGCGAGTTGTTCCGTACTGAAGGACCCGGTGGCCACTGCGAGGCAGTGCGCGCCGATGGCTCGTGCGCAGGCGATGTCCTTGGGGGTATCACCAACGATCCAGGTTTCCTGCGCCATAAAATCACTGCCCGCGTGGGCGGCGGCGCGTTTCAGGGCGATGGGGCCGAGTTGGTTGCGGTCGGGATGATCGCAGCCGTAAGCGCCGAATCCGAAATACGATGCCAGCCCGAAATGCCGCACCTTGGAGGCCGCGCCGGCGGCGGTGTTGCCGGTCAGCAGACCGAGCACGGTGCCGTTCCTGCCGGTCAATTCGTCGAGCAGGCAGGTCGCCCCGGAAATGACACGTCCGTTGTAGTTTCCATGGACGAGATTCCAATCGAGCCGTTCCTGATAGATCGCGAGATATTCATCGATCCGCGCACGGGTCGGTTCGACGCCGAAGTGGAGGTGGATGCCGGTGACCACCCCGAGATCCGTGGCTCCGGCCAGATCGAGGGCCGGCCCGTCGCCGCCGAAGATCGCGCGGGTGGCCTCCACCAGGGAGGCCATGCCGGCACCGCCGGTGTCCACCAGCGTGCCGTCGATGTCGAAGAGGTAGAGCATGCGGAGATCCCCCGCCGGAGTCGTGGGCGGACGCTCAGGATTCCGGCCGATGCTCGCCGGCCTCAACGGCGTCCGGAGCATCCGCCGGGTATTCGATTTCCTCAGCGCCGTCGTCGTCGGGCACCTCGTCGTCGAATTCCTCCTGATCGTCTTCTTCGTCGTGATCGTCGTCCTCCTCCATGAGTTCGCCGTGGAAGAGGTGGAACTTGCGCTTGCGCTGGTGCTGCGGCAGCGGCGAGAGGATCATGGCGACGGCGCGACCGTTGAGGCGCGGCGGCTGGTCCACCTGCGCCATGGTCTTGAGATCCTCGATGATCCGGTTGAGCACCACGAAACCGAGGTCCTTGTGGGCGTTTTCACGGCCACGGAACTGGAGCACGAAGCGGCACTTGTGGTTGGTGTCGAGGAATCCCTCGGCCCGGCCCATCTTGATGTTGTAGTCGTGCTCGCCGGTGCCGACGCGGAATTTCACCTCCTTCATGCGCGTCGAACTCTTGGACTTCTGCTTCTTGAGCTTGGACTGCTCGTATTTGTATTTCCCGTAGTCGATGATCTTGCAGACCGGCGGGTCCGCCTGACCGGCGATCTCGACGAGGTCGAGCCCGACCATCTGGGCCTTGGCAACGGCCTCGCGGGTGTTCATGACTCCGAGCTGGCGGCCGTCCGGGGCCACCACGCGGACGCGGGGAGCGCGGATCCGGTCGTTGACGCGCGTCATATCGCGATAACGACCCCTGTTTTGTTGTTTCTTTGGCTTGGCTATGGCAGTGTCCTCCTATGGGTGGATGCGACGCGAAACCGCCATGCACGGCCGGAGCCGCTGCACGATGGTGCCGCGAAGAGTGGTGTGGAACGATGAGCCGGACGCCGGATCATGGATAACAAGCGACGTGGCATGGCCCGCCGCACTGCGGTGCGGCGTGGGACGGGGTGAGGTGTCGTTCCGGGAAAATCATACAACGGCGGTGTGCCGGGCAACGATCCGTGCGCGACGGATCTGCGCAACTAGTAGGAAAGCGACGCATCGCGGGCAAGTTTCTTTTTTCGTCCGCCATTCGGTACGGGCGCGGGACCGGCGGGGATTTCCTCCTTGCCACGACGAAGCGGCGGCGGCTTGGCTGTGAGGCATCATGGAACCAGAGGACATTTCCGAACCCGGCGACCGGCGCATCCATGACATGCCGCATGGCGACCGGCCGCGCGAGAAGCTCGCCCAACTGGGGCCGGCGGCGCTGGACAACGCCGAGTTGATGGCCTTGTTCATTTCCACCGGCACCAAGGGGCGCAGCGCCATCCAGATGGGCCGCGATCTGCTGCGCCGCTACGGCTCGCTCGGTGCGCTGGGAAGCCTGCCGGTGTCGCAGCTCGCCAAGGAGCACGGCATGGGAATCGCCAAAGCATCGAAGCTCGCCGCGGCCTTCGAACTCGGCTGCCGGGTGGCGCGCGAGCAGGTCAATCTCAGGCCGCTGGATTCGCCGGAGTTGATCTACGAATACTTCGGTCCGCAGCTCGGCCATCTGGCGCAGGAACAGGTGATGGTGGCGGTGCTGGATTCGAGACTTCGGCACATGGGCACGCAGACGATTTCGGTGGGCACGGTGAACGAGTCTCCGGCGCATCCTCGCGAAATCCTGCGTCCGGTCATCACGCGCGGCGCGCACGCCTTCGTGCTGGTGCACAACCATCCCTCGGGCGATCCGTCGCCGAGCCGCAGCGACGAGTCGATCACCCGCCGGCTCATCGATGCGGCGGCGCTGATGCAGGTGAAATTCATGGACCATGTGATCGTGGGCCGTCCCTCGCCCGGCAGGCAGGCGTATTTTTCGTTCCGCGAGGCCGGCATCGTGCAATGAATGAATCCTCCGACGGTGCCGGTTGATTTCGCGGCGAAGTCACTCTAGGCTGCGCGAGCCGCATGTATCGCCCGCACCTCACCCGCAACCTGCGTTCGCTGGCGTTTCTGCTGCTGGCGGCGGCGGTCGCCGCGGCGGGCACCATGCTGTGGTGGGCCAACCGGACCGGACTGCCGGATTCGTGGCGGGCGTGGATCGAGCGGGAAATCGCACGCGAGGGACTGCACATGAGGATCGGGGCACTGAGTTATCTGCCGATGCGCGGCGTGGTGGCATCCGACGTGAAGGTGTTTTCCGACGAAACCCTGCGAAATCAGATTTCCTACCTCGAACGCGTGCTGCTGGATATCGACAAGACCAAGCTCGCCCGCGGCGAGGTGCGCCTCAACAAGATCGGATTGCGCAACGCCAGCCTTACGCTGCCGATCGACGCGGAACGACCGGAAGCCGGATCGCTGCTGGTGGAGGACGCCAGCGGCACCCTGCTCATGCCAGGCGGAAACCGCTTTGAAATCCGCGACGCGCGCGGCCGGGTCTCGGGAATCGACGTATCCCTCAACGCCCGCCTCACCGGCCGCCAACCGACAGGAAAAAGCGGTGACAGCGCGCAGGAACGCGGCAAGCGCCGGGAATTGCTCGCCAAGGTCTTCGAGGAACTCGCGCGCTGGGAATTCGACTCCGCCGAGCCGCCGCGGCTCACCGTTTTCCTGGCGGCGGACGCGAACCGCCGCGACTCGCTCGAGGCCAAGTTGTCGCTGGAAGCCGGCGACATCGCGAAACACGGCCATCGCCTCGAAACCTTGTCCGCCGAGGCGGAAATTCTCGGCGAACTGCTCACCGTCACGCGCATCGAAGCGACCGACTCGCGCGGGCACCTGCACGGGCGGCTCGATTATGACATCCCGGGCCGCGAAGGGCGCTTCGACGTCACCAGCACCCTGGAGATCGAGCCGATGTTGACCCATTGGCTCAAACTGCCCCCGCTCCCCGGCCAGATTGTCATCGGCGGCGCCCAGTCGATCGACGCACAGGGCGGATTCCGGATCACAGAAAACGGCAGGCCGGACGTTCAGACGACCGGGCGTCTGCATGCGGAATCGGTAATGCTGAAGGGCTTGCTTTTCGATTTCGTGGAAAGCTCGTTCGCCTGGCGCGACGACGGTCTCTACCTGCGCGACATGCGTCTGGTCCGTCCGGATGGGACCGCCTCCGGCAAGGCGATGATCCAGTGGCCGTTTGTCCGGATGGCGCTGCACAGCACGCTGCCGTCCGGCGTGTACCAACCGCTCTTCACCGGCCAGCCGTTGGAGCAAGTGATCGGGGATTTCGAGCCTCGCGAGGGTGCGGCTTTCGACATCCGCCTCGAAGGCGGTTTCGACGCCACCGACCGCCACTCGTGGGCATACACCGGCAGCGGGTCCGCGGAGAATTTCAAGTTCCGCGGCGTGCCGCTGGCTTCGGCGGAATGCCGCCTGGCATTGAGTCACCGGGAACTCGATTTTTATGCGGGCACCGTCGTGTTCGATCACGGCGATTACGAGTTGCGCCGGGACTTCGGCGGTCCCCGGCAGACGACCGCACGCGTCGGCCGGGTCAGGTATGACTCGGCGGAAAAACTGGTGTACGTCGAGGACGTCGCAGGAGACATCTGGGCCGCCCCGCTGGTGCGGCTGTTCGCAACCAAGCTCGCCGACCATTTGGAATCCTACCGTTTCCACAGGCCGCCCGCGCTCACCGGCGGCGGCGTGGTGGACGTCACCCGGGACGGACGCACGCGGCTCGATGTCACCTTCGAATCCGCGGCGGCGGCGGATTATCGCTTCCTCGGCAAGAATCTCACGCTTTCACGCCCCGTAGGCAAGGTGCGCGTGAGCGGACCGCAGGTGTTCGTGGACGATCTGCGGCTCAACGCTTTCGACGGCCCGGTCACCGCCGGCTTCGTCCAACAGGCGGACGGCAGGCTCGATGGCGAAATCACCTGGACGAAACTCGATCTCGCCGCACTCACATCCGCCTACGGCCATGAGATGAAGAACGGCGGACTGTTCACCGGCCGCATCGAGTTCGGCATCACCGGCGGAAAAGTGGAAACCATGAACGGCGAGGGGCTTTTCGCCCTGGAAAAAACCGAACTTTTCTCGGTTCCCATCTTCGGACCGCTCAGTCCGCTCATCAGCGGTGTCCTGCAGGACCGCCGCGCGGGATTCGAGCGGGCCAAGAACGCCTTCTGCACCTTCCGCATCGAAGACGGAATGCTGCGCAGCAACGATTTCCACACTTCCACCACCTCGCTCAATTTCGCCGGTGAGGGCGAAGTGGACCTGTCCCGGCGCACCATCGACATGACCATGAGGATGAATGCGCGCGGACTGCTCGGTCTGATCACCCTGCCGTTGCGGCCGTTCTATGGCATGTTCCAATTCCGGGGAACCGGTCCGCTGCAAAAACCGGTCTGGGAAAACGTGATGTTCAGCGATCCATCCCCCCGCCAGCAGGAACTGCTCCGCGATCCGCCGAAGGCGAAAATCGTCCCCGATCCGCAATGACAGCGGGAATTGTGCAAGTCGCCCCTTGCGCCGTCCGGCGTAAGATGTCATCAATCGCTTGTAGCGGCGCGATCATGAAGATTGCGTCAACAACTCCCACAAGCCATGTCCAATCCATTCTCCACTAACGAACCACTCGATCCGGAAGCCGGGTTCACCCAAAATCCGTCCATCGGCCAGGCCGCCAACGACCTGCGAGCCGCCGCCGGTGACAAGGCTCGCGAATTCGTCCACGCCGCGGAAAACAAGGCGAACGAACTCAAAGAGCGCGCCACCACCAAGGCACAGCACCTCAAGGAAAACGCCACTCACCAGTGGGAGGACACCCGCGTCCGGGCCCGCGAACTGCACGTCACCGCCGAGGATTACATCCGCCAAAATCCCACCAAATGCGTGGTCAGCGCGCTGGGTCTCGGTTTCCTGATCGGGCTGATCGTCCGCCGCTGAAGCCCCGAAGGATGCCAAGTTCATCCCGCACGGCCCCGATCACGATCCGGGTGCACCCTGCTGCAGCCGCATGAACCAGAGCCCGGACAACCCGAAGCCATACCCGCAGCCGACCGTCCCGGAGACACCCGCCGACGAGCCTGTCGGCTGGTTGGATTCGATCGCGATGCTGGTTGCCTCGCGTATCGCGCTGATCCAGCTTGAAGCGCGCGCCTCGGCCAGGCAGGCCGCACTGCGCGTGGCGCAAATCGCCGCCGCCGCGCTTTGCCTGCTGTTCACCTGGATCCTGTTGATCGCAGGTGCCATCGGCGCGCTTGCCGCGGCCACGCAATGGCCGTGGCATTGGCTTGCCATCGCCGCCGCGGTGATGCACCTCATCGCCGCACTCGCGCTGTTCGTCCGCCGCAAGCCCAACGAACCGTCATTTCCCCTGACACGCGCCGAATTCGAAAAAGACCGTCAATGGCTCGACACTCTGAAGAAGAAAAACGCATCGGGGAACTGATCCGTCAGGCGGCCGCCGCCCGTTCGCGGCTGGCTACCCAAGCCGTGAAGCTGCGCCGGAATCTCGACGTTCCCGCGCGGCTGCGCAGTTCGCTCGGCGGCCACCCCGGCAGGTGGATGGCCGGCTCGCTGGTATCCGGCATGGCCGCCAGCCTGTTGCTGCGCCGCAAGCCGAAACATGCACCGGCCAAATCCAAGGGCCTGCTGCTTGCCCTGCTCGCCATGCTTTTCTCCGCCGCCAAGCCGCTTCTCAAGGCATGGCTCGCCGGCCGCCTCAAAGATCTCTTGCTCCGTTCGCATTCCACGATATCACCCGATCGTCCGATAGCCAGACCCCTTCCCTGATTCACCTGTTATCGCCGCCAATACCATATGTCCGCACACAAGGTTCTCGACCACGTTGACCAATATCTCGCGCTCGGCCGCGAATACGATTGTTCCGACATCCACCTCGCCACCTCCTTCCCGCCGGCATGGCGGCGCTTCGGGCAACTCACCCCCATCTGGGAGGACCACCAACCGCTCAGTTCCGCGGACACCCAACGGCTCGCCCGTTCCTTCCTCGGCGACGCGGAGTGGAACCGACTTCAGGAAAAAGGCGACGTCGATTTCGCCTATGCCTCGGAAAACGGCCGCTACCGCGCCTCCGTGGTTAAACAGCGCCTGGGCCTCGACATGGCCTTCCGGATCATCAACACCCGGATCCGCTCGATGGAGGATATCGACCTGCCCGTCGAGCACATCATCCCCCTCACCCGCTACCAGAACGGGCTGATTCTCGTCACCGGCTCCGTCGGCTCCGGCAAGTCCACCACCCTCGCCGCACTCGTCGATTTCATCAATCGCGACCGCGAAGACCACATCCTGACCCTCGAAGACCCCATCGAATACGTCTTCGAGTCCAAAGGCTGCCACGTCAACCAACGCGAGGTCCACACCCACACCGAATCCTTCGGCAAGGCCCTGCGCGGCGCCCTGCGCGAAGACCCCGACGTCATCATGGTCGGTGAAATGCGCGACCTGGAAACCATCCAGCTCGCCCTGACCGCGGCGGAAACCGGCCACTTGGTGCTCGGCACCCTGCACACCGGCAACGCCCCGCGCACGCTCGACCGCGTGCTCGACGTCTTCCCCACCGACCAGCGCGACCAGATCCGCATCATGGTCTCCGAATCGCTGCGCGGCATCCTCTCGCAGCAACTCGTGCCCAAGTCCGACGGCTCCGGCCGCGTGCTCGCACTCGAACTGCTGGTCAATACGGCCGCCGTCGCCAACTGCATCCGCGAAGGCAAGACCTTCATGCTCCCCGGCATCATGCAGACCGGCAAGAACGTCGGCATGATCACCATGGACGAGTCGCTCAAGCGGCTCTACATCGACGGCGTCATCACCCCGGAAGAAGCCCTCTTCCGCGCCTCCGACAAGGTGGAGATGAGAAACTTCTTCAAATCCTGATCCGCTTCCCTCCTTCCGCTTCCAGCCTACCGCCTACCGACATGGCCCGCATCAACGAACTGTTCCGTTATCTCATCGCCAACAAAGGCTCGGACCTCCATCTCTCCGAAGGTCAGCCGCCGAAAATCCGCGTCCACGGCGCCGTCAGCGCGATTCCCGGGCAGGACGTGCTCGCCGGCGACGACTTCAAGCACATGCTCGAGGAAATCTGCGATCCCAAGGCATTCGAGCGTTATCTCGAAACCGGCGACCTCGACTTCGCCTACGAGATGGATGAGGACTCGCGCTTCCGTTGCAACTACCTCAAACAGCAGAACGGCCTCGGCGCGGTCTTCCGGTTGATCCCCACCGAGATCGCGACGCTCGAGGACCTCGGCGTGCCGGCAGTCGTCAAGGAGTTCGGCCACATGCGCTCGGGGTTGGTCCTGGTGACCGGACCCACCGGTTCCGGCAAGTCCACCACGCTTGCCGCGCTGCTCGATTACATCAACAGCAACTTCAACCGCCACATCATCACCATCGAGGAGCCCATCGAGTTCGTTCACTCCAACAAGAAATCCATCATCACCCAGCGCGAGGTCCCCATCCAGACACCTTCCTTCGCCGACGGCCTCCGCGCCGCGCTGCGCGAGGACTCCGACATCGTGCTGGTCGGCGAGATGCGCGACCTGGACACCATTTCGCTGGCACTCACCGCCGCCGAAACCGGCCTGCTCGTCTTCGGCACCCTGCACACCAACAACGCGCGCAAAACGGTGGACCGGATCGTGGACGTCTTCCCGTCCGACCAGCAGTCGCAGGTCCGCACCATGCTCGCCGCCTCGCTGCGCGGCGTGGTCGCCCAGCTACTTTGCAAACGCGTGGACAAGCCCGGACGAACCGCCGTCCACGAGATCATGTTCGCCACCCCCGCCGTGCAGGCCATCATCCGCGAAGGCGCCACCCAGAAACTCTACGACGTCATCACCGGCGGCAAAAACGAGGGCATGCAGTTCATGGACGAGTCGATCTGGAGCAAACTCCGCGAAGGCATGATATCTCCCGAGGAAGCCTACATGAAGGCCATCGACAAAACCCGCTTCAAGAAGTTTTTGCCCAAGACCCTCGAACACCTCGGCGACGCCTCCGGCGAAAGCCCGCTGGATCATTGAGAAGGGCCAACGGGTACTTCTCAGTGATAACTGAAAACTCGGCACTTCCGCGAAGCGGGCTCCATCAGCTTGTCAGCATACATCGCGTGCAAGCAGGGCGCGTCAAAGCCGATCAGCCACATGTGGCACACGATCACCACTCGGAAATGAAAAGTTCACACCAGCAACAACTTAAGCATCTGCTCGATGCACAGATAGGAGCTCACGCCACCAGTTGTTGAGAAGATGACCTCTGTCGCCGTCGAAGTAGTGTGAATGAAACTGGGATGGAGGAGAAGATCGCCGGATGACTCGGCATCGGAACGATGCCCGGCACTCATCGGAACTCACAGGAGCGGGCTTCGCCTGAATCGATCCAATTCCGTGCTCATCCGTGTCCATCCGTGGTTCAATTTTCGTCTGAATCGCAGTGTTCGATGCCTGGCTGGATCACCCTAGGTGTTCGTCTGGGTGTGATGAAGATGCGGGCAGGTTTGCCGACACTCCCCACTTTGCAAGCGCGTCGCCAGCGGGTGGATAGGACTCTCCATCGGCTGGAAACGTGATTCCACCGGCTGGAACACCGCTGCAAGCCACTTGCAAGAGGTGTGCAGCGGCTGGAACGCGCATGCCGGGAAGATGCGGGGGGGGTGGCGTCCCGCAGGACACATTGGTGAGGCGATTCACAGTCATTCACAGGCTGTTCACAAAACTTTGGTTGCCGTGAAATACCTGTGCGCTTGTCAAAAAAGCGCTTTGGCAGAGGAAGGATTCCCCACCATGCAAAGGGCGAATTCGGGGTGGCGGGAAGAAGTGCAAGTGCCGAGTGCCGAGTGCCGGGAAAAACGGCGAAGGCATGTAGGCGTTTTTGACAGGTCGCCGCTGGCGGCTGCCGTGCCCCGTAGGGGCGAGGGCGCGAGTGGCGCGCCCGAGTCAAATCAATGAGCAGTGGAAGATGAAGACGCTTCTGGCATGGGATGACCGGAGCGCACGACAGGTTCCAGACCGGCTGCGCGGGCGCGGGCGACGGCTTTGGCGGAAGCGCGACGGAGGGCGGCCTCGGCTCCGATGAAATCGGGATCGTCCAGCGGCTTCACCGGAGGAGGAGCTTGTCCTTGGGTGCGATATTCGGCGGAGTCTTCCATGACGTTGTCGGGCGGACGATTGTCGCCGGTTTCAAGCAGGCGCGGCGGATCTTGGGAACCATCGTAAATCGACCATTCATCGACAATCCCAAGATAGCGGTTTCGCAGATTTTCCAGTCCACGGGTGAACCGCCGTCGAATCGTCGCCGGAGGAATGGCGTGTCCGCCAAACCGCACCCGTTCCTCGACGCGGCGGATGGCGAAATCCGGGTCGGGCAGGGTGAGGAAGTAAAGCTTCACACGGTAGCCGGCCCGTCGCCAGTGCGGGATCAGGCGGATATAGGAACGTGTGGAGAGGGTGGTCTCGAAGGCGAAACTTCTCCCTGCGCCGACGAGTTCGCCGATGCGCTGCAACATCAAACGTCCGGCGGCGAAGGCCACCCGGTCGGGCTGGAACGGGCTGAGGCCGGCGGCGATGAGGTCGGCATTCACAAACTCCGGGCAGTCGGCCTCGTTCGGCAGGAACTCGGTAGCGAACGTGGTCTTCCCCGCCCCGTTCGGCCCGGCGATGATGAGGATGCGCTTCATGTTTCACCCTCCTCTCCTCCGCGATCCTTGGTGTCTTTGCGGTTCATCTTCTCAGGCCACAAGGACGGTGTTGGGTTCCTCGGGGCTGCAAACTAACGATCCGCACTGTCATGGGAAGGCAAAACCGGCGGCGCAGGCGCGTGCGTCGGCCTGCTGGGACGGCTGGGACTTCTGCGACGCAAGATGCCCATCCGTCACCTGCGTTTCATCCGTCCCATCGGGTTTCATATGATGGCGGGTATCCTGACGCAATCCCCTGCCCCGCGCCAGCCGAGACGCTCCCCTCTCAGCGCAAGGTATGCATGGCGGCCTCCACCTCGGTGCAGAGCCGGGCGAAGACTTCCTCGAAACTGCCGCTGCCGTCGATGCTGACGAGCCGGTGGCGTTCCTGATACTTGCGGATCACGGGCAGGGTCTTGTGTTCGTGCTCCTGGAGGCGCTGGACGATTTTTTCGGTGCTTGAATCATAGGGCATGCTGCGCTCGGTGCGGCTGCGGGCGTCGAGCCGGCGGACGAGTTCGAGCGTCGGCAGTTCGATATCGACGCACATGGAAACCTGCGAGCCGTGTTTGCGCAGCAGGCCGTCGAGAATGTAGGACTGCACCAGGGTGCGCGGAATGCCCTTGAAGATGAATCCTTTCGATCCGTTGGCATTGGCCAGCTTGCGCTCGATGAGGCGGACGACGATTTCATCGGGCACCAGTTCACCGTTTTCGTAGAGGGCCTGGATCTGCCTGCCGAGTTCGCTTTCCTTGCGGATTTCCTCGTCGAGCATGCGGCCGGTGGCGACGTATTCGAGACCGAAGCGCTTCGCCAGGGCGAGTCCCTGCGAGCCGCGACCGGAGCCGGGATAGCCGAAGAGCACGAGGTTGAAGAGGTTCTTGTCGAGTTCGCCCTGGACGATGCGCACGATGTCGGCGCGGACTTCCTCGATGCTGCGGGTGCCGTCCACATCGTGGCGCTGGCCCTTGTCCTGATAGAATTGCAGCACCGGCAGGGTCTTCTCGTGGTATTCGCGCAGGCGGTTGCGGATGACGGTCTCGTTGTCGTCGAGCCGGCCGGAGGTTTCGCCGCGCTTGAGCAGGCGCTCGACGGAAACGTCCTCGGGGATGTCGAGGTTGATGAGGCAGTTGAGTGCGGTGTTGAGTTTGATCATCAGCCCGTCGAGGATGTAGGCCTGCACGAAGGTGCGCGGGAAGCCGTCGAAGAGGAACCCGGACGCCTGAGGGTTCTCGGTGATGGTTTTCTCGATGATCTGGACGATGATTTCATCCGAGACCAGCCCGCCGGCGGCGATGATGTCGCGCGCCTCCTCGCCGAGCCGGCTGCCGGCGGCCATTTCGCGGCGCAGCATGTCGCCGGTGGAGATATAGATCAGGTTGAAGCGCTTGACGAGGTATTCGGACTGGGTGCCCTTGCCCGCGCCGGGCGGGCCGAAGAGTGCGATGTTGAGCATGGCGGTGTGATATTGGAGATTGATTATTGATTATTGGTTATTGGTTATTGAACGGCACGAGCAGTTCGTAATCGATCAGGCCGAAGACGGGTTGGTCGTGGCGCATGAGGATCCGGCGGGTCTTGCGATGCGGCCTCAGAATAAGGTGGCGCGGCTTGTGATCGAGCACCATCCAACCGAGTTCGCGCAGGGTGTCGGCCGTATCCCGCGTCCAATCGACCATCCGGTCACGGGATAGGTATCCGGCGGCATGGGCCTGCTCGGCATCGACGCCGTCCATCCAGCGGTAAAGCAATATATAGATGCGCTCCCAATCGTATTCGACCACGTTCTCGCCGCCATCCTGGCTGGCGAGCAGGCGGCGGCCATACGTTCCCTGGAGGTGCGGTTTGCGGCCGAGCTGCCAGGCGAGGTAGCGGGTAGGCGGCGAGTAGATCGCCAGCGGGGCCTTGGTGACGAAACGGCCGCGGCACTGCCGGCGCAGCCGCATCAGGTTGCCGAATTCTTCGAACGGCGGCAGGAATTCCGCATGATCGACACGGGCCATGAAGCCGGCGTCGCCGATCAATTCATCCGCCACCGTGATGCCGACATCCTGGCCGAAACGGCTGAACTTGACGACCAGCGCGAAGCGTCCATTCGCCGGATGGGCCACCGGCACGCGATAAACGGCACCGGTGGCACCCGCCAGCGCCTGCCCCGGTTTGCGGAACTGCTCGCCGGTGAACCAGCGTTCGGGCAGCAGGCAGTTCGCGCAGGGCCAGCCGTGGCGGGTGATGTATAGGTCGCCGTTCTGTTGTCCTTTCAGATGCAGGTAATCGACTCCGTCGATGCGGCGGCGGAAACGCTCCGGCGCGTCGTCAAACGCCGGCTTGAGACCGCGACCGAGCCTGAGATCGAATCCTTCCATCGTCTTCAGGCGGTTTCGAGTGTCTGCATGCCGAGCACGCTCTCGTAGTCGTCCAGCGTCCCGCCGGACAGGCAGCACTCGATGATTTTCCGGCCGGTGGGCAGCAGATCGGGCACGAGGAACTGGGGCAGCTCCTGATGGAAGAATTCCTCGAGGATTTCCGCGCCGCGGTCATAGGCCGCGGTGCCCACTTCCGGTTGCTGGTCCACCTCGAAGAACCACACTCCGAGCGTGCGGCCCTCCATCACCATTTTATGCGGATTGTAGCCGAGCAGCGGGCAGCGGGAGGCTTTCATCTGCTTGGCGGTGAAGCGCGCGCCGCCGCGGCGGGCGAGGTATTCGCGGGTGATCCACTGCGGCATGAAGCCCACCTCCCAAGCGCCGATGTGCTGGTTGGGCGTGAGGATGTAGCGGACTTCCGGAGTCTCGATGATCTGGTTGAGCAGCAGGTTGGCATGATCGACGCGGCGACCGGTGGCGAAGGGCCAGTAGGAACCCACGCCTTCGGAGGACATGCCTTCGGTGGCGACGATGCTCGGGTTGGCATGACCGCGCGGGGCAACCAGCCGCCACAACCAGGCCAGCGCCGGCGGCAGCAGGTGGAACATCCCGATGATGCCATAGGTCGGCTGTTCGGCGGTGCACGGCGGAGTGCGCACTCCCATGCTGCGGATGTCCACGTCCACCGGGCCCTTCACCACATCCGGCACGATTTCGCGCGGGATGATGACACGTGGATTGGGACAGGGCACACCGGGTTCGTCCTCGGTGTGTTCCCAAATGAGCGAGGTGGCACCCGGCTGACCCTGCACGTTGAGGAACAACAGCGGCTCCGGCGGATGGATGGTGAGTTTTTCCAGATGCGGATCCACGCCGTAATGCTCGATGTGGTTGATGCGCACGAACCAGGCGTCCTCGGCATCGACCAGGCTGAGCTTGCCACGGCCTTTTTCCAGGGTCGGATGGCAGAGCGCCATGTCGTCGGTGACGGGCCGCAGGTCGCAGCCACGTGGCAATGTGAGGTGGCGTTCTTCGCCGCTGATCAGGTTGCGGCCGACCAGCAGCGAGCCATCGGGCTGGCGGTGGGCGTGTTCGAGCATCTCGCTCTTGCCGCCGCCGCTGGCACCCTCGTGCGAAATGACGATCTTGTTGTCATAGGGGGTGACGACCTTGACGGTGGAGCAGTGCATGGTGACCCACTGCTCGTTTTCGCCGATATTGAGCAGCACGCCGTAGATGCCCTTCTTGGCGCTGGGACCGGGGTAGAGGTTGTAGGAAAACAACTCGTGGGCGGATTCCAGACGGTTGTGAACCACGATCTGCCGGCCGTCGAAATGCGTGTGACGGAACGGCGGCGCGACGTAGATCACGGCGCGCGGCGAGAAGTTTTCCGGGATTTCGTCCGGACCGAGAATCCCCTGCAAGAGAGAGAGCCCCAGCGCGAAGAAGCCGGCGTTGGCGGGCGCGATGACCAGCGCGTCGGTCCCCTTCCCCACCATTCCCGCATGGAACGCGAACACCGCGAGTTCCTGCGTCTTGAGCCAGGCAAAGGTCTCCTCGCGCACGATGGAGAAGTCACCGCCGAAGCGCTCACGATAGGTCGGTTTGTCGGTGGGCAGTTCGTCGCCGATGACCATGCAGTCCGGATCGCGGCGGCGCATGTAGGGTTCCAGATAGTTGGCATTGATGCCGTTCCTGGCGCGGCAGACGCGAGCTTCCACCACCCGGCCCTTTCCGGGAACATCGTAGGCGACCTCGTGCCAGCCGCCCACTGAATCGCGCATCGCCAGCTCGACGAGCTGACTGCTGCGGGTGGCAACCGTCACGGAGGGTGCGTTGTCGAGAATATCGGCGGCTTCCGCGGGAACCGGGAAACTGAGTGCTTTGCAGTGTTTTGACATGGTCATGATCGGAATGGGAATGGACTTGGTGGTTGGCCGGATCTCATCTGCCCGGCTGCGCGGTGACCATGCGGCATCCCGACGGCGCAGGCGACGCAGCCCATGCCTTTTTACTCGCATTTTATGATATCATCAGATGCGATACGCCCACGGAGGATTTTTCCCGATGCCTCGAATCATTCGCAAAGCCCTGTATTTGAAGCTCAAACAGCTGCCGGAACTGCGTGATTTCCAGCGTGACTTCGAAAGCTTGAGCGGAATGCGCCTGTGGTTGGTGGACGAGTTGGGAATGGGCGATGAAGGTGCCTGCGCGTCCTCGCCGCTCTGCGGGACCATGCAGGCGAGACCGGAAGGGCGCGCGATGTGCTCGCGGCTGCGGCAGGGATTGCTCGCGCAGGCCTCCGAGCAACCCGCCTGTGCATTGTGCGATGCCGGCATGCAGGAAGCGGCGGTCCCGCTGAGGGTCAGCGGGATTCCCGCCGGGTATTTCATTTTCGGCGGTGTCCTGAAGCAAGCCGCCGACCCGCCATCGGTGCGAAGGGCGCGCCATCTTTTGCGGCATCACGGCATCGAGATGGATGAGGAGCCGCTGCGGCTGCTGCTGGAACGTTCGCCGGTCATGTCGCCGGAAGCCATGCAGGCATGCCAGCGAATCGCCCACCTCGCAGCGCGGCAACTCGCGCTCAAGGTGACCGACCAGTTGGCGGACCCGGAGGGAGTGCTGCCACCAGCGGTGGTGAAAGCCTGCGGCCACATCCGCGCCCGGGCCTTGGCCGAAGACCTGACCCTGAAGGCAGTGGCGCGTGCTTGCGGAGTAAGCGAGGGACATCTGTCACGCCTCTTTCACCATGCCACCGGCCTCACTTTCCGTGAGTATCTGACGCAGGTGCGCGTGGAACATGCCAGGACGTTGATCCTTCAGAGCGGCCGGGGCATCACCGAAATCGCATACGAATCCGGCTTCCAGTCGCTCTCGCAGTTCCATCGCGTGTTCCGCAAGGTTTACGGCACATCGCCCGGCAAGCTGCGCGCCACGCGCGACAGCCACTCATGATTGCCTGGAGAAAAGAGGAGCCAGGGAAGTCGAAGCCGGGGTTATCCGGCGGCATTTTTTCCTCGAAACAAGGTGTTTACAAGGGTCTGCGAGAACCGTCGTGCGACTCGTTGGCAAGCAGGTGGCTGCAGATGGAGTGACGCAATGACGCCGTCCCCGGGATTCGATCACGCCCTTGTCGCGTGGATCCCTGTTGACGAAGCAAACAACAGGCAAAAATGAAGATTCTTCAGGGTACCGGAAAATCCGTCCTGTGCCCACATGCCGCACGCGCCGGATTTGGGCTTGCATGGCCCATCCGCGATCCATAGAGCTAGCCCCCGCACGGCTTCTGACGAAAGTAAGGAGTGGGTCTCGCACCCACTCTTTTGCGTCTCCGGAACTCGGAAGCCGCGCCCGCAGAATCCGTCCGCCATGACCAACGACATCGTCGCTCTCATCGAATATTACGAAAAGGAAAAGGGCATCGACCGCGACAAGGTCGTCGCCGCCCTGGAGTTCGCCTTTATTTCCGCCTACCGCAAGATGGTCCCCGGTGCCGATGCCATCGAGACGCTGCGCGCCGACGTGAACACCCGCAAGGGCGAGACCCGCATCTTCGCCTCGCTCAACGTGGTGCCCGACGGGGACTATCAGGACAAGTTCAACGAGGTGCCGCTCAGCACCGCGCTCAAGAAGATGCCCGAAGCGCAACCCGGCGACACGCTGGAGTTCAACGTCACGCCCAAGGACTTCGGCCGCATCGCCGTGCAGACCGCCAAGCAGACGATGATGCAGCGCCTCCGCCAGGCGGAAAAGGAAATGATCTACGAGGAGTTCAAGGATCGCGCCGGCGACGTGGTCTCCGGCACCGTCCGCCGTTTCGAGCGCAACGACGTGATGATCGACCTCGGCAAGTTCGAGGGCGTCATGCCCAACAAGGAGCGCGTCCAGGGCGAGGACTACAACATCGGCGACCGCATCCGCTGCTACGTGCTCGCCGTGGAAAACGAGGGCCGCGGCCCCGAAATCATCCTTTCCCGCAGCCACCCGAACTTCGTGCGCCGGCTGTTCGAAGCCGAGGTGAATGAAATTTCCGACCACACTGTGGAAATCCGCGGCATCGCCCGCGAAGCCGGTTTCCGCACCAAGGTGGCTGTCTGGAGCGCCGACCCCAAGGTGGACCCCGTCGGCGCCTGCGTCGGCATGCGCGGCGCGCGCGTCAAAAACATCGTCCGCGAACTCAACAACGAGAAAGTGGACATCATCCGCTGGAGCGAGGACCCGGAGGAATTCATCCGCGAAGCGCTCAAGCCCGCCGAACTCCGATCCATCACCGTCGATAAGGAAAACAAGATAGTCCACGTCACCGTGGACGAGGCCGACCTCAGCAAGGCGATCGGCCGCAAGGGCCAGAACGCCCGCCTCTCCTCCCGCCTCATGGGCTGGGACGTCCAGGTCCGCCGCGACGAATCCAAGGAAGAACAGTTCAAGGAAAAGATCGGCGGCGCCGCCCACACGCTCGGCGAACAACTCGGCATCTCCGACGAACTCGCCGAAAAACTCACGCTGGCCGGCGGCATCGCCCCGGAATACATCGTCGGCATGTCCGAGGAGGACATCGGCGAAGCCCTCGAAATCGGTGCCGAGGAAGCCGCCCCCATTCTCGACCGCGCCCGGCAACTCGTCGCCGACGCGCAGGCCGCAGCAGCCGATGAGTGAGATCCCGTCCCATCGGGAGCATACCCACCGCATCAACAACCGATCGAACCCAGCACAACAGCCGAATGCCCGGAAAAAGCGACAGCTCACCAGAAAACGAAGACAAGGTTCTCGACCTGCTCGATTCGAACCGCAAGATCTCACGCCGCGAGCGCCAGCGCCTGGAGGCCGAGGCCGCCGCAGCTCCCAGCAAGCTGGAAAAGGCCAAAAACGAGGCGCTCGATTTGTTTTCCGAGGAGAAGAAGCCCAAGGTTCAGAAAACCGGTGCCGCACCCAAGACAGTGCTCGGCTCGATTTCCAAAATCCTCGACCGCGAGGACCCGCAGATGGTGAAAGCCTCCGATGTTTCTCCGCCCCCGCCGCCGGTCACCGGCGAACCGGCAGGCGATGGCGATGACGACGAATCGCCCGACGATCCCAAGCTGATTGTCATCAAGCCGCCGATCATGATCCCCGAGCTGGCGGAGCGGCTTGGCCTCAAGCCGTTCAAGATCACCGCGGATCTCATCAAGATCGGCGTTTTCCCCGGCCCCAACCAACCGCTGGAACCGGAAGTGGCCGCCCGCATCTGCGAGATGCACGGCTTCACCTTCGAGCGTGAGAAACGCGACAAGGACAAGGGTTTCCACAAGGTCGAGGAAGTCATCACCGAGCCCGAACTGCCGGAAGAAGAACCCGAAAACGAACTCAAATACCGTCCGCCCATCGTCACCATCATGGGTCACGTGGACCACGGCAAGACCTCCATCCTCGACTTCTTCCGCAAGTCCAAGGTCACCGCCGGCGAGGCGGGCGGCATCACCCAGCACATCGGCGCCTATCAGGTGATCCATAACGATCAGGAAATCACCTTCCTCGACACCCCCGGCCACGCGATTTTCACCGACATGCGGGCGCGCGGCGCGGACATCACCGACATCATCGTCATCGTCGTCGCCGCCAACGACGGCATCATGCCGCAGACCGTCGAGGCCATCCAACACGCTAAAAAATCCGGCAAGACGATCATCGTCGCCATCAACAAGTGCGACCTCGCCACCGCCAACGTCGAGCGCGTCAAAACCCAGCTCGCCGAGCAGGGCCTGCAAACCACCGATTACGGCGGCGACACCGAGTTCGCCGAAGTTTCCGCCCTCACCGGCCAGGGGATGGAAAACCTGCTCGAACTCATCGCGCTGCAGGCCGAGGTGCTCGAACTCCGTGCCAATCCGAAAACCACCACCCGCGCCGCCGTCATCGAGGCCCGCGTGGTCCCCGGCCGCGGCACCACCGCCACCGTGATCGTCGAGTCCGGCACGCTCAAGACCGGCATGCCCTTCATCTGCGGCCCCTTCTCCGGAAAAGTCCGCTCGCTCATCAACGACCGCGGCGAAACCGTCAAAAGCGCCCACCCCGGCATGCCCGTCGAGGTGATCGGCTTCGAGGAACTGCCCAACGTGGGCGACCACCTCACCGAGATGAAAACCGAGCGCGAGGCCAAGACGCTCGCCGGCGAACGCCAGGAGGCGCTCCGCCTCGAACGCCTCAAGCCGCAGCACCGCAACCGCCTCGAAGACCTCCATGCCATGGTCACCGAAGGCGGCGGCAAGGCCACGCTCAAGCTCATCCTCAAGTGCGACGTCCAGGGCTCCGTCGAGGCCATCCGCAAGGCCGTGCTCGCCATCGAGTCGGAAAAAGTCGAGTCGCAGTTCATTACCGCCGCCGCCGGACCGATCACCGAATCGGATGTGGACTACGCCGATTCCACCGACGCCATCATCATCGGCTTCAACGTCAAGGTGGAGGCCAAGGCCGTGAAGGCCGCCAAGGCCACCGGCGTGGAAATCAAACTCTACTCGGTCGTTTACGAACTCATCGACCAGGTGCGCGAGGCGATGCTCGGCCTGCTCAAACCGCTCACCCGCGAGTCCGTCATCGGCCACGCCGAGGTGCGCCAGGTCTTCAAGCTCTCGCGCGGCCGCGCCGCAGGCTCGTTCGTCACCGATGGCCGTATCCACCGCAAGGCGCACGCCCGCGTCATCCGCGGCGGCATCCCGGTCTTCGACGGCCGCATGTCCACCCTTCGCCGCTTCCATGAGGAGGTCGAGGAAGTCCGCACCAACTTCGAATGCGGCATCCGCCTCGGCGAGTTCAACGAATACCAGGAAGGCGACATCATCGAGTGCTACAAACTCGAAAAAGTCCCGCAGACGCTCTGAGAGTTTGTCAGTTTTCAGTGTTCAGTTTTCAGGTTGAGAAACCGAATGCTGAACTGCTTCTTCCCTGAAAACTGAACACTGAACACTAGCAACTTTTTCCCATGTCCCGCCGCACCGACCGCATCAACGAACTGCTCCGCCGCGAGATCGGCAATGTCATCCAGAAGGACTACGAGTGGCATGGCAAACTCATCACGGTCAGCGGCGTGGAGGTCACCCAGGACCTCAAGGAAGGAAAGGTATGGATCGGCGTGCTCGGCGGCGACGCCACGCCGGTCATCGACAAGCTCAACCGCGACCATGGTTCGATCCAATCCAAGATGATGAAACGCGTGGTGCTCAAATCCACCCCGGTGCTGCGTTTCCTCCACGATTCCTCCGCCGTCCGCGGCGTGGACCTCGTCAACCTGCTCGACGAAGTGGACAAGCTGCCCAAGGCGGCCGATTCCGACGACGAGCCGCAGTGAAACCACTCACCAGGTGAACTGGCGCAGCGTGGATTTCAATTCCTCCGGCCATTCCAGTTCCTCGATGGTCGCCGGATCGCTCCACTCGGGATTCATCGAGGTGAGTTCCTCATAATAGGCGTCCGCCTCGAAAACCTCCCCGCTCTTTGCCGCGGCGATGGCCAGCAGGACAGTGGCATGCTCGATTTGATCCTCCGCGAAGCCCGCCTGTTTTCCGGCCAGAAGAAACCGATAGGCATGCTCCGCATGATCAGTGAGCAGCGCGATCCAGCCGGCGCGCAGCGCGAAAGCGGAATCCTCGGGAAAACGCCGGACGCCGGCGAGCAGGATCTCCATCGCCTGACCGGAATGCGCAGTCTCGAATGCGGTGTAGGCCGCCTCGGTGTAATCGCCCGGCAAATGGCTCTCCACCGGTTGGCCGCTGATCAGCTCGATCCAACGCTTGTGCGCGTTCCCGTAGTCGCCCGCTGCCGCATGCGCATGGGCGATGGCGCGCAACGAAGCGGCCGGATCGGCACCGAAATTGTGGGCGATCGTCGCCAGCACCAGCGTGCGCTCCGCCTCATCCGCAAACGCGGAAAAACCACCCGCCGCCTCCAGACACAGCCCCGCCAGCCGCGGGCGGCCGAGTGCCTGCGCCGTCTGCGGATCGGTTAGACGCTCGAAGAGCGTGTCGCGTTGTGTCCGGGTTGCATTCTCCGGCAGTCTCAAGGTTGCGAGTTCGCTTTCCACGTTCTCGCGAAAACCGTCTAACAAACGGCCGAAATCCGGTTGCTCCCAGCCGTCCCAATCCTGGGTCAGCCGCAGCCGTCGGTAATCCGGAAACGGTTCCGGCCAGCGGGCGATGGCATCCATTTTCCGGCCTTCCAGCCATGCGATGCGGGACTCCGCCAGCGCTCGCAACAATGGCGGCATCCAGTCCGCATCGGTCAGGCATTTTGCGATATCCTCCGGTTCGGATGAATCGATGGCCGCCGCCAGCGCCGCGGCTTGCGGATCTGCACGCGCCAGTCTTTCGGTCAGGGGACGCGTCGCTTCCCCTCCCGCCACCTGCGGCGACAAGGCGCGCAGGACATCCAACACGCCGGAGAAATCCAGCCCGGGAAACATCCCGCCGAACGCACCCGGATCGCAGGCCCGCGCCGCCGCCAGACGCGCGTCCCGCCCAATCATGACATGCATTCTACGATCTTCATCGTAGTTCACTCCACCGAGAGCCGCCGCGAGATCCGCAAACGCATTCACGGCAGCCTGCCCGGCCACAACCGCTTCGGCTTCCTCCCCCGCAAGCGGCACGGGCAACAAGCGGAAGCGGATGAGACTGCCGTCGCCGCATCCCGAGAAAACCGCCTCCTGCGCGCGCGCCACCGCATGAATCACCGCCGGAGCATGGATCGGTGCAATCGGTTCGCCGCTGAAAAACAGCACGTCGTCCGCCACGCGCAACGGCGAGTGCTCCGGATCGCGCAGCAAACCGCGCCAGATTCCGGGCTGGCGGCTCCATGGAAAACGCCCCATGAACTCGCGTGTCAGATCCCCCGCCCCGTGCGCGGCATCATCCGGCAGACATTTCATCTCCGGCGGCTCCAGCGGCCCGTGATCCAGCCATGCCAGCCACGAGTTCCCGTCGGCCGCGAACTGCGCGTGATCCAAAAGCGACGGATCCGCCGGCATCCCGATCTCCGGCGGGTCCACAGGCGAGACCGGGACCGTGAGCATGACACCGCCGGCATGCAGCACCCGCAACTCCCGACGGTCCAGAATCGCCGTCAACGGTCGCGCTACGACAGGGGTAGTACCCGAATCCGGCTCGTGACGGCGCAGGACCTGGCCGGTTTGCGCATCGCGCAGCAGCCATGCGATGTCTCCGCCTTCACCGGACGGGTGGGCCAACAACAGGCCGTCCGGGGAAAACACGATCACGGACTCCGGAGTCACCGTTTCCGGCAGTTCACCGAGGTCCGCCACCGGCTTCAGCGTGACCGCGTCGCAAAGCAGCAACACGTTTGCCCGTTCGATCACCAGCCTCTTGCCAACCGGACCCACGACCATCGATCTCGGCACGCTGTCCGCCACCGGAAACAGCACCGCATCCACCCGTAACTTCGCCAGATCCCAACGCGCCACCGTGCAGTTTTCTCCGCCCATGGCCACCCACAACGCTTCGTTTCCGCCAACCGCCAGTCGCTCCACGGGCAGCGGATGCGACAGGATCATATCCGGAAAATGCCACACCGTCCGGCCGAGGATGTCCTCCGCCACGGCGCGTGCTTCCTTCGACTGCGGATCGGTCCGGAGCGCGACCACCAACAGCGCGAGCGCTTCAGCCGGCCTGCCTTGTTCGAGCCGGATCCGCGCGGCTTCCGTCCACGTACCGGCCAGTATTTCCGCCATCGGCGGCGACAGGGATGAAAGCTCCCCCACCACCGGCGGCGCTGCATCATCCGCCGGATTGACGATCCGTAAAACGGCGGCAAACGCCAGCGCCAGAACAACCGCCGCCACGCTCCACCACACCGGCGCGGGCACGTGAATGACGTGCCGCCTGCGCTGGTTCAATGCCGCGGGCTTCGGCTGCCGGCGATAGCGGGGATCGTCCATGAGTCATGGCCCTGCTGTTAGAAACCGCTCTTCTGCAACAGCGTCCGGAGCTGCGCCTGGAACTCGATGATGTCCGGCTCGCTCGGCCGGTATCCGGCGGTGTCCGGATCCAGGCCCGGGCGGCCCATCTGGTCGAGCATCCAGACCGCCGTCTCGCCATCGCTGAATGTCACCTTGCCGCTTACCAGCGCGCCGGGCAAGGTCAGCGAATCGAGCGTCACACTCACCTTGCCGGTCGGCGCGGATTGACCGGCATCCGCTTCGGGCTTCGCTTCCTCCTTCGGCTGCTCTTTCGCTTCTTCGACCAATTCAATACCGAGATCGAGCACCAGAAATCGGGTGTCCATGTAGGTGATGGAAATGCCGAACTCGTCTTTCAAGTGGCGTTGGATATCGGACATCGTGCCCCCGCCCGCGGCGAGTTGCTTGAGGGAGTCCACTTGATCGGATGTCAATTTGCTGGCGCTGAACATGCGCTCCTTATCGGCCGGAAAAGCCGCGATGCCAAGCGCCAAGCGGACCTTTCGAGGATCGTTTCGGACTCGCCAGCCGGACCCGCGCCGACAAGGCTGGCATGACCGCCATGCAGCCAGCCATCGCTCCGGTTTCCGTGTTCCGTCTGCGCTTCATCGACATGGCGCGCGCCTGCGCCATCCTGCTGATGCTGGAAGGGCACTTCGTGGACGTGACGCTGGCCGACGAGTGGCGGGTGGCGGGAAACCCGGTCCATGACATCTGGCTGCACCTGCGCGGGCTGGCCGCACCGATGTTTTTCACGGTCACCGGCCTGATTTTCTCCTACCTGCTGAGCGGTGCCGCCGAGCCGTCGTTTTTCCGCATCAAGCGCGTGCGCCGCGGCCTGCTGCGCGCGGCGGAGTTGCTGTTCTGGGGATACCTGCTGCAAGTGAATGTCAGTCGCTTCCCCGCATATCTCCGTGGCGAGACCGATTCGTGGATCGGCGCGTTCCACGTCCTGCAATGCATCGCGCTGGGGCTGCTGCTCATGATCGCGCTCCACGGTCTCGCCCGCCGTGCCGGGCGGCGGGCGCTCGCCGGCATCTATCTTATTTCCGGGTTCGCCATGTTCACCGCGTCGATCCTGCTCGCCAACCACGGCGGATACCTGCCGGCTGACGCTCCCGCATGGCTCCAGAATCCATTCAAGGGACCGCGCAGTTCGTTTCCCGTGGCACCCTGGCTCGGATTCACGCTCTACGGCGCGGCCATCGGCGTGCTGCTTCGCAAACCCGTCACCGCGCCACCCGCCGCCACTTCGTGTGTCCCGTTCTTCGTCGCCGGCCTGCTGCTCAAGACGCTCGGCTGGTCGTTCGATGAAATCTTCGGCCGCTGGCTGCTCCACCTCGCCGGTCACGACCAAACCGGCCGCATCGTGCCAGCCGCTTTCCACGGTCGCATCGGTGAGACGCTCGTCCTGCTCGGCTTGCTCGTCTGGGTCGAAAACCGCTTCCGCCCCAACCTCGGCTGGCTCCAAACCATCGGCCGCAACACCTTTCCCATCTACGTCGGCCACGTCATCGTCCTCTACGGCGGCATCTTCGGAATCGGCCTCAACGACCTTTTCCGCCGCTCGCTCAACCCATGGCAAGCCGCCCTTGGCGCCCTCCTCTTCTGCGCCGCCTTCGGCTTCGCCGCCCAATGGACCGAACCCCTCGCCCTCCGCTGGCAAGCCTGGCGCAACTCCCGCCGCTAGGAAAATACCCAACTGCGACGTAGGCGCATTCGTAAGAATGTGGTCTTCATTACGAAAAAATGTCTCACCTGAGACATTTTTACCGTAGCTTCTTATTGTGTGTGATTCATGTGAATTTGTATGGAATTTATGAAATGAATATCGGGTTTTCGAGATTTCGAATTCTGACAGGAATGTTGGAGAAATAGTGCTGGATTGGCATCGACAATTTCAGCTTCGAGGCGCAGAGAGCGGCGGGTATGAGTTTGTGGAATGAATCGCGGCTAACCTTGCGGCTGGCGCTGCCGTTGATGATCGGTCAGCTCAGCCAGATGCTGCTGGGGGTGGCGGATACGGTGATGATCGGCCGGCTGGGGGTGACGGAGCTGGCGGCACTGACGTTTGCGACCTCGTTGTTCCATCTGCCGTTCGTGTTCGGGATCGGGGTGTTGACGGCGGTGTCGGTTTTCACCTCGAACCGGCGCGGCGCGGGCGATGCGGCGGGCGCGCGGCAGAGCTGCCGCGACGGGCTGGTGCTGGGCACGCTGCTGGGACTGCTGATGTTCGCGTTGTCGTGGCCGCTTTCCTCGCATCTGGAATTTTTCGGGCAACCGGAAGAAGTGAGCGCGCGGACGCCGGTGTATTTCCGGATCGTGATGTTTTCGGTGATTCCGGCGCTGGCCTCGATCGCGCTGAAAAACCATGCCGACGCGCTGAACCGGCCGTGGCCGCCGTTCTGGATTTTCCTCGGCGGGGTGCTGCTGAACATCGTGCTGAACTGGATCATGATTTTCGGCAAGCTCGGCTGTCCGGCGCTGGGATTCGAGGGTGCGGCGTGGGCCACGCTGATCGCGCGCACGGCGATCCTGCTGGCGATGATGATCTGGTTGCGGCGCGCCAAGGGCCTGCAGGACTGGGTGGCGCGGCGCTGGATCAGGGGGACGAACCGGCGCGAGGTGATGGCCATGCTGGCGCTCGGTCTGCCGGCGAGCGCGCAGATGCTCTTCGAAGTGGGCGCGTTTTCGTTCGCCGCTTTGTTGATGGGACGGATCGGCCCGACCGCGATGGCGGCGCACCAGATCGCAGTCACACTGGCGGCCACCGCGTTCATGGTGCCACTGGGGTTTTCGATGGCGCTGACGGTGCGATTCGGCGAGGCGCACGGCGCGGGCGAATACGGGCGACTGCGTCCGATCGCGGTTTCCGGCTGGCTGTTGGCGGTCGTTTACGCGCTGCTGGCGGCGACGGCGTTTTCGCTGTTAGGGAAGCAAATGGCGGCGGCTTTCACGGGCGATCCGGCGGTGATCCGGCTCACCGCCTCGTTGTTGGTGATCGTGGCGGTGTTCCAGATTTTCGATGGCATCCAGGTTTCCTCCGCGGCGATGCTGCGCGGACTGCACGATACGCGCGTGCCGGCGATCATCAGTTTCGTTTCCTACTGGATCTGCGGAATGCCGCTGGCGGGCCTGCTGGCATTCGGCATGGACATGGGCGCGCGCGGCGTGTGGTGGGGACTGGCGGCGGGCTTGGCGATCGCCTGCGTCACCTTGGGACCGCGCCTGTGGCGGCGCTGCGGGGTGGAGCGGAAGCGAGTGATTGAATGAGTTGGCGGGCGAGGCCGGCGAGTTGGTTTTCGACATCGGCATCGACAGGTGCGGGATCGAAACGCAGTCGTTGGTGGAGGACGATGGCTTGATCGAGAATGCCGGCATCGGGCAGGCCCGGACGCAGACCGGCGAGCCAGACGGCATAGGGCACACCGGGAGGACGCGTGCCGAGGTGGCGGACGGCGGGTTTTTCCAAATCGTGCAGCGGCGTGCGGATCGACTGCTTGCCGGCGGCCTTCGTCCGATGTTCGAGCTGGCGGCGCGATTTCCAGAGCCTGGTGGCGAGAAACGCGGCCAGGGCGAGCCCGATCGCGGTCATCGCAAGTGAGACTGCGAGACGGTTTTCCGGGCGGGTGCGCCAGAGGTAAAAGTCTTCCTGCATGCGCTGCAACGCGTCCTGAATACGTTGGCTGCGGGTCACCTGGCCGGCGAGCGAACCGAACCAATCGGGCGGCGTGGGATCGAAGTCGATCCACCGCTCCGAGCGCTGGTCCCAGACGCGGCACCACGCGTGGCCGTGGATGCCGCGGATGACGTGGCCGCCGCGTTTGAAGTCGCGCTCCATGACGGCATAGCCGGTGGCGTAGCGGGTGGGCACTTCGGCATCGCGCAGAATGAGCGCGGCGGCGGTGGCGAAGTATTCGCAGTGTCCGGCGCGCTCGCTATCGAGGAATTTCGCGATCGCGGTGGGACCGGTGATCCGGTAGGGCGAGTGGCTGATGCTCAGGTTGCGGGTGTAGCTGAAATCGCGGTGGAAAAACGCGCGGAGACGGTCAAGCGCTTCGGGCAGCGGGGTTTCCGGCGTGATGCCGAGTTTTTCACGTGTGGCGTGGATGCTGTCGCGTTCGGCGAGCGGGATGCGGAGGTCCTCCTCCGGGATCGGCGGGCTTTCGGGATTGCTCGTGCCGCGCCACAGGACGCTGCCCTCGATCACCGGATTGGTGGGAAAGACGCGCACGGTGCCGAAGGTGTTGCTTTCCACGCCATCGAGCGCGAAGTCGCGCAAGGCCACGGCATCGCCGGGCAGGGGCAGCGGGGTTTCGGCGTCGGCCGAGCCGCGAAGTCGATAGCTGGGAAGCGGCGGGCCGGTGCCGTCGTAGGCGTTGTCGCCGAGCGTGTAGTAGGGCACGTCGTCGATGAGCCGGGTGTCGAGGTCGCGGAAATCGATCGAAGTGATTCGCTGGTTCTGCCAGTTGGTGCCGAGGAAGGTATTGAACGATGCGGTGCGCAGCAGGCGCGGTGGTTTCACACCCGGTTCGTCGGTCCACAGCCGCCAGATGATTTCGGGCGATTGGAGCACGGCTCCGGGCCGGCCGATCAGGGTGGCCGCGAAGTTCGGATTGAAATCGCGGGTACCTCTTTCGCCGGTCGCGCGGCCGAGCCATTCCTCGGCGCGTTCCAGCGCGACACGTCCGCCGAAGGCCAGCAAGCCGGCCATCAGCAGCACCGGCGCCAGCAGCCACGGACGCGCGCGTCCCGCCGACATCAGCATCCATCCGCAGAGGATCACGAGGCCGGGCAGGAACAGCCACGAATAGGCTTCCGAGCCCACGCTCGCCGCCACCAGCGCGGTGGTGAAAAGGACGTTGCCGAAATTGAACTCTCCGCCCTCCGTTTCGAGGCCGAACCTCTGGTTCCGCTCGCGCCTGCGTTTCGCGAGAAACGACAGCTCGCTCACCGGCACTCCGGCGCGCATGCCGTAGGACTGGACGAACTGCATCGGCATGAGCAGCAGCGGCATCCAGGAAAGCAGGACCGGCATCGCGTTGTAGCGGTTGCCATCCAGCCAGATGAGCACCGCGGCCACCATGATCGCGGCCACGCAGATTCGCCAGGCACGACCGCACGCCGTGTCGTCGAAGGCCCAGCGCACGCGCGTCCAGTGGCTGCCCTCGACGGCCAGCGCCATGAGCAGCGCGAGGAACGGCCGGCCGGTCATCGCACCCCAGAACAGGAGCGCGCAACCGAGAACCAGGCGTGGCGGTTGGTGGGGCATGAAAGGGATTTTCAGAGCGGATCGGGCAGGCGCATCAAATCGCGGGCGATCAAACCGGATTCGAGCCAGTGGCCGGGAACGTCGTCCGGGCGCGGACCGCGGCCGATAACGACCGGAACGCAGACGACACCACCTTGTTCCAGCCGGCGGATCAGGTCGGCGCGCGACTCGTCCCAGCCGTTGAGAATGACCAGGCAGGAGGTCAGGTCGTCGGCATGACGCAGGATCAACTCCGCCAGCGCGCGGTGGTCGCCAGTGCGCGACGGCGTCACGCCGGCCAGCACCTCCAGCAGCTTGTCCGCACGCTCGACGCCGCGCCCGGCGGTCACGATGTGCGCCTCGTCCTTCACGAACATCAGGTCCAACAAAGAATCGCTGGTGTCGATTTCCACCGCGAACGAAGCCGCCACGGAAACGGCCTCCTCGAAGGTGGCGTCGTCGCGGTCGTTGGAGAGCGTGTCGAGCGCGAGCCCGTAGCGCGGATAGTGGGTGTCTTCGAGTTCCTTGACGATCGGCCGGCCGACCCTGGCCCAGCTTTTCCAGTGGATCTGTCGCAAGGGATCGCCCGGGCGGTAATCGCGCAGCCCGACGAATTCGCCCGAGGTGCCGATGGTGTTGGTGTTGGCCTCGCCGCTGATTTTGTAGGCCGCGCCGCCGGGCATGGAAACGGTCGGCAGCGGATAGCGCCTCGGCAGCACTAGCATGCTTGAGGGCGCGGCATGCACCTTGACGCATTTTTGGAAAAACCCCAATGGGTCGGGCAGGTTGGCGCGCAGGTCATAGAAGCGCACCACCCCGCGTCGCTGCGGCGTCAGGCCCACGAACACACGGCGGCTCTGGCCGGGTTTGAGACGGATTTCCTCCTGCGATCCGCCGCCGGTGAACAAACGGTTGCGGCGCATCAGCCATTGCCAGCGGAAATAGGCGAAGGCGCGGTCGAACGGATTGCGCTCTTCCTCACCCGGCTCGCGCAAGATGGAAAAGTCCGGCCACGCCGGCCGCGGGTCCGGCACGGTTTCCACCAGCCACGCGCGGGTAACGGTGCTCCGACCGCGGTTGGTCACGCGCAACGGAATCCGCAGCGGCACCCCGGCGGTGGCGTGTCGTGGCACCTCGCGCTCCGCCTCCAGCCGCGCGCGACGAAACAGCATCCAGAAAAATCCAATCCCGCCGAACGCCACGCACAACGAGAACAACAGATAGACCGAAACCTTCGGCTGGCCAAGGCCCAGAGAGGTTGCCAATACCAGCACGATGCCCAATGACGCGCCGGCCGGTCGCACCCGGCGCTGGACGAAATAATGCATGCCCGCCGAGTGGAAATACGTCCGATGCAGCCAACGGTGAGGCCACACGCCCGCCGGCGTGCGACGTTCTGCGATTACTGCACCCGCCGTTTTCATCGCTCCATCAGACCGGCACCGGCGTGTTTTCGATCAACTCCGCCACGACCTGCCGCGGTGTCGTGCCGGAATATTTCGCCTCGGGCGAAAGCAGCAGGCGGTGCGCGATCACATCCGTCGCCACCGACTGGATCAGCTCCGGCGGCACGTAATCGAGCCCCTCGAACACCGCCAGCGCCTGCGAAACCTTCATCAAGGCCAGCGAGGCCCGCGGGCTGGCTGCGAGTTGGATTTTCGCATGCCCGCGCGTCGCCCCCACCAGCTTGACCACATAATGGCGAAGTTCGTCGCTGAAACGGACCCGCCGCGCCGCGGCCATCAGTGCGAGAATCTCGTCGCGCGTGGCCACCGGCGCGAGCCGCTCGACCGGGTGGCTCTCCGCCTGGTCTGTCAGAATCGCCACCTCGTCCTCGGCGTCCACATAACCGAGTGCGCATTGCATCGTGAAACGGTCCATCTGCGCCTCCGGCAGCGGATAGGTGCCGCGGAACTCGACCGGATTCTGCGTCGCGATCACGAAAAACAAGCCGTTCAGATCGTGGCGCGTGCCCTCAATGGTCGCCTGCCCCTCACCCATCGCCTCCAGCAAGGCGCTCTGGGTGCGAGGCGAGGCGCGGTTGATTTCGTCGGCCAGCAGGATGTCGGTGAAAACCGGCCCCGGATGAAACTGGAACTCCTGCGTCCGCGGATCGAATACCGAAATCCCGAGAATGTCCGAAGGCAGCAGGTCGGGCGTGAATTGCACCCGCTTGAACTTCGCACCTTCGATCGACCGCGCGATCGCCTTCGACAATGTGGTTTTCCCGGTGCCCGGAAAATCCTCCAGCAGCACATGCCCGCCGGAAACCATGCAGGCCAGCACGCGGCGGACCACCTCGCGCTGGCCACGCACTACGGAACAAACGGCGGATTCGAGACGGGTGGCGCAGTCGTGGGGAGTCATGGGGCTTTGTGTGGCCTATCCAACCCGCGATCCGACCCCGCGTCTAGAAATTCATTGGCCGCATGCCTTGCGAAATCCCCCGAGAGGAACGATTTTGACAATCCCGTCCCCTTTCCTACCCTCCGCCCGGCTTCACCCCGCGGCAGGAATCGCCTGCCGCTTCCCGATTTCCGAATACCCACCATGAACACGCTCCGCACATTCACCACCGGCTCCGGCACCGAAGGCAAATTCCACTCGCTCCCCGCCCTTGCCGAGCAAGGTTTTCCAAACCTCTCCAAGCTACCGGTTTCCATCCGGATCGTGCTCGAATCGCTGCTGCGCAACAACGACGGCCTCAAGGTCACCGATGCCGACGTGCAAAACCTCGCCAACTACAACGCGAAGTCGCCCGGCGATTATGAAATCCCCTTCGTCGTCGCCCGCATCGTGCTGCAGGACTTCACCGGCGTGCCGTTGCTCGTCGATCTCGCCGCGATGCGTTCCGCCGTCCATGCCATGGGCAGGGACGCGAAAATGATCGAGCCGCTCGTGCCCGTGGACCTCGTCGTGGACCACTCGGTGCAGGTGGACTACGCCGGCACCGGCGACTCGCTCGCCCGCAACCTCGACCTCGAGTTCCACCGCAACCGCGAGCGCTACGAATTCCTCAAATGGGGCGAGCAGGCCTTCGACACTTTCAAGGTCGTGCCGCCCGGCATCGGCATCGTCCACCAGGTGAACCTCGAATACCTCGCCAAGTGCGTGCTGGAAAAAGACGGCGTGTTTTATCCGGACACCCTCGTCGGCACCGACTCGCACACCACCATGATCAACGGCCTCGGCGTCGTCGGTTGGGGCGTCGGTGGCATCGAGGCGGAAGCCGGCATGCTCGGGCAACCCGTGACCTTCCTCGTTCCCGAAGTGGTCGGAGTTTATCTAACAGGCGAGCTCGCCACCGGCGTCACCGCCACCGACCTCGTCCTTCGCGTCACCGAGTTGCTGCGCCAGACCAAGGTGGTCGGCAAGTTCGTCGAGTTCTACGGTCCCGGCGCGAAGGCGCTCTCGCTGCCCGACCGCGCGACCATCGCCAACATGGCCCCGGAATACGGCGCGACGATGGGTTTCTTCGGCATCGACGAAATCACTACCGGCTACCTCGCCGGCACCGGCCGCCCGCCGGAACTCTGCAAGACAGTCGAAAACTACTACAAGGCCCAGGGCCTCTGGGGAATCCCCACCGAGCGCGACGCGCTCGAATACTCGCAGGTCGTCGATCTCGACATTTCCACGGTGAAACCCGGCGTCGCCGGACCGAAGCGCCCGCAGGACCGCATCGAAATCGATTCCCTCAAATCGAAGTGGGTCTCGCTGCTCACCGGACCCGCGCCCGACGGCTACAACAAGCAGCCGGTCGTCAACACCGAGACCCCGGAAAACCTGCCGCCCAGCCTCGATAGCGTGCCGGATGACATCAACGAGGTGGACCAGGCGCTCGGTGCCAACGTCGGTGTGGTCACCACGCCCAATAACGACCCCAGCTACCCGCTGTGGGAAGTCACGGTCGATTCCAAGGATGGCATCAAGGACACCATCACCCACGGCTCGGTCCTTATCGCCGCCATCACGTCCTGCACCAACACTTCCAACCCGAGCGTGATGCTCGCCGCAGGTCTGCTGGCGAAAAAGGCCAACGAAAAGGGACTCACCGTGAAGCCGTCGGTCAAAACCTCGCTCGGCCCCGGTTCGCGTGTCGTCACCGATTACCTCAACAAGACCGGCCTCCAGGCGGAACTCGACAAGCTCGGCTTCCAAACCGTCGGCTACGGCTGCACCACCTGCATCGGCAACTCCGGCCCGCTCGATCCCGGCATCGAGGAAGTCGTGAAATCCGAGGACATCATCGCCGCCTCCGTCCTATCAGGTAATCGAAACTTCGAGGCCCGCGTCCACCAGTCGATCAAGGCGAACTTCCTGATGTCGCCACCGCTCGTCGTCGCCTTCGCCATCGCCGGCACGGTCGATATCGACATGCAAAACGAGCCGCTCGGCTTCGGTGCCGACGGACAACCCGTCTATCTGCGCGACATCTGGCCGTCTTCGGCAGAGATCGAGGACGCCATGACCGCCTCGCTCAAGCCCGATGTTTTCCAGGCGCTTTACACCGGCTTCTCCGACCAGAATCCCAAGTGGAACGAGATCCAATCGTCCACCGGCGACGTCTATGAATGGAACCGCGAGTCCACCTACATCCAGGAGCCGCCGTTCTTCGACGGCTTCTCCCCCACCCCGCGCGACATCGTGGAAATCAAGGGCGCGCGCCCGCTCGGCATCTTCGGCGACTCGGTCACCACCGACCACATCTCGCCCGCCGGCGCGATCAAGCAGGACAGCCCGGCCGGCCGCTATCTGATCGAAAACGGCGTCGCCTTCGCCGACTTCAACTCCTACGGCTCGCGCCGCGGCAACGACCGCGTCATGACCCGCGGCACCTTCGCCAACGTCCGCATCAAGAACCTGATGGTGCCCGGCAGCGAGGGCGGCATCACCCGCTGTTTCGCCGCCGACGACGCCTCGCGCCGCTCCAACCTGATGGAGGAAAGCCACGAGCTTCCCAACGGCACCGTCACCGGCCCAAATCCCGCCAACGGCCTCGGCGACACCCTGCCGATCCACGACGCCGCCATCGCCTATCAGAACGGGGACACACCCACCATCGTCATCGGCGGCGAGGACTACGGCATGGGCTCCAGCCGCGACTGGGCGGCCAAGGGCACCAACCTGTTAGGCGTCAAGGCCGTCGTCACCAAGTCCTTCGAACGCATCCACCGCTCGAACCTCGTCGGCATGGGCGTGCTGCCCTGCAACTTCGCCAACAAGGCGGACTACGACAAGGTCAGGAACCTCCCCGAAGCCACCTTCGACATCCTCGGCATCGGCAACGACCTCAAGCCCGGCCAGCAGGCCACGCTCCGCGTCCATCCCGCCGATGGCGAAAGCTTCGACGTCCCCATCATCGTCCGCATCGATACCCCGGTGGAAAAAGACTACTACCGCGCCGGCGGCATCCTGCCCTACGTGCTCGCGCAGATATTGGGGTGAGGGCCATCTCTCCGAATCCCAACGGGATTCCGCATCCCAGCCCGGGGTTGGCACAACCCCGGGTTTCCCGGAAACGGCAAAACGAACGCTGAAAGCGTTCCGAAGTCTCGCCGCGGCTCAATCCCAGACGTATCGCTCGTCGAATTCCACCGCGTGTTTTCTCAAAAACGCACGATACTCATCCTGGAATGTCAGTTTCCGATGATGCTCCTCCTGGTTGCGGATATATGCGACCACCTCTTCCACATTCGATTGCGAAACGGAAAACACACCATAGCCGCCCTGCCAATGAATGTCTGCAATTCCACAGCCTGATCCTGTAGCCAGTTGGTGGAAACCCGCTTGGTTTCCTTCACCACATCCGCGACGCTGCGTGTCCGGGGCAACAAACACAGGATATGGATGTGGCGTCCGCACCACCGATCTCCACCGGCACGCAATCCAATTGCTTCATCGTTGCCGCTACGTAGGCGTGGAGAGACTTCCGCAGATCCGCATCGATGAGCCATCGTTGACGGTTCTTCGTCGAGAAAATGATGTGCAGATAGATTCGGGACAATGATTGTGGCATAAGACCATGTCCAAACTCCACAACCCTTTCAGGGTTGTCAAAACCTGCGCATCATTCCCGGGGTTGTGCCAACCCCGGGCTGGAGTACGGAATCCCGTTGGGATTCGATGCTGCGGACGGTGATTTGCTGGTCGGATTTTGCAATCCGCCGCCACGCCCCGACTCACTTCCCCTCCAGGCGCTCCTCCAGCATCCGTTCGATCCATTCCTTCTCGCTCCTCAACAATCTGAACCAATCCATATCGCGGACCCGAGGCATTTCCCGTTGAATCTCCGCGCGCCGGTTCTCAAGAGCCTGCCAGGCCGCATGTTCCCCGGCCAGGGCCGCGAGCGACCACAGGGACAAAAAAACCGCGAATCCCACGACCCACATCCTCATTCGCCACCGGCCCCGCACCCCGCGCGTCCAGTGCCACACGCCCGCCAGCGCCAGCACGGATCCGAACCCCGAAAGCCATGCGAAGCTTTCCGCCAGGGAAATGGCCAGGGGTGAATGAACCGGAAGATAGAATCCGACAAGCGGCGCAGACCAATTCCCACGCGACAACGTGTGGATGGCGGGGCAGTTGTACATGAATCCGGTCACGAACTGAAGCCAGAAGCCCCCCCACAAGGTGCCGCAGGTCACGATCGTGTGCATCAATGCGTCGAAGTCCCGCTGCTTCCGTTCCATCTCGATGATGGCGGCCCTCCGGCCCGCCGCACCTCGAACGGCCGGATGATTCGTCCGACGAATCCGCAACGATTGATCATCCATGGGTGGCATGCGAAGGGATGCAGGCACGTCCGCATCGTGCCTTTCCTTCGATGGCCGATGCACTCACAAAATCCGTTGTTTTTCGGACCCCGCCGCCCGGACCATCGTCCAGCGCGTCGTCGCGAAAAATCCATCGGGCAAGGAAGCCATCAGCGTTTCAATTCATTCACGAAGCCCTCCGGATCGCCCGGTGAAACCACCACAGTCCGTTTACCGAATCGCAACACCACCGTTCGGTTCAAATCCGTCACGAAAGCCCGGAAAAATCCAAGTGACTTGCACCAATACCAACCCGTGAAGGAAAACCCGCCGCCATTGCCGCAAGTCCGCAAACTCTTGTTCATCGCCTTGGGCAAACACTCGGACGACTTCAATCCGCTGCGATCCAGCCGCGTCGTCCAGAACAGGCGGCGAATCAAAATGGCATCATCCGTGATGGCATAACCACGGATCGTGAACGGCAGGCAGCACAACACGATCACCGGCAACAACCATGGTGCCAACGACGCCATGCCTTCCGGAACGTTTGCCAGAAGCATGGGCAATCCCACCACGCTGGCGATGGACAAAACCACCAGCAAACCGGAAATCACGATCAGGGCCCCGCCCCATGGCGCTTGATAGGTTTTCATGGCTGTTCCGGATCCTTGCGGGGCATTGTGTCCATAACCATCCCACAAGCAACCCGGGGAATTCGTTACAGGGAATTTTGGGGACATCGCGTGGGTTCCGTTCTTGCGGCGCGACCTTGCGGGGCTAGTTTCCAAACCGTGTGATGCGTGCGGAATCCGAAACCAGCCACCAACTCCGGCGCGGAATCCGCGTGCTCGCTCTGCTGGCCTTGATCGCAGTCGCGCCGTTCGCGCTCATCGCCGGCTGCCAGTCGAAGCTGATTTATCTGCCGCGTCCCTATGCCGCGGGCGTGACTGATGCCTGGCGGGAAAACACCCAAGGCAGGCCGCTCGATTTCACCACCACGCAAGGCCGTCAGCGGGCCTTCCTCCAAGGCAAGCTCACCGCCCCGCGCAATTTGTGGATCGTCTGCGGCGGGAACGGAACCGTGGCGCTCGACTGGGCCGATTGGCTCACCCAGAACGCGCCGGCGGAGGACGTCTGGCTGTTGGTGGATTTTCCGGGCTACGGAGACTGCGAGGGCAGACCAAGTCCGCAAAGCATCCGCGAATCGCTGCGTGTGGTCGTTCCGCTGGCTGCGGAGTCGGTCGGGCTCACGGTGGAGCCCGGCGCCTCGCGGCTGCGATTTTTCGGTCACAGCCTGGGAGCAGCCGCGTGCCTGATCGCGGCGGCGGACTTCGATATCCGTGAGGGCGTACTGGTCGCGCCCTTCACCAGCACGATGGAAATGAGCCGGCGGGTTACCGGTCTGCCGCTGGGGTTTCTGGTGACCCACCGCTATGACAATGAAGCGCGCCTCGACGATCTAGTGGCGCACGGACCGGCACGGATCGTCATTCTTCATGGCACCGCTGACGAGGTGATCCCGGTGGAGATGGGCCGCAAACTTGCGCAGCACCGCGGAAACGCCGTGCGACTCGTCGAAATCGATGGCGCCCGCCACAACGACATCGCCCACGCGCACCCCGGGCCACTCGTCCGTGCGCTCGAATCCATCGGATCGCGGTGATGACGGGATAGGCCGCGGTTTTGCGGTACCGGACAAGAGACTTGCCACCGGAAATTCGGCATGTTCAAACATACCAATATCCATGAAACACCTATCCGTGATCCTCCTAGTCCCGGCCCTCTGTGGCATTCTTTCCGCCGATCAATCCAACTTCGATAACGCTCCTGGAGCTTCATGGACGATCTTCGACCCGATACAAAAAGGCGACATCGATTACAGCGACAACACCTGCCGGATGACATGCGACCGATATTCGCTTGCCGAACTCCAGCAGCTTGTAGCGGATTATGGCGACGGAATCATTCCCGCCGTTGCTCCACGGATATTTCTATTCGCCCCCACGAGCTTTGCCGACACTTGCGTCTCGGTGGATCTGATCGATTGGACACCCACCACCAACCGCTCGGCCGACGGACAATACCATGTCTTGTTCACACGCATCCAGCCGGCGATCGGACCGGGCACGGTTTCCGGCTATGGCATGGCAATGATCGATCGCGGCGATGGAAACGCGGAACTCGAGATCGATATTATCTTCAACGAGGCGCTGTTCGAAGTCGCCATCATGAGTTTCCCCTATGATCAGGAAACCACCTATCGCCTGTTGTTCTCCAGCCGCGGCAATGTCCACACCGCGCGCGTCTTCGATCTCGCATCGCCCTCCGCTCCGGTGGCCGAGTTGCAATACACCGACGAGGACGACAACTTCCCCACCGGCCGCACCGGCTTCGGCGTGCTCACAGACCGCTACACCTCTCCGGACTATTACGCCCCCCCGGACGCCACCTTCGACAACTTCCTCACCTGGGACGCGAAGCCCTGCCCGGTGGCCATCGAACCCGGCGACACGCCCGGAACACTGGTGTTGTCCAGCGATCTTTACCGCTCGATGGGCACCGATCTGGAAGCCGCCACCGATCCCGCCGCAGCTTGGCAATCGGCCACGCCCGTTTCCTCGGAAGTCGCCGGGGGGCAGTTGCGCCTGGTCTTCAACGTGGATCAACCGAGCCGCTTCTTCCGTCGCAAGAACCTCTGACGGATGATGGCGCATCCAAGCGCCATGAATCGCCTTGTAGCGGCAGTCCGCGATCACGCTGCGGCAGCAATACTCGGCGATCCCCGTCACCACGACTGAATCGACCGCGGAACCGCTTGTGGCGGCCAACGAACCTGCCGCGCTGGAGTTTCCCCCTGCCCGAAGCGTCCGGGCCGTCCGATGGCGAGCGCCTCACGGCCGAGGCCATCGCCGCGGCGGTGCCCTATCCCTTCGATCACTGCGCGGTGAGCCGGCGTCCCTTCGGCGAGGCCGGGCCGAAGTTCACCCTCATCCACGACGGCCACGAGGTGCAATTCTGCTGCCCGGCTGCCTGACCGGCTTCCTCTCCAATCCCGATCCCCACATGCCCCGCATCAAGGAGGCGGCGCTGGTTCCCGCCGCCACGTCGTGGTAGTGACATCGGGACCGGAGAGGCCGAAGCCCCTGATCTGGAGCACGACGGCCTGCCGGCCTGCCTTGCAGCTTGCGGCGCGGTCCCTCAAAGCTCCGCAGCCTGCACATGCGAAAGGCCACCTATCTCAGGAGGCAGGCACGAACGGCGCGATCAGCGGGATGGGATCGCCGGAGGATTTTCGATAGACGAGGAAGTCGCTGTCGGTGATGCAGACGGCGGCATCGTCATGCAGTTCCGCGAGGCAGGGTATCCGTGCCGCAGGGGCGCACCTTCCCGTCCTCAAGTTCGACTTCGATGGTTTGCAGGCTCATGCTGGCAGGTATCGGAAACGGCTGCGAAGGCAAGGGATTTTGGCGTTACCGAAATCCACCTCATGGCGGATTTTTGCACGGGAAAAAGGGGCTGAAACGCAGTGACTACGGAGTGGCGGCTTGAAGCCGCCATGGATCGCATGGGCGGCTTTCCAGCCGCCCGGATGCGGCTGGAAAGCCGAAGCTGCGATTCATGGCTGCCCGGAGGCAGCCACTCCAACCGTGCCAGCATCCGCCATTGATATCACTTGTCGGAAAGCCTGAGCATCTTGAGGCCGGGGATTGCGTCGAAGTGTGGATTTTCGTCAAGGAAATGGGCGAGGAGAGCGGTGGTGTCGAGGAGATGGGTCATGCGCGAAATTCAATCAAGGATCATTTTGAATCAATGAAGAATGCCCTTTCATGGTTTCTGCGCGAAAAAAATCACGGCTTTCGTGATTTCCATTTCTCCGCATGGGTGGAAGGATTCGGGCTGATACTGGATCTGTCGATTCTTCCGCTACCTGCCATGCTCCGCCTTTCGCCGCATTCACGTAGGCGCGTTCGTGAGAACGCGGGGGGATATGCGTCGCTCTCCAGGCACTCAACTTCAACGCCCCGCGCCGTCACCGGCGCGCCTACGGGAAATGGCTTCGCGTTGGTGGCGAGCTTGATGTTGCTCGCGTTATTGGTGGTGGTCGGGGTCGGTTTTTTGAGTTTGTCGTCGATCACGTTACGACAATCCGAGCGGGAGCTGGCGGTCATGGAGGCGCGGGCGAACGCTCGGCTGGCGATGATGCTGGCGCTCGGCGAACTGCAACGTCTCGCCGGGCCGGACGCGCGGGTGACGGCGACGGCGGACATCGCGGGCACGGCCGAGGGACTGCGGCTCGATCCGGGTGACGAGCTTGGCAACGGGCTGTCGGTTTCCGGAAATCCCAAAGGCTTGCTGGCACCCATCGACGCCACGCGGCGTTGGACCGGCGTGTGGCGAAGCGCGGACGATCCCGCCCGCATTTTCGACAAGACCCCGTGTGTCAAAAGGCTCGGCTGGCTGGTCGGCGGACATGCCCCGAATCCGAACGACCCCACATTGGCGCTCGGCTCGGACGGACAACCGGCCTATCCGGACAAGGCGGTGAAACTGGTCGGTGGCGAGGGAACGGTGACCGCGCCGTGGCTCAATTTGAAAAGCGGCGGGCGTTGCGCGTGGTGGGTGGGCGACGAGGGAGTGAAGGCACGGGTGGACCTGACCAGCCCCCTGCCCGCTGGCGAGGCGGCCGACGAACTGGTCATGGCCGCGCCGCGGCGTGACTGGAGGGTGATCGATGGCATGGCAGCCTATCCGCCCGCCGGCTCGCCGGAAGAGGCGTTTTTGGAAAACATGATATCTTCCGGCGACCTCCGCTTGATCGATCCATCGCTGGGCATGACCGATCTCACGCACGTGGCCACGACCTGGAGCCGCGGCGTGCTTTGTGACACCCTGCGCGGTGGCTTGAAAGGCGATCTAACACCCTTGTCATGGGACCTGCCGCGCGATTTGCCGGAGATGGATGCGCCGCTCATTCCGGAAAGCGCCGCCCCGAATCTCGTTCACCTGAAGTGGCAGGTGCTGAGGGATTTCGCGCGGTTGCGGAAAGAGGCGCGCGACGGGATCCTGATCGCGCGTCATGAACACGAGGGCATACCCGGAGTGGGCCCGGTGATGGACGAGTTGCGGCTGTTGTTTGGCGCGCGGTTGGTGCCGTCGGCCGGAGGAAAATTCCGCGTGCATCCCTGCGTGAAGGTGACGGTTCGATTCACCAATCCGTTCACCATGCCGCTCAGATGGGAGCAGCCGCTGGAGTTGGAATTTTTCAACATGACTTATCCCCGTGTGAAGCCGACGCGCATTTACGGCGCTTATGGTGAACCCGCAATCCTGCCGCGCTACTTAAACGAGCCGGCCTTGCTCAACCGCGCGGTGTTCGTGGTACCGCCGGGCATGCTGCCTCCGGGCGAGTCGGAGGCATTCACCATCAACACGCCGGTTTCGCGCAAGATCATACAAGCCGCCTCGCGCTTCGAAGTACCGCTCGCTCCCTACGATGCCGCCAGCGGCGGGGATTACCGGAACTGTTTGCGCTTCGAGCATCCATCGCCCAACTCGGTCACCGGCGAGTGGCGGCTGCATCTTCAGGAGGAGACCGGCACCAGCCAGATGGACCTGGCGATCCGCCTGGATGGCGAAGATGGCGAGCTGCGGCGCATCGAGCGCATCGAGATCAACAACCTGCATCATTACCACTGCGAGTGGCGCATCCCGCCCGGCATGGCGGGGCGCTACGAGCATCCCGTGCCGTTGCAGTTGTATGTTCTGTCGACCGGCTTGGAAAACGGTCCCACGCCATCCGGTGCCACGTGTCTTGGCTTGGACGAGCCGGTGGTTTCCGCAGTGCGGACGTTTGCGGATTTCAATTTGCGGGCGGGTCATTTCCGCAAGCCGATCATCTGCCACCAGCCGCCACCCTACGGTCTGCGCATGGCGGACAAGGAGTCGCCGTTTCCCAGCGCTCCGCCAGGCGGCGAAACCGGCAGCGCTTTCCTCCGCGGCCTCGATGTGAAGTCGCCGCGCCGCGTGTGGCTGCATGCGCCGGAGAAACTCATATCCCTCGCCCAGTTCCAGCACGCCGACCTGACGGCTGACGATACCGGAATCTCGGTGGGCCACCAGCCAGGCAATGCGTTCGGCAATTCCTATGCGACGCCCTTCGTCCACCGCGAGCGGGTGATGCAGAAACGCAGCGATTTCAAAGTGCTTGCTTTCACGGAACTGGATGAGCGCCGGACGAATTATTATGATATCAGTTACCTGTTGAATGCATCGCTGTGGGACGGATGGTTCTTTTCCACACTGCCTGAAAACGAGGATGGCGGCCCGGAGAATCCTCGGCTTGTCGCTTCGGACACGACGGATGAAACACTCCCGCCAGCGGCGAAATATTTGATGGATGGCGCATTCAACGTGAACTCGGTGGACCCCGCCGCCTGGGCGGCGCTGCTCGCGGGATTGAATGACATCCCGCATCCCTCCGACACCTCGACCGCGACTGGCGCGATGCTGCCGCGCAGCCCCGGCCAGCTCGGCGTGGCGGATGAAAGCGATGGCATATGCGAGGGCACGCTCGCCGGTTACCGCCGCCTGACACCGGAACAAATCCACCTCCTCGCCGGGGAAATCGTCCGCCAAGTGCGCCTGCGCGGCCCCTTCACCAGCCTGTCGCACTTCGTCAACCGCGCGCTGGTCCCGATGGCGGAAAACCCGGAATCGGGCCGCGGCGGCGCGTTGCAATGTGCCATCGACCAAAGCGGCATCAACCTCCGAAATTCCAGCGACGGCAGTTGCGATGGTCTGTTCGATGCCGCACGCGGCCAGTTGCGGCTGCACGCGGAAGCCTCTGGTGCCCCGGCTGCGGACATCCCCGGCCCCAACCCCACGCGCTGGGCCGACAGCCCGCCGGACGGCATCTGGCCGAAATCCTCATACGACATCAACCCGGGTTCGCTCGCCGGCATTTTCGCCGACCGGGAGGTTCTAACCGACGACGAACTCAAACCCGAACAAGGCCACCGCGCCACCGGCATGCCCGGCTGGCTCACCCAGGCCGACGTGCTGCAAGTCATCGGACCCGCGCTTTCCGCCCGCTCGGATACCTTCCGCATCCGCACCTGCGGCGAGTCGTCGCGCAAGGTCGGCGGCGCTCCCGTCCGCGTGTTTTGCGAAGCGATTGTCCAGCGGATGCCGGAATACCTCGATCCGTCCAACCGCCCGAACGCGATGCCCGAAGATCTCACTTTTGTGAATCAACGACTCGGCCGGAAAATCCGGATCGTTTCCTTCCGCTGGCTGGTGGAGGGGGCCATGTAGGTGCGTTTGTTGGATCGCGGGGAATGACATCCTTTCGATTTTCTTCGTGATTTTCATTCGCCACGTCGGACTTTCGCGTTGCGGCATCTTCCAAACCCGCGAGGCAGGTGTTTCACTTATGAAAAAATAGGTGAAACAGCCCGATGCGGGATGTTCGTGATTCGTCAATAATCGCAACTGAGTGACAGCATGGCGCTTCACTCCTCACATTCCCATCCGTCCCCCAGCAGAAAATGAACATTCCACATACCATGATGCCTTACCGCCAGAGTGCGGGAGATTCTAATGCCATCGCAGCACTTGGCTGCAGGATTCTTGCAGGTGCATTGCCCATATTCCTTTTCGCCGCACCTGAAGCGTCCGCAGCCTACTCACTGATCCCGGTGTATCCGGCACCGGGTGGCACCACCTTCTCAGGCAGTGGAACCGCCGGGCTATCAGGAGGCCGGACGAACTTTTACTCCGGTTTTGACGAGTCCCAGTATGACGATCTTGCCTGGTCCTTCATCACGATTCCCAATCCCTATCACTCCACCGAGTCGGGATCCGATGGCAACATGACATTCAGCAGCTACGATCCCGGCACCGGTTTGATGACTTGGGAATCAACCTCCAACGCGGTTTGGGCCACTGCCACTGGCACCGAGAATGTCGCCACCAGACTGGTGGCGCAATTCCAGCCATTTACAGGAACGAACCATGCGGGGCCACTAGGTTCGGGCTGGCTGGTACCCACCAGCGCCGCAAATGAGGCGTTGAGCTCGGTTTTCGGTGGCGACGGCTCCTGGCCATTGATTGATGTGGATGCAACCGGTGTGCAGGATCAATTTCAAGTCTGGTATCAGTTCCAGATCGCCGCCGGCACGCCACTGCTCGACTATTACAATGTCTCCAGCAGCCTTGGCGGCTCGATGAATTCAGGGGTTTCGGGGGGATTCCTCGTTTCGGTTCCCGAGCCTTCCGCAGTCCTGCTTGGTGGCCTTGGCGTGCTTGCCCTGCTCCGCCGCCGCAGGAACCGGTGATTTTCCTCATGTCGCCGAAAAACCCGTATTCGAGTCCGTAGCAGCGTTCGGTGTCCATGCCGAACAGGTCTTGGTGCGGACACATTCCTGACCTTTGACGCCGACCTGCGGCTACCCGCCGAGGCGTAGGGGATGACACGGTGCCACTGTGAGCGCCGCCGTGCCGGATTCCGCCTGGGCGGAAAAAAATTCCGAAAAAAATCAGTCACCCCTGTCACAAAATCGGGCGGACCGGGTAGTAGCATGCAGTGAGACGCATATTTTCCCTCTCCCCCGAAAGGCAGACGGCCGTTTGCCGCCGCCCCCGCCGCGCCCACCCCCCCTCGATTGCCTATGACGTTAAGCGCGGCGGGGGTGGTCACTGCCTTCGGAATCCGGGAAAAAGCCGGCACTATTCCTGCTTCCATCACACTTCCACCACGACATGAAAGCCACTGAAATTCGGATTCTGATCATCGATGCGCATCCGATCATCCGCGACGGCCTGGCGAATCTGCTCGCGCCGCCGTTGAGATGCAAGAGGGTGACCGGCTGCGGCGGTTTTGCGGAAGCCTGGGAGCGGGTGGAAAGCGATCCGTTCGACCTGGTGGTTTCCGATTTCCACGTATCCGGCCAGACGGTGCTTCCGTTTCTCGGCCTACTGGAGAAGAAGCCCGGGAAGGCGCGTTGCCTGATTTATTCCGGCGCGGACGAGTTGCAGGTCGGCTATCCCTGCATCCGCGCCGGGGCCGCCGGCTTCGTCAGCAAGTCGGCCCCCATGGACCTGGTGGTGGACGCGGCGAAAGCGGTGCTCAGTGGTCGCCAATTCGTCAGTCAAACACTGGCCCGGTTGCTCATCGGCCATCAGGGAGGCAAACAACCCGTCGCCGGCATCCGTCTGAGCCAGCGTGAAATCGAGATCTTCTCAATGCTCGGCTCGGGAATGACGGTCTCGCAGATCGGAAAACGTCTCGGCATCAGCGTGAAGACGGTCGAGACGCACCGCGAGAACATCAAGAACAAGCTCGGCTGCACCAACGCCTCACAAGTGGTGGCCGCCGCCGCACGCTGGCTGGACGAAACCAGCGTTTCGATCTGAGAAACGGCGAACCGGATACCTGAAAGAAAACAGCCCGCCATTTGGCGGGCTGTGTGTTTGCCAAGGGGATATCTTTGCCGAATCCGCTCAGCCATCCTGCCGCTTGCGGCGCGCTGCCAGACCGATCACGGCAAGTGCCGCGAGCATCGCGCTGCCGGGCTCGGGTACGGTCGAGAAGGGCGTGGTGTTGGCGGCCGTTGTAGGAGTGCCGCCGCCGGGTGGGTTGATCACGATGCAGAGGTAGCTTGGATAACCACCCTCACCCTCGGGAGCACCATAACCAACACTATAGAATGGATCATTATCATCATAGAGAATGACTCCCGACTGGGAGCCTTCCACAAAGTCCAAACCGCCCACCGTGATGAAATATTGGACTGAACTCACCGGAGTGGCACCATAAGTGCCAATGAAATTTGAGAGGTTCTGCCGGGCCACGATGGCCCTTTCGCCGATCCCGAGGGTGTTGCTTGAGCCGAGCGAGTTGACGTTCACTCCGTTGTTCACGGAAATGCTGATGTTCGCCAACGAAATCGGCGGCCCGGAAGAGGTGTTGGCGATCACAACGAATTCCTGGCCATCGGGCCCGAGACCGAACTCGGTGATGACCAAGGCGGCATTGGCAAACGGCACGGCCACGAGAACGGCGACTGCTGTGATGAATGATTTCATTGGGGATGGGGAAGATTGATGGTTGGTTGGGAAAGAGAAATTCTGAAGTCGGAGTGAGGCTTGCAGAAAAACGGCATCCGCGCATCAGGCTGTTTGAACCATTTTTTGCTAGGTGATTCCCTGATGCCCCCGTATGGATTTTCCATCATTGCCGGTTCACTCGGGCAGCGGGAAGGCGCTGCGAATGATCCGGTAATACGCGCGCAGCGGCGGTGGATCGGAATCGTCGAACGCTTCCGCCCCATCGTATGACCGCAGATAGTCCGTCAGGTTTTCCCAATCCTTGAGGTTATCCGAACGCTGGATGCGATAAGCCATGCCGCGGTCCGCGCTCCATGAAATCCTGACGGAACCATCGCCGGCCATTTCCAGAACAGGCGACGGGGACCGGTATTCGAAGGTGCCGTTCCAAAGACTGGAGGCCAAAGCGTAGGCGCGTTGCCCGGCTTCCGCGCCGACGACCCGGCCGTGAAGATCGTCTTCCCCGATGTGAATACCACCCCAGATCCGTGATTGACCGGCCTGGTCGGCGGCATCGGAGTAGGCGCACCATTGGAGCGTCACGGGCACCGAGGGACCGAGATCGATCTGCATCGTGTTGGCGGAGAAGGTGTGCTCGTGCAATCCACCGGGAAAGAACTGGCTGCCGGTGAATGCCGCGAGGACTTCCGCCGCGGCGCGGGAGAAGGTGCTGTGTCCGGAAACATAGCCGGGGAACGCGGGGTTGTTGAAGGTCTTGCGCTGGAAGGGCACCCAGTCGATGCCGCGCATCCAGCGCACGGTGCTCTGATGGGTGGCGGTGGCCGGCGGCGACGGATTGAGGAGATGCTCGCCCGGCCAACCGAGGATGACCACTTGATCGAGATACAATTCGCCGGACCGGTAGCTGCCACGGCCCATGTCCCAGATCTGCTCGTGACGACCGCCGGGTGCGGCGGTTTCCGCGGTGACGAGTTCCACCAGGCCTTCTTCCAGCGGAATTCCCTGCGGATGCCATGATGGTGCGTCCGGGTTCGAAGACTGACCTTTCGCGGCCATGTAACGGATCATCGTGATCGGTCGCGGGCTTGAGTAATGACGCTTCAAGGACCAAGCCGCGCAGGCCGCGTCGTGGCAGGCCGCTCCGAGCGCGAAATAGAGTTTCACATCCCATTCCAGATCATCGACAGGCAGGCCGCTGCCGCCGATCCGTTTTTCCAACTGCGGAGCATCCGAGACCTGGTTGGCCAGCGTGTGCCAATGGCCGGGCGGAGTTTCGGAATTCGGGCCATCGGCCCAATACTCGGCCAGCACCCGGCCGAAATCGGAGGTCGGGACCCGGTTTTCCGCATAGGCAGTGCCAGTCACCGGGTTCAGCGGATAGCCCTGGCCAGTGTCAGTTCCTAGGCTGTTGTTGCCGGTCGATCCCGGAGAAATATCGATCAAAGAATTATCGGCCAACATCGCCTGGACCCTGATGACCGACAGCGCCTGTGCCTGATAAACCTCGCTGGATGGGAAGGGTTCCGCATCGGTCGCCAGACGGCTCGGTCCGCCGAATGGATCGAGCCATGGCAGGGTGGGATCCTTGCGCGACAGCGCGAACGGAACGGTGGCGAGGCTTTGCACGCCGAGAAACGGCTGTGCCCCGGCTGGCTGTGGCAGTCCGTTCTGCGTGATGCTGATGGAGAAAAACAGCGGCTGCCAGAAGTTCGGATCGGTTTCCGCAGGAATGCCGGAGCCCAGCGGCACCCCAATCTGGAAACCCAGGTTCGTTCCGAGAACTTCCATCGGGTAGGCCAGGTTCGGGTTGAGCGATGTATTGTATGGCTGCGGATGACCCATCAGATCGAAGCGGTCGCCCGTGGACCATGCGAGAATGGTGTCCGCGATCCGTTTGCCGAGTTCGGCGGGCACGGGCTCCGCGGTGGCCGGGGCACATGCGAGTACGGGCGAATATCCGAGTCCCGTCATAAGGGCGTTCAAACGTGGCAATGTCGTCTCGGCACCGTGCCCGCCTTGCAGGCGCGCGTGCAGCAGGCGGTAGGCCGCATGACTAATCGCCTCATCCCGCGAGGCCGCAAGGTCCGGCGTCTGCGGCGTGATTTTCTCCCTGTGAAGATAGCCGATGGCCGTGTCATCGAACGCAGCCCATGCGTCGTACATCGCCACCGCCATGTGAAACAGATTCCGCGCGTGCATCGGAGGATCGGGCACCTCCAGGCGGATCGCTGCGAGAAGTTCCTCGTTCCATGCCCGGGCCACTGAGGGCTCCGAGCCACGGGAACTTCCCGGTGCCAATATCACGGTTGCCAACAGGCACGGCAGGGTATTTCCGGACAGCGACTTCACTAACGGCATCATGCTGCCAGCCAGTTGCCGCGCACGCATCAGGTCCGATCACCCATATTTGCCTAGGTGAATCACTCATCTTAACTCTTCCCAATCCTGAGTGAAATCATGATGCGCGCTCTGCCGGAATCGCGATTGACGCATGACGTGTGATGTCTCTTCATGCTCACGTAAACATGGAGAATACCGACGGCACCGGGCGGCGCAAATCCACGTCTTTCCGCACCACCCGCTGGAGTCTGGTCCAGCGGGCGGCGGGCGGCGCGGAGCAGGCACTCGACGAGTGGGTGCGCACGGCCTGGTATCCGCTTTACACATGGGCGCGGCGCAAGGAATTGACGCCCGAGGACGCGGCCGACGCGGTGCAGGAATTCCTGGGCAAAATCTGCACGCGGGGGGCGCTTGAAAAGCTCGACCCCTTGCGCGGACGGCTGCGCTCGTGGCTGCTGGCCGGTTTCAGCAACCATCTCGCGACACGGCGCGACCGCTCGTTGCGCCTCAAACGCGGTGCCGGCGTGAAGCACTTCAGTCTGGACCGCGGGGAATTGGAGATTTTCTTTCAAAACGACATGGCCGCCATCGTGGATCCCGACAAGGCCTATTCGCGGGCCTGGGCGCTCATGCTGATGGACGAGGCGATGGCCCGGCTGGAGAAGCATTACGTGGCCGGCGACCGCGGGGAATTGTTCGAAACCCTGTTGCCCGCATTGGAGAGTCCGCTGACGGACACCACCTACGAACAATCCGCCACACGGCTGGGCCTGAGCGGCGCGGCCCTGCGCCAGGCAGCGGTGCGTTTCCGCCAGCGCTACCGCCGCCTGCTGCTCGATGTGGCCGGCGAACGTCTCGGCATCACCTGCCGGGCCCAACTGGCGGAAGAACTGCGTGGCTTGCTCAATACCTGAACACGGCTTGTCACAAATCCGGAAAAACCGGGTTCTAGAACTCAGAACATGACCTCTTCCTCCCATGCCCGGAATCCATCCCGTCTGCACGGGCTGAATCCGGGGCGCTTGTTGGATCTGTTGGATGAGGATATCGAATCGATCCGGCCGGTGATCCCCGGCTGGCGTGTTACCGGTGTGGCCGGCGAGGGCGGCTCGGGCCTGGTCTGGAAGGCGGAACGCGAGGTGGACGGAACGTTGGCAGCAGTAAAAATCGCGTCGCCGGACGAACCGGATACCGTGGAGCGCATCGAACGCGAGGCGCGTTTTTTGCGCGACCTGCGCCATCCCCACATCGTCCGCCTGTTGGATGCGGGACCTCTGACGGAAGGATCGGACGAGGGCGGGCTTTTCATCGCGATGGAATTCATCGACGGGCCGGAACTGTCCCAGGAAATTCCGGAGCAAGGACTGCCGCCGGAGCGGGCCTACCAGTGGTTCCGTGAAATCGCCGGGGCGGTGGCCCATGCCCATGACTGTGGCATCCTGCACCGCGACCTGAAACCCGCCAACGTGCTGATCGCCGCCGACGGTCATGTGAAAGTGGCCGATTTCGGCCTTGCCCGCCCGGTGCATCGCCGCGTCCACATGCTTTCGCTCACGCGTGCCGGTCAGGTGGCGGGCACCGCGGAATACCTGCCGCCCGAGGCCTACCGCCGAGATTACCAGCCCGGCCCGGCGGCCGATATCTTCGCTCTGGGCGTGATGCTTCACGAAATGCTCACCGGCACGCCGCCGCGCGGTGCGTGGCGGCCGGCATCGTCGCGGCGCGGCGTGGACGTCCGCATCGACGACCTGGTGCGCCGCGCGATGGACCCGGACCCCGCCGCGCGGTGGTCGGACGCACGCGCGATGTTGGCGGAACTGGAGCGCATCACCGGCAGTTCCCCGCGCTACTCGGGCACGCCGCTGGTCACGTTTCCGATCCGGGTGGCCGACTGCCTGTGGACGGTGCTGGGCCTGCTGGTTTTCGTATCGAGTCTCAGCAGCCTGCTGACGCTGCGCAAAGCGAAGTTCAGCCTGCCGCTGGACCTGGTAGGCGACCACCGGTTACTCGTCGGCGGTTTCAACGCGCTGTTTTTCCTGCTGTTGCCGTGCATCCCGCTCGCCCTGTGGCAAATCATCCGCTTGCGGCGTTTCCGGCACATTCCGATGCGTGAGGCGCTGCCATCGCCGTTCGGTGTGAAACTCGGACACGGCCGCAGCGCCGCCTGGCTGGTGACGGCCGGCCAGCTTTTCTGCTTTCTGCTGCCGTTGCTGCAATTGCTCACCATCTACACCGACAGCTGCCTGTCATGGCTGGAGCCGGACGATCCGCCATGGGTGCACGGGCTTGCCGTCACGACATGGGGAAACGAGCGGGAGCTTCTCAGTCCGTGGAAATTTCACCCCGGAACACGTTTCTGGCTGCATGAAATCGAAGGCCCGCCGGGACATCCGCTTGCCAGCTACCTGGACCGCGTCGGATTTTTCCCGGGTTACGTCCCGCTCGTCATGGTCGTGGCCGCCAGCCTCATGGGAATCGCATTTCTGGCCACCCTCTTCACCGCCTGCCGCGGGTGGTGGCTCCGCGACCGAAGGCTGCACGTGATCGTCTCGTTGGTCTTGTTCGGGATTTTCAGCACCAGCATCGGCATGGGTCATTTTGGGCGTTTCGTCATCGTGGACAAAGAACACAACCGTCCGCCCGACCTCTGGGTAAGCGGGCGGATGACCGGACAAATGCGCGCGCTGGCCAGACAAATCATTTGCGCACGGGCATCGGCAGCCGATGCCGCCGCGTTGCGCGACACCCTCCATCTCTATGCACCGGTGGTCGATTTCCACGAGCACGGCCGCATCGGGCGCGAACACATTTCCCGGCTTCGGAACGACAACGCCATGCCGGCGGGGACGGTGCGGCATCTTCACTCGGGCGAATCGTCCCACTGGCAGCCGGAAAGCGGGGAATTCCGGGTGCTTTACACCTGTACGGAATTCCGGGACGCCATGGACGAGGCAGGGGCCGCGGTGCTCGAACTCGAATTGCTCGGCACCGTCAACCGCCACGGGTTCACCGAGATTCATTCCGAAAAACTGCGTGTCACTCCGCTTTACCGCTCGCGCCCGGGTGTCGCGACGCGCGCCGACGCCGTCGCATGGGCGGCGGACATCCAGCGGGCCTGCGCAGTCGCGGGTGGATCGGGAGATCGCTTGGGCGAGGAACTCGCCAACCTGTTCGATTCTCAAGCCTGCCGTCCCAGGCCGGATCAGCCGCCATATTCCGGTCTTTTCATCATGTTGATGGAAAACCGCCTCGTCATGCGCCCCGACTCCGCCCGGGTGCTCGGGCCGCAACCCGGCGGTCGCACGCGGATCGCCATCCCGCTGCACACCCCTTCGGGCAATGGTGGCAAGGATCTGGAAATCGATCTCGCACTCATGGAAAACCGCTGGCGCGGCGTGGGATTGGGGTTTTGAAGCCTCAACAACAAGCGGTGTGGAAGGCGGCGTTCGCCTACTACGACCCGCGGGGTTCCCGGCTGGAATCTAGCCGTCCCCGGAAGGCGGGCGGCGGACCTGCCCAACACATGTCACGGAGCCGGCGCGATGGCGGGCGGATGCGGGCGGCGAGTGAAGAGCATGAGGACGTTGGCGAGAAGTATCAACGCTCCACCGGTGACCAGTGCGGGCGTGAATGTCTCGTTTTCGTAGCGGGCACCGGCGAACGAAGAGATCCACGCGGGAAGAAACAAGGCATAAGTCGCGGCGAAGACCGGTTCGGAGGTGTAGATCATCCCGGCCTCAACGGCTCCGATCCTGGGCTGCCAGTGGTTCATCAGGAGGAAGGCCCCGACGGAACAGAACGCCGCCAGGACCAGCACGAAGCCGAACGCCGGCCACGAGGCCCCGGCGTGGATGAGCGCTTGCGGCGTGGGTGCGGTCAGCAGGGACACCGGCAGGAACATCACGGCAATGCCGGCACACATCACCCAGGTGACCGGCCGGCTGCGGTTGCCCCGGTAGCGCGGGTTTTCCAGCGTGAGAATCTGGAGGGAGAAAAACACCGCCGCCGCGAGAGTCTCGAGTTCGCCACGGCCGAAGTGCGGGTTGTCAAAGCCGAAGCCGGAAAGCACCGCGCAGCCCACCACGATCAGGGCGACCGCCGCGGTGACGCGGACACCTGGCAGACGCCTCGCCCGCACGCAGGCCACCAGTGGCAGCACGATGCAATACGCCTGGGTGAGAAAGGCTGAAGTGGAAGCCTCGGTGTAGGCGAGGCCATCCGCCTGCAGCGCCATGCCGATGCCGCCGAACACCGCCAGCCAGAGCCCTTGGCGCAACTCGGATGGCGTCGGTTTCCCACGGGGCAGGAACGGCAGCAGCAACAGCGCACCCATGCCGAATCGGGCGCACTGGATCCAGGCGGTCAGAAACACGCTGTCCGCGTCCGGCAAGCGCGCGCCCTGATCCAGGTGCAGAGCTTTCAGCACCGGAAAACTCAGCCCCCACAGCGCGCAGGTGAGAACGAGGAAAAACGCGGGCATGGCCGTGGTTTATTGCCCGATTCTGGCCCGCAAACCGCCATCCCACAGGTGCGTCACGATTTCCTCCTGCACCCGTTCCATCGCGGCGCGATCGGCGTCACAGGCGTCCTCGTGTCCGGCGAGGTGGAGCAACCCGTGGACGAGATAGCGCAACAACTCGCGGGCCGGCGGTTCGCCGTATTCCGCTGCGTTGCGCACCGCCACCTCGGCACCAATCACGATCTCGCCATGATGGAAGGTAATCACATCGGTGGCTCCCTCGATGTCCATGAACTCGCGGTGGACGCGATGGCTGGTTTCATCGTCCACCAGCGCGACTTCGAGCGTGGCGAGGTGATGCAGCGGGCTGTCCTGATGCACGGCGTGCCTGAGTGCCAGGTTCGCGGCTTCATGGGCCGCGTCTTCGAATGCGGTGAGCCAGTGTTCCGGCACCGCCGTGACCTGCTGGTGGTTGCCGATGATGATTTCGAGCGACATGGCGGTGGGTGTTTTCCTCAGCTCGCGCGCGCCGTCTCGCGCGGTTTCACGATGACCCGTCCGCCGCGCGTGGAATCGCGGGCCGCGGCACGGCGCGGGGTGATGGATGACTTCGCCTCATCGTCCTTCGGGTAATCGATGCGGCTGTGCAGCATGCTGCGCAGGGTGCCGGCGAAACTCTGCCGGATGATGGCGAGTTCGCGCAGCGTGAGCGGGCAGTCGTCGAGCTGGCCGTCCTGGATTTTCTGGCTCACCAGGTCGTCCACCAACGCCCGGATGCGCGCGGGGGTCGGCTTGGTGAGCGAGCGCGACGCGCTCTCGATGGTGTCGGCCAGCGCGATGATACCGCTCTCGCGGGTGGTCGGCCGCGGGCCGGGGTAGCGGAAGTTCTTTTCGTCCACCACCGGCAGGTCTTCCGGGTTTTCGAGGCCGCGGCCCACCTTTTCCATCTCCAGTTTCTTCTGCTCGCGCGCCTTGTGATAGAAATAGGCGACCACCGAGTCGCCGTGATGCTCGCGGATCACATCGATGATGCGCGGGTTGAGTTTGTGTTTCACGGCGAGGTCCACGCCGTCCTTGACGTGGGCGATGATGATGAGCGCGCTCATGGTAGGCGTGAGCGTGTCGTGGGGGTTTTCGCCGCTTTCGTGCTGGTTCTCGATGAAGTAGCCGGGTTTCGAGAGCTTGCCGACATCGTGGAAATACGAGCAGACGCGGCACATCGGGGCGTTGGCGCCGATTTTCTCCGCCGCCGCCTCGGCCAGCGAGGCCACCACCAGGCTGTGGTGGAAGGTGCCGGGTGCCTCGAGCTGCATGCGGCGCAGCAGCTTGTGGTTCAGGTCGCTGAGTTCCAGCCAGCTGATGTTGGTGGTGAGGAGGAAGAGGCCTTCGAACAATGGCAGCAGGCCGCTGATGAGCAGCGCGGTGAAAATGCCGGTGCCGAGCGCGGCCGCGCTACCCGCGCCGAGCGCCTGAATCTGCAACATCGCTCCGGGCCCGAAGACCGCGGCGAGATCGAGTTTTCCCACCAGCAATCCGAGCAGCAGCGTCACCGCGCCGACATAAATGCCGGCTTGCAACAGTTGCAGCCTGCGCCGCACCTCATGGGCCAGCAGCACGCTCACCACCCCGGCCACCATGCTCAGAACCATGTAAACCAAGGCCTGCCCCTGCGGCACGAACAGGCAGCCGATCAGCGTGACGAAGACCGCGGAAAACGCCCCAACCGCCCGGCCGAGCAGGACACTGTGGAGGATCGGCGCGAAGGCATAGGGTACGATGAAGAACCGGAAAAGTTCGGGAATGTGGCCGCCGTCCACCAGCGCCATGACGATTCTCAGGCAGAGCAGATGGGCCAGCAGGCCGCCGAGCACCAGCACCACCCGACTGTTGCGGCGGCACGAGGTTTGCAGGCTCACCTGGAACATCAGGATCGCCGCCACCGCGATCACCAGCCCGTATAGCGCGCCCTTCATCGGCTCGGCGGCGAAGGCGGTGCGCTCGGCGGATTTCAGCACCATCACTCCGCAACTCACGGCGAAGGTGGCGAACAGCGCGAGTTTCACCCACAGGCTGTCCTCGAGCGCCTGGATCACAGCGTTCTCGCTGTAAACACGGCGTTTTTTTCCTGACGAGAGCCCTCTTTGAGCCAATCGCCAGCGTTTGATGGCATCCAGAAATCCCACGGCGATATCGTTGGTCGATTCGTCGGACAGACCCCGTGCGGGCGGCTGCCGGGCGGCAGGCTAGGCTGCTGCCCGGGCGCTTGGCAATCCGCAAATCATGCCGCGAAAATCGTCGATTCACGGCTTGCTACCGCCCGACATTCGATGTTAGAAAGCCAACTGAACCACCGTTTTATCCACATGAGCGACAATCCCTTCGTCAGTCCGTCCGTTTCCACCACCACCACCACCGCCGATATCGCCCCAAAGGACGCCGGCGAGAAAAACCTCGGCCTGCTGTGCCAGCTTCTGGCGCTCGCCGCATTCATCATCCCCTTCGGCAATGTCCTCGGCCCGCTGGTGATGTGGCTCATCAAGCGCGCCGACAGTCCCTATCTCGATGAACTCGGCAAGGAGGCGGTGAATTTCAACCTTTCCTGGCTGATCTACGGCATCGTCGCCGGGCTTTCGATCTTCATCCTGATCGGCATCCTGCTGGCGCCCGCCGTTCTGATCGCCTGGCTCATTCTGGTGGTCCTCGGTGCGATCAAGGCGAGCGAAGGGAAAATTTATCGCTTCCCGCTCACCATCCGCTTCATCAAGTGAGCCACCCGGATGCCGGGAAATCCGCCCAACAAAAAGGGTCGCGCCCCCGCGCGACCCGTTTTTGTTTCTGTCGTTGAAACCGTTTGAAACCGGGGACCTCTCCCCTCGACGGACGCAAGATGCGGGAAATCCGGAATTCTGTCATGTCCCTAAATGTTGGGACACGCGGGCGGTCAAACAAGTAGGCGCATTCGTGAGAATGCGATCTTCCCTCGCCTCGCTCTCACGAGCGAGCCTACGTGATGAAATCCCGGCTCGCCATCCGTGATGGGTTTTGCCTAGCGTGGGAACATCCCCGTAGAGCCATGAAACTCACATCCCCCACCCTGCTGTCCGCCGTTTCCGCCATTCTCGTCGCGTCTGCGGCCGCGGCACCGGTGGAAATGATCACCGATACCGAATTCCTCCAACCGGCGAGCAGCCTGGAGTTCCGCTTTGCCAGCCCGATGATCGCCGCCGACGAGGTCGGCATTGCCGTGGCGATGGGCGAGGCCCCGGTGGTCGTCGCGCCGCCGGTGGACGGTCGTTTCACCTGGCTGAGCCGCAGCAGCGGGGTGTTCGTGCCCGATGCCGCCTGGCCGCTGGGCGAAACATTCACGTTCACGCTCCGCGACGGCCTGCTCGATGCCGACGGGAAAAAACCGGCCGGCGATTTCCGCCAATCGCTGTCCACGCCGAAATTCGACCGCACCGTGTTCCGGGGCGGCAATGACCACACCTGCAATCCGGTTCCGCAGATCGTCATCGCCCACAACCTCGTCATCGACGTCGATTCCGCCCAGGGCCTGTTCCGTTTCGTGAACGATGCGGGTGGCGCGGTGGACGCCAGGGTTTCTCATGCCACACGCGAACAGTATTTGTATGTGCCGATCGAGCACGACGATTGGCAGAAGCGCTGGCTCACGGCGCGCGGGATGGAACCGGACGAACCCGAGGAACGCGACGCGCCCATCGTCAATCGTCTGTTAGTCGAACCCGCCGCCACCCTACAACCCGGCAACTGGCGGCTGGAAATGAAACCCGGTCTCAAGTCACAGGACGGCAGGCACCGCATCGAGCAGCCGTGGTCGCTCAAACTCGGCAAAGTGGAGCCGTTCGCCATCACCGGATTGCGCACGGAAAATTTCATCCACTCCGGCCGCATGGTGACGCTCGAATTCTCCCACCGCCTCGCGCCCGACATCACGCCGGATACGGCGGGGCGATTCCTGAGCTTCGAGCCGGCGGTGGAGAACCTGCGCTTCGAGGGCTGGAGCGACACGCTCATCGCGCGCGGCGATTTCGAACTCGACCGCGATTACCGCGTGATCGTCGGCGAGGATGTCATCTCGGGCGACGCGCTGCCATTTGTCGGTGAGCGCAGTCGGACCTTCCGCTTCGATCCGGTGAAACCGCGCCTCTTCCTGCCGGAAATCACCGGCACGCAGATCCAGAGTGGCCGCCGCAAGTTCGATGTGCTCTCCGCCAATCTCAGCGCGCTGAAAGTCGTCGCCCGGCTCGTCCATCCGGAAGACGCCGCGGCGGCCATCGTCGCCTTCGAGAAATACCAGCGCGAACGCGCCGATTACGCAAACCGCGAGTTCTATCAGCCGCTGCCGGTGTATTCGTTCCGCAGCGAACGCATCGCCGAGCGCCGCATCGAGCTGGCGGACGGCCCGCTCGATGCGAAGCAGGTCACCGCGGTGGATTGGAACGACATCCTCGGCAAGCGCATGACCGGCGTGGTTTTTCTAACAGTGGAAGGCGAGCCGCGGCCGGAGACCGCCGGCAAGCGCCCCGGCGCGCAGGCGCTCATCCAGCTCACCGACCTCGGCGTGATGTGGAAGAAGATCGCCGAGGGCCTGCAAATCACGGTTTTCTCGCTCGAAACCGGCCAGCCGGTGGAAAACGCGTCCGTCACCTTCCTCGACAAGGAGTTTAAGACAACCACCGGCGAAGTGACCACCGGAACTGACGGCATCGCCACTCCGCCGTGGGTGGACCACTCGGAATGGCTGATGGTCCGCAAGGGCGATGACACGCACGCCCTGCCGATCGGCATGTCCGGCAGCGAACTGCCGATGTATGGATTCGACATCCCGATCGATTACCCGCGCTGGGTTTCGCTCGGCGAAGTGGAACGCCCGATGCGCGCGCTGGTCTTCACCGACCGGCCGCTCTACCGGCCCGGCGAAACCGTGAAGGTGAAGGGCATCCTGCGCGATCTATCAGAAATCGGACTCAAACCGGCCGCCTCCATCAAAGCCACGCTCGGCCTTCGCGATCCGCGCGGCAGGACGGTGCAGACTTTGGACGTGACCACCGACGCGCGCGGCGCGTTCGATGCGGAGTTCGCGCTCGGCTCGACCGCCGGTTCGCACCGGGTCATGCTCGATGTGCCGGACGTTCCGGGCAGCCCGTGGGGAACCGGTTTCAACTGCGGGTTCCAAGTCGCCGATTTCCAACCGGACGCCTTCGAGTTGAAGGTGGACATCCCCGAACGCATCGCGCCGGGCGAAAAGGTCCGCGCGGACGTGGAGGGAAGATATTATTTCGGCTCGCCGCTCGACCGCGCCGAACTGCGCTGGACCTTGATCGAACGCGACGATTGGTTCCAGCCACAGGGATATGACAACTGGAACTTCAGTCATGACAATGAGTCGGACGATTCCGCACTCACCGTGCGCGGCGAGGGACGGATCGATGGCGATGGAACATTTTCAATCGAACCGCAACTGCCCGCCGCCAGCGGCCGGCCGCGACGCGCGCATCTCACGGTCGAAGTCACCGACATCAACCAGCAGACGGTCAGCACCAGCGTGGGATTCACGCGCGACGCGGCCGATTTCCAACTCGGCGTGACGCTGCCGCAAGGACGCGTGGTGCGCGTCGGCGAGAGCATGCCGCTGCAGGCGATCGCTGTGCGGCCCGATGGATCGCCGTTGCAAAATGCCATCGAACTGAGCGCGGAACTGATCCACCGCCGCTTCGAAACCGTGCGCGTGAAGGGAGCGGGCAATGCGATTTCGTTCCGCACCGAGGTCGTCGAGGAATCGATGGCGAAAGCCACCGGCCGCACGCTGGTCCCCGTCCACGACAACGGGCAATGGATCGTGAAGGACGGCATCAGCGCCAGTTTCCGCATCGACCGCACCGGCGGATATCATATCAGGCTCACCGCGCGCGACTCCGCCGGCCGCGAAGTGATCAACGTGATGCCGTTCTATGTGAGCGGTCGTGACGAGGTGGCGTGGGATTACCGCAATCCGGCGCAGGTGGATCTCATACCGGACAAGGAGGAATATGCCCCTGGCGAAACCGCGCGGCTGCTGGTGAAAGCGCCGATCTCCGGCGAGGCGATCGTCACCATCGAACGCGGCACACGCATCCTGCGCCGCATGCAGGTGAAACTCGAAGGCAACGCGCCGGTCATCGAAGTCCCGCTGCTCGCGGACGACGCGCCGAACGTGTTCGTCTCGCTGATGCTGATCCGCGGCCGCGAGGACAGCACGCTCAAGCACAAGATGCCGGACGCCCGCTACGGCGTGGCGATGCTGCGATTGCGACAACCGGACGGGCACCTGGTCGTGGATGTGAAACCGACCCGGCCCGAAATACTGCCGGGCGGCGAGGTGGAAGTCGTGGTGAATGTGAAAAACGAATCCGGCAAGCCGGTGGCCGATGCCGAAGTGGTCCTGTTCGCACCCGACGACGGCATTCTCGCGCTGACCGGTTACGAGCGCCCGCAGCCGGGCCGCATTTTCCATGCGCCGCTGCCGCTTTCCATTCGCACGGGCATCACCTTGTTCGATCTGCTGCCGGAAGACCCCGGTGCTCTGGAATTTTCCAACAAGGGATATCTGATCGGCGGCGGCGGCGACGGGGCCGGCCCGGGCATGAAGGTGCGCACCGATTTCCCCGGCACCGCCTGTTGGTTCCCGAAACTCCGCACCGATGCCAATGGCGTCGCGCGGTCGAAATTCACCGCACCCGACGCGCTCACCCGCTACCGCCTCGTGGCTGTCGCCCATGCGGGCAATCATGGTTTCGGCTCGGCCGAATCGTCGTTCGCCATCCGCCAGCCGCTCATGATCCTGCCCGGTCTCGGGCAACATGCCAACGTCGGCGACGAACTCGCCGCCCGCGCGGTGGTCCGCAACGAAAGCGGGCGCGACGGCAGCGTGGAAGTCTCGCTCACGCTCGACGCCACCGCCGAAGCGGTCGCGCCGGGGTCGCTGACCAAACGCGTCGATCTCCGCAACGGCAGTTCCGCCGCGGTGGATTTCCCCGTGCGTCTCATCGCCATGGGCGACGCGCAATGGAAATGGAGCGCGAAACTCGATGCCGGCGGCGAAACGCTGGGCGACGAAACCGTTTCTTCGCTCAAAGTCGGCTCCGCCGCCCCCTTGCTGCGCGAAACCTATCTCACGGAAACCGGCCGCAATGCCACCACCGACCTGCTTGCCGGCGTGAACCCGCAGCTTCTCGAAGGCACCGGCGAGGTGATGGTGACGCTCTCCAACACCCGCCTCGCCACGCTCCGCGAAAGCGCCACGCATCTGCTGGATTATCCGTATGGCTGCGCCGAGCAGGTCGTTTCCGGCATGATCCCGTGGATTCTGTTGGATGATCTCGAACCGGTGATGCCGCAACTGGCCGCCGGAGCGGTGCATGCCGACAAGACGATCCGGGATGGCCTCGACCGGTTGTTCTCGATGCAGGCCGGAGACGGCGGCATCGCGTATTGGCCCGGCGGCGGTCGTGGTTCGCTGTTCGCCAGTTCCTATGCCGCGGTGGCATGCTCGTTGATATCCGCACGATCGGACATCCCGCAGTCCGAAGAGTTGGACGAATTGCTCGCCTTCATCAGCCGCCAGCTCCGCAGCGATGCCACGGAACGTCGTTTCCTCCCCTACGAGGACCGTGCGCTGGCCTTGTTCGCGCTCGCCGTTTCCGGCCGCGCCGAGCCCGCCTATCACGAGGAGTTGTATCAACAGCGCAAACAACTCACCGGCGAGGCCCGCGCGTGGCTGGCCATGGCGATCCTCGCCGCCGACGGGCCGAAAAAGATGGTCGACACCCTGCTCGACCCGAAAGTCACCTCGCCCGACGCCGTGTCGTGGTTCGGTGGCCCAGCCCGCGAGCGTGCCGTGCAGTTGTTCGCTTGGATCGCGCACAATCCGAAATCGCGCGAGATCGGCAAACTCGTCAACGAGCTGTTGGGATTCCGCCGCAACGGCCATTGGGGCACCACCCAGAACAATGCCTGGGCCTTGATCGCGTTCGCCAAATATTATGCCGCCGTCGAAAAAGGCTCACCCGAGGTGAATGCCACGCTCATCGCCGCCGGACGCGAGTTTCCCGTCGAACTGGATGCGAAAATGCTCACCGCGATCCACGCGTTCGACTTCGCGCCGGAACGTCCGCCCGGCCCGATTTCCGCGATCCACCGGTCCGGTGGCGGCAAGATGTTCGGCGAGGCACTGTTTGTTGTCCGTCCGCGAGTGGTCGATCAACCGGCGCAAAACCGCGGTTATGCCGTTTCCCGCAGCTATCAAAAACTCGGCGACGACGGTGATCTAACGGAAGCCACCGGCCTCAAGGTCGGCGACCGGCTGGTGGTGACGTTACGGGTGGAAACCGTGCGGCCCGGCCACTTCGTCGCCATCGACGACCCGTTGCCCGCGATCCTTGAAGCGGTCAACCCGGTGTTCCAGAGCCGCACGGTGGGCGGTTTGCGGCAAAGCGACTGGGTGAGCGACCACCGCGAGACGCGCGCCGATCGGGTGTTGTATTTCTGCGACCACCTCGCACCCGGAAGTTATACTTTCCGCTATCTCGCCCGCGTCCGCATGGCCGGCGCCGTCCACGCCGGCCCCACCAAGGTGGAGGAAATGTATCGGCCCGAGCGCTTCGGACTGGGTAAATCGGAAACCCTCAGCAGCCAGGCCGCCATCGAGTGATGAAACGTGGCGGCGGTTAAAAACCGCCGCCACGTTGCACTGAAAATGCCGTGATGAATACGAGACTGAGATATGTGTTTTATGGGTCCGGCGTTGTTACGGCACTCCTGCTCACCGCGGAAATCTCGCTGCGTCTCACGCCGTTTCCCGCGGAACTGGCATCGCCGCCACCGGGCAGTGCCGAGTTTCTCGACCGCCATGGCGACTCGCTGCGCATGCTGCTGGTGGACGAACGCCGCTATGCGAAATCCTGCGGACTCGATGACATATCTCCACATTTGATCGACGCCACGCTCAGCGCGGAGGATCGGCGGTTTCATCATCACTCGGGCATCGACTGGCTGGCATCCGCGCGGGCGGCGGGCAGCGCGTTGCGCCACGGCGAGGCGCGCTCCGGCGCATCCACCATCACCCAGCAACTGGTGAAACTTTCCCGGCCCGCCCCGCGCACCATGGGCCGCAAGCTGGCAGAAATGTGGCTGGCCCGCCGCGTCGAGCGCGAGTGGAGCAAGAACCGCATCCTGGAGGAATATCTCAACCGGCTCGATTACGGCAATCTCCAGCACGGCATCGCCGCGGCCAGCCGGTTCTACTTTGCCAAACCCCCGGCCGACCTCAGCGCCGCGGAGGCCGCCATGCTTGCGGCGCTGCCACGCGCGCCGGGCAGGCTGGACCCGCACGAGAATCGAGCGGCCGCCCGCGAGCGCCAGCGGTGGGTGCTCGACCGCATGCGGGAAAACGGCCGGCTCGACGCGGCAGCCCATGCCCGCGCGCTCGCCGAACCGCTGTGCCTAGCGCCACCACGACACGCATGGCAGGCACCTCATTTCGTCGATCTCCTGCTCCAGCGCCGCAAGGTCCTGCCGCCGGACGGCGGGCCGGTGCGCACCACGCTTGATCTGCCGCTCAACCGTTTCGTCGAAGACCGCCTGGCCGATCAACTCCGGCTCATCAGGAAACATCACGCCACCAGCGCGGCGGCGGTGGTGATCCACAACCCGAGCGGCGACGTGCTCGCCATGGCGGCGGCCAGCGACGAGGCATTCCAGGCCGGCAGCGGACAGATGAACGGCGCATGGATCATCCGCTCGCCCGGCTCGGCGGTAAAACCGTTCACCTATCTGCTGGCGCTCGAACGCGGCGCGAACCCGTGCACCGTCGTAGCGGACGTGCCGACCGATTTTCCCACCACCACCGGCCTCTACCGGCCCAACAACTACAACCATCGTTACCACGGCCCGGTCACCCTGCGCCATGCCCTGGCCAACTCGCTCAACGTCGCCGCGATCCGCACGCTCGAACTCGCCGGCGGCCCCGACGCCCTGCACCGCCGCCTGTGCGAACTCGGCCTGACCACCCTCGATCACACGCCGGAGTATTACGGACTCGGCCTGACCATCGGCAACGGCGAGGTCCGCCTGCTCGAACTCGTCAACGCCTACGCCACCCTCGCCCGCCTCGGACTGCACAAACCTTATCGGTTGTTGAATAATAGCCGCCAGCCATCCGGCACACGCGTTGCCGATGCCCGCGCCTGCTGGCTGATTGCCGACATGCTCTCGGACAACCACGCGCGACAGGCGTCATTCGGATTGCACTCGTATCTCGCCTTCGATTTCCCCGTCGCCTGCAAGACCGGCACCAGCTCCGCCTACCGCGACAACTGGGTGGTCGGCTTCACCCCGGAGTTCAGCGTCGGCGTGTGGGTGGGCAACATGGATGGAAAACCCATGCGCCACATCACCGGCGTCACCGGCGCGGCACCGGTGATGCATGAAATTTTCAACCACCTCCACGAAACCCGCGGCACCACCTGGTTCGAGCGGCCCGATGGCATTGAAACCCACCGCATCCACCCGCTCACCGGACGGGTAGTGGAGAAGGATCAACCTGGAGGCATCGATGAACACTGCCTCCGTCCGCCCGAACCGACACGACCCGACGACTTCGACGCAAACGGCCGCGTCGTCCTGCCCCACGGATACACCGAATGGCTCGCCTCATCACAAAACTCCCTCGGCGATCTCGTCACCTATGCCACAACCGCAACCGGTCTGCGTATCCTCCACCCGCCGCCCGGCACCATCTACTATCTCGACCCCGACCTGCCCGCCGCCAGCCAGCGCATCCGCCCGCGCGCCGAAGGACCCGGCAAAGTCACATGGTCGAGCGACACTCTGACTGTCGAAAATCAGGATGTAATCCCCGCCATCCCACTCCAATCCGGACGACATATCCTCACCGCCACCGAGCACACCACCGGCCAATACGCGGAAACATGGATCGAGGTGATCGGGCTTTGATCATATCATTGGCCGATACCCTGTAAAATCCTGCCCTTTGCCGCGGCATACTCCGTCTCCGTCACCAATCCGTCCCGCTTCAACGCCTCAAGGCGTCTCAGTTGCTCGTCGAACGGCATCTCCTGTGACTTTCCGGACAAGTCCAGATCGGCCTCGTCGAGCGTGTCCTTGAGCATGCCGCCCGTCATTCGAGACCATGGCTCCAAATCCCGACGGGCATCCTGCGGATCGAGCTTCAGTCCGCTGCCCGCAACGCCGGAACGGCCCAGACGCATCATCATCTGCCCGATGGCAATGCAGACGATACCGCCGAAGGCCCGCATCATGCCCGATCTGGACCGGCCATGGAAATCCGTGAAATCCCCGAAGTTTGAGATGAAACTCACGAAAGTGGACAGGAAAAGCAGGATGCCGATGCCGCTCAGCGCCATGCCGAGATAATACAGGCCTTTTCTTTCTGGAGAGATGTCTCGCCGGGGCATTTGCGTATGGGGTTTGGGATCGGGTTGTTGTTGACTGACATCTAGAGCGGTCAATGGCACGACACAATCCCAATTCAATGCCTCCGGGGAAAACCTCCATTCATGGGAAAATGCGGGAGAACGGGATCGACATCGGTCATGGCATTTTGAAAACCTGATCCGCATGAATGAAGAAGTCCGCCGGAAATCAATGCCGCAACAGGTGGCCGGGTCGTTGCTGCGGATACTCGTGATGTTGGCGCTGGTTTTTGTCACCGGTTGTTTTCTGATCGCGCAACCGGGCATGAGATCCAACGACGCGTCATCCAAAACCGCCGATCCCGAACGTCTGCGCGGGCATGTGGTGATGCTGAGCGAGACCTTCCATCCCCGCGACTGGCAGAATCCGGCCAACCTCGACCGCTGCGCGGATTACATCGCGGAGCAACTCAGGCAAACCGGCGCCGCGGTCGAGTTCCAGGATTACAAGGCCGAAGGAAACACCTACCGCAACGTGATCGGCCGCTTCGGCGTCGGCAAGGCGCGAAAAATCATCGTCGGCGCACACTACGATTCCTGCGGCGACACACCCGGCGCGGACGACAACGCGAGCGCGGTGGCGGGACTGATCGAACTGGCGCGGCTGATCGGCGAGGACCCGCCGGACGCCGAAGTGGAACTGGTGGCCTACACATTGGAAGAACCGCCGTTTTTCGCCGGACCGCAGATGGGCAGCGCCATCCATGCACAGAGCGTGGTGGATGAAAAACCGCGCATCACCGGCGTGATCGTTCTGGAAATGATCGGCTACTTCAGCGACGAATCGGGCTCGCAATCCTACCCGCATCCCATCCTCAAGGCGTTCTATCCGAACCGCGGCGACTTCATCACCGTGGTCGGCCGCTGGGACCAGGGTCGCTGGATCCGGAAAATCAAGTCCGGCATGAAGGGTGCCACCAGCCTTCCGGTCTATTCGTTCCGTGGTCCGGAGTCGCTGCCGGGCGTGGATTTCTCGGACCATCGCAACTACTGGCCGCACGGCATCCCGGCGGTGATGGTCACCAACACCGCGTTCTACCGCAATACCGCCTATCACACCGCAAATGACACCGCGGACCGCCTCGACTACCAGCGCATGGCCATGGTGGTGGTGGCGGTTTACGAAGCCATCGCCAAGGTGACCACGGAATGATCCGGTCCGTGAAGCGATGGACCCGGCCGGACGTGACGGGAGGCTCTCACACCCTGCCCTGCGCGTGGCCGAGGGCGGCGGCGACGAAACCGGCGAAGAGTGGATGCGGCGCGTTGGGCTTGGATTGGAACTCGGGGTGGAACTGCGCGCCGATGTAGAACGGGTGGTCGGGCAGTTCGATGATCTCGACCAGGCCCTCCCCGGCGGAAACGGAGGATATCACAAGTCCGGCTTCCTGCAGTTGATCCTGATAGTCGGAGTTGAACTCGTAGCGGTGGCGGTGGCGCTCGTGGACGCGGTCCTTGTTGCCGTAGAGCGCGGCGGCCCGGGTGCCGGCGAAGAGGATGGATTCGCTGGAGCCGAGGCGCATGGTCGCACCCATGTCCTCAATGCCTTTCTGCTCTTCCTGCAGGCAGATGACGGGATGCATGGTGGTTTTGTCGAACTCGGTGGAGTTGGCGTCCTTGAGGCCGCAGACGTTGCGGGCGAACTCGATGGTGGCGATCTGCATGCCGAGGCAGATGCCGAAGTAAGGGATCTTGTTTTCCCTGGCGTAGCGCGCGGCGGCGATCTTGCCCTCGGTGCCGCGGTCGCCGAAGCCGCCGGGCACCAGGATGCCGTCCACGTCGCCGATCACCGCCTGCGCGCCGCGGTCCTCGATGGCCTCGGTGTCCACGCGCACGATGTTCACCTTGGTGTCGTGATGCGCGCCGGCGTGGATGAGCGATTCATAGATCGATTTGTAGGCGTCCTGCAGGTCGATGTATTTCCCGGCCACGGCGATGTTGACCTTGTGCCTGGGATGGATCACCCGCTGGACGAAAGTCTCCCAATCCTCCAGCGCGGGCGAAGGCGTGTGGCCGAGGCCGATCTTGTCCACGACGAGGCGGTCGATCTTGTCGCGACGCAGGTCGAGCGGGCATTCGTAAATCGTGTGGGCGACATCGCGGAAGGCGACGACGTTCTTGCGCTCGACGTTGCAGAACATGGCGATCTTGCGGCGGTTGTCCTCGTCGAGGTCGAGTTCGGTGCGGCAGATGATGATGTCCGGCTGGATGCCGATCTCGCGGAGTTTGGCGACGGACTGCTGGGTGGGCTTGGTCTTCACCTCGCCGGCCGCCTTGATGTAGGGCAGCAGCGTGACGTGGATGAAGCAGACGTTCTCCTTGCCGACCTCGAGCGCGAACTGGCGCAGGGCCTCGAGGAACAGCAGCCCTTCCATGTCGCCGACAGTGCCGCCGATCTCGGTGATGAGCACGTCCACGTCGGTATTGTCATTGGTCACCTTGTGCAGGCGCGCCTTGATCTCGTCGGTGACGTGCGGGATGAACTGCACGGTTTTTCCCAGATACTCGCCGCGGCGTTCCTTTTTGATGACGGAGTCGAACACCTGGCCGGACGTCAGATTGTTCATGCGCGAGAGCACGCCGGAGGTGAAGCGCTCGTAGTGGCCTAGGTCGAGGTCGGTCTCCGCGCCGTCGTCGAGCACGTAGACCTCGCCGTGCTGATAGGGCGACATGGTGCCGGGATCGACGTTGAGGTAGGGATCGAACTTCTGCATCAGGACCTTGAGGCCGCGTGCTTCGAGCAGGGTGCCGATGGAGGCCGCGGCAAGGCCTTTGCCGAGTGAGGAAACGACGCCGCCGGTGACGAAGATATATTTCATGGGAAGTTTGCTAGTTTGAAGTTTTCAGTTTTCAGCGGCCAGGATCCGTTCGATTTCGCGGGCTTGTTCGGGAGTATCTACACCGGGTGAGGTGTCGGAGGTGACGATGACGTGGATCGATGCGCCGTTTTCAAGGGCGCGGAGTTGTTCGAGCGATTCGGCTTGTTCCAACGGCGAGGGCGGCCAGGTGACGAAGCGTTCGAGGAAGCTCCGGGTGTAGGCGTAGATGCCCTTGTGTCGGAAGACGGGCAGGTTTTCCACCGCGTTGCGGAAATACGGCAGCGGCGAGCGCGAGAAATACAAGGCGCGGCCGTCGAGCGCGGTGACCACCTTGACCACGTTCGGATCGGCCACGGCGGGATCGGCGGGGTCGATGGGATTCGCTGCGGTGGCCATGTCGGGGCCGTCATCGGAAGTGATGATTTCGGCCAGTTCGTCGATGAGCGCGGGATCGATGAGCGGTTCGTCGCCCTGGATGTTGACGATGTGGGTGGCCGCGGAAATTTCCTTCAATGCCTCGGTGATGCGATCGGTGCCGGTGGGGTGGTCCGGTGAGGTCATCACGGCGCGGCCGCCGAAATTTTCCACTGCGGCGAGGATGCGCGCGTCGTCGGTGGCGACGACGATTTCATCGAGCCGCCGACACCGCATGCAGCGTTCCCACACGTGTTGCACGAGGGGTTTGCCAGCGATGGGATGCAACGGCTTGCCGGGGAAGCGGGTGGACCCCCAGCGTGCGGGCAGCACACCTGCGACATGATGATGGGATCGGAAAAAAGCCACGCTTGGTTGAGGTTGGGCGAGCGTAGGGCAGGCCCCATCCGGCGGACAAGAGCCGGTTCGGAAAAAATGATTCCGGATGGCGATCAGTGGATAGCCCGCGGGATTCGAAGCCGTAGGCTGGGGGTGCAATCGGCGACGAACCGCCAATCTTCGCCACCCATCATGAATTTCCGCCATTTCCTTCTTCCAATTGTCATCGCCTGCATGCCTTCGGCATGCGAATCATGGCGCTTCGCGGCGCCCGCCGATGATCTGGCGATCCGAACGCCGGGCACATGGCGCGCGGTTTCCACTGGCAGCGAGGGCGCGATTTCCAGCGGCTGGCTCTCGGAGTTCCGCGACGCGGATCTGACGCGCACGGTCGATCGGGCGCTGGCTCACAACCGCGACCTCAAGGCCGCCGCGGCACGGCTGCGCGAGGCTGGAGAAACGACCATCATCGCGCGTTCGCGCATGCTGCCCTCGGTGGGATTGAGCGGCAGTTCGTCGGTGACCGATTCCTCCTCGGGCGCGCCGAGCAGCCGCAGCCATGGCCTGAATCTCGCGGCCGCATGGGAGCCGGACCTGTGGGGACGTTTGCGGGATCTCACGCGCGCCGCGGAGGCGGATGAACGGGCGGCGATCGAGGATTTTCGCGGCGCGCGATTGTCGCTGGCCGCCAATGCCGCCAAAGCATGGTGCAACCTGATTTCCGCCGAGCAGGAAGTGACGCTCGCCAAGGTGACGCTCGAATCGTTCGAGAAGAACCTCCGCATCATCGAGCGCAACTACCGCGGCACCGGCGAGGGCGCGCTCGATATCCAGTTCGGCCGCACCAACGTCTCCGGCGCCCGCCGCACGGTGGAGTCCCGCCTGCTGGAGCGCGACGAGGCGGCACGCAGCCTTGAAATTCTGTTAGGCCGCTACCCGTCCGGCTCCACGCGCAGCGGCAAGGACCTGCCGAAGCTCGCGGGCCACGTGCCCGCAGGACTGCCGGCGGATCTGGTAGAGCGCCGGCCCGACCTCGCGGCGGCGCGCGCCCGGTTGTTCGCGAGCGCCCAGCGCGCGGATGCCGCCCGCAAGGCGCTGCTGCCGTCGTTTTCCATCACCGGCTCGGGCGGCAGTTCGACCGCACGACTCGCGGAACTGTTGGATTGGCAGGACCTGACGGCCACACTGCTCGGGCGTTTCACGCAGGTCATCACCGAGGGCGGCGCGGTCTCCGCCGAAGCACGTGTGGCGCTCGCCCGCAACGAAGCCTTGCTCCACGGCTACGCGCAGACGGCGCTCACCGCCTTCCGCGAAGTGGAGGCGGCGCTGGCCGCCGACCGCTCGCTGGCCGAGCAGGAAAAGTTCCTCGCTTCCGAAATGGAGCAGGCCGTGCTGGCCGAGCGTCAGGCGGAGCGCGACTACGCCGAAGGCATCAACCCGAACATCCTGTCCGTGCTGGAAGCCCAGCGCCGTGCCAACAACGCGCGCGCCAGCATGATCCGCCTGCGCAACCAGCGGCTGCAGAACCGCATCGATCTCCACCTCGCGCTGGGCGGTGATTTTCGGACACGTCCGAAATAAACCCACTCGGCACATCGTATTTGGCATCGACGCAATTCGCGACGAAAGTCCCCAACCACTCATGCTATTCCGCATCCTCATTCCCGTCTTCATTCTTGCCGCCGGATTCGGTGCCATGAAATGGCTGGGAACGCCCGTCGAAGAGCCGCGCCCGGAGCGGCAGCCGCCACGGAAAATCAAGACCGAGAAACTCGAGATCACCCTCACGGAATTCCCGGTAATCCTCCAATCGCAGGGCACGGTCCGCGCCCATCACACCACCACCGTCACCCCGCTCGTCGCGGGAACGATTTCGGTAATCCATCCGTGTTTTGATGACGGCGCGTTTTTCAACGAAGGCGACATCCTCGCGGAGCTGGATCCCGCCGACCTGCAGGCCCAGGTAATCGCCGCCGAGTCCCGGCTCGCGCAGGCCGAAGCCACGCTCGCCCAGGAGGAAGCCCGCGCGAAACAGGCGAAGCTCAACTGGGAGGACATCGGCTATGAGGAAGAACCCTCGCCGTTGGTGCTGCGCGTGCCCCAGCTCAAGGAAGCGCTCGCCCGCGTCACTTCCGCACGCGCCGATCTCGATCAGGCGGAACGCAATCTCGATCGCGCCAAAATCCGCGCCCCCTTCGACGGCCGGGTCAAGGCGCGAGCCGTGGGTCTCGGGCAGGCCGTCGGTGCCACCACGCCGCTCGGCGAGGTGTTCGCCACCGACTTCGCGGAAGTGCGGTTGCCACTCTCCCCGGGCCAATTGCCCTTCGTGAAACTGCCGGCCGGCCCCGACGATCCGCCGGTGTGTGTGACGCTCCACGACTCGCTTCACAGCGATATGAAAAACCAGCCGCGGCAGACCTGGCAGGCGCGCATCGTCCGCACCGAAGGCACTCTCGATGAAACCTCGCGCGAGCTGTTCGCCATCGCCCGCATCGACGACCCCTTCGGTCGCGAATCCGGAAACCCGGAGTTGCGCATCGGCCAGCCGGTGCGCGCCGCCATCCAGGGCGTGGTGCTCGAAGACGTGTATGTCATCCCGCGCAGCGCGATGCGCGGCATCAACCGGATCTATCGAATCGAGCGGCCCGACCTCACCATCCGCCGGACCACCATCGAGCCGGTGTTTTCCAACTCCGACGTGCTGGTGGTGCGCGACGGCTTGAGCGCCGGCGACTGGGTGGCCACCTCGCGCATGCCCTACACGCCGGACGGCGCGCCGGTGGAGATCGTCGAGAACGGCGCGATGGCGGACACTCCCGAATCCCGCAGCGCGGAAAAAGGCAGCGGCTCCTGAAAACGGAACTTCTTTTACCAGCGGATGGCGGCGGCCGCCCAGGTGAGCCCCGCGCCGAAGGCCACCAGCACGATGTGGTCGCCGCGCTTGAATGCGCCGGTGCGATGCGCTTCGTCCAGCGCGATCGCCACCGCCGCGGCGGAAGTGTTGCCGTACCTGTCGAGATTGATGAACACGCGTTCGTTGGGCACCGCGAGGCGGTCGGCGATGGCGTCGATGATCCGCAGGTTCGCCTGGTGGGGAATCACGCAGGCGATGTCACCGGCCGTCCAGCCGGCGCGTTCGATCACATTCTCCGCCGCCTCCTTCATGCGGGTGACGGCGATCTTGAAAACCTCCCTGCCCTGCATGTTGAGCGTGTGCAGGTGCTCGTTGACATTGTCGGCGGTGATCGGTTTCGCGGAGCCGCCGCCGGGGATTTCCAGCAGATGCGTGAGATTGCCGTCGGTGCCCATCTCGGTGGCCACGATCGCCCCCTCGCCCGCCTCCGCGCGCCGCAGCACCGCCGCACCCGCGCCGTCGCCGAACAACACACAGGTCGAGCGGTCGTCCCAGTTGGTGACGGTGGATAGTTTCTCGGCACCGATGATCAGCGCGTTTTGGAACGCGCCGTCGGAAATCAGGCGCTTGGCGATTTTCATCGCATAGAGGAAACCGGCGCATGCGGCGGAGATATCGAATGCCACCGCGCGGTTCGCGCCGAGTTGTTGTTGCACATAACAGGCCGTCGCCGGCGTCGGCGTGTCCGGCGTGATGGTGGCCACGATGATCAGTTCGAGGTCCGCGGCCTGCATTCCGGCCTGCTCGAGCGCGCGCCGCGCCGCCTTGCCCGCCATGTGGGAGGTGAACTCGTCGTCCGCGGCGATGCGCCGCTCGCGAATCCCCGTCCGCGACACGATCCACTCGTCGCTGGTGTCCACCATCGTGGAAAGCTCCTCATTGGTGAGTATCCGCTCGGGGACATAACTGCCGGTGCCCGCCACACAAACTTCAACTGCGGATGACTTGTCGCTCATGCCGCGCGAGATTGGAACCGGCCCTTGCCCGCCACAAGCGCGAAGTTCGGATCGGCGGACCGCATCTTCACTCGGATGCCGCGGGCGCGGCGGCTTTGTCCGCCAGCGCTTCCTCGATGCGCCGGTTCACACGGTTTTCCACCGTCTCCATGGCCACACGGATCGCATTGCGCACCGCCAGTGCGGTGGACGAGCCATGGGCAATGATGACCACGCCGTTGACACCCAGCAACGGGCTGCCGCCGTAGGTCTCGTAACTGCTTTTTTCCCTGAGCGCCTTGAACGCGCCATTGGCCAGCACCGCGCCGCACAAACGCAGCGGGTTGCCCTTGATCTCGGTCTTGAGCCACTTCGAAACGGCCTTGGCGGTGGCTTCCACGGACTTGAGCACGATGTTACCCACGAAGCCGTCGCACAGCACCACGTCCAGCTCGGTCTCAAACAGGTCGCGCCCTTCGACGTTGCCGACAAAACGGATGCCCGGGGTTTGCTTGAGCAGTTTGAAAGTCTCCTTGGTGAAAGTGGTACCTTTTTCGTCCTCCTCGCCATTGGACATCAGGCCCACCTTCGGCTCGCGCACGCCGAGCACATTGCGCGAGAACGCGGTGCCCATGATCGCATAGGCCACCAGATGCTCCGGCTTGGCCTCGGGGTTTGCGCCGGCGTCGAGGATGTGGCAAAGCCCGAATTCGTTGGGAATCGCGGTGGCAATGCCCGCGCGGTCCACGCCGGGAAGCGTCCGCAGCTTGAGCGTGGCCGAGGCCACCGCCGCGCCGGTGTTGCCGGCGGACACGAAGGCCTGCGCGCGGCCGTCCTTGACCATGTCCATCGCGACGTTGATGGACGATTGTTTTTTCCGCCTCACCGTTTTCGCGCCGGGCTCGCCCATCCCGATCGTCTCGGGCGCATGCACGATGCTGACCCGCGGATCCTTCAGGTTCAGGCCCTGGCGCGCGCATTCGGCGCGCACAACCGCCTCGTCCCCCACCAGGAAAAGATGCTCCAGCCGCGGGTAATAGCGCAGCGCATCAATGGCCCCGCCCACCGTGACAACGGGAGCGAGGTCACCGCCCATGGCGTCGAGTGCGACTTTCATGCGATAGGTTCTGAGGGATGGCGGCCTGGTGTCGGCTTGCCAGGACACGGCAAAACGCCGCCCGGGATACGGCCGGAGCGGCGGTTTACGGACGTTCGCTGGCCGGCCTTACAGCGCCTCGACATCGAGCACTTGGCGGTCGCGATAATAGCCACACGACGGGCAGGCGATGTGCGAGGGCACCTTGCTGCCGCACTCCGGGCAACTCTTGAAAATCGGGGCGCGCCAACGGTTTGCGCCACGGCGCATTTTCTGGCGGCTTTTGGATTGGCGGCGCTTCGGAACGGCCATGGTCTTGCTGTGATGTTAGGGTTGATCCTTGAGGTCCTTGAGATTGTCGAGGGCCGACCAGCGGTCGTCACCCCCGTCGCGGGGCGGAGTGGGTAGCGCATCCTCCCGCGGTTTGTCCACTGATAAATAGCGCGGATCGATTTCGCACTGCTGCGGCTCGTCGCCCTCCTCGCAACGCGGGTCCACCGGGAAATGAATCAGGATTTCCTCCCGCAGCGCCTCCGTGGCATCGATTTGCACGGCGTCGCCCATTTCCAGGGAAATCGCCGCTTCGTCCACCCGGATCGTCTGCTTGAAGGGATGGAGCGTGCGGACGCAGGTGAACTCGAACGGCGCGGACAAACGCCCGGTCAGCAACAGTTCCGTTCCGAACCTCTGCGCGTGCAAATCGTATTCCAAAGGCCCCAGCGCCCTGGCATCGCTCTCCGGCAGATCGAAAATCCCGGCCGGCAACGCGCCCGCGAATTCCTTGCCCTCGTCCGGTAGCGTGCCCAGATCGATCGTCAGTCGGTCTTTCATGCGGCCAACATAGCGCCGCCCGGCCGGCCGCCAAGCCGCCAATTCGCCCCGCTACGGCGGATTGCGGCGGCTCCGCGCCCGCATCCTTACCGGCTCGCGATCAAAAAATATTTACGATTTCTGAATCAATCACTTGCGGCGACCCAGCACCCCGACCTCAGGGCCTGTTTCGGATATCCTAATGAAATTTTTCAAATTCCTCCACACCTCCCCGGCCGATCTAACAGTTCGAATTTTTTCATACCCCCATACTTGGAGCTGCCGCTCCCGCCAGACTGTCGGGAACCCTGCAATCACAGCGTGTTTTACATGGTGAATACAGCACCTGAAGCACTCTATATGGTATTGTGAATAATTTGTGGATACCAGATGAGCAAAATTGCGTTGACCCCTCCCTGCTGTTTCCGCAGTCTCCCCAACGCTGCGCACGTCGCGCCGCTCTCCATTTTTCATCCCTGCGAAAACACTTCCCACCATGTCAACCACCACCGTCAAACTCGGAGACCGCACCTTCATCCTCGACAAAGCCAAAGCCGAAGAGGCCTTCGCCGCCAAGAAGGTCATCAACGGCCGCGAGACGATGTTCTTCAACATCCTTCCGCTCAAATACCAGTGGGCCTACGACCTCTACAAGACGATGAAGAACAACCACTGGGAACCCGAGGACATCACCATGCAGAAGGATGTCGAACAGTGGCGCTCCGATGAGATCTCCGACGTCGAACGCTGGATCATTAAGATGGGCATCGGCTACTTCTCCGCCGCGGAGGGCATCGTCGGCGACAACATCCTGCACGTGGTCCGCGAGGTGGTCACCGCCCCCGAGTTGAAGCTGGTGCTGGGCCGCCATGCCCACGAGGAGAACATCCACGCGGACTCGCTCGTTTACATGCTCTCCTCGCTCGGCCTCAACCCGCACGAGTGCGAGGCGATGTTCGAGGACGTCCCCACCATCAAGGCCAAAAACCACTTCGTCGTCTCCAACTCCCGCGCCCTGCGCCGCGACATTGACCTCACCGACACCGCCAACAAGCAGGCGCTCGCCAAGAACATCTTCATGTTCGGCCAGGTCATGGAAGGCACCCAGTTCTACGGCCTCTTCGGCATGATCCTCTCGCTCTACCGCCAGAACAAATTCCCCGGCATCGGCTCGATGTTCCGCTACACCCTGCGCGACGAGTCCAACCACATCGAGGTCTTCCGCAACCTGCTCATGGACCTCGTCGATGAAAACCCGGACATCTGGACCGAGGACTTCCGCGAGGACCTCCGCGCCACCATGAAGGAGGGCATCGACCTCGAGAAACAATTCATCCGCGACTGCCTCCCCGTCGCCGGCATCGGCCTCAACTCCACCGACTTCGAAACCTACATCGACTACATCGCCGACCGCCGCCTCACCTCCTGCGGCCTCGCCCCGCTCAACGCCAGCACCACCAACCCCTTCCCTTGGCTCGCCGAGATGATGGACATCAAGAAGGAAACCAATTTCTTCGAGGGCCGGGTCACGGAATATCAAAAAGCGTCGGCGCTGAGCAATGTTTCGGATGATGAGCTGTGATACCGCCTGAGTTTGCTAGTTTTCAGTGTTCAGTTTTCAGGAAGAAAGAAAATACGATCATGGCAACCACGACCTTTGAGGATTTGGAAGTTTGGAAACGCGGTTGTCAGCTTGCTGTCGATGTTTGCGTTGCCACGCATCACTCGAAAAACTTCGGCCTGAAAGACCAGATGCAACGCTCGGCCATCTCGATCCCTTCGAACATCGCTGAAGGTGCCGAGCGGGACAGTGATGGGGATTTCATCCGCTTTCTCCGCATCAGCAAGGGTTCCTGCGGTGAACTCCGCACCCAACTCTACATCAGCGAGCGTGTCCAAAAAGCCCTCGATCTCGAACCCATCGCCGACTCCCGCGAAATGATCCGGGAAACCCGCGAAATCTCCGCCATGCTCCAAGGCCTGATCCGCAGTATCGAACATCGCCGCTCCGCAAAGTAACTACCAACAATTCTTCATGTTCTCTTCCTCTTCCCTGAAAACTGAACACTGAAAACTAGCAAACTCTCCTCCGCTTCGCCCTTTCATTTGCCTTCACCAAAAAATCCCCACATTCACATCTCATGTACCACTCCATCAACCCTCTCGAAGATATCGCGCTCAAGCAAGTCATCACCGACCGCTTCGAGTCGCCGGAAAACGCCCGCTCCTTCGCTTGGCGTGAAATCCTCCCGCAGGACCGCCGCAAGCCGATCACCGACATCATCGTCACCCGCGGCGACAAGGACACCCACTTCTCGCTCGAAGACGTGGCCGACGCCATCGGCGAATCGCTCGCCGACCTCCTCATCGCCCGCCGCGAGGACGACACCTCGATCTTCTCCGACGTCAACCGCCAGTTCGTCTCCGACGTCGCCCACGCCGTCGCCAGTTCACTGACCAAGTCGCTCGACGATGGCGGCCGCCTCCGCCTCTCGGAAGCCGATCTCTACCTGCTCATCGAGAAGGCCCTGCTGGAAAACGAAGCCTACGACGTCGCCAAGTCGCTCGCCTTCCGCCGCTCGATGGAGAAATCCGGCAGCATCGATCCCAATGCCGGCCCACACACCCTGCCCGTCCGCCTGATCCGCCGCAACGGCAACGTGGTGCCGTGGTCCGAAACCAAGATCGAAATCGCCGTTAGAAAGGCCTTCCTCACCATCAAGGAGAACCCCGAGCCCGCCATCGACATCGCCCGCGGAGTCACCGAGCGCATCCGCCGTGGCGACCAATCCTTCGTCCACATCGAGGACGTGCAGGACATGGTGCAGGAGGAACTCATGCGCCAGGGCCACTTCAAGGCCGCCGAGCACTACATTCTTTACCGCGCCCAGCGCTCCCGCCTCCGCGAGGAGCAGGAAGCCAACGCCGAGGACCCCAACCAGGAGTACATGGTCACCGTCACCACCGAGGACGGACAATCCTCGTTCTGGGACGGCACCGAACTCAAGAAGCGCATCGCCTACGCCATGATCGGTCTCGACATCGCCATGCCCGAAGCCGAGATCGAACGCGAACTCCGCCGCTCGGTCGGCTCGGAAATTTCCGAAAAGGATCTCAAGAACACCATCATCCTCAACGCCAAGGCGCTCATCGAAAAGGACGCCGATTTCGCCAAGTTCGCCGGCCGCATCCTGCTGAGTTATATCTACGAGGAGGTCCTCGACTGGTCGATCAACAAGGACGGCATCGAGAAGCTCAAGATGGCCCACCAACTCGCGTTCAAATCCTACCTGAAACACGGCGTCGCCATCAAACGGCTGCATCCGCAGTTGTTGGAGAAATACAACCTCGACAAACTCGCCGACGCCTTCGACCCCACCGCCGACCTCGACTTCGACTACCTCGGCATCCAAACCCTCTACGACCGCTACCTGATCGTCGACAAGACCGGCTCGAAACCGCGTCGCATCGAAACGCCGCAGTTCTTCTGGATGCGCGTCGCGATGGGCCTGTTCCGCAATGAGGAAAAGGAACCGGAATCCTGGGTCGTCCGCCTCTACAACCTCTACAAGGGCCGCCGTTTCTGCTCGTCCACTCCCACCCTCTTCAACTCCGGCACGCTCCACTCGCAGCTCTCGTCCTGCTATCTTTACAAGGTGGATGACTCGATCGAGTCGATCATGATCCGCGGCATCGCCGAAAACGCATTCCTCAGCAAATGGGCCGGCGGCCTCGGTGGTTCGTGGACCGCCGTGCGCGGCACCGGCGGCTACATCCAGGGCACCAACGGCGAGTCGCAGGGCATCATCCCCTTCCTCAAGCTCCACAACGACCAGCTCGTCGCCGTCAACCAGGGCGGCAAACGCCGCGGCTCCGGCTGCGCCTATCTGGAAACATGGCACAACGACATCGAGGACTTCCTCGAACTCCGCAAGAACACCGGCGACGAACGCCGCCGCTGCCACGACATGAACACCGCCAACTGGATCCCGGATCTGTTCATGAAACGCATGGTGGACCGCCAGCACTGGACGCTCTTCCGCGCCAATGAAGTGCCCGACCTCCACGACCTCTACGGCAAGGCCTTCGAACAACGCTACTGCGAATACGAAGCCATGGCCGCCGAAGGGAAGATCTGGTCCCGCCAGTTCCCGGCCCTCGAGCTGTGGAAATCCATGCTCAAGATGGTCTTCGAAACCGGCCACCCGTGGATCACCTTCAAGGACCCCTGCAACGTCCGCTCGCCGCAGGACCACGTCGGCGTCATCCACTCGTCGAACCTCTGCACCGAGATCACCCTCAACACCTCCGACGAGGAAACCGCCGTCTGCAACCTCGGCTCGGTCGTGCTCGACTCCCACATCACCCGCGACGGAGCCATCGACCACGACATGCTCAAGGAAACCATCACCGTGGCCATCCGCGCGCTCGATAGCGTGATTGATATCAACTTCTACCCGACCCAGGCCGCGAAAACCGCCAACATGCGCCACCGCCCGATCGGCCTCGGCGTGATGGGCCTCCAGAACGCCCTCTACAAACGCAACCTCGCCTTCGCCTCCGACGCCGCCGTCGAGTTCAACGACGAGATGATGGAAGCCATCGCCTACTACGCCTACAGCGCCTCCTCCGACCTCGCCGCCGAAGTCGGCACTTACTCCACCTACAAGGGCTCCAAGTGGGACCGCGGTCTCCTCCCGCAGGACACCGTCGACCTCCTCGAAGACGAGCGCGGCCGCGACATCGACGTCCCGCGCGGCGGCAAGATGGACTGGTCCGTCGTCCGCGAAAAGATCGCCAAGCACGGCATGCGCAATTCCAACGTGCTCGCCATCGCCCCCACCGCCACGATCTCCAACATCATGGGCACCACGCCCTGCATCGAGCCGAACTACAAGAACCTCTACGTGAAATCCAACCTCTCCGGCGATTTCATCGTGCTCAATGCCGAACTCGTCAAGGACCTGAAAAAAGCCGGCCTCTGGAACCAGGACATGCTCGACCAGCTCAAGTACTTCGACGGCGAACTCGACGCCATCGAAGGCATCCCCGAGGCGCTCAAGCACAAGCACAAAACCGTCTTCGGCATCGGCCACGAATTCATCGTCGACGCCGCCGCCCGCCGCCAGAAGTGGATCGACCAATCCCAGTCGGTGAACCTCTTCCTCGCCACCCCGGACATGAAGACCCTGTCGCACATGTACCGCCGCGCCTGGGACAAGGGACTCAAGACCACCTACTACCTCCGCACCCTCCAGGCCTCCAACATCGAAAAGGCCACCATCGACGTCAAAAAGGAACAACGCGGCCACATGGCCACCACCACCGCCGCCCGCGAATACTCCGCCGAGGAGAAAAACGCCTGCTCCCTCGAAGCCATGCTCAACGGCGGAACGTGTGAGGCATGCCAATAACGGAATTGTAGCGGCGGTCTGTGACCGTCGCTGTTTTCCACACCCGCTTCCTACCATGCTCTCCGAACTCGACCTCCTCCTCGACGTCGCCCGTCGATTGGAGGAGGTCAGTCTTGGATACATGCTCACCGGGTCCATGGCGCTCAACCACTACGCGCAACCCCGAATGACCCGTGACATCGACTTTGTCATCGCCCTCCTCATTCAGGACTTGGAAACACTTCCACGGATCTTCGGCGATGAATTCTATTTCAGTCCCGAAGCCGCTCGCGAGGCGGTCCTCAACCAATCCTGCTTCAACGTCATCCACAACGAAAGCCTGATCAAAATCGACTTCATGATCCGCAAGCGCGAGGACTACCGTCTTGTCGAATTCGAACGCCGCCAGCGGATCGAAGTCGCGGGCCATCCACTCTGGATCGTCAGCAAGGAAGATCTCATCCTCTCGAAGCTCGACTGGGCGCGCGAGTCGCAAAGCGAACGCCAACTCTCCGACGTCGAAAACCTGCTCGCCACCGGAGCCGACATGGAATACCTAAAGACATGGTCTCAAAAATTGAACCTGACCGATATGCTGACACGGGTTTCGCGATAGCAGACACCCCGCCCGAGCTGAATGCATTCCTCTTCCAGCAGATGATGCGCAAGAGCGGCACCGAACGTCTCATCATCGGCTGCCAGATGACCGACACAGCCCGCCAGCTCGTCTGGTCCGGCATTCCGAGTGGACTTCCTGAAAGCGAAAGAAGGAATCAGTTCCTGCAACGCTTCTACGGCCACGTCTTCAACACTGCTCACTGAGCTCATCCCACACGTTCTCCTTCGGCCATGAACCCGCTCAAGAAAGCTCCAGCCACCCGCTCCGCCAAAGAGCACCCCGCATTCCTCGCCCACGGCCAGGCCGCCGTCAAAGCCATGGCCAAGGAACTCCGCGCCGAACACAAACGCTGGAATCTTCCGCTCCTCTCGTGGAAAGACGGCAAGGTTGTCGCGACCAAGCCATGAAACCCGGGCTTTACGACGACCTCGTTACCGAAAATCTGATCCGCGAGATCGAGAACCTGAAGGCGGACGGGATCGTGCCCTTGTTTGGCAAGATCGAGGCCGCTGAACTGCCGGATTACCTCACGCGCTTTTTGGCCGCTCATCTTGCCAAGGCCATTCGGATTTACGGACCCAATGATGCCTCACGGCAAATCGAGCTGGCGAATGCCGTCATCGAATCAATTTCGAGCAAGAGCGATGAACTCGCCTACTTGTTGAACGAGCGGATCGCCCGCACCGACGAACACGACGTCCTTGAGGAACTGTGTGCGACGGCACCAAAGCCCTCGCCGCGACCTCTCACCGAACTATCCGCTTCGTCACTTCTCACCGGTGTTCCGGGACTGCCGCAACTCGGGCGCGAAATCGAACTGGAACTCGCAACCGCCGACCGATACGATATGCTCGTCGCTTTCGTGAAATCCGGCGGCATGCGCTTGTTGCGCGAGCCGTTGCGGCAGTTCACCGAACGCGGCGGCGTGTTGCGCCTCATCACCACCAGTTACCTCGGCGCATCTGACCCCGCTGTAGTTGAAGAACTCGCCGCGCTACCCAAAACCGAGATTCGAATCAACTACGACACTCACGCCGCACGCCTTCACGCAAAAGCATACTTCTTTCATCGCGAATCCGGTCTCTCCACCGCTTATATCGGCTCAGCGAACCTCTCGCATGCCGCCATGACCAGCGGTCTCGAATGGACGGTGAAATGCGCTGCCAGAGAACTCCCCCATTTGTTCCGCCGTTGTGTCGCCGAGTTTTCCGGCTATTGGGAAAACCCGTCGTTTGAACTCTATGACCGAGCAGAGCCCAATCGTTTTCGAGATGCCATCCGGAAGGAACGCCGCGACTTCGACGGCATCGGCCACACGCCGCTTACCGTCTTCGATGTCTCACCGCATCCATTCCAACAGGAAATACTCGAAGCACTCACCTTCGCGCGAGACACTCGCGAACACTTCCGAAACCTCATCATTGCCGCCACGGGTACCGGCAAGACGATGATCGCCGCCTTCGACTACCGCAACGAGGCCCGCAAAATCGGCAGTTCTCCCAAGCTCCTCTTCATCGCCCATCGCAAGGAAATTCTTGAACAGGCCCTCGCCAGCTTCCGCCAGGTTCTCAAGGACGGTAATTTCGGTGGATTGCTGGTGGATGGCCTTCAGCCACATTCGATAGATCATGTCTTTTGCTCGATCCAGTCCTTCACCAGTCAGCGCCTGCACGAAGTCCACGGCGTCGATGCATGGGACTACGTTGTCATCGACGAAGCCCACCATGCCGAGGCAACAAGTTACGATCCCATCATCGACCTACTCCGCCCGCGCATCCTGTTAGGCCTCACCGCCACGCCTGAGCGCACCGATGGTTCCAGCGTCGCCGCCCACTTCGACCGGCCGGTCGCCGCCGAGATCCGCCTGCCAGACGCCCTCCAAGACAAACTTCTTTGTCCGTTCCACTACTTCGCCATCAGCGACCCCACTGTGGATTTTTCCCATGTGAAATGGAGCCAGGGCAAATACGACAAAATCGAGTTGCAGAACCTGCTCGACGCCAACCATCTCCGCGCCCAACTTATCCTCGACAAACTCTGCGAATACCTGCCAGACCCCTACGGCTGCCGCGATTTCGATCGCAAAACCGTGCGCGCACTCGGGTTCTGCGTTGGCATCGAGCATGCGAATTTCATGGCAAAGTTCTTCCAGGACGCTGGTGTCGCGGCCGCAGCCCTGACCTCGAAAACCGACGACAACATCCGCCGCAAATACCGCGCCGACCTCGCCAGCGGAAGACTCAATATCCTCTTCGTCGTCGATGTGTTCAACGAGGGCATCGATATCCCGGAAATCAACTGCGTTTTGTTCCTCCGCCCCACAGAGAGCCACATCGTTTACCTCCAGCAACTCGGACGCGGACTGCGCCGCACCAGCGAGGATAAATGCCTCACCGTGCTCGACTTCGTCGGCCAGTGCCGCCGCGAATTCCGCTACGACCTGCGCTTCAGTTCACTCCTTCCCGGGAAGCGTCACCGCCACACCGAGGAAGTCGAAAACGGCTTTCCCCACCTGCCAAGTGGTTGCGCCATCGCCATGGAGCGGCAGGCACGCGAAACCATCCTCGCCAGTATCAAACGCACCTATCAGAATCCGGAACTCCGCATCCGCGATGCGTTTTCCAACTGGTCCGCCGACCAGCCACCTAGTTTCCGCGAATTCATCGAGTCTTCCGGCGAGGACCCAATCGAACTGCTGGCCAAGCACAGTTGGTCCCAGTGGAAAGCATTGATTAACCGCGAAGCTCCGCCAAACGATCCCGATCTTTCCACGTTCAAACTTCACCTGCTACTCGCCCGGGCAGCACTGCAACGCGCTCCGCGATATCTCCATTGGCTCAAGCGGCTCACCCAATCCACCGAAGCGAATCTCGAATCGCTTTGCCAGGAACCCCTCGCAAAACCCGCCTATCAACTCCTCTGGAATCAAAAGGCTCAAGCCATCGGCGCGACATCTCTAACCGAAGCATTCCAGCGCCTGCACCGCAATTTATCCATCATACAAGATCTGGCCGAAGTCGTCGACTGGGCCAAATCACTCTCCCCTACGCACACCCAAAAACTTCCCGGATTACCCGAAACCTTGGAACTCCACGGCGTCTATTCCAGCACCGAAATCAACGCCATCTTCGGCAAGGATGCTTTTGCTGGTTCAGGATCAAGGGGCGTGGGCGTCGTTCATTTCGAAGATCAAAAAGTGATTGTCCACTTGGTGACCTTCGAGAAAAACGAAAAGCAGTTTTCCGAGACTACCATGTATCGCGACTACCCAACCTCACCAGACCTACTTCATTGGGAAAGTCAGGCAGCCGCTACCCAAACCAGCAACATGGGCCGGATCTACGCCAACCACGAAGCACTGGGCTACCGCATCCTCTTCTTCACCCGCATACGGAATGAAGCAGCACGAGGAGTCACATCCCCTTTCCTTTTCCTCGGAGAAGGCAAATTCCTCGACGCCATCGGAAATCGCCCAATCGCCATCCGCTGGCAACTCAAACACCCCATGCCCATCCACCACTACCGTGAAGCCCGACTGGCTTCCGGCATGGAAGATTGATTCCACGACCCATAAAAACATCATGCATTTTCCACCACACAACCCTAACCTCGTCGCCCCTACGGACGGATTCCTCGATCCAGACGCCACCAATGGCCTTCGTGCCCGTTCCGCAGCTTCCGCCGTGGCGCATTATCAAAGCGTGCGTGTTCTCGATGCCGACTCCATTACCTGCTCCATCGATTTGCTAACAGACCTGCTCCACTTCTTGCACTCCCAAAACGAGGATCCCATTCAAGCAATAGATAAGGCGCGCAATCATTTTCTCAACGAAGCGATCACCATATATCCTAGGAACATCATGAACACAAACCCGTCTCTCTATTCCACACGCCGCAGGTTCATCCAGCAATCCGCTGCCATGGCGGCGCCCTTCCTGGTACCGCAGATCCTGGCCAAGTCGGTCGCGGGCGCATGAATGGGGTCTCGCATTTCAACATCCACTCTTCTCCCACGATTCAAAATCCCCCAATGACAGCTTGTGCCCCATTACGCGCACTTCCAGCCAACGCCCTTTGGAATTCAAGCGGCTTGGGTTTTACAGCGTTCCAGTTCGATCAGGTGGTTCCGTTGCGCAGGAAGCAATTCATCACGGATCAGTTCCTTGACCGACTCATCGAGGTTTTCGTCGGCCAAGGCCTCCTCATACTCACTGATGCCGTGCTCTTCTCCCCGCTGAAGGATCATCAGGGCGGGTGATTCTCCCAAAAGGGTTGCGGCACCTTCGACCGCATTTGCGAAACCGCCCCAGGCTCCGGAACCGGTGTCCGGCTCATCTCCCAGTTCTCCGATAAGCGCGCGAAGAGAAGCCGCGCTGGACTCGTGATCCGAGCGAATGCGTTCAAGGGGACCATCCCCGGAGTTCGAGGCAAATTTTTCGATCGCCTGGGTGTAAGTTTCGATGGCGGAAAGTTCTCCGCGCAGCAATTCATTGCAGGTTTTGTTGATGTTTTCGCTTGTTTTCATAATTTGATTATTCGGTTTTATTTTCAGATCAACAACCAGAGGCGCGTTGCGCCTGACGTGGTTTTTTGAATCACGAAGACCGTATCAATTCATCAAAGTAATTCCATGGGATGAAACCCTACTTTTAAATGGAGATTTCCCTGAATGCGGTCAGGTCTCGCATTTCAACATCCACTCTTCTCCCACGATTCAAAATCTCCCTATGACAAGCCCCTCACCACGTGAACTCCGGCGGCAGCGAAGTGATCGGCTTGTATTCGATCTGCCGGTAGAAAATCTCAGTTCCCTCGGACTGGAGGATGATCGGACCGGAAGTGATGGGAAGCGGGTTCGGGCCATCGATCCGGCGCGGCGCGTGCAGGCGCATGACCACCTTGCCGTTGACGATGTGGATGCAGTCCTCATCAAAACAGACCAGCTCCACCGTGTTCCACTCGATCGATCCTTCCGGTGAATGACCTCCGGTTCTCGCCTCTCACGCACACCTGGAAGATGACGGCAATCCCGTGTTTCGCAGGGTCCGTTATCAGCGACAATGCAGGGGTCAGAACAATCCGAGCACTTTCAGGATGACGACGACCACAACAACCGCGCCAATAATGTAAACAATGGAATTCATGAAAATTTGGATTAGAGTTTTGATTTTATTCTGATTGATTCGTGGGTTTTGTTTTCCATTTGCAGCATGGACGTTAATTCCGCACGCGAACACGTGCCTGTCATTCGAGACGCATGATCCATAGATCAATATGGCGGCCATTGCCATGGGGTATACCCCCCATTGGAATTCTTGAGCGGCCGTCGTATTCATACAAAAGCCCGCTTGCACGCGGTGAAGGCTTGTCCCGATCGTGAGAGAGCGCGAAGACGCAACCTTCCATCCGCTTAAACATGAAGCAATCGTTCCTTATGAAAACATCCAAAACCTCCTTCAGCATCGCGTCCATTCTGGCGATCATTGCGGCAATCCTCAGTTTCAATGTCGGGGCGATTTTCGGGCTGCTTCTGGCGGCTGTCGCCTTCATCTTCGGGGCGATCGGGCTGGTGCTTGCCCTGTTCCCGGATACACGGGGCGGAATGCTCAGCATAATCGCCGTAATCCTGAGCCTCGCGGGAGTGATCGCCGCGATCGTGAAAGCGATCATGTGGCTCTTCTGAATTCAGCGCCACTTCGGGATGTGATCCGGCCACGCGGAAGAGGACGTGGGGCCGTGCTTCTGCGTGCGGAAAAAAGTCGGGTTGCGCGCAAGGAAACAAGGCTCTCACTTGGATGTCTGAATCCCCAATAAATCAAACCACCGACACCGACCGACGCCTTGTGTTGGCAGAGCGGCCCGAGGGCAAACCCACCGCCAGCACCCTGCGCCTTGAAACGTCGAGAAAATGGGCGCTCGGGGAAGTCGATCCCGTAAAGCTCTAACATGACTTTTCGCCAGAAGCCGAGGGGGTGGGCCTCGTCGAGGAGGAGGTCGAGGTCTCCACTAACAGTGCGCCATTTGCGCTGGAGGATTTACCACGAGGCGTGAGAGACGGTGGCGATATGCAACCATCCCCCACTGCGGTCGATCTCATCTTTTGCCACAAATGGGGAGGACACCCCATGGTTTCATCGGATCAGAAGGTTATGTTTAGAAACCATCATGAAACCGAAACATTCCATCCACCACATCCAGTCAGCCCTTCTGGGGATACCTATCCTCTTTCTGAGTCCTGCCGCCCACGGCCAGAATCAGGACAAGGACGTGAAAGCCGTCGAAGTCGCGACCGAGGAAACCGCACAGGAAAAAGGGAAGGCCCGCCTCGCTAAAGAGACCGCTAAACGCGCGGAAGAAGCTGCCGAGACCGCCAGAGCCGACGCGGAGAGCACCAAAGCAGCCGCCAGGGCCGCGAAAGAAGCGGCTGAAGTCGCCGAGACCGAGGAACCCACAGGAGAGAAAGACAATGCCAAGCGGGCGAAAGAAGCCGTCGAGCGCACGGAAGCCGCCGCCGAGCGCGCCAAACTAGCTGCAGAGCGCACCGAAGACGTCGCCGCGCGGGCGAAAGAAGCTGCCAAGATGCAAGAACCGACGGCTGAGCCTTTGGAAAAGAACGAGAAGTCCGCCTCACCCGGAACGAGAGAGCGCACCGAGAAACAGCCCGCCCCTGAACCCCGCGAAGGCCGCGAGCGCAAGGAACGTCCTGCCATCCCTGCTACTCCTGCTACACCCGCGTCTCCTGGCATCCCCGCAACGCCTGCCACGCCTGCACAGCCCCCGTCTCCACCTACTGAGAAAATCAAGCCCCCGGTGGACATGCCAGTGGTTCCCTCCGAGCCACTCAAACCCCGGGAAGAAGTGAAACCACGAGGCACCGCGGAGCTGCCCGGAAAGGAAGTAACGCCGCCGATCATTCCAGTGCAGCCTGCGGAACGTGAAATCATCGAAATCCCCGCTTCCGAGCCAGAACGCCAGGCGGAAAGCCAAGTCACCGAAGTGACCCGCGAGGTGCAGCGCGATCTCGACCAGCGCAAGACCCGCATCGAAGGCAGTGAGGAAGCAAGGGCACTGATCAACGATATCCTGGGAGCCGAGAGCCGGATCTCCCGAGCTGAAATTGCCCGCGAGGAGCGATTCCGGCCCCGCTTCGAGCGCCAGCGCCCGGGCGATGAGCGCCTCATCGAGGCCTCTCCCGACCAGCGCCGCGAGGCCACGACCTATTTCCAACAACGTCTGCGCGGACGCGAAGTTGAAGGCCCGCCGCCGGAGTTTTTCCGTCACTCCGACCGCCGTGGTGACAGAAGAGACCCGCGGGTCGGGGAACGCGTCGTCGAACGGGTGGAATACGTCCGCCCGCGATATCTGAACGAAGGGCGCCGCTACGTGCATTTCGATTCGCGTGCCGCCATCCCCGCCATCCTGATGGCCGCCCAGGCGATGAATCAGGTCCGTTTCCAACCGACGCGGGAGGTCGCACCCATTTTCTACGAAGGCCGGAATGTTTCCACCACGCACGCCATGCCGTTGCCACCGGAGAACTACCGCAGTGAGAATTCGTTGGTGGTTTCCTATCCGGTCGATGAAAACTCGATGATATCCAGCGAGGACATTTTGTTCCTTCAAGGTTCCACACAGTTCTCCGATCCGTATTCCTATGAAGTGATAGGTGTCATGGCGGACGCGATGAAGGCGTTGCCCGAAGAAGACCGCTTTGTCATCGAAGGTCACGCTTCGGCAGAAGGCAGCTACGAAAGCAACATGGTTCTGTCCCAGCAGCGTGCCGAGCACATCGTCAGGGAAATCGTGCGCAAGGGTGTTTCTCCATACCGGCTGCTTCCCGTCGGCTACGGCGAGAGCGAAGCGCGCCACTCCGCCGATGCGAGCGAAGCCCTTCGTGGTCAGGACCGCCGGGTCGTTGTGTTCCGCATGAAGCCGGAGCCCATTGCCAAGCGCTAACGATGACGCGGCGGATGCATGATCTGAGGGACTTGAGTAAACGTCTCTGGGGGTCAGTCCCGCCGGGTCAGTCCTTGGATTTAAGTGTCCAGACCTCTCCCGCTTCCCAAAATCCCCTATTCTTCAGTCTATGAGAAACATCCATTACACCCTCTACCGCGAAGAATCCGACTACGTCGCACAGTGCCTCGACTTCGATGTGTCCAGCTTCGGTTCCACCGAAAAGGAAGCTCTCGCCAATCTCAAGGAGGCTATCGAACTTTATCTCGAAGATCTCCCCGATTCCGCCACCGTTCCAAAAACACTGACGTTACCGTAGGAGAACTTGCCATCGCCTGAACGGATTCTCGCACCATGCCAAAGAGAATCCCATCCTCCGAATTCATAACGACGGTGACAGGCGATGTTATCGCGCGGAATGGCTCAACTCCATCATTCCTGCGAGACGCGGATGAGCAGGCGGTTGACGGCGAGGGCCGCACCGGAGGATGCGCCGATGCGGATTTCGTCGAAGCGGGTGCCGGGCGGAATTCTGCCATTGCAGAACGGCGCGGCGAGTGGCGGCGTGCCGTCGTGCAGGCTCACGGTTCCGCTGCGCGAGTCGTAGCGGAGTGTGACCGTTCGCGCTCCGGAGACCGGTGTGTCAGGCAGAATGATCAGTGGTTTCTCATTCTTCACATCCATCGCCCAGGTGCTTTCCGTCCCGAAGGGGTCGCCGATGAAAAGGACTTCGGATTTGCCGTGATAGAAACTCATGCCGGCCCAGCCATCGCTGTGAAAAGAACCCTGGGCGGGCGTTCCCGTCTCCAGCGAGACGAGCACGATTCCCCCGTCCTCCGCAGGGAGAGGTGCGGGCAGGCGCAGGAAGGCGGCATAGTTCATGCCATCGATGCGGTTCTCCGTGATCGACGGCTGGCCGTAGGCGACGCGCCAGGCGGTCTTGTCGAAGGGTCCGGAAACCACCGGCAGGAAGCGCCCCAGCCCGCTGGCGAAGTGGCGGCCGTCGATGGGGAAGCGCTCGATCCCTCCCTGCTCCGGCACGCGCACGGCACCGCCGCCGGCCACTGCGGTGGTTTCGCCGCTGTCCAGTGAAACCACCCGGACCATGCCGGAGAGCACGTGCAGCTCGTCCGGTCCGTCGGCCGGAACTTCGATGCCGAAGCGCGTGCCGGCATCGGTGGCCGATAGCCGCGGGGTGGTCACCGTGAGATTGCCTTCGATTTCGCCGAGATCGAAAAACGCGCGCCCGCGGGTGAGGATCAATGACTCGTCCGAGACGACGCGCAGCTCGGCCGGCCCTTCGATCACCGCGGTGGCGGATGGCTTGAGCGAGACGACCGCCCTGCCCTGGCGCAAGTGCAGCGTGCTGTCCCTGGCCACGACGGTGGCAGCGCCGCGGGCCTTGGATTTGCCGTCGATCTCCCACACCGCATCGAGCGAGAAACTGACCACCGCGGCCTCGCCGGGCAGGCGTTTCGCGATCCAGCCGGCCATCCACCAGCCGGCGGCTGCAAGCGCCAGCACGGCGGCGGCGGCGATCAGCCATCGCGGCATGCCGAACACAGCCCGCCCGTTTCCGCCACCCGCAAGCGTGGATGTTCCACTCTCGAATTCCTCGCTGAGCGTGTGATTGAGCACGGCATATCCGGTGTAAAGCTCGGCGAGTTCCGGTTCCGCACGCAGGCGTTTCTGGAAATCGTCGAAGCCCTCGCGGTCGATTTCGCCGTCGAGGACCTGCTGCACGAGATGATGGTCGTCGCGTTTCATGGCGAGCGGCGGGAGGCGGCGAGGAGTTCACGCTCGATGCATTTGCGCAAGACGGCGCGCAGGTTGAAGAGCACGGCCTTGAGCGTGCCGGTGCTGCGGCTGGTTTTGCGGGCGTATTCGTGGAGCGACTCGGAGGTGGCGTAGCGGTGGTGGAGCAGCGAGCGGTCCTGCGGGCGGAGTTTCATCAGGCATTTGCGCAGCGCGAGGTGACGCTCCTCCAGTTCGTCGGGCTCGATCTCGAAGGACGGCGACATTTTCTCGATCAGGTCGTCATCGAAAATCAGCCACCCGTGCGAGGCCAGCCGGCGGCGGTGATTGAGCATGTGGTAGCGGATCGTCTGGAAGGCCCATGCCTTGAAATTGGTGCCGAGTTCGAAGGAATCACGGCGCTGCCAGAGGGTGATGTTCACCTCCTGCAACAGATCGCGCGCGCCGCTGTTGCCGGGTGCCAGCGAGCGGATGTAGGCGAGCATCGAAGTCTGGTGGTTGGTCAACTCCTTCACGAATTCCTCGGAGTCGGCATCATCGGGTTTTTGCGAACTCATGCATGCCGACTATCGGCAAATGTCCCGCAGCGGCAAGCCGTTTGGTTTTTGCGGCAATCACCCGGATTTTTCCATGACCACGGCGTGGAAGCCATCGAAGCCGGTGGCGGCGGGGGAAACCGGATGCTCGGCAAGCAGAGTGAATTCCCCAGTGGCAAGCAGCGCCTCCTCGGCAGCGCGGTTTTCGGAGGGCAGGATGGAACAGGTGGCATAAACGAGCCGGCCGCCGGGTTTGAGCATCGCGGCGTGCTCGCGCAGGATTTGTTTTTGCAGGGCGCGCACGGCGTCGAGTTTCGCGGGGGTGAGACGCCACTTGAGGTCCGGCTGGCGGCGCAGCGTGCCGAGGCCGGAACACGGGGCGTCGATCAGGATCCGGTCAGCCATGCCGGCGAAATCCGCGGGGGTGACTTCGTGCAATGACTTGGTGCGGATGATTTTCACCCGCGCGCGCTTCGCCCGGCGGGTGAGTTCCTCGAGTTTGCGCGCACTCACATCCATTGCGTAGATCCGCCCGTCGTTGCGCATCAGGGCGGCGAGTTGGAGTGTCTTGCCGCCCGCACCGGCGCAGGAATCGATCACGCATTCGCCGGGCCGGGCTTCCATTAACGGCGCGATGAGTTGCGATCCGGCGTCCTGGACCTCCACCCGGCCCTCGGCGAGCAGGGGTTTCGGCAGCGTCTTGCCGGGCGGCAGTACGAGCGCGTCGGGCAGCCCCGGCACCGGCTCACAGTCCACGCCCGCGCCCGCCAGCCAGGCGATGGTTTCGGCGCGGTCGTTGCGCAGTGTGTTGACGCGCAGGAAAACCGGCGCGCGCAGATTGAGCGCGGCGATTTCCGCGTCCCATGCCGGGCCGAGTTCGCTAGCGCCCATTTCGTCGAGCCAATCCGGGATCGACTCGCGAACCGCGCGCGGCTGGCTTGTGAGATCGGATTCGCGCTTCCTCATTTCATCCGGTGGGGCGGCGGCGTGCGCCCACCAATCCGGGATCTCCAATCCCATGCACGTCCACTGCGCGGCACACAGTGCGGGAATCGACGCATGGTCCGCCACAAACTCCAGTGCGCGCCGCCAGCGGACCACCTCGAAGGCGGTTTCCGCGATGAACGCGCGGTCGCGTTTCCCCCACTTGGGATGGGCGGCGAACGCGTCCTGCATCACGCGGTCGAGCACCTTCTTTTCGCGCAGCGTCTCCCGGATCATTGCGGCGGCGGCCTCGGCCATGGGGCGGTGAATCTTCATCCGCGCCATCCCTCGCCGATCCGGGGCGGCTTACAATGCCGAAATCCCCCGCCCCATCCGAAAAAATGACGGCCGCCCGTGGTGCGGGCGGCCGTCGGCAACCGGAAAACCGAACAAGCGGTCGTATCAGAAGAAGGTGCGGAAGGCGATGATGTAGGTCAGCGCGTCCACATCGCCGGCGGGGGTGTCGAGATTGGTGTATTCCACGCCGCCCATCAGCTTCAGGTTGTCGCCGCAGAAGTGGTAGTTGAGACCGGCATAGAGCGTGTGGAGTTCGTCGCCACGGCCGTCATTGACGTTCACGCCGTTGTAGTTGCGGACATAGCGGCTGTTGGTGCGGATGCCCTCGTCTTCGCTGGCACCGGCATACTGGTATTGGAACACGGCCTGCAGGCGGTCTTCCATAATCCAGTAATAGGGCATGACCATGATCGAGTGGAAGTTTCCACCGCGGATTCCGGCACCGTTGTTTTCTCCGACCACGAGCGTGGAAATCACGCCGAAGCGGTCTTTTTCGTAGATCGCATTGAAGGCGGTGGCCCAGGCATAGCCGAGGAAATCGTCGGCCCCGGACTCGTCGTTGATGACGAAATCCAGCACGAAGCGCCATTCTTCGGTCGTCTCATGGGCCAGCGAGAGGTAATAGGCCTGGCCGTCGTTCCAGCCGCCGATGAACTTCGAGTCGTCCTCGCCGCTGAACACACCAACGGTGCCGGACCATTTGCCGAGCGCGGCATCAAGCGTCACCCCGGTGGGGCGGCTGTTGGCGCCGTAGAGCTTGTTGGCGATCGCCGAGCGCTCGACGGTGTAGATTTCCTTGGAGGACATGTGGACCTCCTCGGTGAAATTGAACTTGTGGCGGCCGTAATTGAGCTTGAGCGAATCGAGCGCGCCCGCGCCGAAGGCCTTCTTGATGTCGAAGCTGAAAACCGCCTCGTCGAAGTCCTCGTAGCCCCAGTCGAGCGTGCCGCCGCCGCGGCGGGCGTCATTGACCATGTTGAGCTTGATGTTGGCGCTGAAGAACTGGAGGAAGTCGGTCTTGGTTTCGATCCGGACGCGGCGGTATTCGTCATAAGTGTCGTTGAAATCGCGGCCGTTGACGTCCTCGCCATCGAGGTAGGCGGCCTGGTATTGGAAGCGGCCGCCGATACTGATGCCCTGCAACCACGGGTTGTCGGGGAACTTGAAGCTGCCGGGTTTGCTTTGCAGCCACTCGCACCAGTCGCCGGACGAACCGGCGGCGGTGTCAGTGATGGCGGGTGGGGGTTCGCTGCCGGCGATGGCGGGCAATTGCAGGCCGAGGGCCATGGCGGCGGCGAGGGTCAGTGGGGTGTTGGTGTTTCGCATGGTGTTGTGGATTCGGTGACGAATTCGTCACGCTGTTAGCTGGCCGGATTGTCACACGTGGATTTTTTTCGCGTGACGCTTTTGTCACATTTGCGGGAATCGCGCTGTTTTGTCGGGAGGGAGGAAATCCCGATGATCCCGCACAGGCAAGCCGGCACCCACGCCTGGGGCTTTTGTGACAATCATGTCACAATCGATTCTTTGCCGTGTGACGGAGCATTCCGGTTAGTGCGCGTCGTCGGCGGCACCGAGCCGCCACCAACCAACAAACCACCCATGAAATCCACCATCCCCTGCATCGCCGGCGCCCTGATCGCGGCGCTTCCCGTCCTCGCCGAGGAATCCCACATCGATCCCGCGCTGCCGGTTTACAAATCGGTCAGCGGAGTTTCCGGAAACCTGAACTCGATCGGCTCCGACTCACTCAACAACCTGATGACACTGTGGGCCGAGGGCTTCAAGAAGGCCTATCCGAACGTGAACATCCAGATCGAGGGCAAGGGATCCTCGACCGCGCCGCCCGCGCTGATCGAGGGCACCGCGCAGATCGGCCCGATGAGCCGCCCGATGAAGGCGGAGGAAATCGACGCCTTTGAGAAGAAATACGGCTACAAGCCCACCGAGGTGAAGCTGGCGATCGACGCGCTGGCGGTGTTCGCGCACAAGGACAACCCGATCAAGGGCGTGAGCCTCAAGCAGGTGGACGCGATGTTCTCCAGCACCCGCAAGATGGGTGGCGACGATCTCACCGAATGGGGCCAGCTCGGCCTCGACGCCTGGAAAGGCCGCGCCATTTCGCTTTTCGGCCGCAACTCGGCTTCCGGCACCTACGGGTTCTTCCAGGAAAACGCGCTCGCCAAGGGCGACTTCAAACCCACCGTCAAGGAGCAGCCCGGCTCGTCCGCCGTGGTCCAGGGCGTCGGCGCGGACCTCTACGCGGTTGGCTACTCCGGCATCGGCTACAAGACGTCCGGCGTGCGTGCGCTGCCCCTCGCCGGCGACGACGGCAAGTTTTACGAAGCCACCTACGACAACGCGCTGAGCGGAGATTACCCGCTGGCCCGCTTCCTTATGGTGTATGTGAACAAGAAGCCCGGCCAGCCGCTCGACACGCTGACGCTCGAGTTCCTCAAGTTCGCGCTGTCCAAGGAAGGCCAGGAGATCGTCGAAAAGGACGGCTACTTCCCGATGCCCGCCGAACTGGCCAAGGAAGTGGTGGACTCGCTCTCCAAGTGATTTCCTGAAATTCCCCCCCGCGGCCCGCGAAGCGAAGCTTGCCCGTCGTGACGACGGTAACCTAGTTTCCCGCGGGCCGTTCCACTTGCCACGGTCTCCATCGCATGCCGGAACCCACGCACTCACCCGACCCGAAGCGCTTCGAGGTTTCGCGCGCGACCTTGTGGTTCGACCGCCTGATGGGCTGGCTGATCCGCTTCGGCGGGATCGGCGTGATCGTGGCGGTGTTCGGCATTTTCTATTTCGTGGGCAAGGAAGTGGTCCCTCTGTTCCGGGATGCGGAGGTGAGGCCGGCCGGCAAGGTTTCCGGAGAAGCCGCGCCGCGCGTGCTCGGCATGGACGAGTGGGCCGAGCTGCCGTTTTTCTATGGCGGCGGAAGCGAAGTGGTCTTTTCCAACATGGCCACCGGCGAACGCCGCGTGCTACCGGTGCCCGGGCTCGAGGATGTGGAAATCACCGCCGTTTCCCACGATCCGGTGACACAACGTATCGCGATCGGCACGGCGGACGGCCGCGTCGGGTCGTTCATCGTGAATTATGAGCGGCAATTCCAAGACGGCCGCGAGCCAAGGGTGGAGCCGTCCATCACCACCGAGCCGTGGTTCGCTCTCGAAAACGGCAGCGGCCCGGTGACGGCGTTGGGCTACGGCGACTCCGGGGCCGGCCGCGTGATCGTCGCCAAGCGCGGCGAAGGGCCGTCCTCCACCGTCTCGGTGCTGCGCCTCACCATGAAAAAAGGCCTCATCGGCAAAGGCAAACTGAGCTTGGCCGATGAAATCGACATCACCGGCGAATTGGACACCGAAGCCCGGATCGTGCGCGCCTCGCAGAATGGCGCGATGGTCCTGATCGCCACCCGCAGCGGGGAAATCGACTATTTCCTGGCATCCTCCGACGGCGTCTCAAAGCGCCAGAGTTTCGCGCCCTTCGAAAACACCACACCGGCGCGCATGGATTTCCTGTTCGGCGGTGTGTCGATCATCGTGATCGCCCCCGACGGCCGGCAACAGCAGTGGAGCCTGTTCCGCCGCGACGGCGAGGGCGAGCGACTCTTCGGCATGACCAAGGAGTTCCCCACCCTGCCGCAGGGCGATCTCCACTTCGCCGCCAGCCAGCGCAATCGTTCGTTTCTCACAAGCGCGGGAAATTTCCTCACCATCCGCCACAGCACATCCGGCGCGGTCCGTTGGGAGGGCGAGACGGACATGGATCCCGTGGCGGTGGCGTTCGATGCCAAGGGTGAACATTTCCTGGTGGCCGCCGCCGATGGCACCGCGCGCAAGTTCTCGATTCACGACCCGCACCCGGAGGCCGGTTGGCGCGCGTTCTTCGGCAAGGTCTGGTACGAAGGCGGCTCGGAGCCGGTCTATCAGTGGCAATCGACCGGCGGCACGGACGATTTCGAGCCGAAACTCTCGATGATGCCGCTGATCTTCGGCTCGCTGAAGGGCACGGCCTACGCGATGTTGTTTTCCGTTCCCATCGCACTGCTCGCCGCGGTGTTTTCCGCCGCCTTCCTGCCGCACTCGGTGAAGCGGGTGGTGAAACCGGCGATGGAAATCATGTCATCGCTGCCATCGGTAGTGCTCGGTTTCCTGGCCGGTCTATGGCTCGCGCCGATCCTTGAAACACGCGTGCCATCGGTGATGCTGGTGATACTTGCGCTGCCGCTTGCCGCTCTTCTGTTAGGATATGCCTGGTGCCGGCTGCCGATCGTGATCCGCAACCGCTTCGAAGGCGGATCGGAATGGATCATCGTGCTGCCTTTTCTCGCACTCGCCGGCTGGCTCGGCTGGGCGCTCGGGCCGGTGATCGAATCCCTGCTGTTCATCTACAAGGATCCTTCCACCGGCCGCGAGATCGCGGACTTCCGTCTGTGGTGGCCTCAAGCCACCGGCATTCCCTTCGAGCAACGCAACTCTTTGGTGCTCGGTTTCATGATGGGCTTCGCGGTGATCCCGGTGATCTTCACCATTGCCGAGGATTCGCTCTCCAATGTCCCCAAGCCGCTCACCGCCGCCGCCGCCGCGCTCGGCGCGAACCGCTGGCAGGTCGTCTGGACCGTGATGCTGCCGGTCGCCGCCGCCGGCATCTTCTCGGCCCTGATGATCGGCTTCGGCCGCGCCGTGGGCGAAACGATGATCATGGTGATGGCCACCGGCAACACCCCGATCATGGAATGGAACCTCTTCAGCGGCATGCGCACGCTCTCCGCAAACATCGCCGTCGAACTGCCCGAGGCCCCCGTCGGCTCCACCCATTACCGCGCGCTGTTCCTGGGCGCGGTCGTCCTTTTCGCCATGACCTTCGTCATGAACACCATCGCCGAGCTGCTCCGCCAGCGGCTGCGCGAACGCAACAAGATCGTCTGAACCCGGATACTGGATTTTCAACCGCAGATGAACGCAGATTCACTCAGATATTTCATGGAACGGACTGCCCCGGCGCAGATGACGGATGATTTCATTTACCATCTTCGAAATTTCAAACACATCCGCGTCCATCCGCGTCCATCTGCGGTTCATTTCTCTTCCCAGCCTGACCGATGACCCCCGCGCCACCCAGCACTCCATTCGCCACCACCGGCCGCTCGCGCAAAGGCGAGCCGTGGGTTTGGCTCACCGCCGCCGGGCTCACTCTCGGCGTCGCCATGGCCGTGGGACTGGTATTGCTCATCCTGGCCAAAGGCACCGCATCGTTCTGGCCGCGGCAGATCGATCTGATGGAGGTGAAAACCGGCGAAACCATCGAAAAAATCGCCGGCTACGTCACCGAAGAGCGCCAGCGCCGCGACAGCGAGGGCGTGCTGCACGAGGAAATCCAGGTCTTCCGTGGCAACCGCGACCTCTATGGCGAGGGCTTCAAGTTCATTGATCGTTCCAACATCGCGGCCACCACCCGGCCCGTCGACCTGTTGCTCGTCGAACGCATGGAATACGGCCCCGCGATCGTGCGCGCCGTCGCCATGGAAACACCCGATGCCCGTATCGCCGCCGGTGAGCCCGGATTTGAGAAGGTGCTCAAAAAGACCATCAAACAAGCCGTCGATGACCGCGCGCGCATGCTCCGCATCGAGCGCAAGGAAATCGGTGCCAACAGCCGCGAAATCACCGACCTCGACCGCGCCGAACGCTCCGGCACCGTGGACCCGCAAACCGCCGCCGCCCGCCGTGCCGTGTTGCAGCAGGAATTCGCCCGTCTCCAATCGCAGGCCCAGGCCATCCGTGAAAAACTCAACCAAAGCCGCTTCATCGCCGAGAGCGTGGACGGGCGTGAGATCGTGTTTCCGGCGGAAAAACTCATTCACGTCTTCCCCGCCAACCAAGCCGGATTCATCGACCGTGTCGGCGAATTGTTCCGCCGGGTCGGTGCCTTCCTCACCGAGGACCCGCGCGAGGCGAACACCGAAGGCGGCGTGTTTCCCGCCATCTTCGGCACCGTCGTCATGACCCTGGTGATGAGCCTGTTCGTCACCCCCTTCGGCGTGATCTGCGCGATCTATCTGCGCGAATACGCGAAACAGGGCCAGCTCGTCCGCATCGTCCGCATCTCGGTCAACAACCTCGCCGGCGTGCCCTCCATCGTCTTCGGCGTCTTCGGCCTCGCATTCTTCGTTTACACCGTCGGCGGCGGCATCGACCGCATGTTCTTCTCGGACAAACTGCCCACTCCCACCTACGGCACGCCCGGCATCCTGTGGGCATCACTCACGCTCGCCATTCTGACACTTCCCGTCGTCATCGTCGCCACCGAGGAAGCACTCTCCGCCGTGCCGCGCGGCGTGCGCGAGGCCGCCCTCGCCTGCGGTGCCTCCAAATGGCAGACGATCCAGCGAATCGTCCTCCCCGCCTCGCTGCCCGGCATCCTGACGGGCATCATCCTCGCCATGGCGCGCGGTGCCGGCGAGGTCGCCCCGCTCATGCTCGTCGGCGTGGTGAAACTCGCGCCCTCGCTGCCCATCGACGACATCGCGCCCTTCGTCCACCCCGAGCGCAAGTTCATGCACCTCGGTTTCCACATCTACGACCTCGGTTTCCAATCCCCCGACGCCGAAGCGGCCAAGCCGATGGTCTATGCCACCGCGCTGCTGCTCATCGTCGTGGTGGTCACCCTCAACCTCGCCGCCATCCACATCCGCAACCGCCTGAGAAAACGCTTCGCCGTCAGCAGTTTCTAAGATGACCGACCCCGCTCCAGCGCCCCGTCCCGATTTCATCCGTGTGGAAAACTTCAGTTTCCACTACGGTGACAACCAGGCTTTGTTCGATATCGACATGGCCATTCCCGAGCGCCGGGTCACCGCACTCATCGGCCCGTCCGGCTGCGGCAAGTCCACCCTGCTGCGCAACATGAACCGCATGAACGACCTGATCGATGGCGTGCGCCACGAGGGCGACATCCGGCTCAACGGCACCAGCCTCTACGACCCCTCGGTGGAAGTCATATCGCTGCGCAAGCGCGTCGGCATGGTATTCCAGAAATACAACCCCTTCGCGAAATCGATCTACGAAAACGTCGTCTTCAGCCTGCGCGTGGCGGGTCGTTCCCGCAAAAAGGAACTCGACGAGACCGTCGAGCGCTCGCTCAGGGCCTCCGCGCTGTGGGACGAGGTGAAGGACCGCCTGCACGAAAGCGCCTTCGGCCTTTCCGGCGGGCAGCAACAACGCCTGTGCATCGCCCGCGCCATCGCCAACCAGCCGGAAATCCTGTTGATGGACGAGCCCTGCGCCGCGCTCGATCCGCTCGCCACCCTCAAGATCGAGCAACTCATCACCAAACTCAGCGAGAGTTACACCATCGTCATCGTCACCCACAACATGGAGCAGGCCACGCGCTGCTCGCACCGCACCGCCTTCCTCTACATGGGCCGCCTCATCGAGTATGGCGAGACCATGCAGGTCTTTGAAAAACCCGCCCATCCGGAAACCGAAGCCTACATCACCGGCCGCTTCAGTTGAGTCATCGCAGAGCCATGTCATCCAACGCCACAAGCCCCCCGCCCCATTCCATCGAGGTCCGCGATGTGGACTTCAGCTATGGCGAGACACTGGCGCTGCAAAATCTCACGCTCGACATCCCGCGCCACGAAATCACCGCCTTCATCGGACCCTCCGGCTGCGGCAAGTCCACCCTGCTGCGCTGTTTCAACCGCATGAACGACTTCATTCCCGGCGCGCGCGTCACCCGCGGCGAAATCCGGATCGACGGCACCGAGATCCACAGCCCGGAAATCGACGCCGTGGAACTCCGCCGCCGCGTCGGCATGGTGTTCCAGAAATCCAACCCGTTCCCGCGCAGCATCTACGAGAACATCGCCTACGGCCCGCGCATCCTCGGCGAGCGCCGCAAACCGGTGCTCGATGAAATCGTCGAAAATGCCCTGCGCGGCGCGGCACTCTGGGACGAGGTGAAGGACCGCCTCCAGGAAAGCGCCTTCGGCCTTTCCGGCGGACAGCAGCAGCGCCTCTGCATCGCCCGCACCTGCGCCGTCGATCCCGAGATCATCCTGATGGACGAACCCTGCTCGGCGCTCGACCCCATCGCCACCGCCCGCGTCGAGGAACTCATCCTTGAATTGCGAGAAAGCTATACGATTGTCATCGTAACCCACAACATGCAGCAGGCTTCGCGCGTCTCCGACCGCACCGCGTTCTTCTATCTCGGTGACCTCATCGAATACGATCTCACCTCCACGATCTTCTCCAATCCCGCCCAGAGGCGCACCGAAGAATACATCACCGGGCGCTTTGGATAAAGACACAAGACTTCAAGACACAAGACGCAAGATGAAGAAGCCACCACTCCACAACCTATCATGCACGGGTAATCCCGTGCCCAATGTCTTGCGTCTTGCGTCTTGAAGTCTTGAATCTCCCACCGCCATGCACACGCCCCACATCCTGCACGACTTCGACCAGGCCATTTCCGCCCTCCGTGGCGAAGTCATCTCCATGGCCGGCAAGGCCCGCTACAATCTCGAACGCGCCGTGCATGCCCTGCTCGAACGCAACGCCGAACTCGCCAACGCCGTCATCGCCGACGACGACGAGGTGGACGAACACGAGCGCCGCATCGACCAACTCGGCATGGAGATCCTGGTCCGTTTCCACCCCATGGCCACCGATCTCCGACTCGTCATTTCATCGATGAAAATCTCGATGAATCTCGAACGCATTTCCGATCACGCCACCAACATCGCCAAGCGCGCGCGCAAGATGAGCGCCAGTCCGGAACTGCCGGAAAGCACGCTCATCGAGCCGCTCTACACGCTGGCCGACCACCTGCTGCGCGACGCCATTTCCGCCTACACCGACCACAACGCCACGCTCGGTGCCGCGCTCCACGCCCGCGACAAGGAACTCGACCGCCTCCACAAGGAAGCCAATTCGACCTTCAGCGCGCGCCTTGAGCAAAACAAGGGCCGCAGCGAGGACTACCTGCACCTCATCCTCGTGACCCGCTCGCTCGAACGTGTCGGCGACCTCTCCGTCAACATCGGCGAGGACTCCGTATTCCTCGAGGCCGCCCGCGATCTCCGCCACGAAAGCAAACGCGAACTCGGGTGATGCCGCCAATCCGGCTTAATCCTTGCCAAGACGCGGCCACAAAAGCTAGCAAGGGTCTCGCGCAATGCGCCTGTAGCTCAGTTGGATAGAGCATCCGCCTTCTAAGCGGAATGTCCCGTGTTCGAATCACGGCAGGCGCGCCACATTGTAATTCAATCGATGATCCGCCGCATCGGGATCATGTTGGAGTACTCGAAACCATGCTTCTTGAAAAACTCCTGGGATTCGGCGCTCATGCGGTCGGTCAGCAGGGTGATGCGCTTGAAGTTTTTCTGTTTGGCGAAATCGATCACGTAATCGACGAGCATGCGTCCGTAGCCCTGGCCGCGGTGATCGGGGTGGATGACCACGTCTTCCATGAGGATGACGAAGCCGCCGCGGGCGGTGGAGATGGTGAAGAGCAGGTTGACCATGCCGAAGATCCTGTCCTTGTTGCGGACCACGAAGATACGGCCGCGGTTCGGTTGTTCGAGGATCAGCCGCAGGCCGCGCTCCTGGGTCGTCTGGTCGGGTGCGAAATCCTCGGAGCGCGAGAGCAGGTCCACCACCAGTTCGGTGAGGGCCGGCAGGTCCTCGATGGTGGCCGGCTCGACACGCGGGGTGTCGTCCGGAATTTCGGCGTCGGCTGGATTCATCGGCACCACATTTGACAGGAACCGCGCCAAAGGGCACGAAATTTTCGTTTCCGTGGTGGAAAATCACTCCTCGCCGAGCAGATCCGGGCGGTTTCGGCGGGTGCGCTCGAGCGCGGTTTCCTCTTTCCAGTGCCGGATCTTGTCGTGGTGGCCGGAGACGAGCACCTCGGGCACGCGCATGCCGCGGAACTCGATCGGCCGGGTGTAGGCCGGGGCTTCCAGCCGTTGCGGATCGGAAAACGACTCTTCTTCGGCCGAGCGTTCGTCGCCGAGCGCGCCGGGCAGCAGGCGGATCACGGCATCGCAGACCACGGCGGCGGCGAGCGCGCCATTGGTGAGCACGTAATCGCCGATGGATATCTCATCGTCCACCAGTGTCTCGACCACCCGGTGATCCACTCCCTCGTAATGGCCGCAGAGGATGAGCAGGTGGGACTCGGCGGCCAGTTCGCGGGCCAGCGATTGGCGGAACGGCCGCCCTTGCGGCGTCATGAGCAGCACGCGGGTGTCCGGCGTGCGCAACGCTTCCACGGCGGCGAACAGCGGCTCCGGTTTGAGCAGCATCCCCTGCCCTCCTCCGCAAGGGGTGTCGTCCACCCGACGCCACTTGTCCTCTGACCAGTCGCGCAATTGATGCCCGGTCACCTGCACAAGTCCGGCGTCGCGCGCGCGGCGGATGATGGAATCGTCCAGCGGCGCGAGCGCCATCTCGGGAAACAGGGTGACGATGTCGATTTTCATGGCGGGAAACTAGCGGCGCGGAGCGGCTTGCCAATGACCGATGACGGACCCGTCATCACCGCCGCAGGGCGTTCACATGGGCGACCGCCGCGGAGGCGAGACCGGGCGGATTGTAGCCGCCTTCCAGCATCGAGACGATTTTCCCGCCGCAATGTTCCTCCGCCATGGCCACGCAGCGGCGGGTCATTGTGGCGAAGGTTTCGTCGTTCCAGCACAGGCCGCCGATAGGGTCGTTCTCGCGGGCGTCGAAGCCGGCGGAAATCAGCAAAAACTCCGGGCGGAATTCATCGATCGCCGGAGTGACCCACGCGTCCCATGCGCCGAGTGCCACGCGTCCGTCGGATCGCGGTGGCAGCGGGATGTTGAGGTTGGCTCCGGTTCCCTCGCCGCGGCCGCGGTTTTCCACCTCGCCGGTGAAGGGATAGATTCCCTCTTCGTGCAGCGAGATGTAGAGCACGTCGGGATCCTCGATGAAAATCTCCTCGGTGCCGTTGCCGTGATGCACGTCCCAATCGATGATCGCCACGCGGCGGATTCCATGGCGCTGTTGCAGATACCGTGCGGCCACCGCGATGTGGTTGAAGATGCAAAACCCCATCCCGCGGGTGGCGGTGGCGTGATGGCCGGGCGGACGCACCGCGCAGAAGGCGGAAGCCACGTCACCAAGCGCCACCGCGTCCGTGCAGGCCAGCAGCGCGCCACAGGCATCGAGCGCGATGTCATAACTTTCCTCGCAGATCGCGGTGTCGCCGGTGCGGAGCTGGTGCGCGAAGGATTCCACATCGCGATAGACGAGGTCGTGGTAGTGGGCCTCGTGCGCGAGCAACACCTCCGCCACGTCGGCCCGGCGGCCGGGTAGCCGCACGATGTCCTGCGGCAGCTCCTCCAGCGCCGCGCGCAACACGCGGTAACGGTGCGCAGACTCCGGATGGTAAGGCCCGGTGTCGTGTTTTTCATAAATGGCGTCATAATGGACGCCGATGGTCCGGGAGTCGTCGCTCATCGGTCGATGCGTTGGATGTGTTTGTTTTTGAGAAACGCCGGGCGCGAACGCAGGATGGCATCGACCGGGATGCGGAACATTTCGCCATCGTCATCGCCGCCCGCTTTTTCCTGATGCCCGCCCGCGGCGAGGAACAGCCCCGCCATGGCGCGGTTTTCCGGCAGCACGTTGGCCCAGAAGCATTCGACACCGCGCTTGGCGGCGATGGCGGCGAGTTCACCTAACAGAAACCCGGCCATGCCCGAGTGGCGCGTGGACTCGTGCACCACGAAGGCGACTTCCGCGCTCCTGCCACCGGCATCAAGGTAATAGCGGCCGATGGCGCGCAGTTCCAGCCGGCCGTGCGTTTCCTCGAAGAACCCGAGCGCGAGATCGCGCGACTGGTCCACGGCGGCGAGCTTGTAGGCGGACTCGCCGGTCATGCGGTCGAGCCGGTAGCCGTAGCGCAGCCGCACGGTTTCCTCCTCGTGCGAATAGAAGAACTCCTGCAGCGCGCGCATGTCGCTGGGGTGCAGCGGGCGCAGCAGGAAGCGGCCGGTCTTGAAATTCACCCACGCGCTCTCCACGCCGTCCTCGCTGGCGGCGGCGTCGGTGGCGGGCATGGTGAAGAATTTCGGCAGCCAGCCGCGGTCGCGCGCGCCTTGCAGCAAGGCCTCGCGGTGGTCCGGGTGGGCGATCTCGACGAGCCGGGCGACGCGCTCGCGGATGCTGCGGCCGTGCAGGCTGGCCACACCGTATTCGGTGACCACGTGATGCACGTCGCCGCGGCCGGTGCAGACACCGCTGCCGGATTCCAGTCCGGCGACAATGCGCGAGCGCTTTCCATCGTCGCTGGTGGAGGTGAGCGCGATGATCGGCCGCCCGCCCTTGCTGTGGCCCGCGCCGCGGATGAAATCCTGCAACGCGCCGATGCCGCCGTAGAAACGGTGCCCGCTCGAATCGCGCACCACCTGGCCGGTAAGGTCGATCTCGCGCGCGCCGTTGATCGCCACCATGCGGTCGTTGCGGGCGATGCGCGCCGGGTCGTTCACCCAGTCGCTGGGATGCAGTTCGAGGTCCTTGTTTCCATCCACGAATCGATAGAGCTTGCGGCTTCCGATCACGTGGCTGGCGACGATTTTCCCGGGATGATAGCTCTTGCGCGAACCATCCGCCGCACCGCAGCGGACAAGCTCCATCAACGCGTCGTTGAAGAGGCCGGAATGGATACCGAGACGGCGGTGCTTCTTCAGCGCGCGCGCCACCGCCTCGGGCGTGTTGCCGAGGCCGAGCTGCAGGGTCGCGCCATCGTCGATGAGCTGTGCGGCATAGCGGCCGATCCGCTGGTGGCGCTCGTCGATTGAGGCCGGCGCGGCTTCGGGAAGATCGTCCGCATGCTCGATGAACCACGCGATTTTCTTGGCGGAAACCCGGGTATCGCCCTGCGTGCGGGGCATGCGAGGGTTCACTTGGGCGATCACCGTGCGGGCGGATTTCACGGCGGCCATCGCCACGTCCACGCTCACGCCCAGCGAACACCAGCCGTCCTTGTCCGGCGGCGTCACCATCACCAACGCCACGTCAAGCGGCAGCGGGCCATCGGTGAACAGCGCGGGAACCTCGGAAAACGGACACGGCGTGTAATCCGCCGCGCCGCGCTCGACCGCCGCGCCCACCGCGGGCGTCAGGAAAAACGAATTGGTCCGCAGCACCTGGTCGTAGCGGGCATCCGTCCACGGCGACTCGCCGAGACCGTGAATGTGCACCAACTCCACGTCCTTGAAATCGTCCGCCCGCGCCAGCATCGCCCGCACCAGCGCCATCGGCACCGCCGCTCCACCGCCGATGAACACCCGGCTGCCCGGACGGATCAGCCGCGGCCAGTCGCTATCCGAAAGCGGTTTCACAGCAAAAACCTGACATATCGGCCGCCACCGGCCAGACGAAAAAACACGTTCATTGAATCCAAAATCCGATCAATCTGCATCATTTGCCTCAATTCTTTCAATGGTTCCTGTTCGGCAATCTCCGCTTCGCTTCGATTGTGGTCAAAATTCCGTTTCATGCTCCCTGGCGTATCCGTCCTGCCATCCTCCGCCCGGCAGCCGGCTCCATCCGGTTTTCCGCCTTGTCATCAATCGATTTCCGGGCAGATTCACCACGTAAACCCAAAAACGCATCCTGCATGATTCCAGCTACCCGACCTCCCCGCCGCTTTTCGCTCCGCCACGGTTTCACCTTGGTGGAATTGCTGGTGGTCATCGTCATCATCGTGGTCCTTGCGTCGCTGGTTTTCGTGATCACCAAAAACATCCGGACCCGGGCCTACGAGGCGAACGCGGTCAACACGATGCGCCAGATGGCCACCTTCACCACCGCCTACAGCACGGAAAACAACGGCAACCTTCACTTCCTGCGCGATGGCGGCGATCCCTACGTCAACTGGGTGCGCAACAGCTTCTGGGATGTCCTGAAACCCTACTTCGCACCCGATGCCAGCGGCAATGACGCGCCATTGAAGCGCGACCTCGAACGCCGCCTTGCCTCGCTGTTCAGTGCCAAGGATGTCTCGACCATGGCGGGGACGGTCCTCGACGGATCCAAGATCTACAAAGACCAATCGGGATTGCCCGTGCCCTTCGCCTTCAACCGCTATGTCCGCGGCTCATGGGGCAGCAGGAACGGCCCCCAGCCGGCCGCCGCATTCAAGAGGGTCCAGAACTTCGACGACCCCTCACAAACGGCCTATTTCACTTACGGTTTCTACACCTTCAACGAATCGGATACCGCCGCCTACGCTCCTCTTCCTAACAATGATCCGGCCGGAACCTCCAACATCTACTGGCTCGGCAAAAACTCCACACCGGTCGTTTTTGTTGACGGCCATCTGGAAATGCTCGGAGTTCCGATCCCGGACCGCCGCGTGATTGTCAGGTAAATAGACAACGGACCGATGGCCTGCTCACCGCGCAACTTCGCCACCGCGATACGCATCGCGTCACTTGTATCGATTTTCTGCGTTTCGCCCCTGCTCGCCGACGAGTCCGCCAGTTTCCGCGAATGGACCGATAACCAGGGCCGCAAGGTCGAGGCGAAGCTCGTCGGGCGCGGCGAAGACAGCGTGACCTTCGAGATGCGCGACGGCCGCCAGCTGCCGTTTCCGATGGAGCGTCTTTCGCCGGGCGACCGCGAGATCGCCGAGACCTGGAAACCCGCTCCGCCGCCGGGCGAGAAAAGCGAGGCCACCAAGGAGGAGCTGAATTTCGACGCGCCCTGGCCGGACCGGGTATCCTTCAAGGACGATCCCGAAATCGACATCATCTCCGAGGACGCGGACAAGGGCGAGTTCATCTACGAGAGCGCCAACTTCCGCTACGTCTGCGATGCCCGTCTCGCAAAATCCGTGGTCAGCGGGTTCGCGCGGATGTTCGAGACCACCCACAAGTATTGCCGCGAACTGCCGCTCGGCCTCAGCGGCGGCGTGAAAACCGACGGCAAATACCTCATCCTGTTGTTCGAGGAATTCGAAACCTATGTCAAAAACGGCGGACCGCCCACCAGTGCCGGAGTTTTCATGGGCAGCCGCAACCTCATCATGGTGCCCCTGCAAAGCCTCGGCGTGAGACCGGTCGGCAGCGGCTACATGCTCGACCGCGACAAGAGCAACAAGACGCTGCCCCACGAGATCACCCACCAGCTCACGCCATCGGTCTATTTCCGCCCCGGATCGCGCGGCTGGTTCACCGAGGGCATCGCGGAATTCGTGGGCGTCACCCCCTATCGCAGCGGCTCCTACAACGTGCGCGGCAACGTGCGCGACATCATGGATTACGTCATCGGCTACGGTTCCAAGAACATGGGCGGCCGCGCGCTGGGCGAGGAAATCACCCTGCCCCACCTCAAGGAGTGGATGCTCATGGACTACCAGAAGTTTCTCGCCGATCCGCAGACCAACTACGGCGGCGCGCTGCTCATCACCACCTATTTCCTGCTGATCGACCGCGATGGCGACGCCACGCGCATCCGCAAGTTCCTGAAAGCATTGCACGAAGGAAAGTCCGGCCAGGAAGCCATCGACATATTGCTCGACGGCGACACCTTCGAGTCGCTTCAGGAACAGATCGCCAAGGGCCTCAGGCGCTACCGCGTCAAGCTCACCTTCCGCGAGGGGTATTGATCCCGCGAGGAGCGGCGAAACGCGTTCGCCGTGTCTAAGGGTGGATCATGCGGGGAGCGAATGACCGATTCATGAGCTGTCCGATGGCACGGCGGACATGCTCCGCCGCTCCTTGTGGTGCCGGCGGGCTGAAATCAGCCACCGGCCTGCGCGGCCGGATTCGTCAGCGACTCGCCGGAGATGGTTTCCACCAGCGGGCGTTCGAGCATCTGCTCGTAGATCTCGATGTAGCGCGCGGCGACTTCCTGGTGGCTGAAGCGCTTGGCGCTCTCGCGCATGATGCGGCGGATCTCGCGCTCCCTGGTTTCCGCGGGCAGGGCGTGGAAATCCATGGCGCGGTCGATCGCCCAGCGCAGGCCGTCGGCACTGTAATGATCGAAGCGGAAACCGTTGCCGGTGGACTGGTCCACATCGAGGTGCTCGACCGTGTCGTAGAGTCCGCCGGTGGCGTGCACCACCGGCAGCGAGCCGTAGAGCGGCGCGGTCATCTGCGGCAGCCCGCAGGGTTCGAACAGCGAGGGCATCAACATGAAATCGGACGCCGCGTAGGCCAGCCGCGAGAGCCGCTCGTCGAAGTCCACCACGGAAACCCGCTGGTGCAGGTCGAAGGCGCCCACGATCTTGTCCAGCCACTGCTGGTGCGGCCCGTTGGCCACCACCACGACCTGGAGTCCGCGTTTCCAGTAGTCCGAGACCAGTCCGTGCAGGATGTCGGTGAGAAGTTGCGGACCTTTCTGCACCGGATCGAGGCGCGAGGGCCAGAAGAACATCGGCGCGTCCGGATCCTCGTGCAGGTGGAGTTCGCGCTGCAGGGCGAGCTTGTTCGCCGCCTTGCCGTCCATCACGTCCTTGTCGGTGAAATTGCGGGTCAGCGCGTCGTCGTTCGCCGGGTCATAGGACGGGTCCGGCGCGTTGAGAATGCCCGCTGAGCAACCGGCGTGGAACTTGTTGCGCAGCTCCGCGCGCACCGAGTCCGGCACCACCGGGTGCCAGCCCTCGACGATTTCCCACAGGAACCGCGGACTCACCGTGTTGATATAGTGCGCGGCGAAAATCCCGGAAGTCAGCAGGTCCACCGGCACGTGCGAGCGGGCGTGGTAGTAATTGATCGGATGACCGCAGAAATACAGGTTCATCCAGAACTCCGCGGCATCTACGCCGGATTCCTCGATCTGCGACAGGCAGACCTGGCGGGTGTGGATGTTGTGTACGGTGAACAGGCTCTTGATGCCGCGCCGCCGCGCCATCGCCGGAATCAGCGCGGTCATCCAGTCGTTGCAATGGATCAGGTGCGGCCGCGCGCGCGGGATGATGTGGTTGATCACCTCGCGCTGGAACACCAGCGCGATGCGCATCGCCTCCTCGTTGTGATTGCTGTAAACCTGATCGCGATAGTAAAAGATCCGGTCCTCCGCCAGATGGATGTGGGTGTCCGGCAGCACCTCGTGATACCTCCGCAGTTCCTTGTCGTGGAGGTTGAAAATGTCGCCTTGGAACATCCGGCGGTAGTTGGGCAGCGCGACGTGCACGTCCGCCCCCAGTTCGAACAGCGCGGAGACCAGCGAGGCCGAGACGTCCGCCATGCCGCCGGCCTTGGCGGACATCCGCTGGGTCATGTTTCCCATCCCGGCCGGCAGATAGGTGATCTCCGGGGTGACGATCAGGATTCTGGGTTTTTCAGCTTTTTTTTTCGCGGCCATGAAATTCGTTACTCTATCCGTTCAACATTCCCATCCTGAGCAAATCCCGAGCCAGCCGCCACCCCAATCTTGAAAAGACGGGAAAATTTCTCCCGCCCCGTCGGCTCATGTCCCGCTCTCCGCCAGATGTCTCACGCAGAACCGCGACCACGTTTCCAGCCGCTCGTGGAGCGCTCCGTTGAGATCCGACAACTCGGAAAACCCCAACTCGGCCAGCGCGTCCTCGCGGGCGCGCACCGCATCCGACTCCAGATCCACCAGATGCACGATGCCGAGGTGGACTCGGCCCACCGGGTTCGAATCGTCGTTGAGCAGGGCGATGATGCGGTGTTCGTGTTTCTCCGGCAGTTCCAACTCCTCCTCGATCTCGCGGGTCACCGCGGCGTGATAGGCCGCCGCGCCGGTGCGGCCGCCGCCGGTGTCCACCGGGTTCACGTGTCCGCCCACCCCCACCGAGATCTGCGCGTGCAGCCGGCTTTCGCCGCCCGATTTCCCGCGCGTGTAATGCAGCACGCGGCTGCCGCAGCGGAACACGCAGTAGGGAATCAACTGCTTGTGCGTGGGATCCTCCTCGGCCGCCGCACGATCCATGAAAAAGTGGTTGGCCGGGTCGAGCAGCCGCGCCACCGCCGCGTCCAGCCCCTCCGTGCGGATCCCTTCGAAGGTCCCGATCCCGTCCAACAGCGCGCGCGGCACCACCAACACCTGTTCGCCATCATACTTCGACATGGCCGGCAACATAGCCGCCTCCCCCCGCCCGCCAAGCACTCTGTGCGACGCCGCGCGCGCTTCGTGGAACGACGCGTTTTTTCCAGAAAATCCGCTTGCTCCCTCCGCGGCGGGCTCCTAAACCTCCCGCCCACCCGCAAGGGGCGTTAGCTCAGTTGGTAGAGCACTTGCATGGCATGCAAGGGGTCAGCGGTTCGAATCCGCTACGCTCCACTTTCCTTGATCCTCAATCAGTTGTGAGACAAGAGGGCTTCAAAATCCAATAAATGGGAACAATTTTGGGAACAAATCCGAAGTTGTCCACGGTAGTTTGATGATGGCGGCTGAACCGTGATCTTCCTTGTAACTTGGGCTTTCTATCTCTGGAATCTAGCGAAATGAAAAAGCTCGTTGTGGTATTCATTGCGGCCGGTCTATCGGCCTGCGCGACATCAACGCCGATTCAGCGATACAGCGAAAGCCGGTCGGCTTTTCGCGAGGAGCCAGCTCTGATGAGCCACAATTACCCGGCGAGTTCCATCTACCGGGTTTATCACCGGGCCTCCAGCGGGTTCGTGCCCATCTCCTCGATTCGATATGAAGCGGAACAGCGGGCGGATGATTTCGCGCGGCGTCAGGGCAAGAAAATGATCGTCCTGGGCGAGCGTATTTCCCCGCCTCCCTATATCCTTGGGAATTTCCCTCGGATTGAAATTGTCTTCGCCGTAGTGGACTGAACATCACGCGCTCAGCCATAAATGGGCGTAATCATTTCTTGATGATGCGGGTTCGGAAGAAATGCTGCGGGCCGCTGCCGGAAACAGTCTGGCTGTGCATGGGCGTCCATGTCACCATGTCACCGCTACTCTCAATGAGCACGTCATAATCACCCGTCGATCCCTCGGGGATTACGAGAACGGTTTTCGGGCCGGCTGAATCGATCTCGGCGGCCGGCGTAATCTTCAACGTGACGGCTCCATTCTCCAGGTCGGCTTGCTCATTGTAGCGGTAAACACGAAGCTGAGCGACATTCGTGAATTTTTGCCCGATGACTGTCACAGGGAAAATGGCGCTGGAATCGGCGCGCGCCGCGATCAGTGGGCCAGTGACCACGTCACCACTGGCCAAAGTGAATTCAAGCATCAGCATGTCCGCGCTATTTGAGCCAAGCCAATTTGTAAATCCGACGACTTCAACCCGCGAGCTCGATGCGACATTCAGCGTTTTCTGACTGTTGCTCAGAGTGACATATTCCAAGGCAGAAATCGGCAGCGTGAGGCATGCCGCAAGAATCAATGACAGTGCGTGTTTCATGGCGCTACCATTCGCCTCGAATGCGCCTGGTGCGGCAAGACTATTCCGCGCACTAAAGACAATGGCGGACGGTCGCGGACATTAAAAACGGGACACCCAGCGGAGGGCGAAGCGGGCGGAATGCCCACAATATCCATTTCACTCCCTCAAAAGCTGCCGCACGTCGGCGGCGGAGTAGAAGACGGATGCGCCGATTGATTTTCTGCGCACTTTTCCGCTGATTGTGTGCCGATTGATAGTCGAACGGCTCCAACCACTGACGGGGCAGCGGGCTTTAGGAGAGGGCAAGCGGGTCCATTCATCATCATCACCGCGGGCGGCGGCGAGTTGGCGGGCCAATGAGAACGCGGCGGCGCTCGCTTTCTCCAGGGCGTCGAGCACTTCGTTGATTTTGTCGGGGTTCATGGTGTTTGCGGGGTGAGCGATTCCGCAGCTTCCATGATCTCGGCAAGCTGGGCGTCGAATAGCGACTCTTGGAGATTGGCGTTGTGGGTGGCGGTGCGTGGTGTTTAGGAAGATAATGGGGTTTCGTCTTCCATGTCTTTGACGACGTTGCGAATGAATCGGAGTGGGGTCACATTGTCCGGTGCGCTGGTATCCTGACCGGACCAAACGAGTTCCTCGGCGTCGAAGCGATCCAATCCCATGCGGAGCATATGGCGGGCGATCTCGAATACGTCCATGCGGTAGGTTGCGGCCTCGGTGACAAGCGCCCCAAAAAGCCCGGCGGGAATTTTCACTGCAAATTCAACTGGTTTCCCAGTGGCGGCGCTTTGATCGAAAGTGGCCTTGAGCGCTGCCAGTCTCATCGTGAAATCGTCCGGCCCTCCGGAATGGTGGCGAGCCTTGCCGGGAAATGGAATGATAGGGGACGGGCGGCGGCGGGTTGGTTTGCTGGCGGCGGTCATTGCGGTTTCTTTATATACGCCGGGCGTATATGCGGCAACATTAAAATTGCGCTGGGCGTATATTTCTGAAAGCATCCGCTCATGACTTGGAAGGCGTTCGTGAATCGCTGGCGGATGGTAAACATCACCCGCTTGGGAGTGCCGAATTCTACGGTTGCCGAATGGCGGGCGGGAAAGAAAGAGCCGAAAGGCTGGCAGCGTGAGGCGGCGGAATTCTGGATCAGCGCCAAGGCCGGCGAGCCGGACGGGAAATCCTCCCCATCTGCGGCGAAACGTGGTAAGTGAACCGGCGAAGTGACAGCCGCCCTATCATGAAAGCCATCGAACTGATCCGGCGGAAATACATTCGCCAGCGTAGCGACTTGCAGATGATTATTTTGCTGACTCTCGCGGAGCGCGGGAGCGTGCGTTTCATGGATCTGGTCGAATCCACCGGCGCGACGCCAAGCGGCGTGGGAAACGCGCTGGTGAAGCCATGGTTCGTGGATTTCATCGAGCGGGATAAAAGGCGTGGCGGCGCTTATTACTCGCTGAGTCCTGCCGGGCGGCGCGAAGTCGCGGAAATCCTCGGGCATGCCCCGATGCGCCGGCGGTCCGCATGCTAAGAAATGACAAGGTTTCCCGCGTCGGTTCATCGTCCTGGCTGGTGATTTTCTGTGGGCATCGCGCGCGCGCGTGACGGACTCAATTCGTGGGATGGTTGCCGGGGCCGATCACCACGACGAATTCCGGCGGGCCGGTTTTTTCGATCTCGATCTTGTCGCCGTATTTCTGCGGATACCATTTCGAGAGGAGTTTGAGGCGGGTTTCGATTCTGAGCTTCGAGCGTTGGATATTTTCGGAATCCACGCGCGGGCCGTAGTCGGTTTCTATCACGTCGCCTGCGGTGTCGTCGGCGATGGTGAGGCACTCGGCGGCGAGGGCTTCGAATCCGGCCTCACGCGCCTGGGTGACTGCCTCGGCGAAATCCGGGCGGGCCTTTGTCCATTCACGGACGGAATTCGGGTGCGGCATGTGCTCGTCCCTGCAGATGGCGGCGAGCGGTTCGCCAGTGGACAGGCGGCGGCATATTTCCGCGGCGGTCGGTTCGGTCCATTTTGAGGGCCGGCCCTTTTTTTTCGGCGCGGTTTTTCCCGGGGTCGGTTTTTTCCGGGCGGCTTTTTTCGCCGGTGATTTCCCCGGCTTTTTTTCGGGGCGGGATTTCATGGTGTGGGCGCGCTGGTGATTTTCAATTCCCGGGCGACGCTCCGCTTCACGTCGGCCGGGGCTTGGACGGATTCGAGCACGATCGCGCGGAGTTCGGGCGATGCGGGCGCGAGGTCGGCGCGGAGGCGGTCGGTCATGGCGGCCCACTTGGCGGCTTGGATCCGCTTATCGGTCTTGGTGGCCGGCTTGCCGTTGCGGCCGGCTTTGCCGGTGGGCTGCATGGTCGGGCCGTGGATTTCCTCCAGCGACTTCTTGAAGGATTCGAAGCGGGCCTTGATGCGGCGGGCGCGGTCCTCGTCGGAAAAAGAAACGCCGTTGGACGTGGCGAGGGCTTGCGAGAAATCCGCGACGTTCGCGCCCTGGGCGGCGACGCTGCCGCCGGGAATGACGGTGCCAAGGGATTGAACGATGCGGGTGGCGGCCTTGGTCTGCTCTTCGGTGGTGCCTGTGAAAACGTCCTCCACGTTGCCGGGAATGGTGGTGAGCTTGAGGATCGGATTCGGCGACTTGTCGAAAACCGGCTGGTCGAATGACTTCGCCATGGCGGCGTTCCAGAATTCCCCATAAACGGGCACGCCGCGGAGGTGGCCGGTTGCCATGTGATATCCCCACGCCTTGGCATCGGTGAGGCGGTTCCACCAGCGGGCGAAAAGGTCGTCTTCCTCGTCGTCTTCCGCCTTGGCAAATGCGGAGTAGAGCGAGCGCACGACGAATTCCGCGGCGAGGTAGAAAATCAGTCCGTTGCCGGCCTGCTGTGCGGCCATGGCTTTTCCGGCGGTGCCCTTGCCGGTGGCGAGTTCGCGAACTGCCATATAGGTGATGGCGAGGTTCTTCCGTGGCTCACTGACGAACAGGGCGAAGAATGCGGCGAGCGGGTTATCAAGAACGCGCTGTTCGAATTCGGAGCGCGCAAGGCGGGTGGTCGGCTGGGCGGAGCGGAGAAGCAGGCGCTCCACCTTGGCGTCGGCCATGGCCTTGGCGGCTTCCGGTTCCACGCCGGCGCGGACGGCTGCGGCGCGGGTGTCTTCCCATACGGCTGCGGCTCCAAGCAGGTTTGTTCCGGTGTCCACAAGGTTGATGGGAAACATCCCTTTTTCCGCGAGCGAATTGGAGACGGCGAGAAGCGGACGGGCGGACGGGCCGGAAGCTTTGGCAAGCTTCGCCTCGAAGGTCGCGCCTTCCTCCAGGCGGCGGCGGATCGGTTTCGAGTTGAAGGCGTCCTTGAATGCCTCCGGTCGCTTCATCACCTGCAAGGCTCCCTTGAGAAGCTTGGCGGCGGGGACTTCAAAAAACACATTCAGCGCGGCGGTGGCGTTCACAAGGATGGTGGAAATCCGCATGCCAAGGGTTCCGAGTGCGAAGGTTTTCAAGAGTCCCTTCATGGATCGTTCAAACTCGGCGAGGGCTTTCGCGTTGAGCGTGCCGCCGGCCTCGATGCGGTCGAGCGTGCGGGCAAGGCTGGCATAGTAGGTTTCACCCATGCGGGTTTTCACGGCTGCGGAAAATCCATCGTCACGGATCACGCCGGCCCATTCGCGCAAGGGGGCGACATGCGACTTCCAGAAATTCACCTGCGCGCGGTGTGAGAGAAACACGGCGAGCGCGTTCACCACGGCGGGGTTGGCGTAGTTGGTGACACGCTCCTTGATGAAAGAAACGGATCGTCCGCCCTGCTGTGCCGGCTGGCCGTCGAGGGAAAGGCCGCTGGAATCAGCGCGGGAAACATCGTTGCGGATCGGGAAATAATTCTCCACGAGTCCAAGCCCCACGCCTTTTTCCGCGCGGTGGATCGCGTCCACGGTGGCCGTGTCGGCTTTGAGATATTCCACCATCCATGCGCCAAGCGCCTTCACCTCGGGCTTGAGGTAGGATTCTAATTCGGTGCGGGTGGTTTCATCGAATCCAAGCGCCTCCATTTTCGTTCCCTGGTCGGGCTGGTTCATCGTGAGAAGGATTTGCAGCGCTTCGAGCTGGTTGAGTTCGCCAAGCGTGCGCCGCTCGCCCTTCGAGACGCGGCGGGTGAAGGTGACAATGCGGCGGCGGTTCTGGTCGGCATCCTCCATTTCGGTGAATTTCTCCCATGCGGCATCCAGTGCGGCCACGTCGTAGGGGTCCAGTTCCACACGCCGGCCCTTGGCGTCTGTGAATCCGCTCGCCTCGCCGCGGATCAGGGATTCCACAAGGTTCTTGGGCACGCGAATTTCCTCTTCCTTGAAACCCTCGATCTTGGTCACGGGGATGTCCCCATCGGTGGCGGTGAGTTCGCGCAACTTCCGGGCAACGGCGTATTCGGTGGAGACACCGAAAATGGAACGCATGGCGAGCGCAAGCGCTTGGTTGTCGGCGCGGTTCATGTCGTTTTCCGCAAGCTCGGCTTCGAGGAAATCACCCTCGATCTGCTCCACGGTGGCGATCACCGCGGGGTCGTCGGTGAGTTCGCCAAGGCGGCGGATTTTCTGTGAGTTGGAAAGCATCCATTCCATGAATCCCTCATTGATGCGGGCGGCGAGTTTCTCGCCCTTGCGCTTGGTGCGCGGGCGCTCGGCAAAATCAATCGGCCGGTCGAGGTTCATTCCTTTGCGCAAGGTCTTGATGCGGTGCTCACGCAAGGCGCGACGCTCGGCGAGGATGGCGAGCCATTCCTTGCGGCCCTCGGTGCGCACGTCGCGGAGTAGCTGCAAGCCCTCGGCCATGCGCGCGCTGTCGGCGTTCTCGAAATCCTGGAAGAGTTCGAGGGCGGCAATCTTGCCGTCGAGTTCCTCCAGTTGCTCGGGCGTGAGCGACGGGGCGGTTTCCAGTTCGTCGCGGAATTTCTCGGCGGTGGCGTCGGCCTGTTCGGGGCGGAGCTTCATCGCCTGGCGTGCCTGCTCGATGATGGCATGCGCCACGGCTCCGATTTTCCCGCCACGGGTGCGGGATTCGGAAACCTTCACCTCGGCGCGGTCGAATTCGCGGCGGATCGCGGCGCGGTAATGCTTCTGCAATCCTGCCTCAAGCGCGCGCTCGATCTTCGGGAGAAGCGCCGTCATGTAGTCGGCACGGGCCTTGCTGGTCTTGAGGTCCGCCACGCGGCGGAAGCTGCCGACAATCTTCCCGCGGATATCGGGCGGCAGCGCCTTGCCGATGGCTTCGAGAATGGCGATGTCGCGGATCTGTTCGAAGCGTGCGCGATCGATCTCGCCGGCCTCGGTGTCGAATTCCCCGCGGCCTCGGCGCTCTTCGAAGCGGCGCTTCACCGCGGCGACGCGCGCCTTCATCTTCTGATAGACTTCCGCCTTTTTCTCGGGGGCCCGGATTTGCGCCTCGATGGCGGCAAGCAAGGGGTCGGTGCGGAGCGTGATGGAAAAGGTGTCGCCTTCGCTGTCGGTGTTGGCCGGATCGATCGTGCCGAATTGTTTGCGGCCGTAGTTGATACTCAAATCGGCGGCCTCGATCATTTCCGCGGGCGTGGCGAAGTCGAATCCCTGCTCGTTGAGCGCGCGGCGGATTTCGTCGAGATTGTCCATCTGTCCCTTGGGCATGAAAAACTCGTTTGCCTTGCGGGTGCGGGCGGCCTTGTTGGCTCCGCTGTCGGGGTTCTCGATGATTCCCTCGTAAAGCCGGCGGACTTCGCCGGCGAGCGGGTCGCCGCGTTGTTCGAGGGTGTCCGGGTGCGGAAGCCGGCCTTTCAATGCTTCCTGAATCTCGGTGAATCCCTCCATGGATTCCGCCAGAATCTCGGATTCCATCTGACGGGTGAGGTTATCCATTTGGAATTCCGGCTCGATGCCTGCGGCCACGTCGAGCCAGTAGGCGAATTCTGGATCAATCTTGCCCTCGCTGCGAAGGCGCGCGAATTCGGCGGCGATGCGCAAGGCTTGGGCGATCATCTCCTTGAACGCGCGGAAGAACGCCTTCACCTGGGCGGGAAGCGCGGATTCCTGAATCCTGCCGACGGCGTTGTTGCGGGCGATGTAGGAAAACGCCTCGGCGATTTCCTGCCGGCGTTCCGTTTCCGGCATGGTGGCGATGTTGTCGGCAAGGATCTTGGTGCGGGTCTGCTGCTCGGTGGCGCGAATCCATCCGATCATTTTCGATTCCGAAACCTTGGAATCCTCCATTAGCCACTTGCCGACGCTCTCGGCGGCTTCCTCGATCACGGTCAAAGGGGTGCCGGTGCGGTTGATCTCCGCCACCATGCGCGTGATGGCTCCCGCGCGGATGTTGCGGCTGGTGCCCAAAATCGGCACGTCGGAGAGGAGCGGGCGCTCAATGCCCATGTCGGTTCCCGCCTGGCGCATCATGATATCAATCCGGGCGTTGGCCTTGGCGATGCGCTCCTTGGAATTTCCCGCCCATGTCTCGAGCGTCGGCTCGGCGCTCGTCTGGCGGCCGGTGAATGTGGCCTCGGGATTGCTGGCGTGATAGTCCGTGAGAAAGTCGAGATATTCCCGCACGGCGCGGGTGGTGTCGATGTCGGCCTCCTGTTCCCATTCGCGCACGGCTTCGAGCGCCTGCTCCTGGTCGTCGTAGAGCGCGGCGCGAGCGTCGGGAAAGTTCACTTGGATTTTTCCGTCCGGCTGTTTTGACAGCGTGGGAATGACGGAATCCGCCAAGGCTTCGCCGGTGGTCTCGCTGCTCCATGCGACAACCTGCTTCCCGTCGAGCGGGTTCGCGCCGTCCGGGCTGTAAATGTCAAAGCGCCCGGTCAGGGTGCGGCCGTCGTAGCTCTCGGCGGTGCGGTCCATCCAGCGGCCGGCAAGCTCGGTGCCGTCGTCGAGGCGGATCGTCACGGTGTCGCCTGGTGACACGCCGGCGCGGCGGAATTCCGCCTCGATGTCGCGTGAGACCGCGAGGTCTCCAGGGCGCAAGCGGTTGGGTGTGATTTCACCGGCGCGGATGCGCGCTTGCTCGTCCTCGGAAACCCATGCGCCGATTCCCGCGGCGCTGTTGCTGTCCGGGGTGGCGTCGTCCGGGTAGCCGTAGGATGTCACGCGGCCGGTGGTGGTGCGGAATGCTGCGGGTGTGGCGGCTTCGCTTTCGAGGCGCTCGCGTGCGGCCTCGGAATTCCGGCGGCGTTCCTCCGCGGGCGTTTCGATCTGCGCGGCCTTGAGTGCCTCCGCGGCTGCGGCTGGGTTCTCGGTGGCGAGCGTGGCCACTTTCTCGATGATTTCCGGGCTGTAGCCGGCGAGGGCCAGCCCGTCGCGGTCCTGCAAGGCTGTGGCAAGGCGCGGCGCGCGGACGTAATCGGTAATCGTCGAGCCGGTGCCGCCGATGATGCCGAAAATCAGCGACACGCCGGCGATGTCTCCAAGCGCCTCCGCTTCCTTGGAAAGCACGGCGCTCCAGTTCGGCCCGTCGATCTCCTCGGAAAGCACGGCGGCGAGTTCCTGAACCATCGGGCGGGTGAGGTCCTGGCCGACTTCCTGCACGGTTTCCGCGGCGGTCACGGTGCCGATGCGTCCAAGCCCCACGGCGACGGCTCCCGGCTTGCCGTATTGGAGAAGCCTCGCGTTGAGCCTTGGCAGGCGTGCGCCAAGGGTGAGCCATTGCAAGCGGTCAATGCCGGCCTCGATGGGCGCGGCGGTGTAGGCGATGGCGGCGAGCGTGTCCGGGTCCGCGTCGGGCTGTTCTCGGCGGAGTTCGGAAATGTTGCGCTCGCCATACGCGGCGACAACCGCGGGCAAGCCTGCGCCATACGGGAGCGCGGCGGCGCCCATGACTGGCAGCGACTCGGCGGCCATCACTCCCCAATCTCCGAAGGTGTCCCAAAAGCCTTCCCGCTTGTCGTCCAGGTAGCGGCGGACCTTCACGCCTGCGGTGGCGAGGTCTTGCGCGAAGGTGGCGGTTCCCTTCATGCGGTTGATCTCGGTTTGCATGCGGGCCTTTTCCGCGGGGTCGGTTTCCTTGGCGGCGATCTGCTCGAAAAATTCCACGTTGCCGCGGGCGGCCAGCGTGCCGGTGCCAATGGTGAGCATGTCAAAACCGCTCGCGGCGGCGGCTCCAAGGCGCTGGAAATAATTCTGGATATCCTCGCCCTCGGCCTGCGCCTGCATGGCGAGCAAGGCCATGATCCGGTCACGGGTGGGCTGGTCCGCTGCGCCGTAGTTCTCAAGCGCGATCACCCACGCGGCTTTTTTCCCGTCGCCCTGGGCGATGTCCGCCACGGCTTTTCCCTGCATGTCGGCGACGGCTTCGAAGAGCGCGCGGCCGGCCTTGATTTCGGTGTCGGAAAATTCCGAAAGGATGCCGGCATATGCGGCGCGGGCTGCGGGTTCGAATTTTTTCCAATTTTCGCCGGTGGCGGCCCGGGTCTGGTCGATGGCATGGGACAAGGGGCGGCCATGGATCGCGGCACGCTGGGCCTGCTGTGCGATCGTGGCGGCGGTTTCCGCGTCCTTGGCTTCCTTTTCTAACGCCTGGCCGGCGGCCCGGTAGAAAACCGCATCATCCAGCGGCCCGGAAATCCCCAGCACGTCGCGGCCGTAGGCTTCGCGATATTGCGGCCAGAGGTCGGCGACTTCCTCGGCCGGCTTGCCGGTCATGGTGGAAACGAGGATCACGCCGGCGGTGCGCTGTTTCTCTCCTGCCGGATCCAGTGACAGCCGGAAGCGTTCCATGAATGCCTCGCGCTGTTCCTCGGGGAATGCCTCGGCCATCCGCTCGGGGTCGGCGAAGAGCTTGCGGAAAAACGGCACTTGTTCGCGGGCGGCGCGTTGGTCGGCGCGGGTCTGTGCCTGTTTGAGATATTGGAAAGGCTGCTCGCCACGGGCCTTGCGAAATTCGGCATATTGGCGGAGTCCCTCGCGGAACTCCTCATGCACTCCCCCGCCCTGTCCCTTGGCCTGCGCCTCGGTGCCGGTTTGAAGCCACTCGTAGGCGAAGGAATCGATTCGCTGCTGGTCGGGTTCGGTGTTCAGGAACGTGGCGAGACGGTCGCCGCGGGGCGTGGTCCACGAATCAGGATCAAGCGGGCCGCCCGGCATGCGCTGGGTTTCCACTCTGAGGGCTTCACGGTCGCCGCGGGGCGTGCGGGAAATCCGCTCTTCGGTGGCAATGGATTGCGGGGCGGGTTCAAGGGTGAGTGTGTCGGTCATTGGTTGAGGAAGGTTTCGAGTTGTTGGCGGGCGGGAAGCAGGGCGTCGGATGCGTCTGTGGCACCCGGTGGGATGTCGAGCGGATCGGCGGCGGCCTTGTCCTTGGCTCCCTGTTTGGACGGCAGGGCCGGCATGGTGGGCGCGGCGCGGAAGCGCTGGCCGGTGCCTGGCACGAACGATCGAAGCTCGCGGGCGGTGTCCTTGATGCGATCACCGGAAATCAGCCCGTCGGTGAATTCCCGGACGGCTGCCGGCGAGGCGTCGCGCTGGGTGGCGAGCCATCGCTTCACCTCAAGCCGGATGTCTTCGGCGCGCCGGAAGGCTTTTTCTTTTTCGGCCGGTGTGGCGTCCTCGGCGATGTTGCCGAAAAATCCGGCATCGCGTGCGCGGAATGCGATGTTGCGCCCGACTGCCTCAAGGTCCGCTGTTGTGTAGGCCGCCGATGATGTGCCATCGGTCGAACGGCCGGCGGGCGAAAGGTAGCTGAGTTCTTTTTTCAAATCGCCCTGCCACTGTGGCGGGATTTTTCCCAGCACTCCGCCGCGTGCCTCGTTCCAAAGCTCGCGGTATTTTTCCGGGGTGATGCTGGAATCCTCGCGCGCCTCGCGAAGCTTCCAGAGGATATCCCATGCGGCGGCGTGCGCCTCATTGCCTGGCGGATCCAGAGTGGTCAGAGCGCTGGTGAGTGCCACGCGGTCCTTTTCGCTGAGGTATCTCGCGGCCTCGATGTCGCGCGCCTTCAAGCGCCCGCGTCCAAGGTCGGCTTCGAGCTGGTCCATCTCTTCGCCGCGGTATCGCTGAATGACTGCCCGCGCCTGGCGCTTGCCACGCTCCACAAGTTGAAGGTCCGCGCCGGGCGTGGTGGCGAGGTAGTCCCCGCTTTCGAGTAGCTCAAGCATGGTCTGCGGATCGCGCTCGATGTCCTCGATGAGCGTATTTGTCGCGGCGACTTCCTCGCCGCGTCTCACTCCCTGCTCGATCTCCAAGGGACTGAGCAATCCCGCGGTGCCGGCATCGCCAAGCACCTTGCGGCCCTGCTCAAGTTCGCCGCGTTGGAAGTGATAATCGGCGGCGTCAATCGTCCGCTTTCTGCCCATTTCCACGGTCTTTGCGGCGGCCTCGGATTCGAGTCTGATGGTTTTCCTCGTGGTCCAATCGGCAAATTCGATTTCCGCCTTTTTCAATGCCTGGGGCGACACTCCGAGATTGCGAAGATCAAGGCGGAGCTTGGAATTGATCTTTTCCCAATCGGCCGGGAATTTCTCATGATCGTGGCGGGTCATGAGGGAATCCGAAAATTCCGCCGCCTTCATCTCGGCCTGCTGGAAAAATTCGGTCAATTTCGTGGTCTCATCGATCACGCGGATTTTCCCCGCGATCTCCATGCCCTTCTCGCCGATGGCGGCAATGGTCGCGCCCATCTGGGCATATGCCTTGCCTTGTGCCATGGCGGACGATGGATCGGCCAGAGGAACGCCGGGGCCGGCGTCAATGTATCTGGTGGGTGGTAGTGTCATGATATTCGGTTTCTAACGGTTGGAGTTTTGCGAGCGGATTTTGAGAAGAAGGGCCGACAAGTCGTTATCGGCGGAATGGATGATTTTTGCCGGGGCGGTCCATCCCATGATGGCGGCGAGCAATTTGCAGGCTTGGAGCTTGTCCACCATGCGGATGCGGGTGCGGGTTGCGCCGGTGCCGGTTTCCTCGGTGGTCAATTCCTGCACCAGCGGGCTGTTGGAATCGACGTGGCGGATCGGCGTGCGGATCACGTCGGCGAGATATGCCACCAGTTCCGCCCGCTCGATTTGGCCGGCATCGGCCATGCGTGCGCGCTCGGTCCTGAGATATTCGCGGAGCCGCGGGGTTTTCATGGCCTTGCTCGCGGCGGCCTCGGCGGCATTTCCCCGCGCCTGATACCCGGCTTTCTCCCATGCCCGACCGGCAGGAGTGCCGGCAAGCACAAGGTCGGCAAAGGCTTGCTGTCGTGGATTCAATGGCTCGTGTTTTTTCATGGGGTGTTTCATGATTGGTGATTCATCCAGCGGCGGCATGGAATTGAATGGCCACGGCGTGCATGCGCTCGCGGTGTTCACTGAGAATCTTCGTGAATTCAGGATTGCCGGCACATTGCTCCTCCAGGCACTCGGGGCATTCCTGCGGATTCGCCTCTGGCGGGATGATCTCCATGCCTTTGCGCACAAGTTCAGTGAGGCACACGGCGAATTTCATCCCGCACCGCGGACATTTCCGGTTGCGGAGCGCTCCATGATATTCCTTGGGATGGTTCATGATTGAAATGGGATATCTTCTCCCGGCTCGGGTGTTTCGTCCGGTTGGTTGCGGCGTTCTTTCAGGGCTACCCATCCGCTCCAGTCGCGTGACACGGGCACCGCGTCGAGGTGAAGCACAAGCCGGCCATGTTCGGATTCGAACAGCGCGCCAATGACGATGGTGCGCTTGTTCTTTTTCCCGGTCTCGTCGGTCCAGGTGCCCACGGTGGCAACGGCATCGTGTGTTTTTCTCATGATGCTTTCGGGGTGCGGATGCGGCGTTCGGTGCTGATTCCACGGGCCACGCGGACGGCGGCGTCCGCCCGCTTGCAATCGGTTTCTATCAGATAGAGAACCATTCGCCCGGGTGTGTCCGGCCAAGAGCCGGGGCCGACAACCACGAACGAAAAGCGCGCGTTGTCTGCCAGCGCGGCGGACTGCTCGGGACTCAGGACAAGGCGGAGGGGTTTATCGGTTGGCGTGCTCATAGGTGGTGCGGGTGAATCATTCGTGAAAGTGCGCGAAGCGGTCGGGCTTGCGGGCAGGCGGTGGTGGTGCGGTGACGGGCGCTCCGCTCTCGAAGCGTGCGAGCGCGTCAATGAAGGTGAGCGGAATGGTTCCGGTTTCGCCGTTGCGGTTCTTGGCAAGGCTCAACTCCGCGCGGCCGGCTTCCGCCTCGCGCTCTTCGTCGCTGGCGGCGTAGTAGGCGGAGCGATAGAGAAGCCCGATCATGTCGGCGTCCTGCTCGATGGCTCCCGACTCGCGTAGATCCGACATGCGCGGCTTGCCGGCTGGCGTGCCCTTGCCGCCCCGGCTCTCGGGCTGCCGGTTGAGCTGGGCAAGAACCACGATGGGCACGCGCAACTCCTTGGCCAGTGCCTTGATACCGGCGGAGATTTCGGAAATTTCCCGCTCGCGCGAGCTTTGCGCCTGCCGGCTCGTGGAGCGGAGAAGCTGCAAGTAGTCGATGGCGATCAGCGCGAGGCCGTTCGCGCGTTGCCTGCGGCGTGCCTTGGCGCGTAGCGCGTTGATGGTGATGGCCTCGGTGTCGTCGATCCAGAGCGGCGCGGCGGCGATTTCTTGGGATGCACGGTGCAGGCGCTGCAACTCCGCCTTGGTCGGCATGCTTCCCGGCCGGATGTTTTTGGCGGGCATCCTGGCGCGGGCATGCAGGATGCGCTTCACCAATTCCTGCCGCCCCATCTCGCAGGAAAACACAAGGGCCGGCTCGCCGCGATCGATGGCGATATGCTCCACGATGTTTAGCATGAGGGCGGTCTTGCCCATCGATGGGCGGGCCGCGATCACGAACATGTTGCCCGGCTGCAAGCCGCGCGTCATGTCGTCGAGAACGTCAAAGCCGGTGGCGATGCCGCGGCCGTCTGACTCGCCCGTGATGATGCGCTCCATCTCCGCCGCCACTTCGCCGACGGCTTCGCGCGTGCTCTGCTCGCGTGTGGATTCGCCGGCTTCGCGGATCGCGAGGATTGCGGCCTCGGTGGTGTCGAGTAGCTGGGCGGCTTCCTCGGGTGCCTCGTATGCCGCGGCGACGGCCTCGCCGGAAATTCGGATGATTTCCCGCAGCGTGAACTTCTCGCGCACGGTGCGCGCATGCCCGCGGAAACTGCCGGGACTCGGGGCGTACGTGTAAAGGTCCGTCAGCGCCGCGGGGCCGCCGATGCGGTCCAGCAAGCCGCGGTCGAGCAAGCGCTGGGTGAGTGCCACAAGCTCGATGTCCTCGCCGCGGGCGTAGCCGTCCGCGAGGATGTCGAAGAGTTGCGCATGCGCCGGAACGTAGAAATGCGCCGCTGTGAGTCGTTCCTCCATCGCGGCCGGAATCCATTCCTGCGGATCCTGCAGCATCGATGACAGGAGCGACTTCTCCATGCCCAGCGCGTGCGGCAGCGCGCGCGTGGGGTCGTCCTGGGTGATGGTGTCGGCTTCGTGCATCATGCGGCGCTTTCGGCGTAGTGGCTCCGGGCGCGGTCCACCTCGGTTTGCCAGTTGTTCAAGAGCGTGATGAGGTCACGCCGGCGGAAATCCGCATCCTTCGGAAGCGGCTCGCGGTAGTAGCGGGCCAGAAGTTCGACTTCCTCGGGCGATGGCTTCACGTCGAGCAAGGCGACGGCCTCGGCCACGGTCCAAAGGGTTTCCGCTTTCCGGGCAAAGAATCCGCCAATCGTCACCATGGCCGGGCTGTTGGATTCCACCCGCCGGCGCTTCCGCTCTTCGCGCGTCATGTTGCGCCAGCCTTTCGGTAAATATCGCCCGTGGTCGTGATTCTCCCCCGCGAGGGGGAATAAAGGGGGAGTGATAGAAGAAGAAGATGAAGAGCCATTTTTAGCCATTGGCTGATTGATGGCTGAGCCATTCAGTTTCCCCCAGCGCTTCAAAGCTCCGTATCGTCCTGATTCCCTACGCTCCGCGCTGTGCTCTTCCTGCTTGCGGCGCTCTTCATCCAGGCGGAGGTGAATCAGTTTTGTGGGGTCCTCGGGATGTGGGGAAAACAGTTCAAGGCATGGCTCGATGATAGCTGTATCATGGCAGCCGCATAGCTGAGCTATGGCAGAGCTATCAGCCGGAATCCAGCCCTCCCGCCAGCAATAGCAAAGAAGATCGACGTAGAGACCACGAGCCGCCCATGTCAGCATTCTGACGCGCATGTCGGCAAGGTAGTCGGCCGGATAGAATTGAAAGGCCGGCGGCCTGCCGATGCGTTCCGGTGTGTTTCGGGCGCGTGTCACTTGCTGCCGCTCCTTTCCGGTTGCCGGTCTTGGATCGTGTCAAGGATGCGGAGCACGCGCTCTGCATCGGCCTGGGGTCTGAGCGGGCGGCGCTTCTCGTCCTCCAGTCGGCAACAATAGGATAACCGGCGACGGCCGGCGGATCGTTTTTTCATATTGGGTGCGGATGTTTCGGAATTTCTCCTTTCCCGCCTCCCTCCCGGTGGTATGGTCCGCCGCAGTCCTGCCAGACGCGCCCGGCCCGTTCTTCCGTGAGGTTGACGGGTCGTCGTGTTTTCAGGCGGCAGATTCTTGCAGCGTCTCGGCTCCCCCGGTTGCATGGGCCTCGATGAATGCCGCCACGCTATCCGTCGAAAAAAGCCGCTTCCCTTTCTTCGCGCCGCGCTTGCGTAATGCCGCGCTGCGAATTTTGCCGGCGGCGGCAAGTTCATAAAGTGTGCTTCTCGACAAGCCGTAGATGCGGCTGATCGTCAACGCGGATGCCCACTCGGGGCGCTCATTGGTTGTTTGATTGGCGGACATGCGGCCAACCTCGGACATAGACGGGAAAATAAATTGGGCAAAAAATCGTCCCACATTATGAGGTGCGCGGCCGTCCGCGGGGACTACGTTCCAACCAACAAAAACCGGATTCCCTCAATAGTTTTGCGAGGTGCTTACGTTCCCCGTCTGTTATCAATTTTCCTCCGTTAGGAGCGGGAACACTCTTCATCCAATCGATCACTTCATCCTCGGTTGGTGGTCTTCCATATTCCCTGGCAGTTTCAATCACGGCTTGGACGGCGAGCTGTCCCCGGAGGTTTTGAAAGCTCCAATTCTCGGAAAAATCACCGGAGCGAATTTTGCGAATTGCATTTTCGATAGCCCGTTCTCTCGGCTTGGCGTTGCGACATTCCTTGAGAATTCGCTTTAACTCAACTTCGGCGCTTTCGTCAGTTGGGTCTTTTGCCAGTTTCTCGGCTAGCGCCTTTGCCATGTAGCGGCGGACACTTGCCCGCCTCTTCGGTGACTGGCTCTCTGGTGGCAGATTCGGATCTGCCGATAAAATCAGTGAGCGTGTCGGTAATCCAATAGAAGCAAAGTTCCCATCCTGAAAGACAAGAGACGCGCACTCAAAATTTAAGTCGTTAGGGTTTCCAATAATCTCCAGCCCATGGCCTGTGAATTGTCTCGGCGGCTTTGGATTGAGTGAATGGGTCTCTGGAACATGAACATATCCCGCCGCCTCTTCTTTCTGAAGATGTGCCTTAGATCGCTTCGCAGTCATGAACGCGGGGAGTGGTTGCCTTCACACGCTCGGCATTTTCTCCACGGCGCGGGCGAGCGTTTCGCGTTCGTGGTGGGTGTATCCTGAATGCACTTCGGCGGAATCATGGCCGACGATCCGACGGCGGATTTCCTCTGACACGTCGAGATTGGCCAGCGTCGAGGTGAGCGAGTGGCGCAAGGCGTGGAAGCTGCGGGCGTGCTGGGCGCGCTGCTTGCCCTTCTCGCCGGTGCGCGTCGTGCGGCGGTCCACCTCGGCAAGTTCCATGATGGCGATGAATTGCGAGGAAAGACCGTGCCGCCCGCCGATGGCGTCCTTGTGAAGCGCCGGGAAAAGCGGCTGGCTTTCATCCTGGGGCCGTTCCTGCTGCTTGATCCATGCGAGAAGCCGCGGATGCAAGGGCACCTCCAGCCGGCGGCGCTTGCGCTCGGTCTTGGCCGGCATGAAGGCGAGGGTTTTCCGGGCGAGGTTCACGTTCGCCCATTTGAGGCGGGCGCAATCGCCAAGCCGTGCGCCGGCGTAGAATCCGGCGAGGATCATCCCTTGCCAGTCGCGGCAGCGGGCCGCGCGGATCTCGTGCGCGCCCCGGCTGGCCATGAAAACCCCATCCTGCCATTTCGGATCACCGGCGGCCTGCACGAGTTGGCCAACCTCGGCGACGGTGAAAACCTCGCGTTCCACGCTGTCGAGTTCCGGCAGCCGCTCCAGCGCCGCGGCCGGGTTGCTGATAAGAAGCCCGTCCTTCATCGCATGCCGGAACATCGATGCCACGTCGGCGGCGTAGTGGTTCACGGTCTTTGCGGTGCGGATCGTTTTCAGCGGCTTGCCCTTGGCGTCCACTTTTCCGCCTGGCTCCCATCCGTCGCGGATCGCGTCGCGGAATCCCCGCACGTCGGCTTTGGTGATAGCCTCAAGCCTCGCGTGGGCCTTCTCCCCTATCCAGTCAATGAAGGCGTCCACGTGTGCCTTGTAGCGCGCCAGCGTGGCCGGCTTCGCGGTCGCGGCTTTCATCGCAAGCCATTCGTCCCGCCACCCGGCGACGGTGTGGAATGCGAGCCGCTCGCCCGTGGAAACCTCCGCCAAGCGGGCAATGAGCAAGCGAGCGCGGGATTCCGATAGTTCGCCCCTGGCTGCCGCCTCGGCCGCTTCGGCAAGAATGGCGTATGCCTTGCCGGCGGTCTCCCCCTCGGCGATGTGTTCCTTCTTGGCGGCGGCCTCCATGCGGACAGCCGCGTCCATCGCATCGGAGCGTTTGGTTGTCTTCGTGGAGAGCTTCAGACGGCGGATTGATCCATCCGGCTGGGGGACATCGAAGGCCGCAATCCAGTAGGGGGAACCGTCGCGCTTGAGTAGAAGGGCCATGTTTTCGGGCGGTGTGGTTTCTGGCCGGCGCTCCGTGGGAACGGTTTTGAGAACGTCCACGCATCGCGCCGATGTGCGACGTTCCCAAAATCGTTCCCAAAAACAAGGAAATTCCTGCAACTCACTGATATTGATGGCTCATGAAGTGAATCAGCGGTTCGAATCCGCTACGCTCCACTTTTTTGCTTCTCAAGAGCCGAGGAATCTCCAGCGGGGCGGAAGTCCGCGAATCCATCCAACTGAAGACCGATGGCCGGAACTTACCAGAGAGTGGAGAGGCCGGGGAAAGCGTTGAAGGAAGGATCGATGGTGATCAGCGTGGCGCCTTCGCAGATGGCCTGCGCGGCGAGTTGGCGGTCGAAGGGGTCGCGGTGCGGGTTGGGAAAACGCCCGGCATCGACCGCGTGGTTGAGGGAAAGCGGCAGTTCGATCCAACCTTCCTGCTGCCATGTGCGGGAGAAGTCCGCTGGACTTTGAAACGGAACAATCAGTTTCCCGAGCCGGGCCTTCCAAGAGATTTCATAGCCGCTGACGGAACTCGCATGAAGTGTGTTGCCGGGATCGGCCAAGACCTGTCGCGCCGCATCGCTGAGCTTCGGGTCATTGGCGAGCCACCAGAGGATGACGTGGGTATCGAGCAGGTATTTTCTCATGGGTCACGTGGAGCGGGTGGCCCGGTGGCATGCCGCAGGGGGTCTACCGGGTGGCCGTCTTCCCATTCGCGGAGTTCCTCATCCGTCATCGGATCGAAACAGGATGACTGGATGTGAATCTGCCCGGCCAAGCGGCCGGGGCGACGCGGCTCGGTGGAGGGAAGCGGACTCAGAAGCACTTTCGGCTTGCCGGCTTTTGCGATTACGATGCGCTCCCCCGCCATCGCCCGTTCGATGAGCTGCGAGAGCTGGGTCTTGGCTTGGTGGGTGTTGACGACTGTTTCCACGCTAAAAACCTGGCTTAGTTCACCAACTTGGTCAATCAGTTAGGAGTCGACGAAATCAGCCCGGAAAGCCGACAACGGGTGGTTCAAGGAGCGGCGGAGCATGTCCGCCGCCGCCCATGGGAAAGCCAATATCCGGCGCATCCGCTCATCTCATTGCCCTGCGGGCGTAACAGGAGATCACTTTGCAATACCGCTGGTATCTGGATAACGCCGACCTTGCGATCGGAACTTGACGGGAAGCCAGCAAACCAGCAAAATTCCTCCATGAAAACCACCTTCGATCTCCCGCCCGATCTGGTTCGGGAGATGAAACTCCGGGCCGTGCATGAGGGCCGGAAACTCAAGGATGTGGCCGCGGACTTGTTGAAACGCGGCCTCGCCGGACCGGAACCGGCTGCCAAACCAAAGCCCTCCAAGCCGAAGATCGAGATCCAGGCCAACGGTCTGCCGGTGGTCCGTTGTGCGGCGAATGCTCCGGCCAAGCGAATGACTGCCGACGAACTGCTCGCACTTGAGCGGGCAAGCCTCGATCAGGACGACCTCCAACGCCTCGGCCATGCTCCTTGATTCCAACGTCTGGCTGGCGCTCACCTTCTCCGCCCATCCGCATCATGCTTTGGCGAAGGGAATTTTCGCCGAGGCAAGCGCCGGAAATCCCGCCTGCTTCTGCCGGGCCACCCAGCAGAGTTTTCTGCGACTCGCGACCACTCCGGCGATCCTCCATGCCTACGGTGCCGAGGGGTTCACCAATCAGGATGCGGCAAAACTGATCAAAACCCTGTGCAGTCTGTCCGCTGTCAGCACTCTTGAGGAACCATCCGGTCTCGAATCCCGCTGGCTTGAGTTGGCCGGGCTTCCCTCCGCATCACCCAAGGTCTGGATGGACGCCTATCTTGCCGCCTTCGCCACCCGCCACGATGCGGAGTTCGTCACCCTCGACCGGGACTTCCAGAACTTCGAAAAGCACGGCCTGAAATTGAGACTGCTGAGCGCAGATCGTGGATAGCAGATCGTGGATAGCAGATCGTGGATAGCAGATCGTGGATGGAAGATCGTGGATCGTGGATCCCCCCCGGTAGGGTCGGACCGTCGGGCCGACCCACTTCACTCCCGAGGGCGAATCGATGGTGGATGGTGGAAGCTCCTCCCAAGCTCTCCAGTCTTGTGTCTTCATGTCTTCTGTCTCCCCCGGCCTGATCTGCATGAAGCCGGACCACGGGAAACGCATCACCCGTCAGCTCCAGGCCGTCGGCAGCCCCCATCGCTTGTAGCGGCGGTCTGCGACCGTCGCACTTCCACCTTCTCCCGCCGGAGGCTTCTTCTCTTGCCTCCTGTATCTTGAAGTCTTGAGTCTTCCCCCATGGCCGACGTCTTCACCCCGCAGAAGCGCTCCGTGGTCATGTCCCGCATCCCGGCCACATCCACGCGTCTTCCGCATTGGCCCCGCAGCGGCCTTGCAGGCATGGAGCGCGGACTTCCCTGGCCATCATAGCCTTGGCGAAGATGGCAGTCCGCCACTTCCACTTTCCAGGGCGAATCAACTCGCTGTGCCTGATCCCATTTCCGGACCTAACACCCCCACGCGATCGCGTAGGAGTCCGGCGATGGCTTGTCATTGTGGCACGGCGGCGATTCTGCTAGAAACCGCCGCAGTTGAAAACGCTTTGCCGCATCGCACCGTTGGTGCTTTTCCTGCCCGTTCCCGGTCTTCGCGCCGAGCTTCTCAAAGCCGGAGTGCCACTCGCCAACGCCGCATGAAACCTGTAGCGGCGGTCTATGACCGTCGAAAATTTCCCTAAAACATACCCAGCCATGGCCCGCACCCAATACATCTTCATCGACTACGAGAACGTCAACGAGTCCGATCTATTCCTCGTCGCGGGCAAAGACGCCTACGTTTTTCTGATCCTAGGCCTCAACCAGGAAAAACTTCCTGTGAAGGTCACCCTGTTTGCCCAACAACATCCCAACCAACTCCGCATCATCCAGACTAAGGTGGTGGGACGCAACGCGCTCGACCTCGTCCTCGCTTTCGAAGTCGGACGCAAGCTCGCCACCGACCCTGATGGCTCGTTTCACATCGTCGCCAAGGATACGGATTACCAATCCATCGTCCTCCACCTGAAAGCCGAGAAATGCCGGATCGCCCGGCACAAATCGCTCATGCAGATTCCAGGCTTCCGCGCTCCCGTGGAACTTTCCACAACCCGGCCACCGAAAGACCGTCTCGCCCTTCTCATCCAACAACTGGGCAACAGTTCCTCGAAAAATAGGCCAAGTACCCGCGCCAAACTGGAGAATCTCATCAAATCCGCCTTCGGAACCCAAACCGAACCGGAGTTCATCGGGAAAACCATCGACCGCCTTGTAAGGGACAAGATCCTCACATTTACCGACACCGGAAAGATCGACTACACCCACGCCGCTTGAAAAACCTAAGGGTAGCAAGGACGTGGCGTCCGCCCAGCACCGCCGCCACTCCGCATCCCAGCCACATCCGCGCGACTTCCGCATGGACCCCGCAGCGGCCTTGCAGGCATTTTGCAGTCGTGACCTCCGCCGAATACCGCCAGGCCATCGACGCCCTGCCATACGGCACCCACAAGCGCGAAGCGTGTTCCAAGAAAGGTGGCGCTGCACCGCCGGGGCAGCACGACAAGGATGTGCGAAAGGAGTGCCCGGGAAGGAGCCGGACCGGGCTAACTCTGGCCTCCACCTTTCGCCTGCGCTTTGGCATGCTCTCTCGGCGAGAGAGCGCTACCTGCCCTCACCGGCTACCGTTTCACCGTCAACGGACCGAAAAACAAATCACTGCCCGGCAAACCCGACATCGTGCTGCCGACACCTCAGAGACTGGAAGCAGCGCCGAGCGGCGTGTGTGAATTGGCAAACGCGACCACATGCTCCGGGAAGTCGATTCCGGGAAGCAGACCGGTCAGCAAGTCCCGCGCTTCCTGATAGGTGCTTCTGTCCGCAATGTGTTCCAGCAAAGCGTCTTTCACGCCATAGATGCCTAATACCGGCTCACCGTAATACTCATCGCACGGATCATCGTCCTCCGTGAATGGAGCCATTCCTCCTTCCTCGTCCAACTTCTGGCGCACCGTCTGAATCCGGACACGCTGAAACGCAGCACCCGGAAGAGGATTCGGCACTTCCACGCAAACCGGCAACGGCAACGAGCCATCCACCCACATCGGCAGGCGGAGTTTGAAGGCGACCCGCAGGCAATCGTCTGAATCGAAGCTCCCGAGCGAATCGGCGTCCATTGTTTCCAAACAAGCATCGCCGAAACGATCCTCCAACAAATAGGGCCAAACATCCGTCAGATTCTCGAATGCGACATGTCGGCAGGCCCAATTCTCAAACATCTCCCCCACTCGCATCAGTTCCCGCATGAACGATTCCATGCCTTGATACGCTTCGGAAAGATTCAATCCGGGATCGGCACCCGCCCGTGCCAAGCAGGCGTCATGAAGTGATTTCGCACAGGCAAATACGGCGGCGGGATCAGGTTGTTCATCCATGGCTGCCGCTATCACCTGGCCAGGTACAAAGCGGATGACAAGTCGAATAATCCTTAGAGAAATCACTCTGGAGGCATCGCTTTCGCGCCACACCGCAAAAGATACTTCCAAACCCCATCATAGAATTCAGGCGTTCGTGTCTGGTCGCTTCCTGATTTGTCACCCTCAGGAACAAAAATGACCATTCCCCTTCTCGCTCGGGTCAGCAGCACACGGTAGCTGTTTTTGGACACCTCAATAAGATTGTCTTTCTGCCATTTCGTCCCATTCAAGCGATAGGCCTTCCATTCATCGCCCTCTCGCCTTAAGTCAACGTCCCAACACACGATGCAATAGTCGAGTTCGAGACCTTGCACCTGAAATTGATTCTGAACCGTCTCCAGCGAATTCGATGATCTGACATCGCCCGATGGCGCCAGCATCCAGTCCGCAATACTTGGCTTCAGTTCCACAAATAAACCTTCCGCGGCTAGCCTTCGCGCCTGTCCTGAGGCAATCAATCCGCACCGCTGGGTTCCAACCGTTCTCTCTTTCGCCCACCTGCGCGCTTGGGAAAGGCTACGAGTCAGCCAAACACAATCCTTCTCTCGATCCAATTCAGCCATCGATACCAATGCACCGGAAACGTCATTGCCAAGAACGCATCCGACCCAATTCTCCATTTCGGAGTTGCGATAATAGCGCATCGACTGGCGCAGATGGCCGTTTTTCAAGACCCTTCGGGCAGGATGATCCGACCACCTTTTGACGTTATCCAAATCGGAAATTCCCAGGGTTTCGTCCGAGATTGAGAATGTCCACCCCTTTCGATCTATCGCTTCGAGCCATGCGATTATTCCCATTTCGCCGTTGTTGATTGCCTGCCTTTGGCCAATCAACGCAACCACCACGACTCCGCCCGGTGCGTATTCCCCAGCCTGTGCGTCGAGAATGAGATCTGCTTCATGGTCAGGAAGCTTTTCCCTGAGAACTATGCGGCCCTTCTTGTAAGTCCTTTGTGCTTCGTCAAAAACCAGAATTCTCCCGTCGCTCTGCCGGTGTTTGGAGGCGAGGTCGCCAAGAAATCTGTGGGCCTTGACGATCTTGTGCGATGCAGCGGAGATGACGAATTTTGAATCTTCCCGTCGGTATCCGGTGTGAGCCCAGCTTTCCGATGCTGACCCTTGGCGTCCAAACGACTTTGCCAGCGCTTTGTTCAATACTTCCACGAGGGGCGCATTTCCCGTCACGAAGACGGATTCTTCCGCATGGTAACCGCGCAACACGAGTTCGAGACCAACGAGTGTTTTCCCAGCGCCGGGCGCACCGGAAAGGAATACAACATGTCGCTCGCGGTTCGAGAGTGCCCAGTCAATCACACTTCGAATTTCTCCAACGCTTTTCGCGATTTCTTCGGCGGGAGCTGCGTGATTGGCGATCGAAGCCACGTCGTGGTTGCCGTATAGAGAAAGCGTCGCGTCCAAAATCGAAGACGATGGTCGAAATGTAGACCCAAGCCATTCTTCCATATCGATTGGTTGGGAGGATTTCCGATGTGTCCTTCCCAAACAAAAAGCTTTCCGCAAAGATCCTGCATCACACTCAATGGGACAATTGGTTGTCGCGTGCCAACTGTGCGCACCGATGCCCGGCCACGCGGGTGAACCCTCTCCAACGGTTTCTCTCGTGAGGGTGATTACTGGGACCACAATGACTCCAGCATCGCCTTCGGTCAGTGATTGAGTCCGCTCGTGGAATTCGAGCAGGTTCACGGCATACGCCATAACCTGATCCCTGTCGGAAGATTGAATCTTCGATCGTTTGAATTCGATTACGAAGATAACTCCTTCAGCCAAAAGAATACAATCCATCCGCAGCCCTCTCCGTCTGAAGTCAAACTCGAGAATTACATGGCGAACAAATCGCCCTTCCTCGCTCTCCAGAGCTTCTCTAAGAATCGGGACGCGCTCGTTCAGGGCGTTTTGGAGCAACTCGATGCTGCTGTGCCACTCAAGACTCTGATTTGCCTCGATCTCGAGGCTTTCTGAAGCAGCCCTGCCTGCAAGCTGATCTGCGATCCGATCTTTGGTGGTTGTTAGGAATTCCTCCCGAGTACCGAAATACCAAGCTGGTCTTGTCATGGGTAATAAATCTTGCCGTTTGATATCCGGGGAACAACTCACGCGCTCATCCTCTCACACCTCCACCTCAGCCCCTCCTGATCCGGATGGAAAGCCGGATCTTTTGGCAGGAGCAGGGATTTCCCGGCGAGTTCATGGAGTTCCCTTTCCCCAGTGGAGCGGCGGGGATCGAGGACCTTGGACACTTGCCAGTGATGATCGGGGGCCGGCGCGATGAGGTCGCGGTCCATGGCCCAGTGGTGGTTTTTGCAGAGGGCGAGGCCGTTGGTGGGGTGGTCGTTGCGGGACTCGGAGAACGGAATGAGGTGGGCAGCGTCGATGAAGGAGACGTCGTTGCCGGAGGCGAGGCGGATGCGCAGGCCGCAGGCGGCGCATTGGTGGTCGTAGATTTCGAGGATCTTGCGTCGGAAGGCGGGAGAGCGGCCGTATTCGGGCGTGTCGTCGGCGACACGCGATCGTGGATCCGTCGTCGCTTCGCTATGCCGGGACAAGTTTTTGGTTTGGAAGAGATTGGGGAAGTAGCGGGAGACGAGCGCCTCGCGCATGAGCTGGCGGGTGGCGGGGATGGCGGCGAGGTGCTGGAAGCCGTCGGTGAAGCGGGCGAAGACCTGGCCGATCTGGTTGACGAGCGGCGTGGCCTGGAGCGGCAGGCGGGCGTTTTTCTCCTCGATCCATGCCTGCCAGAAGCCCTGGGTCTGGAGATAGAAGAACGGGTTTTCCGGAGTGTCCCGGTCGTTGTGTTTCCGGACGAGCAGGAAGCGATACGTGAAGCGGTCGCGGAGTTCCTGGCACCAGGGAATGCGCTCGGGAGCGGCGAGTCCCTCGTCGATCAGATCGAAGACGGCGAGCAGGAGCAGCGGCTTGTGCGGCCGTTCATGGGGACTCCCCTCCTCCACCGGCGTGGTACCGGGGCTGAGGTCGTAAAGCCGTTCGATGGCGGCATCGGGAGTCACTGCGGGAACAAAGCGGATGTTCTGCTAGAGCGGAAGCAAAAAGCATGGGAGGCGGGTGTCTCAGGGATAGATGCTGAAACGCTGAGAAGCTGAAATGCAGAAGGGAAGAATGGGAAGAGGCGGGTCGCACTCCGGGCGACTCCATGCGGGCCGAAGTCCCGCACTCCTCATGGAAGCAATCCCGGATTCGGTTGGCGGCGGAAGGTCAGGATTTGCGGGTGGCGCGGGGCGCGTTTGCAGGGCTTGGGCGGTCATCCGCGGGCAGAGAGCAGACCCGGATGGTTGGTTTTGAGCCATGCGATGACATCCGTCCGGAGTTCGCGGGTGAATTGCCGGAGTTCGTCGGCTTCGGACTGGCCAATCGTGCCGGCGGCGTCGTATTCGGCGGTGTTGCGCTTGGCACGACAGGTATCGAGGTAATCGGCATCGTCCTTGCGTTCGTTTCCAAGGATGAGGGGCAGGGCGGCGAGGGTGCGGTAGTGGGCGAGATTTTTCTCGGGTCGGAAGCCGCTGGCATAGAGGAGTACCGTGCAGAGTTTGAGCGCGGCATTGTAGGCAATGCCGAATTGCCAATCGGGCGAGAGATCACGCACGGAGTCCTCCAGATCGCGGTCCACGATCGCGAGCAGGTCGGCGATCTGGGACGGGGTGGTTTGGTGGGCTTGGAGCCAGCCGTTAGCCTTCCATTGCTGCAAGCGCATCGGGACCTCCTTTCAGCCAGAGTTTGGGTTCGGCGGAGACGCGGGCGGTGAAGGCGTCGCCTTTGGCGCGGTTCTGGCGCCATTCCGCCGGGGTGAGGCAGATGGGGTTGATTTCCCGGCCGAGCGAATCGGCCAGGCCACGGAGCGCCGGGCTGAGTTTCCGCAAACCCACGCTGCCGATGACGAGGAGATCCACGTCGCTTTTCGCCGTGGCCGTCCCGGCGGCGACGGAGCCGAAGATCAGGGCGACGTCGATGCCCTTGACCGGGGCGAGAGCGCGGGCGAGTTCGGCGGCAATGCCGGAGGTTTTCAGGGTGATGCCGTGAAGTTCCGGGTAGAGCGGGTGGGCGGTATTGGCGCGGTAGTAGAGGCGGTTGCCGTCGCGGCGGGTGAGCACGAGTTGCTTCGCGGCGAGAGAGGTGAGTTCCTTCTGGAGAGCTGCGGGACTGAGCGCGGCGAGCCGGGCAAGGTCGCGCAGGTGGATTTCCTGATCTCCGGTCTCGAAGAGCAGGCGGAGGACTTCCGCCCGGGCCTTGGGAAAGAGATCGGAGAGCGCGCTCATTGTTCGCTATTGGTGTATGAATGTTTGCCGGAAGTGAACAAAATTCGCTGAGGTTCAGGGTTCTCGTTCAAGGTTCAGTCGATTGAGGACACCCACTCGCCGACCACCAGCATCTACGGGTCTACGTGGAGGGGCAGTTGGGTAAAAGCTGAAACGCTGAGATGCTGAAAACTGAAATGAAGAGACGGTGGCGGCGGAAAGTCAGGTTTTGCGGGTGGCGCGGTAGGGCGCGGGGTCTTCGGCGACTTTGGAGGCGGGAGAGGACGCGGGATTCGCGGTGGCTTGGCGGCTTGCGGCGGTGGGGTGGAAGGAGAGATTCAGTTCCGCGCCGACGGCGCGGCCGGCGCGGACGAGGGTGGCGATGGTGAGGTTTTCGGTGCCGCCGAGCAGGCGGGTGATGCGGGATGGCGGCACGCCCATGCGGGAGGCGAGTTCGCTGCGGGTGATGCCCTCGCGTTTCATGAACTGGAGCAGCGCTTCCACGGCCTCCAGCTTGCAGAACTCGATTTCGCCTTCGAGCGAGAGCGGCTCGGCGAAGGCGTCGGCGAGCGGATTGCGGACTTTCCTGTAAATGATCTTCATGGTTCGGGTTCGGCGAGGATGATGAGGGTGTCGTCGAGTTGTTTGGCGCTGAAATAGGCGTTGCGGATGGCTTTGGCGGTCTGGATATCGGCCGCGCAAATTTTTTTCTGTAAAAGTGGCTGATGGCTTTTTCTGAAGGTGGTTGTTTTTGTGTTTTCCGGTTTGATTTCTGTTAGTTCAGGGAT
>JAWLDG010000003.1:0-320530 GCA_041686775.1 Luteolibacter sp. | reverse complement strand
TTAGGATTGCGTGGCATCCGGCCAGTTTGGTGCCACTAAATATGGTGTACAAGCCTTGATTGTCACTATTTACGGAACATCCCTAGCTTGATCACCCTGTTTCTTGATTGAGGCAACTGCCTCTCTCGCCCATGTGAATGATCTGTTGTCGAAATCCCGCCCACGAATGAAACCGGGACTGGCAGTTCCGGCTACTGCGGGCGGTGGTGGAGTGACTCCCAGTATCTCCGCTCGGTCTGATAGACGTCGATCTGCACGCGTCGCGGGTCGGTTCCGGCGGGGAGGATGCCGTAGAAGATCATTTCGCGCGTCCACTCGGGGCGGGGGAGGAAGTCCGGCATGTCGAAGCGCCCGCCGTTTTCGCGCAGGTGTTTGCCGCCGGCTTCGATCATGGCCCGTAGCGTGCGGTAGTCGGGATCGTCGGTGGATGGGAGTATCGCGCCCGAACCGGCGGCGGTTTCCGGTTCGCGGCAGGTGCCGTGGCCGCCGGCGGTCTTGGCGAGTGGGGCGAGCAACATCAGCGAGCGCTCCGGGTGGTCGAGGTTGAAGACGATGTGCCTGCTGCGGGAGATCCGCGGGTCGGTGAGCTTGGGCATCCAGAAGCTCAGGCCGTTTTCGTCGGACAGCGCGCGTGGCAACGTTTTTTCGCCGTGGTGGCAGGCGGCGCAGCGCCGTTCGATCACCGCGGCACCGGCGCGGGTGGTGGGCCAGTCGCGGTCGTTGCCGATCACCTGTTCGTTCATTTCATAGCCGCCGATCATGCCGGTGCCGAGCGCGGCGTAGGTGCCCGGATAAGCGGCTCCGGTATCGAGCCACAGGCGCACGGCTTCCAGTTCCAACTCGTCGGCGCGGACGTCGTGGTGGCCGCCCTCCAGCATGGCGAGCAAGGGCGCGGCCCCGCTGCCGAAGCTGCGCGGCGGGTCGTTGCCGCCCGGTTGGTTGCGGCCGTCGGCCAACTGTCCCGTGATCGTGAGCATGAAATACGAGTGGGAAAACATCGGCCCGCGGTCGCCTGTTAGGATGACTCCGCCCTCGGCTCGGTCCGCGTGGTGGCACTCGACGCAGTGCCGGTCGAGGATCGGCTGGATGTCGCGCGGGAAATCGAACACATCGGGCACGCCGCGCAGCGGTTCGATCGGGCTGGGCGGTCGCTGCATGGCCAGCAGCGAGTGCCCGGCGAAGGGCGGCGGAGTGTGGCTGCGATGTTCGTGGCAGCCGACACAGCCGATCGTTTCGCCGGGTTTCACACTGGTGAAGCTGCGCATGCGCTTGACCGCCTTGCCCTGCGCGTCGCGCGCGACGAAGAACACGCTACGCAGTGCCGGGACCTCGAAGTAGGCCGAGCCGTCCTCTTCCACCGGCACGGTGCCCAGCAACCGTTCGAGCGTGAAGGTGCCGCCATAACTCAGCGGGTCCATGCCACCGGTGTAGTTGATCGGTTTCGGCAGGCTCTCGATCACCAGCAGGTCGAGGATTTCGTTTTTATCCACGCCCGTCATGTTGCGGCCGATCCGGGCGTCCATCAGCATCATGCGGCCGGTTTCCTGGCGGGGGTCGGTGTGTGCGGGAATCACCAGTTCCCGAGGGCGCGGTGCCAGCGGTCGCGGTTCGTGGCACCACAAGCCGGCCTTCTGGTCGGACTCGCCGAGCGCATGAATGATGCGTTCGTTTCCACGTCCGTCGCAGAGCACCAGCCGCGGGCCGCGGGCTGCCAGGATCAGGTCTTCGCGGAATGCCCACGGGTCGCGGTAATCCTCGCCCTTGGTGAGCCGCCGCACCGCCGCGGGATCGTCCGGCCCGAGGCGCGGGTCGATCAATGCCAGCCAGCCGGCGTGCTCGCGATTGCCGTGGCCCGGCGAATGCACGGTGACCACCTGCGGGCTGCCGGGCACCGGCTTGGCATCGATGAGCAGCCCGCCGGGTGTCTGGTTTCCAAAATAGGTCATCTGGCCGGTGCCGTCCGGATTGATCGACCAAAGATGGTGGAAATGGACCTGGCTGCGGTCGATGTATTCCCAGCGGGTGAAAAGAATGCGTCCGTCCGGAAGCGGCCATGGCGTGTTGTCGTGTTCGATGTTGGCGGAGACCGGATGAATCCCGGCGCCATCCGGTCCACAGCGGTGCAGGGTGGCCACCGGCGTGAGCCAGCAGTTCACCCAGCGCCGCGCGCGGCTGCTCACGAATAGGATATCGCCATCGGGCAGCCAGGTCGGTTCGATATCGTCGAACGGGCCGTCGGTCAGGCGCCGCAAGCCGCTTCCGTCCGCGCCAATCTCATGCAGGTGATAGTGTCCGCTCCCGCCCGGCCGGTAGGAAAACAGGATCCTGCGGCCGTCGTAGTCCACCTGCGGGTCGCGGATGCCGCCTTCGGGGTCGTCCAACAAGACCCGCACCTCGCCGGTCGCGATGTCGAGCGCGCACAGTTTCGCTCCATCGGTGAACAGCGGCGTGTCGCGCAGTCGCTGCGGCGCGTATTGGCCGAAGTTCGCATACCAATGCCCGTCCGCTCCCACGCCGCGCACCGCGAACACCACTTCGCGCGGGCCATCGATTTGCAGTTCCCGGCTTGTAGCACCTCCTCTTGCCGCCGTCGATGTCACCAACAGTCCCGCCATCAAGGCACGCAGTGCTTGCCCATGGGATGAAGAAAGCGCGGCAGCCATGAATTTCCCCCGTCGATGAAACGCGCTTGGCCGGTATGGGTCTTTCATTTCTGCGGTGACTTCCGGCTCACCACGCGGAAATCAGGATGCGAGTTTTCGGTGAGACCTGTGATGGAGCTTGAGATCGAGCACGGTTTTTCCGGCGATCAGGAGCAACAACAGAAACACCGGGCTGCCCAGCATGACCGCGGCAAAGGCGCCGAAGAGAATGGCGATATGCAACACGACCACCCTGCCATAGGGGGCAGCCATCAGCACCGGCACCACGGTCCGGCGGAATTCGCCCTTTCCGAGATAGTTGTGGAAAAAGGAAAACAGGTGGCTTGCGACCAGTGCCAGCGCCGCCCAGATCCCACCGGCATCCAGCGCTCCACGAACCAGTTCCGGAAACCCATCCGGCGCGGGGCCGGCGCGCATCAGCCCGCCGTTTCCCGCGGACCCTCCGAGCAGGACGAACACGAACATGCCGTGGACCAGGCAGAAAATGCCATAGTGCACGGTGAAGAAGGGGATGAAGAAAAACTTCGAGCCATGATTCAACAAAGCCGCCTTGCCTCCATGGGCCTTGATCAACTCCCTGAGTTTCTCCGCTTGTCCGGACCGGTTGCCCGAGAGATCATCCGCCTTGTTTGCGATCGCCTCCATGTCGGGCGCGCAGGCCAGCATCTTGAGTATGTTGATTCCGCCGATGATCACATTCTCCAACCAATACAGCACCACCACGTTGAAGATGCCCCAATCCCAGAAAAGGACTCCCGCGAGCGGGACCAGATTGGCCAGAATGAGCACCACCCCGCTGGTGTCGCGCACCATGCGGCCTGCGCTCCGGGACCGGGATTCCTCGATCGGGTTCACGCGCGGGATTGTGGCAGCCGTCGGTTCCGATGCCATGGTTTTCAGGGAATTGTTTTGAGGTGTGGCCGGGGAAAAGCCCCGGCGATTCGGCTCCGGAATCCAACTCCGGCTTTGACGTCGGCGGCGCATGGTCCATGCTCGCCGTGCCATGCGCTTTTCCGGCACTTACACCGCACTTATCACGCCGTTCCACGACGGAACCGTGGACGCTCCCGCATACCGCGCGCTCATCGAACGCCAGATCGCCGGCGGCGTGGACGGCATCGTCCCGGTGGGCACCACCGGCGAGTCGCCCACGCTCGATACCGACGAGCACATCGAGGTGATCCGCCTTGCCGTCGAGTTCGCCGCCGGCCGCTGCGAGGTGGTCGCCGGAACCGGGGCAAACGCCACCGCGGAAGCCATCGAACTCACCCAGGCCGCGGAAAAACTCGGCGCGACCGGCACCCTGCAGGTTTCCCCGTATTACAACAAGCCGTCGCAGGAAGGGCTCTATCTCCACTACAAGGCGATCGCCGAGGCCACCGGCCTGCCGATCATGCTCTACAGCGTGCCCGGCCGCACTTCGGTCGAGATCGCGCCGGAAACCGTCGCGCGGCTGGCCGCGGATTGCCCGAACATCGTGGCCATCAAGGAAGCCGGCGGCTCGGTGGACCGCGTGAACCAACTCGTGCAGGCCGTGCCCGACGATTTCGGCATCCTCTGCGGTGACGATCCGCTCACGCTGCCGTTCGTCGCCTGCGGTGCCTGCGGGCTCGTTTCCGTGGCCTCCAACCTGATCCCCGACGTGATGGCCCGCCTGGTCCGGGCCTGCCGCAACGGATCGTTCGACGAGGCTCTGGAAATCCAAAAGCAATACTACCCGCTCATGCGCGGGCTGATGACGCTCGATGTGAATCCCGTTCCCATCAAGACCGCCGTCGCCCTGCAAGGCCATTGCTCGCCGGAACTGCGCCTGCCGCTCGCCCCGCTCGATGCCGGCCGTGTCGCGAAACTCAAGGCGCTCCTCGAAGCGCACAATCTTCTCTAACAGAATCCGCGCGTTCGATTTGCAATAATCAATATCCAATACTCATTATTCAATTCCCCTCCCATGGCCAAGCTGTTCATTCCAGGACCGATCGACGTCTCCAAGGAAACCTATTGCGCGATGAGCCGGCCGATGATCGGCCACCGCGGCGCGGAGTTCGAGGAACTTTACGCCTCCACGCAGCCGATGCTCAAGCAGCTCGCCGGCACCAGCCGTCCGGTGTTCCTCTCCACCTCTTCGGCATGGGGCGTGATGGAGGCCTCGCTGAAGAACCTGTGCGCGAAGAAGGTGCTCAACCTCTGCTGCGGCGCGTTCTCGGACAAGTGGTTCAGCGTGGCGAAAAGCATGGGACTTGAAGCCGACAAGGTGCAGGTCGAGTGGGGCGAGGCGGTTTCCCCCGATTCGGTGAAGGCCAAACTGGAGGAAGGCGGTTTCGACCTGGTGACCTTGATCCACAACGAAACCTCGACCGGTGTAATGAACGATCTCGAAGGCATCGCCAAGGTGGTGAAATCCTTCCCCGGCGTGTTGTTGGTGGTGGATTCGGTTTCGTCGTTTTCCGCGGTGCCGCTGGAGATGGACAAGCTCGGCATCGACGTGCTGCTGGCTGGCGTGCAGAAAGCACTGGCATTGCCGCCGGGGTTGGCGGTCTTCGCTTGTTCGGAAGCCGCCATCGAGCGTGCCAAGTCGATGCCGAACCGCGGCTATTACTTCGATTTCATCGAGTTCGCCAAGAACGCGGAGAAGAACAACACGCCGTCCACGCCGGCCATCTCGCTGATTTTCGGACTGCAACACATCCTCGGTGTCATCGAGGCGGAAGGCATGGAGAACCGTTTCGCCCGCCACAAGGCGAACAACGCGATAATCCACGAGTGGGGCGCGCGCCACGGGTTCAGGAACTTCGCGCCGGAAGGCAATCAATCGGTTTCGCTGACCTGCTTCCACACGCCCGAGGGCTTCGATCAATCCGGCTTCATCAAGACGCTCAAGTCGAAGCACGGCTTCGCCATCAACGGCGGCTACGGCAAGATCAAGGGCCTCACCTTCCGCATCTCCAACATGGGCAACGAAACCCGCGAGACGATGCAGGAACTGATCGACGCGATGGACGACGTGCTCGGGTGATTCGCATCACTTGCGCATCATCTGCCACATCGCGTCGGCGAAGGCCTCGCCGATGGGGGCGAGGATTTTGGCGGCGCCGTAGTAGTGGAATCCCTGGTTGGACGCGCCCTTGGCGATTTCCTCCTCCTCCGGGGTCCGTTCCTTCTTGTCGCGGGCGGCGGCGATCTTGTGGTCCCAGAATTTTTCGGTGAGCACGGCGGCGACGTTGCCCTTGAACTCGGCTTTTTTCGCCGGTGCCGCCTGGGCGTCGCGGAAATTCTGATAGATGCCCTTGTAGCGCGGACCGTCGAAGGTGTCCACCGGGCCGTTCACGCCCAGCACGCCGATCACGAACGGCATCTCCGGCGCGTCGAGATCCTTGCGAACGTCGCGGATGAAGTGCGCCATGTAATCGGAATACATGTCATAACCCCCGCGCTGGCCGCGCTTGGGATAAGCTCCCTGATCGACCAGGTCGTTCCAGCCCTGGAACCAGACGAAGCCGGCGATTTCATAGCCGTCGCGCGGGTTGTAGCCGGGCACGATCTTCTTCGGATCGGCGAGCGTGGCTTTCACGTGATCGATCATCAGCTGGTAATATTTGCCGGCCCCTTCGCCGCCGGCCGAGGGCGGGCGGAAGTCGGTGTGCAGGCTTTTGCCTCCCCATGCGGTCTTGATGATGAGGATCGGTTCGCCGAGGTGTTTTTCCATGGCGATGCCGAAGGTGAACTCGGGCCCGATGGTGTCCTCGCGGGCGCCGAAGCCGGCGGTGAGCTTGCCTTCCCGGACGACGGGATCGCCACCGCGTCCTTCCGAGAGATAGGTGATCCAGACCTTGTCGCAGACCCTGGGTTCGCCCTTTTTGTCGGTCATTTCCTTGAGCAGGGGAGCGGTTTTCGGGTCCTTGCCCATGTAATCGAAGGTGCTGACGTTCGCGTGGCCCTGCATGTTCGATTGACCGGAGAGGATGAACACCTTGAGCGGCGCGGCGGAAAGCGCGGCGGGCACAAGGCAGGCGAGATGGACGGCGATGGCGATGAGTCGGGTTTTCATAACTGGGATCGGTGGTTCGTTTTGTTATTTTTCCACATGCGACAACAACCGGCGCTCGATGTCGTCGAGCACCTTGCGGGAGTTGAGCATGAGCGGGTGGAGGGCGACGGGAAACGAAAGATTTTCGGCGCGCCGCCAGTGGGAGTTTCCGGCGGGGACGATGATCAGATCGAACGGCGTGCGGTAGGAGGTCACCGGCATGTCGCCGAGCTGCGACTCGGTGCGCGCGAGATCCGCGAGGAATGCGCTGCCGGGCCGCATCTGCCGCGCGCCTTCGGTGGGATAAAGCCATGCCGTCTGCGTCCCCTGGTGCGGCGAGGAGATGGTGATGAATCCCTGGCAGCGCTCCGCACCGCCGAGCTGCTGGAGGTAATGGCGGCTGACGATTCCACCCATACTGAAACCGACCAGCGAGAGCGGCTGCTCCGTGCCGAAGTGCTGCTCGATGTCCTGCTTGAGCCCGGTGGCGAGCAGGTCGAGCCCGCCGCGTCCGTCGCACGGGCGCAGGCGCGGCACCAGGCAATCGAAGCCGCGTTTCTGCAGGCGCTGGCGCAGCATGCGGAAATTGCTGCCGGTTTCCAGAAACCCGTGCACCAAAACCACGCGGCCGACCCGCGGGGTCTCGGCGGCGTGCAGCGTGGTGTCGTCGTTGGCGAAACGCGCCGGGCGGAACTCGCGCGGATGCGCGCCGAGTGTTGTCGCGAGTCCCGCGACGATGGGCAGAAGAATGCTTTTCATCGGTCTGGAGTCAGCCGGGCGGCCAATCGAGCGGGCGGCCGCCTAACAGGTGGACGTGAAGATGGGGCACGGCCTCGCCGGCGTGCGGGCCGTTGTTGATGACAAGCCGGTAGCCGGTTTCGGAGACGCCCTGGCCGCGGGCGATTTCCGCGGCGGTGAGCAGCAGGTGGCCGAGCACGGCTTCATCGGCGGATTCGGCCAGACCGACGCGCGGCAACGGCTTGTTCGGCACGATCAGGATGTGGACCGGAGCCTGCGGCGAGATGTCGCGGAAGGCGGTGCAACGCTCGTCCTGATGGACGATGTCCGCGGGGATCTCGCGGTCGCGGATTTTCTCGAAAAGGGTCTTGTCTGCCATGGCCACTTCGGATTCGACGGTCCCAACATGCAGTCCGCTTGAGGATCATGCAACCATGCAAAACCGCCCGCCCGGAAACCCGGACGGGCGGCTTGAATGCGGTCCGATCAATCGGCCTTGGGAATCAGCACCGAATCGATGACGTGGATGATGCCGTTGGACGCGGAGATGTCGGTTTCGGCCACGCCGGCGTCGAGCAGTTCGGCGCGGGTGAGCTTGTCGCCATTGAGCATCTTGTATTTCGGCGCGGCGAGCACCGACTTGCTGATGCGGCGGCCTTTGGTGACGTGATAGAGCAGGATGTCGGTCAGGACTTCGACATCGAGCGTCTCGACCGCGGCGATGGCGGCGGCTTCGTCGGCGGCTTCAAGCAAGGTGATGAACGCGTCGTCGGTCGGAGCGAAGACGGTCAGTTGCTTTTTGCCGCTGAGGGCGTCCACCAGGCCGGCACGGATCACGGCGGCTTGGAGCACGTCGAACTCGCCGTCGTCGGCGAGCACGATTTCAACGATGTTCTGTTTGCCGGGTTTCGCCGCGGCGGCCCAGGCGGGTTTGCCTTTCGCCGAGGCGAAGGATCCGAGCAGGAGTGCGGAGACGAGTGTCAGGGCTGTGGTTTTCATGGTCATACGGGGGTATGTGGTTTTGGGGTATCAGTGTGGATATGCCTGAGAAGGCTGCGCAACGAATCCCATGTTTCGATCCGCGCAAGAATTTTTGACGGGATTTTTCCGCGCCCCACTCCACCGCCATTTTTGCCGCTCCATCCTTGCCACGCGCGGTCGCAGCGCCTTGGATTCCGCGCGCCAACCGATTTTTCCACTGTGAAAGCCCACGACCTCTACTCCGCCGCCGATCCCTCGCTTGTCAAAGACATGCTCGATTGGTTCCGTGAAAACGACCGCAACGTTTACAAGTCCGCCGTCGCCACGCTCGCCGGGCGTCGCAAGCTGCGGCCGGTCTTCATCCAGAAAAAATCCCTGCCGGACCAATACGCATGGATCCACAAGACGCTGAAAATCCCCGCCCTCGACGACGTCGGCGAACAACTGCTCCAGGCCTACCTGATGTCCGCCCAGCAATCGCTGCTCGCCATGTTCTGCGACGGCATGGGCATCCCGCACGACGGCAAGGGCTCGGTGGTCGGCGACCTGCCGAAAAATCTCGACGGCGACCGCCTCAACGAGTCCGTCGACAAGGTGATCGGCCTCTTCGATCCGAAGCTCCTCACACTCTATCTTCACTGCTTCAACATGCAGGTCCCCGGCGGCTGGCCGGAGCTGACCGCGAAACTCGAATCCGACGAGCGGCTGGTGCTGGCGTGAACGGATTCGTTTTCGATTGATGATTCTTGCGTGAGACGCATCCCGCGCTATCGGAGAGCTTATGAATCGTTCGCTGCGTTTTCTGTCACTGATCGCAATCCTGACGCTGGCGGGCTGCGCCGGGTCCGGCCGCACCCCGTTCGCGCCGCAGTCCGGACCGCCAACCGTTGGCATGCCCGCCGAGTTGAACGAACGCGAGAGGCTTTTCATTCCTGACATCGAGGCTGTCTTGCGTGACCAAGGCATGCTGCCGGTCCGCCATGGGGCCGGCGAGCTGGATCTCGAATTCACGATGCAGGCGGGGCCGGTCAATACCGACACCCGGATCGTGCTGCGAGACGGCCGCCGCATCGTGGCGAACGGCACTGGCCGCGCGTCCGGTCTGCCATTGATCGGCCGGTCCAAGGTCGCGGAAAACTCCTTCACGCGTGCTTTCGACGAGTTCCAGGCCGGACTTTCGTCGGTTCGCTCCGAGCGTGGATGGGGCACCAGTCCACAGGTTGATGCGGTTTATTGATCGGGCCGTTGTCGGCTTGCCAAGTTCTGACGCATGCGCTGGATTGTCGCATGGTTCACACGTTCGCGACTCGTGAGGAAGCGGCGATTTTCGCGTCGGCGATGCGGGCGGAAGGCTACTATGCCGGGATTTTGGACGAGGGGATGGGCGCGATTTATGGGCCGCTCGCCATCGGCGGCATCCGGGTGATCGTTTCCGATGAATCGGCGGAAAACGAAGGGGATGAAAGCTCCGCAGTACAGACGCTTCCTCCGACGGAATCGAACGATGGAGAATTGCTGACCACCGTGCGCCTGCTCGTCGTGGGCGTCGCAGCATGCGGATTGGTGATACTGGCGATCGCGCTGCTGGCGGCATTTTCCAACCAGCCGGGCGGGTTGTTGCGGGAGTTGGGACATCTGTTGAAATACCCGCTGGTCATCGGTCTGGCGTTCGCGGCGATGGGTCCCGCGATGGCCGGTTTCACCCGCTGGCTGCGAGGCGAGGAAGTGTCCGAAGGATCGGCCTTGTTGCGCTGGCTGTTGCTGGCACTGCTCATTCCTTTTCTGATTCTGGTGGCTTGGTGATTGGGTTGGCCTGGCCCCTGCCTGGTCATGGTGTGCCGGGATCCACCCGCCGCACCACCTCGAGCAGCGCCAGCTCTTCGAGCTTGTCCGCCGGGATCGTGCCTACGACGAGTTTCACGCTGGTCGCCTTGGCCAGCAGTTTGCAGCCCAGCGCTTCGAGCTTGGTAATCGCGTCGTCCGAGAAGTCGCGCAAAGTCACGCGTACTTCGACAAGGTCACTGCCGCCCGCCGCGGCCAGCTTGCGCAGGCTCTCGTCAAGTTTCAGCGCGAGCAGTTGGTCACGCTTTTCGGCCGGAGAAAGGTTCTCGCTGGTCGGCATTTTCTCCAGGCGCTCGAGTGTGACTTCCTCACGCGTTTCGATGGAAAACGCGTCGGCATCCGCTGCAAACGAACTGCTGGGCGCTGCGACAGCCTTGGTTCGGAGCGCGGCACCACCGTAATTGGCCATTCCTCCGAATCCACCGCCGCGGCCGGTTCCAAACACTCCGGAGTAACTGACTCCCTGCGGCATCTCGACCGGCACGCGGATGGTGCGCGGCTTGCCGCCTTCGGTGATCCGCATTTCCTCCACCGCGACGAAACTCGTGAACTGCGTGAGCAGGTTGTATTGAAGCCCGAGGCCGATGATCTCGTTCTTGAGTTCGTCCTTCATCTGCCCCTGTTGCATGCCCGTCATGTCCTGCATCATCAGGTCGTCGACCTTGGCGCGTGCCCACTGCGGGGCGAGCACCGCGTTTTCCGGATTCGACGCCTCGAAAGTCACGGCGATTTCCCGCTCGTAGGCACCGTCGGCATTGACGCCCTTGAGTCTGATCACGCCCGCGCCCGGCTTGGTGTAGCGTCCCTTCACCACCACCGGTTTCGCGGCGAACAGGTCCTCGATGCGCTTCGGATAGACCTCCTCGACCACGAGTCCGCCGAAGTCCAGTTCGATGTCGGTGAGCACCGGGGCGTCGATCCGTTCATAAAACTTGTCGGCCGATTTCTGCGCCTGTTCGTGGCTCAACACGTAATGCGCCTCGCCGCGCCCGGCCTGCGCCATGCCGTCCATCAGGAAGCGGTTCACCGAGCCGCCGATGCCGAAGCTGAACACCCGCGTCGTCTGCGAGTGCTCCTTGACCGCGCCGATGATCGCCATGTCATTGCCGATGTATCCGTCGGTCAGGAAACATACGATCCGCACCTTTTTCGGATCATGCTCGCCGCCGAGCGCCATGTTGATGGCCTTCATCATCTCGGTGCCGCCCGCGCCTTGCAGGGTGTCGATGAAGCGCAGCGCCTTGTGGCGGTTCTGCTCGGTGTTCGCCACCGGGTTTGGAAACAGCACCGAGGTGCTGCCGGCGAAGGTCACGATGTTGAAGCGGTCCTCCGGTCGCAGGCTTTCAATCGCGCGCCGCATCATCGCCTTCGAGGTTTCCATTGGGAAACCACTCATCGATCCGCTAGTGTCCAAAACGAAAACCAGTTCCCGCGGCACCACCTGCTCCGGCTTCACCCGTGCCGGTGGTTGGATGACCATTGAGAAAAAGTTTCCCCGCTCGTCGGTGTGCGTGAGCGTGGCGTCGGAAATTTCGTCGTCCGCGGTGCGGTAGCTGATCGCGAAATCACGGTTAGGCAGAACCGCCTTTTCTGTTAGGCGAACCACCGCCTGCGACTTGTCGCCGCCGGGATGTTCGATCTCCACCTCGTGCAGTGCGGACTTGATATCCTCGATCGGTCTCCCGGCGTGGATCGTGACCGTGATGGAGATATCATGTCCCGCGCGGAACCCTTCCTCGACCACCGGCGGTGTGATGCGGTCGGCATCGGGTACCTGGTCGGTCGGTTTCGCCGGATCGGGATTCACCACCGGTGGTTCGCCTTCGGGGCCGCGCTTCGGATCGGGTTTGCGGAACATCGGTGGCATCGGTTGATCCACGGTCACCGGTTGGTCGCCGCCAGTCGTTCCGCCGGGGATATATCGCGGGCCGACCACCGTCGGGAAATCGAATTCAAAGCGGCCGTCCTCCCACGTCATCGTCTGCGAATAACGGATCGTGATGGTGACCTGCTCGCCCGGCTCGATGTTGGCCACCGACTGGGTGAAAATGTTCGGTCGCTCCTGATCGAGCAGCGATGCCACCTTCCCTGCGCCCTTGGCCTCCTCGTAGATTCGCTTCGCCTCGCCTCGCTCCTTGATCACGCCCTTCACCACCCGCTCTCCGACGGTCATTGTCATGTCATCGACCGCCGAGTCCTGATGCAGCGGAAACACATAGACCGCCTCGATCTTGTCCTTGAACGGATTGTGGAACCGCTGCGTCACGGTCACGCGTGCAATCGTGCCGCTGATGTCGGCCTGGACGTCGGTGTGTTTCAGCGGACACGGCCCGAGGGCCTTGCCGCCGGCATCGAACGCATCGAGTCGGCCCTCGGTGATTTTTCCGTCATTTCCATCCGCAAAAACGAACGGACCGAGCAGGAGCGCAAAGGCTCCCGCAAACAGTGCGAGTGGATTTTTCATGGCTTTGGGGTGTTGCGAAAACCCGCGATCCGAAATTCATCTCCCGGGCCTTCATGGATAAGACACGCCGGGAAAAGAAACCTTTGAAAATTTTCCGGAATCACTCCCCGAGTAAATCGAGTGCGAGCCGGTTGTAGGTCGGAGCGTCGATAAGGAACGGATGCGCCTCGCCATCGAGCGAGCCATAGTAAAACCCGGCGGTCTCACCATCCCCGGGAGCCAGGCGCAAGGTACGCTGGGAAACGCCGGCAAGGTTCAGATCGTCGCCGATTTTTTTCTCCACCACTTGGAAAACCAGTGAGGGGTTCACGAGCGCGGCGGCGGCCTTCGCATCGTCCTGGGCGAGCCAGCGCGAGACTTCGAGCCGTTCGAGTGCTGCCAGCATGTATCTGGCACGCGCCGGGACGAGCACGTGATCGAGATTTTCCCCCTCACTGGACGCCTGCCATGATTCATCCCTGTCCCGGTAGCGCAGCAGCAGCGGCGGCTGGTTTCCCATGCGGCGCTCGATCCCGGTCAAATCCACGCGGTTCAGCGACCACAGGCGTGCATGCCGCCACTCGTGCCGATTCACGGCGATGGACGCGAGTATCGAGCGGTCCACGCGCATGACGGTGGGTGTGCCGGTGCGGTTGACGAAAAGGTCGCCCTGTGAATTGAGGCCGAAGCGCAGTTCGATGCCCTGGTTTTCCTCACCGAGGAAACGCAGCGTGAGGATCGGCCGGTCGAGTCCCCATGGGCTGAAATCGGTGGCGGCATCGCTCTCGAAGGCGGTGGCGCGGTGGCTGGTGACGGCCTTGAGCAGTTCGAACAGGTTGCGCTCGTTGGCTTCGCTCCCCTTGCCATCAATCGCGGTCATCCACGGGCCGGGCGGCTGGCGCTCGATGAGGATGGGCTCGCCGGTGGAAGGCACGATTTCGATGCGGCGCAGCGAGGCGATGTTGAGCCGGGTGAGCACGGGATCCCGCAGGTCGTTCATGGCGAGCGGCAGGTCGGCCAGTGAAACCACACCGGCCTCGGGCTTGAGCGGCAGCTCGAACCAAGTGCCGGGACGGTCGCTGACCATCGCACCGGTGACGCGCGCATCGGCATTTTCCGGCGGGAAAATTTCCAACACGGTTTCTGCTGAGTCGCCGAATGAAACAATGCCGATCTGGGTGGGTTTGTTCGCGCCATCGGTGGCTGGCAGCACGGCGGCGGCACGGTCGGTCACGCGCGTGGCCCGCAGTTCGAACATACCCTCCAACAACTTTTTCATCGCCGCCGGATCGGTGGAGAGTTCGAGCGGCTTGGTGATGCGCCATGGCGCGCCGTGGGCGGCGCGGGAGAGCGTGAGATCGCCCTGCTGCGAGCGGATGCGGATTTTCTCCAGATTCGCGGGATTGAAATAAAACGGGCCGTGATCGCGCAACAGCTTGAGGCCGTCGCGGAACAGCGCGGTGATGTCGCCGGTGGCGATATAGGCGTGCCTGCCGCGCCCGCGGTCGCGCGGCTGCACGAACACGGTGGAGACCGGCTCGTCGAAGCCCTCGATTTCCGCGCGCCACGGGGTCACGCGGCCGAGGCGGAAGTCGGCGAGGATTTCGCGGCCCTCACCTTCGAGCCGGATGCGCACCGCGTTGTCGCCGAGGCCGGATTTCGAATCGTCCACCTCATCCTCGTCAGCGACATCCTCGACGCGCATGCCCAGTGCGAACTGGATGATGGCCACCGCCGCGCGCGGGTCCATGCGGTCCTCCCACGGTGCCGAGGCCATCCAGCCGTTTTCGCCCAGCGAAAAGACGGCCGTCACGCCGCCGGAGCGGATGCGGATGTGTTTCACTTCCGCAGGCGTGAATGAATCATACACCCGCGAGCCGACCTGATGTGGCGGAGCGCCGAGCAGCGCCTCGAAACCACCCTGCCGCCACTGGAACACGGCGAGTGTGAGCGCAATGGCCGCGCCAAATGCGAGAAGGAGGGTGAATCCGGTGGAACGCATGACGGATCAAACACGGCGCGACGACCAGACGAAGCCGCCGATCAGGAGGAATAACGCGGGCAGGAAGAAGAGGTTCACACGGTTGATGAATGAGACCTGCGCGTCGAGCAGCGGCAGCTTGTAGGTGTGCAGCGCGCGCGGTCCGATGCCGGCGAGCTGTTCGCGGCCGACCAGCCAGTTCGCCGCGGAGGCGAGGAAATCGCGGTTTTCCGCACGCTGTTGCGCGGGATCGAGGAAATCGATGCCGGACATCACGATCATGCGCGAGGAATCGGCGGCGAAGCGGTCGTCGCTTTCCGCACCGCGGATCACGGCGGCGGCGAGATGCAATGGCGGGCCGTGATCCTCGATTTCATCGAATGTATCATCTTCCGAACCGAAATCCGTCTCGCCCCAGAAACCGGCGGCGGCCTCGATCAGCCCGAACGGCGCGATGCGGCGGTTGAGCAGGTCCTCCGCGCCTTCGCGCACTTCGAGCGAGGAAATGGCACCGTTGAACTCGGTGGCCAGCCCGGCCAGCCCGCTCATGAACGGCACGCCCCGGGTGAAGGTTCCGCGCGCCTGGGTGACCAGGCGGCCCTCGCTGCGCGCGATCACGCGGTCGCCGCGCGGGGTGACGCCCATGCCGCGCAGGAAGGCGCGGAGTTTCGGCGGTGCCGTGCCGTCGTCCAACAGCATGAGCATGGCGGCTTTCGGGCGGTTCCAGTAGCGCTCCAGCACGGCGAGTTCCTGCTCCGTCAGATCATAGGCGGGAGCCACCATCGCGATGCCATCCACCTCTTCGGGAATGTCCGCGATTTGCGATAGATTGAGATCCGCCAGCACCACGTTCTGATAGCGTAGGATTTCCTCAAGCTGCGCGCGGGGGGAAAAGCCGGCGGCGTTTTCGCTGGATGCGCTCTTGTCGGCGAGAAGTGCGATCACGCGGCTGCGGCCCTCGATGGCGGAAACGAGCGATGCCGTGAGCAGGTCCTCGCCCTTGAAGCCGGTGACGCGCCGCACACCATCGGCAGTGGCATGCACCGCCATGTCGTCGGCCGGCACCAGCCGGACATTCGGATGCAGCGTGCGGATGCGGTTCTCATCCTCGCGCGTCGGCGGGCTGTCGTCGGAACGGGCATCGATGATGACCAGATCGCGGATCAGGGTGATGCCATAGGTGGCGACGATTTCCGCCATGCGGTCGGGACTGCGCAGCGGGTCCACCACCTCCAGCTCGATGCCGCCCCTGGAGCGGCGCGCGTATTCCTCGGCCAGGGCGCGCACGCGCTCGTAGAACGGCGCGCTGCGGCGGTAGGCCATGATCCATTTCACCGGTTTTTCACGGTCACGAACGGTATCGTCTTTGAGATAATTCCGGGTGGCCGGAGAAAGCGAATAATCCGCGGCCCGGCTGAGGTCCGCGCTCCAGTGGTGGTTCAGCGAGAGATAATTGACGGCGACAAGGATCAGCACGAGCAAGGCCGCCTGGATCAAGGCGATCGCGCCGAGCCCGAAGCGGTTCGGGCGGCTGGATTTTACACGTTCTGGCGCGGAAGATGACATGTGGAAGATGATATCAGATTCGCCAGCGGCGGAAATCGGTGACCTGATAGGTCATGAACAGGAGGAAGACGGCGAGGCTCGGGAAATACACCGCCGCCCGCGTGTCGAGCAGTCCGCTGGCGTAGTAATGCAGATGGCGCTGCGACGAGATGTAATGGAAAAACTCCGCCCCGGCGAACGACTCGCCCCAGATCACGGTGACGAAGCCGAGGAAATACTGGATCACCAGCAGGCCGATGGTCAGCAGCCCGGCGATGATCTGGCTGGAAGTGAGCGCGGAGGCCAGGCAGCCGGCTGCTGTGAAGGCGGAGCCCATCAGCATGACGATGGCGAACGCGCCGATCATCGAGCCGGGTGACCACGCCGGCGGCAGGTCGGTGAACCAGACGAACATGCGGAACTGCACGAAGGCCGGCGCCCAGAGAATGGCATAGAATATCATCGCCGCGACATACTTCGAGAGCACCACCTGCCAGGTGCGCACCGGCGCGGTGAGCAAGGTTTCCAAGGTCCCGGAGCGCTCCTCCTCGGCAAACAACCGCATCGTGATGAGCGGGAAGATGAAGAGGAAATAAAACCAGAACACCGGCGTGTGGAAGGTCACGTAAACCAGGCTGTCCTTCACCGGCGTGTCGCGGAAGCCCTTCATCGCCGTGGACAGCGAGACGCCCTGCATCACCGTCACGAAGGCCAGCACCACCCAGCCGAAGGGCGTGAGGAAATAACCTTTCAGTTCCTTGAAGGTGAGGATGCGGAACAATCTCATGAGCGATGGGATGGGATCAATCGGACGCGATCATGCGGCGGATCGCTTCGGCGATGAAGGTTTTCGGTTCTTCAGGCAGGGTGCTGGCGCATTTGAGCGAGTCGCCGCCGCTGTCCACCTGGATGTGATATTGCACCTGGTTGTTCTTTTTCCATGTCGCCTGGCGGATGGAGACGCGCGCGCTCTTGTCGCAGGTGATGCGGCGTTTCCAACTGATCGGTCCCAGTTCCATCGCGACTTCGAGCACGCCCTGCTTGAAACTGAAGCGCCAGCGGCCGAACAGCAGGAAGGCGATTGACGAAACCAGCACGACCGTCCCGATCAGGAACGGCAGGCCGAACAGACTCGCGCCGGGATCGAACTCACCCTTCTGGATCTGCGAGCCGTAGATGCCCACCATGGAAACGCCCGACCACACCGCGGTGAAGGGAATCAGGAAGAACACCATCGGCGAGACTTTCTTATAATACACCGTCTTGCCATGGAGCGTGCCCGGATCGAAACGCACGCCTTTGGGTGGCTTGCCGAGGTCCACGTTTTCCACACCGGGGATGCCCGCGATCGATGAGAACGGCATCGTTTTGCCACAACTGCGGCAGAGCGCGATGTCGTTGGCGACATTCACATCGTCCATGGCGATTCCCGCCCGGCAGTGGCTGCATTGGTAGGGATGCCGGCTCATAGATACTTGTCGGTCACCGCACCCTCGGACGCCGTGGCCACGAGTTTGGCATACTTGGCCAGCACGCCCTGTGTGTAGCGCGGGGCGGGTTGTTTCCACGCGTCGCGGCGGGCCTTGAGTTCCTCGTCGGGCAGGCGGACGTCGATGCGGTTGTTGACGGCGTCGATGATGATCGGATCGCCGTCCTTGAGCAGGCCGATGGCGCCGCCGGTGAAGGCTTCCGGGGTGATGTGGCCGACGACGAAACCGTGGCTGCCGCCGGAGAAACGTCCGTCGGTGATGAGCGCGACGTCCTTGCCGAGGCCGAGGCCCATGATGGCGCTGGTGGGACCGAGCATTTCGCGCATGCCGGGGCCGCCCTTCGGTCCTTCCATGCGGATGACGATCACGTCGCCCTTGTCGATTTCCTTGGCGAGGATCGACTTCATGGCGGCGTCTTCGGAATCGAAACAGCGGGCGTTGCCGGTGAAGACTTCGCCTTCCTTGCCGGAAATTTTCGCGACCGCGCCGCCTTCGGCGAGGTTGCCGTAAAGGATGCGCAGGTGGCTGTCCTTTTTGACCGGATTGTCGAGCGGGCGGATGATCTGCTGGTCTTCTGGATAGGGTTTGGCGAGTTTTTCGAGATTCTCGCGCATCGTGCGGCCGGTCACGGTCATGCAGTCGCCGTGCAAGAGCCCTGCATCGAGCAGCATTTTCATCAGCGGCACCGTGCCGCCGATTCTAACCAGATCCGCCATGACATATTTGCCGGACGGCTTGAGGTCGGCGAGCACCGGCACGTTTTTCCCGATGCGCGCGAAGTCGTCGATGGTGATCTCGACGCCCGCGGCCTGCGCGATGGCGGGGATGTGCAGCACCGCGTTGGTGGAACCGCCGAGCGCGATGAGCACGGTGATCGCGTTTTCGAAAGCCTCCTTGGTCAGGATGTCGCGCGGCCTGATGCCGAGGTTGATCAGGTTGACCACGGCCGCGCCCGCGTCGAAGCAGTCGCGCATCTTGTCATCGGAGATGGCGGCCTGGGCGGAGCTGTTAGGGAGCGACATGCCCATCGCCTCGATCGCACTGGCCATGGTGTTGGCGGTGTACATGCCGCCGCAGGAACCGGGGCCCGGGATCGCGCAGGACTCCACGGTTTCCAGCTCGGCGTCGTCGTATTCGCCGTTGGCGTGTTTGCCGACGGCCTCGAAAACGGAAACGATATCGAGGTCCTTCTGCTCGCCCTTGAGCGTGGCGCAGCCGGGCAGGATGGTGCCGCCATAGACGAAGACCGACGGGCGGTTCATGCGCGCCATCGCCATCAGGCAGCCGGGCATGTTCTTGTCGCAGCCGCCGATGGCCACGAAGCCGTCCATGCCCTCGCAGCCGACGACCGTTTCGATGGAATCGGCGATGACCTCGCGGGAAACGAGCGAGTATTTCATGCCCTCGGTGCCCATCGAGATGCCGTCGGAGACGGTGATGGTGTTGAAGATGATGCCCTTGCCGCCGGCGGCGTCGGTGCCCTTGCGGGATTCCACGGCGAGCTTGTCGATGTGGACGTTGCAGGGGGTCACCTCGCTCCAGGTCGAGGCGATGCCGATCTGCGGCTTGGCGAAATCGTCTTTTTGGAAACCGACGGCGTAGAGCATCGCGCGGCTGGGCGCGCGGTCGGGGCCGTCGAGCATTAGACCGGAAAACGGGCGGGTGTTGGCGTTCATTGCGGGGCGCAGCATCCCGCCCGGCACGGGCCGCGTCAAGGACGGCGCTTCAGCGCGGGTCGGTCACCCGGCCGAGGAACAGGCAGGTGCCGCTGGCGACGTGCTGGACGGCGAAGAGGAACGGTCGGTCCACCCGGATGTCGAGCGGCTCGACCGGCTCGTCGGGAATCGAGGTGGCGCGCATCATGACCACGGCGGTTGCCGCGGCGGCCTCGGTGCCGTCCTTGTTCACATCGATGAAGGCTTTGTGGATCACGTTGTCGATGTAGAGGTAATCGTCCGGCCGGCGTGGAGCCATGCGCGAGAAATCCGCACTGCCCTGCGGCACGTCGAAGGCGGTCGGCAGGCCCATTGCCTTGAGGTGTTCGGCGAGCATCACGCGGCCGGGCTCGAGTTTGAATTTCGGCAGACGCAGGATCGCTTCGCGCTTCGGAAGCCTCGCGGCCTCGGCGAGCAGCGCCGCATCGATTTGCTTCTCTAGCGCCGCAAGTCCGTTCCGCTCGTCCGGCAGGGCGATGAGGAATTGCAAACCGCCGCCCTCGTAGGGCACCGAGACCAGCGTGCCGCCGGGAATTTTCTGATAGCCGTATGGCGCTTGATGGACCAGGCCCGGAACCTTGGCTTGGCCGGTGCCATCGACATGGAAGACCAGTTCCGGTTCTTCGCGGAACGGAGCGGCCCACGCGGCCTTGAGGTAGATGGCATTGGCGAGAACGAGCCGCGTTTCCTCATTCAGCACGCCGGCCGGAATGAGATCCTTGATCCGCTCGCGCGTCTGCTCCTCGACCCACTCGTTGATACGGGTCCGCGCGGCCTCGGCCTGTCGGATGAAATCAACCTGCTCCAGCGGTGCGGCGTAGGTGTTTTCCAATAACTCGAGAAACGGTTTTTCGAACGGCTGGCCGGCCTGGCCGAACAAGCGGTTGGCGGTGACAATCTGCAGCGGCGTTTCCGGTCCGCCGCGACGGTCCGGGTTTTCCACCCGCTCGCGGCTGGCGCGCGCGAGTTCCGCGAGATCCGCGGCGATGGCCGCAATGTCGGCGTGCGTTGCGGCCTCGTCATCGCCGAGGTGCAGGGTGGCGGCCATTTCGGCGCGCGTTTTGCCGGCGGCTCCGGCGTAGGTCATGGCCAGCGCGCTGGCGATCGACCACGGTGAAGCAACTCGGTTGCCGCCGTCCGCCGCCAGCCTATGGTGCAGTTCGAGACCGAAGCGGTTGATGCCGGTGGCGACGTGCGGGTTTTCTGCACCGGCGCATGTTAGGGCGATCGCACCGGCCAAGAATGGAAAAACAGGTTTCATGACGAGTGCCACCCTGTAGCCGCTGCACGGATCGGTCAACCAGGGACTCGTCGCACCGATAGCGGTTTTTGTTGGTTTTTTCGGAGAATCTGCGGTTGGTTGCGCGCCTCCGCCGTTATGACCCCGCCTGCCATCCACACGCCCGCCAGCAAGCCGCCGAAACGCAAGGCCGCCAAGGCCTGGTCCCCGGAAAAATCCGCGGAGCTTTATGGCGTCGAGTCGTGGGGACACGGCTACTTCGGCGTCAACAAGAAGGGCCACGTCACCGTGCGGCTCGAAGACGACGAAAGCGGCAAGGAGGTCTCGCTTTTCGAAGTGATCGAGGGCCTGCGCGACCGCGGCACGCACCTGCCCGTGCTGCTGCGTTTCCGCGACCTGCTGCACCGCAGGATTGCGGAAATCAACGAGTCGTTTCGCAAGGCGATCAAGGAACTCAACTACCGCGGCGAATACCGCGGCGTCTATCCGATCAAGGTGAACCAGCAGCGCCAGGTGATCGAGGAGATCGCCGAGTTCGGAAAAAAATACCACTACGGCCTGGAAGCCGGATCGAAGCCCGAGCTGATCGCCGCGCTGGCCCACATGCACGACCCCGAGGCCTACATCATCTGCAACGGCTACAAGGACGAGGAGTTCATCGACCTCGCGCTCCACTCGCAGAAAATGGGCCTGCGCATCATGCTGGTGCTGGAAATGCCCAGCGAACTCGACCTGATCCTCGAGCGCTCGCGCAAGATCGGCGTGCTGCCGAATCTCGGCGTGCGCGTGCGCCTCTCCACCCGCGGCTCCGGCCACTGGCAGGAAAGCGCGGGTGACAAATCCGTCTTCGGCCTCAACGCCGCCCAGGTCATCGGCGTGGTGGACCACCTCAAGGCGAGCGGCCACATCGGCTGCCTGAAAATGCTCCACTATCACCAGGGCTCGCAGATCCCCAACATCGCCGCCATCCGCGAGGGTGCCACCGAGGCGGTCAGAATGTATTGCGACCTCGTCAAGGAAGGCGCGCCGATGGGCGTGCTCGACATCGGTGGCGGCATGGCCGTGGACTACGACGGCTCCCACACCAACTTCCACTCGTCCTGCAACTACTCGGTGGCCGAGTATTGCGCCGACATCGTCGAGGTCGTCTCGCAAATCTGCGACAAGGCCGGCGTGCACCACCCCAACCTCATCTCGGAAAGCGGCCGCGCGGTGGTCGCCTATTACTCGGTGCTCGTCTTCAACATCCTCGACGTCACCCGCGCCCAGACCAGCGACTCGGCACCCGACGTCCCGGAAAAAGCCCCGCAGAACCTGCTCAACCTGATCGACGTCCACAAGACGATGTCGAAGAAGAACCTGCAGGAAAGCTTCAACGACGCCGTCTATTACCGCGACCAGATCCGCGCACAGTTTTTCTACGGCAGCGCCACCCTGCGCGAGCGCGGCCTCGCCGAGGCCTGGTTCTGGCACATCCTCACCCGCATCTCGAAGCTCATCGCCCAGCTCGACGACATCCCGGAGGACCTCCGCGAACTCTCCTCCACACTGGTCGATTTCTACTACGGAAACTTCTCCCTGTTCCAGTCGCTGCCGGACTCGTGGGCCATCGACCAGCTCTTCCCGGTGATGCCCATTCACCGGCTCGACGAGAAACCCAGCCAGCGCGCCGTGCTCGCCGACATCACCTGCGACTGCGACGGCAAGATCGACCGCTTCATCGACAAGGAGGACGTCGCCAAAATCCTGCCGCTGCACGGTCTCATTCCGGACGAGCCCTACTACGTCGCCGTCTTCCTCGTCGGTGCCTATCAGGAAACCCTCGGCGATCTCCACAACCTGCTGGGCGACACCAATGTCGTCGGCGTGCATTTGGAAAAAGGCAAACCGGTCTATACCCACGAGGTCGAGGGAGACACCGTGGCCGACGTGCTGACCTACGTTGAATACGACCCCAAGGAACTCGTCACCAAGTTCCGCAGTTTCGCCGAGAAGGCCGTCACCGACGGCCGCATCTCGCCCAGGGAACGCCGCGAGATCCTCGACCTCTACCGCGCCGGACTGAACGGATATACGTATTTCGAGTCGTAGGCGTCTTGATCCGTGCTTCACACGGCTGCCGTCATGCGGCCAAATCCACCCGAATTCCAAAAACCATGAAATCCATCATCCTGCGCTCCATCCTGTCGATTTCCCTGCTGCTCGCTCCCGCCGCGCTGGCGGAGGACGGCTTCGTCCCGCTCTTCGACGGCAAGACCACCGAGGGCTGGAAAAACCCCTACACTTGGGGCGACGTGAAGGTCGTCGATGGCGTGATCGAACTGCGGGCGGACAAGAAGTTCTTCCTCGTCACCGAAAAGACATACGGCGACTTCGTCTTCGAGGGCGAGGTGCTGCTGCCCGAGGGCAAGGCCAACAGCGGCTTCATGTTCCGCGCCCACGTCGAGCCGAACAAGGTCTTCGGCTATCAGGCCGAGGTCGATGGCGACCCGAAGCGCGGCTGGTCCGGCGGCCTCTACGACGAGGGTCGCAGGAAATGGTTCATCTCCCCGAAACAGGGCGACGCCGCCAACATCAAGGCCTTCCGCGAACGCGCCGGCGACGCCTTCAAGCGCAACGACTGGAACACCTACCGCATCACCTGCAAGGGCAACCACATCACCATCGCCATCAACGGCGTGGTGGTCACCGACGTGCGCGACGACAAGGACGCCAGCGGCGTGATCGGCATCCAGCACCACGGTGAAAAGGGCGCGGTTTACAAATTCCGCAACCTGCGCATCAAGGAGCTTTGAGCGGCGCCGGAGCGCCGGACGCGACAGCGGCAAACGCCCCCCCGTTCACCCATGGATCCGTGCTTTCAAGCCGCCATCGACGAAGCCCGTCTGGGACTGGACGAGGGCGGCATCCCGATCGGCAGCGTGCTGGTGCATGACGGAAAAATTCTCGGCCGCGGCCACAACCGTCGCGTGCAATCGGGCAGCCCCACACTCCACGGCGAGATGGACGCGCTCGAAAACGCCGGCCGGTTGCCCGCCGCGGTGTATCGCGAGTGCGTGCTCTACACCACGCTCTCGCCCTGCGCCATGTGCAGCGGCGCCATCCTGCTCTATCGCATCCCACGAGTGGTGATCGGCGAGAACCGGACCTTTCTCGGCGAGGAGGAACTGCTGCGCTCGCGCGGAGTCCAACTCGAGGTGCTCCAGGACGAGGAATGCATCCGCATGATGCGCGCGTTCATCACGGCGCATCCGGAATTATGGAACGAGGACATCGGCGTATGATCGTGAGAAAGCGCTACTTCCGCTTCTTCGGCGGCGTGAAGTCCACCGCCTTGGGATCGAATGCCCCGACGGCTGCACAAGGAGCGGCGGAATGTGTCCGCCGTGCCAACGGCAAACCCATGAATCGGGCATTCGCACACCGCATGATCCACCCATTGACGCGGCGTGAGTCGTGCGCTGCAGCTCGGATCTTTAAGAATGTTGAAATGCCACACCTGACCCGAATAACTCCCGATTTCCCGATTGCAACCATACCCTGAATCGGTAACGTCCCTTCCGTAATCGAGGATTTCTCATGCAAGGAAACCGAAAAGATCTGGAATGGCGGTCGATCGAGGAAACTGCCGGGAGACATTCAGGAACGGGCATTCCTGAAGCTCCGGCAACTTCACTCGGCCGATCTTCTGGCCGACTTGCGGATCCCGCCCAGCAACCGGCTGGAATCCCTCTCCGGCAATCTTGAAGGTTTCTGGAGCGTGAGAATCAACCAACAGTGGCGCCTGATTTTCCGTTGGAACGACGGTAAGGCGTCAGATGTCAAAATCACCGACTACCATTGATGGCCATGAAACGAAACAAAGACCTTTTGCCGCTGGTGAACTTCTTCGCGGAAACCCTCCGTGAAACCCTCGACGACTGGGACGTCTCGCAGGCGGAAGTCTCCCGCATGACCGGCATCCCCTCGCCCCACCTCACGGACATGAAAAAATGCCGCCGCCGCTGCACGCCCGAATACGATCTGCGCCTCAGCCGCTACTTCGGAACCTCTCCCGGATTCTGGCTCCGCCTCCAGTTGGACTACGAACTGATGCGCGCCGAGCGCGAGAACGGCGAACGCATCAGCCGCGAGGTGACGCCGCATGCGGCGTGAGTCCTTCAAATTCCTCGCAATCGCGGGGCGAACATGATGCCATCCCGCCATGACTGCGAAGCGGTTTTACGACTGGCAGACAGCGGGCGGCACGGACGATGTGATGCGCCTCGTCAACTGCCTTGAGCGGGCCGACATCCCGTGGTGCGCCATCGGGGGCGTGGCCGTCAACCATTGGGCGGCGGAACCGATGGTCACCCAGGATGTCGATTTTGTGGTCGCAACCGAATCGATTGAAAAGGCCATCGCGCTTCTGGAGGCCGAGGGCTTCGCCTCCTCGCGCCATGAGTGGTCGGTCAATTTCAAAGGCAGCTCGAAAGTGAGCCTGCAACTCAGCACCGAGGATTTCTACCGGGACTTCGCCTCCCGCTCCGTCCCCGCCGACGTGCATGGAATCCTGCTGCGGGTTGCCTCGTTGCGCGACACACTAGCGGGCAAAATCAAGGCGTGGAAGGCCAGCGAAAGAAGACAGAGCAAACGCATCAAGGATCTGGGTGACATCTCGCGTCTGGTGGAATCCCATTCCGAACTGTGGGTTGAACTCCCTCTGGAATTGCAAAACCAGATAGAGCGGCCCTCATGATCGGCATTCCATCGTCCCACCACACGGACATGGGAAAATCCGCAAACGCCTAAAATGAAGACAAAATTTGCAATCCGAAAGCTATTATTTTTCCCCATATATGGTGCCATACTTTTAGGGGGATGTAATGAATCCAAGGATAGGACTTCTTCTAAGTTGGTGCCCATGAGTGGCGGGCTAATGCTATCCGCAAAAGGGTGTGCTAATTACAATGGAAGGGGCGTGATTGTGGATGGATGCCCTGTTTATGTGGCGCCTCATGAGGAAGGTTTTCTTGTAATTACATGTGAGAAGAATTTTCAGAAAAGGGGATTCGTTATGCAAGTGATTGAAGATGTGATGGAAAAATGAATGAAGCCTCGCCGAACGCTCGTCATCCGATCCGTCGCTTCTTCGTTCTTATTCCCTGTCCCAACTTTCACGGGGAACGCTCCAGGGAAGGGAATCGGTTTCACTACTTCCGCTTCTTCCTCGGCGTGAAGTCCACCGCCTTGGGATCGAAGGCCTCGGGGTCGTAGCCCGGGTGCGCCCACTCGATTTCGCCGTGGAGCGCCTGCATGTATTGGAAGGTGCCGCCGAAGTCCTCGGGCGGGCAGGCGCGCGCGCCGTCGAGGATTGCCGGGCCGCCGTCGCCCTCCTCGCGTTTTTCGAAGACGATCTCGTGGATCCACTCGTCGGCGAAGTCGTAGCGGTAGAGGATGCGGATCGGCAGCCGGCGCTTGCCGATGAAATCGGCCACCGTGAGCACGGCCTCGTCCTGGAAGTCGCCGAGCACCTGGTCCTGCAGGCCGATCGGGCCGATCACGTCCACCAGCCGCTTGCCCTTGCCGTGGCGGAACTCGTGCGGGTGCTTGTTTTCCCAGCCCATCGCCGCCTGGATCGCATCGCTGAGCTGGATGAAGGTCACGTCCTTTGAAATGGAAAACCGCCGCCAGATCTGCGGCTGGATGCCGTAGAGAAACACCTTCACCACCACCCGGTTCTGATCGCTCGTTTTCGACATGCCGCGATCATGGAAAGAGCCGGCCGCGGAAGCAAACGGGAATTGCGCCCTGTGTCCGGATCGGTCCGACGAACCGGTCCAGGCGGCCTGAAGAGCGGTTTCCATCGATGATCCGGATTCCTGCTTGAGACCGGACCATTGCCGCGCTATGGAAGAATAGCGTCAATTTGCCGGAATCCGCCATGAAGCCATCCCCCCCCGATTTCGGCTTTTCCTGGCGACGCATGAGAAACAACCCAACCGAAAGGAAAACGCCATGTTACACAAGACGAAGAACCTGATAGGATACAGTTTGGACAGCCTCGATGGAGAGATGGGCCGGGTTAAGGATTTCTATTTCGACGACCAGCATTGGACCATCCGTTATCTGGTCGCCGACACGGGAACTTGGCTGCGTGGCCGCGCGGTGCTCATTTCACCCCACGCGTTGGTCGCCGCCATCAAGGACGAGGAACACATCGCCGTGGACCTTTCCAAGAGACAAATCGAGGAAGGTCCCTCGATCGCCACCGACAAACCGGTGTCCCGGCAGTTCGAGATGGATTATTATCGCCACTACGGCTGGGGTGCATACTGGGGCGGACCCTTCGCCTGGGGTGCCCAACCATTCCCCACCACGGTGCCTCCGGAAGGCGCCATGACGCCACCGCACCCCCCGCAGGAGGAAAAGGACTGGGACTCCCATTTGCGCAGCGTGAAACACGTCATCGGCTATCATATCCAAGCCACCGATGATGAAATCGGCCATGTGGAGGATTTCGTTATCGACGATGTGACTTGGGCGATCCGCTACCTGATCGTGGACACTCGCAATTGGTTGCCCGGGAAAAAGGTTCTCGTCTCGCCGCAATGGATCGACAAGGTGAGTTGGAGCGACTCCAAGGTGTTTGTCAACATCACCCGGGACGCCGTCAAACAGGCCCCGGAATACACTGGCGACACGGTCATGAACCGTGAATATGAAGCGCGACTGCACGAGCATTACGATCGCGAAGGCTATTGGACATCCGAGCCGGAGGTCACGGAACAAGCCCGCGCGCGCAAGTAATCCATCTCGTCAAAAAAGGAAACCGGCGGAATCCGCAGCACATCGGGGGCGAGGCCGCGGTTTCCGCCGGCTCGAATCGGGGGGATTCTCGGGGGGAAACGATGTCGTCGCTTGCGTGTCCTTGGGGGGAAGAACGGCCGGGGGGAGCCTTGCTCGCGCCAACGGGGAGGACCCTATCCCATTTCCGGCCGCAGCACAGACCCGCGATCGCGTAGGGTGGCGTCAGATGACCCGCCGCGCTCAGGCGAGGTTGGTGTAAACCGCCTGCACGTCATCGTCGTCCTCCAGCTTGTCGATGATGACCTCGACTTCCTCGATCTGCTCCTCGCTGAGTTCGACCGGCTGGTTGGCCACGCGCTGGAGTCCGGATTTGGTGGCGGAAATACCGAGGTCCTCCACCGCCTGCGAGAGCTGCGCGAAGGCGCTGTAATCGCCCATCACGGTGACCACGCCGTCATCGACGTGCATTTCCTCCAGCCCGTGGTCGATGAGTTCGAACTCGATTTCCTCGAGGTTTTTGTCCTCGGGCACGGGAAACTCGATGACCGACTTGCGGGAGAACATGAAGTCGAGCGCGCCGGAGTTGAGGAGCTGGCCGCCGTTCTTGTTGAAGATGGTCTTGATGTTGGTGACCGAGCGGTTCGAGTTGTCGGTGGCAACCTCGATGAAGAACTGCGAGCCGTGCGGCCCCTTGCCCTCGTAGGTGATCTCGGAAATCTCGGCGGCGTCCTTGCCTGCCGCGCGCTTGATGGCGGCCTCGATGTTTTCCCGTGAGAGGTTCTGCGCCTTGGCGTTGGCGATGGCCACCCGCAGCCGGGCATTGGTTTCCGGGTCCGGCCCGCCGTCCTTGGCGGCGAGGGTGATCGACTTGGCGAGCTTCGGAAACACCTTGGACATCGTGGCCCAACGGCTTTCCTTGGCGCGGCGGCGGCATTCGAAGGCTCTTCCCATGGTGTGTGTTCGCGGATGCGGGCGGGCATTCAAGCAGGCCGTCACAAAACCTCAACCGGGAATCCGCGCTGGCATGTCCGCGGCGATGCCGGCTAACCTGTCCGCGCCGTTGCGGCGGAATTTTCCCCATGCTCGCCTTCTCCACCTGCTGGAACAACAGCCGTCACCACGACGGCGAGGAAATGATCCGCGAAATCGTGGAACTCGGTTTCCGCCACATCGAGTTGTCGCACGGCATGACGGTGGCCAAGCTGCCCGGCATCCGCCGCGCCTTCGAGCGCGGCCTCTTCATCTGCGCCGGCGTGCACAATTATTTCCCCTCGCCGGTGGAGGTGATGATCGACGCGCCGGACGCCTACGAGTTCACCTCGCACCGCGCGATCGATCGCAAGCGCGCGATGGACATGACGCTGCGCACGCTCGATGTGGCCGCGGAATTCGGCGCACGCTATCTGGTGCTGCACATGGGCTCGGTGCCGATGAAACCCGCCAAATGGACGCGCCCGCTCACCGCCGCCGTGGCCGACGGGCAGGCGCACGACCGGAGTTTCACCAAGCACAAGATCGCTTTCGTGAAGAAACGCGAGAAAACCGGCCCGCTCTATTACCACCGCGCCATCGAGGCGCTGGAGGAAATCGCCGCCCGCGCCGCCGAATTGGAAGTGAAACTCGCCGTCGAGTCCCGCTCGCGCTACGAGGATGTGCCCAGCGAACGCGAAATGATCGAGCTCCAGCAACACTTCTCCGACAACCCCTGGGTCGGTTATTGGCACGACTTCGGCCACGTCCAGCTCAAGCACAACCTCGGCCTGCTCGATCACGAGCAATGGCTCGCCACCATCTCGCCGCACCTCATCGGCGGCCATGTCCACGACGTCGAATGGCCCGCGCGCGACCACCGCGTCCCGTTTGCCGGAACACTCGACTACGCGAGCCTGCTGCGACATTTCCCCGCCGGTTGCCCGCTCGTCTGGGAACTCAGCCCCACCCGTGACGCCGCCGACATCCGCGCCGCTCTCGAAACATGGCGCACGCTGTTTCCTGATCGCGCTTGAACGCCATGCGGCAATCGGCGCGTGGTTTTCCGCAAAAAAACAGCGGCATTGCGCGCTGCCCCGCGGTAGTTTTCCCGGTCATGAATGCCACCCAGAAAGAGGAAATCCGCCGCTTGCTGCACGAGGAGCGCCAGCGCATCGCCACCGAATGGCAGAACCACGGCGGCGAAGGCGGACCGCTCGACAACTGGGAAACCCGCAACGTCGAGGAACGCGCCGTGCAGATCGCCAGCGAAGCCGTCGAGCGCCGCATCGCCCACGACGAGCGCAACCTGATCCACAAACTGGACCACGCTCTCCAGCGGCTCGAAGATGGCAGCTACGAAGTCTGCGAGAATTGCGGCAACGCCATCCCCATCGCGCGTCTGCTGGCCAAGCCCTCGGTCTCGCTCTGCGTCCCCTGCCAGGAAATGAAGGACGCCGGCCTGCTCAAGATGCGTTGAGGCTCTCCATGCTCCCTCCTTGCCGAAAACCCCGCATTTTCCGCCATCCCATGCGACGGGGTTGACGCCCCGGGGTCGCCATGCACAATGCGCGCCCGCCGCGCGGAAAGAGCCGCGCCGGCGAATCCCACCCCAAGCCATGACCACCATCGCCATCAACGGATTCGGCCGCATCGGCCGCCTTGTCTTCCGCGCCCTCGTCGAACAGGGCCACCTCGGAAAAACCTTCAACGTCGTCGCCGTGGGAGACATCGTCCCCGCCGACAACCTCGCCTACCTGCTCAAATACGATTCCACGCAGGGCCGCTTCGACGGCACCGTTTCCTCGAAGAAATCCTCGCCCGACCTCGCCGATGACGACGTGATCGTGGTCAACGGCCACGAAATCAAGGTCGTCAGCGCCCGCACTCCGGACGGCCTGCCGTGGAAGGAAATGGGCGTCGAGATCGTCATCGAGTCCACCGGCCTCTTCACCGACGCGGAAAAGGCCAAGGGCCACATCACCGCCGGCGCGAAAAAAGTCATCATCTCCGCTCCCGCCAAGGGCGAGGACGGCACCTTCGTCCAGGGCGTCAACGACGACCAATACGATCCCGCCAAGCACCACATCATCTCCAACGCGAGCTGCACCACCAACTGCCTCGCCCCGCTCGTCCACGTGCTGCTCAAGGAAGGCATTGGCATCGAGGAAGGACTCATGACCACCGTCCACTCCTACACCGCCACCCAGAAGACCGTGGACGGCCCGTCGCGCAAGGACTGGAAGGGCGGCCGCACCGCCGCGCTCAACATCATCCCGTCCACCACCGGCGCCGCCAAGGCCGTCGCGCTCGTCTGCCCGGAAGTGAAGGGCAAGCTCACCGGCATGGCCTTCCGCGTCCCCACCCCGACCGTTTCGGTGGTGGACCTCACCGTGAAGACCGTGAAGGAAACGTCGCTGGCCGAAATCAAGGACCTCATGAAGAAGGCCTCCGAAACCTACCTCAAGGGCATCCTCGAATACACCGAGGACGAAGTGGTTTCCACCGACTTCATCCACAGCGCCGCCTCCTCCGTCTTCGACGCCGGCTCGTCCATCGAACTGAACTCGCGCTTCTTCAAGCTGGTGAGCTGGTATGACAACGAGTGGGGTTATTCCAACCGCGTCATCGACTTGCTCCACGACATGGTCAAGAAAGGCATCTGAGCCTTCCCACACAGCATCCCATCATCCAACGGCGGCTCCCCACAAGGAGCCGCCGTTTTTCTTTCAGGGGAGCGTGGGCGTCCCGCCCGCATCTTTGTCCCATACAATTCCAGCAAGACCAAACACGCATTCCCGTATTGCATCCACGTCCGACAATGTTAACCCACACCATGCGCCAATTCCGCATCCCACTGTTCCTCCTCTCCCTCGCCGGCCTGCTCTCCGCCGCCCCGCGCCCCAACATCATCGTCATCCTCTCCGATGACATGGGCTACTCCGATCCCGGCTGCTACGGCTCGGAAATCTCCACACCCAATCTCGACCAACTGGCCGCCGGCGGGCTCCGCTACACGCAATTCTACAACGCCGGCCGCTGCTGCCCCACGCGCGCCTCGCTGCTCACCGGCCTCTACCCCCACCAGGCCGGAATCGGCGAGATGACCAACGACGGCGGCCAGCCGGGATACCGCGGCGACCTGAGCCGCAACGCCCTCACCCTTGCCGAACTGCTCAAAACCGCCGGCTACCGCACCTACATGTCCGGCAAGTGGCACGTCGCCAGGAACCTGGACCCTGCCGGCGACAAGTCGAACTGGCCGCTGCAGCGCGGCTTCGACCGCTTCTACGGCACCATCATCGGCGCGGGCAGTTATTACGATCCGTGGACACTCACCCGCGGCAACACGGCGATCACCCCCGCCAACGACCCGGAATACCAGCCGGAAACCTATCATTACACCGACGCCATCAGCGACCAGGCCGTGAGGTTCGTCAACGACCACGGGAAAAACGAAGACCCCTTCTTTCTCTATCTTTCCTACACCGCGCCGCACTGGCCGCTGCACGCGCTGGAAAAGGACATCGCCAAATACCGAGGCAAATACGACGCCGGCTACGAGGCGATCCGCAAGGCGCGCTACGAAAAGATGAAGCAACTCGGAGTCATCGACGATTGGGAACTCAGTCCACCGCCCGCAAAATGGGAAGACATTCCGGAAGAACAACGCGCCTGGGAAATCCGCTGCATGGAAGTCTATGCCGCGATGATCGACCAAATGGACCAAGGCATCGGCCGGCTGGTGGACGCGCTCAGAAACAACGACCAATATGACAACACGCTGATATTATATCTCCAGGACAACGGCGGCTGCCATGAAGCATTCGGCCGCAAACCGCTCAGGCATGCGGCAACCGGCATCCAGCCGATGGACCGCGACGAACTGCAAACCCGGATGATTCCCGTCCGCACCCGCGACGGCCACCCGGTGCTCACCGGCCCGGACGTCATGCCCGGCCCGGACGCCAGTTATATCGCCTATGGCCGCAACTGGGCCAACGTCTCCAACACCCCCTTCCGCGAATACAAGTCATGGGCCCACGAAGGCGGCATCGCCACCCCGCTCATCGCCCATTGGCCCGCAGGCATCAGCGCGCGCAACGAACTGCGTCAGCAGGTCGGCCACCTCATCGACATCATGCCCACCTGCGCCGAAATCGCCGGCACCACTTATCCGGAAAATCACAATAATCATTCCATCCAACCGATGGAAGGCATCAGTCTTCTTGATAGCTTCCCGCGCGACACGGACACCGCCCGCCTCCTGGTCTGGGAGCACTACGGCAAAGCCGCCATCCGTCAGGGGAAATGGAAACTCGTCCGCATGTCCGGCAAACCCTGGGAACTCTACGACATCGCAAAGGATCGCAGCGAATTGCACGACCTCACCGACAAGCAACCCGCCAAAGCCCGCGAGTTGGCGAAACTGTGGGACATGCACGCCCTCCGGACGAAAATCCTACCCAAGCCGGAGAGAAAACCCCGCAAGTAAGCGGAGGCACGACACTCATGTGGTGCACGCGATTGAAGAGAGAATGAACCAGACGCCCGGCTGGCCGTTCATTCTCACCTCATCCGCCACCCGCCACAGGAGTGTGGCGGGCTCCGTGTGCCGGCGCGTGTATCTGCGGGACACAGGACCCGATTATCCCACTTGCCGGAACAGGCGGAAGGCTCCAGTTTGGTGCGGAAATAAACTTCGCGTATGGCTCACCTTTTCAAACGTCACAAACCCCGTCCAGCAGGCTTCGCGCTGGTGGTGACCGTCTCGCTGATGGTCCTGCTGTCGGTGATCGCGGTGGGCATGCTCGGCCTTTCCGCGATCTCCCTGCGCGCCAGCTCGCTCAATGACGCCATGAACGAGGCCCGCGGCAACGCGCGGATGGCGCTGCTCATCGCGATCGGCGAACTCCAGAAGGAAATGGGGCCGGACATGCGTGTCAGCGCCAAAGCGGCGATCCTCGACCGGAATCCTGACACCCCGGCCATCGATGGAATCAGCCAGCCGCACTGGCTCGCAAGCTACGAGTCCTGGGGAGGCTGGCTCAACGGCAACTACGAGAATCCGGAGACCGGCGAAAACCTCGACATCAGGGACACCTACACGCCGGGGCGCCAGAAAATGTTCCGCCGCTGGCTGCTGTCACTGCCGGAAGGCATGGACCAGGAACTCAGCGCGCCGGTCAGTCCCAACGGATGGGACGAGAGCAATTCGGTGATTCTGGTGGGCGAGGGCAGCCTGGGCGACCTTGCCCGCTCCGACCCACAGCAGATCACCCGCGCCTATCTGAACACCATCGACGACAACGGTCGCTATGCTTGGTGGATCGGACCGGAGAACCACAAGGCCAGGATCGATCTGGCCAAGCGTCCGCGGCAACTCGCTGCCAGCGCATGGGAAACCTCCCAAGGCGACACCGCCGAAGTCGGAGTGGGGGCCGTGCAAGGGTTTGGCGACCTCGATTCGGATGAATCCCTGGGCTCCAAGCTCATCTCGCATGAAACCCTGCGTCCCGCGGGAATGGAAGAAGATCTCGTGGGGAGGCATTTCTTCGACCTGACCGCGATGAGCCGCGGCGTCCTCTCCAGCGTGCGCACCGGACATCTAAAGAAGGACCTGAGTCTGCTTTTCGAGAAGGACAAGTCCCAATTGCCAGAACCCTACCGCTTCAATCCCGGAGATGTCCGGGAGCCGTCGATCCGCCCGATGAGCCCGGAGATCGCAGGCAAGGCGGTGCTTCCCGAACGTCACTTCGCGCCTTGGAACCGCATGAGGCATTTCTACCGGATGTATCGCCAGGACAGCGATGCGGAAGCTCCAGGTTATCCCTACGGAACGCCAAGCAGTCCAGCTGGAAATAGTGCCCCGACGCTAAGGTGGAGCGGTGCCGCGCCGTGGGCGGACTGCAACTTCCCCACCAGAGCCTCGGATTGGGACGGTCAGGATTCCTACCCCCGGTTCCCTATTGTCACTCATATTACCTACATCCTCAAACTGAGAACTACCCCTCACCCGCGCAATGCTACCGAACGCAATCTGGAGTCACTTGCCGCGCCTGTCTATGTGTTATGGAATCCATACAATGTGGAGTTGCGGGTTCCGGATAAGGCGTTTATGACGAGGGATGGGCTGTCGGAAGTTCAGCCTCTGGAGGCGATGATCTACCGACAGGATGGAACGCGGGACCTCAAAACCCAAATCAATTGGAGTCAGTACAAAGGCCCATTCAGTTCACATCACGGGCCCGAAATGTCAGACGTCCGCGATGACATCGTCTTCAAACCCGGTCAGTTCAGGGTCTTTTCACCGCTCCGGATCGGCGAACTGCAAGATTCTATAATCTATCATCCCGGCTTTGATCCTTCATTACTTGGTGGCGCTGATCGGGGCCTTGATGCAACGGCCAAAACAAACGAAGAGCCGCCAAGGTGCGAATTCCGCATAGGATGGGGCACGTATTATAGATGGAATACGAGAAAGGGGAATACTCCGGCATCGTTTGTTTCTGAATTCCGTTGGCTGCCGGCCCGCGATCCTAACAATAGTTCTAGCCGGTCTAACTTGCCGTTGAATCAACACGTCGACTGGTTCAACACACAACAGTACGGGACGCTCATCTCGCCGCAGGGCGGAGACCGCTTTCTCTTGAGTGATAGTGAACCACTTGAGATTGGTTACTTCCAGTTGGTGCTCAAGGGACTCCGCGACCATTCCTATCCGACAATCGGTTGGGAGCAGGACTGGCGTTGCCGAAACTGGATACAGGCGCCGCCGCATTACTTCGTCAAAGGGCTCTACATGTCGGAAGATCCAACGATTGCCCATACCCAGAGAATCGATTGCCCCTACGAGTTCAGGTTTGGACCAATAGCGGGAGCGGGGTTGGACTTTGATGACATTGTTCCCAATGTCGGAGAGAGTGCATTAATAGGACCTGAGCTGCGCATTACGGCCGCTCCGGCATTGGAACTCCCCACCGCCCCCATCGGCAGCCTGGCCGGCTTTTCGGGCATGCGGGTGAACCCCGGTTGGGCCAACCCTGATGTCCTAAATTCGAGCTGGGGCAGGGATTGGTCGCCCGCTGGTTCGGATACGACCGGTAACTCACTATATGGTGCCGAATCGAAGGCTAACGCATACCAAAGTGGCATTACCGGCCCGGGGATCGGCAATTCATTTCTCCATCCCATGATCGGCAGGACTGATGTCTACAGATTTTTCAACAACTCCATCAGCATGGACATGAGGAACGAGGAAGACATTGCTGCAGGTCATAACGCGACCGACACCAAGGCCTACTGCGACTACTGGGACCACGTCCTGTTGCTCAACGACGCGCTTTGGGACGACTACTTCGTTTCCTCGCTGGCGGACCAGACGCGCCCGGGAGCGTCCGCGAGCGCGAGTCTGTCAGAAAATCTGCAGAAGCTCGTGGACGGCGAGGAGTTGGCCAACGCGCGCTACATGCCCTACCTGGGTGGCCGCGCGGCGAAGGATGTGAAGTCCGATCTGGACGCCGCCGAGGGCTATCTCAAGGCGGCCGCCCACCTGATGGTGGATGGCATGTTCAACGTGAACAGCACCTCGGTGGAGGCCTGGCACGCGCTCTTCGCCGGCATCCGCGAGCGGCGGGTTGTTTATCGCGACCGGAACGGCGCCTTGAGGCCGGTCGCCATCCCCTCCGGCAAGCGGATCGCCCTTTCCCGCTTCAATACCGCCACCACCGACCAGGAAGGGATCGATCCCGAGTTCGGCGTCACACGCGACGACGGGATGCAGGCCTGGTCCGGCGTGCGTTTTCTGGATGACGGCCAGTTGCGCAAGCTCGCCGAGGAATGCGTCAAGCAGGTGAAGCGCCGCGGGCCGTTCCTCAACTTCTCGGAATTCATCAACCGCCGTCTTTCCGACGACGATCTGGGCACCATGGGCGCGCTCCAATCCGCGATCGATTACGATGACGCGAGCCCGGAGTCAGGCTCCATCAACCATGTTTTCAAGAGCGATGGTGACTTCATGCTCAGGGAATCGCAGCTCGGCGATCACGCCTTCGCCACCCCCGAGGCCGCGGTGGGTTCGCGTTTCGCCGGCATTCCCGGATATGTCATCCAGTCCGACTTGCTCAAGCCCATCGCCAACACCCTTTCCGTGCGTGACGACACCTTCCGCATCCGTGCCTACGGCGAATCGCTCGACAACAACGGCAACATCGTGGCGCGGGCGTGGTGCGAGGCGGTCGTCCAGCGCATTCCCGAGTATTGCGATGCCGGCAACGGTCCGGAAGTCCCCGCGCGCGAAATCAGTCCCGGCGGCGAATTCAGCGCGATCGAAGACAGCGCGCTCACGCCCGCGAACCGGCGTTTCGGCAGAAAGTTCCAAATCGAGAGCTTCCGCTGGTTGAGTGGCTCCGAGATCTGACATCCCCTGTTTCCTCCAAGCCGTTCATCATGAGAAAAGTTTATTGTTACATGGTTTTGTTGTTGTCCGGAATCCTGCCGCTCGCGGCACAGTCCGGTTCCGGCGGTGACCGGCGCGCGGGTGCCGGACGCTCCGCCTGGTTCGCCTGCATCGACATTCCGGAAGGGCTTGAAAACCCCGTCAAAGTGATGGGCGGAAACCAACTCACCGAAATCGAACTCCCAAGGTTCATGGCGAGTGAGGCGGTGGATATCCCGGCCGATGGCATTCTGCGCATCGTCCGGGAAGCGCCCGATCCCGCGAATCCGGGCGGCACCAAATATCTTGTCCTCGCGGAGGCGAAAATCCCGGAAGGAATCCGCGAGGCGTTGGTCATTCTTGCGCCGGTGGAGAAGCCGGAGGGCGATTTGCTTTTCCGTTCCAAGGTTCAGGATCTGGCGGATTTCAAGGGCGGCGACCGGCTTTACATCAACCTGAGCACCACGCAAATCCGCGTCAGGCTTGGCAAAACGACGGTTGCGGTCGCACCGGGACAGACGAGCATCTTTGAATCGCCGGCCCTGGCCAAGCCGGCCAACACGCCGATGATGTATGAGTTCTATCATCCCGAGCGGAAGGAATGGAAGATACTCAGCGCTTCGACGGTCGTGTTGCGACCCACACGCCGGGAAATCTGCGTGTTCAACAGCGGCACCCGCATCGGCAACATCGAGAAACACAAAATCCTGTTTCCCGTGCAAAACCCGGGGCAGTGACAGACATCTCAGGTTCAAGGCTCCCGTGGCTTGGTCGGAAGAAAGGGATCAGACGAGTGGTGTTCCCTCGGTCTCGGTGAGTTTCCGGTAGAGTTCCGCGAGTCGAGCGGTCACCGGGCCGCGGCTGCCGGCCTGATAGGTGGTCGTGTCGATTTGCGTGACCGGACTCACCTCGCCCATGGTTCCGGTGCAGAAGACCTCGTCGGCCTCCGGAATCTCGCGTGCCGGAATATCCGCGATCTCATGGGGGATGTCGTGCTTGCGGCACAACTCGAGGATCGTCGCCCGCGTGATGCCGGTCGGGCAGGCCCGGGTGGTCGAGGTGCGGACCCGGCCGTCCTTGACCAGAAACACGTGCGTGGCGTTGGTCTCGGCGAGGTTTCCCGCGGTGTCGAGCATCAGCGCGTCGTCGGCCCCGGCATCGGTGGCCTGCATTTTGGCGAGGATGGAGGTCAGCTGGTTGCAGGAGTGGATGGTCTGGTCGAGAACGTCGGCGAAGGGGCGCCGCTGCCGCACGGTCACGAGGCGGATGCCGTCGCGCGGATAGACCGGTGCCTTGAACTCCGCGAGGATGATCAACGAGCAGCCGCGGGTGTTGAGCCGCGGGTCGAGGCCCGAGGTGGATTTGACGCCCCGCGAAATGGTGAGCCGCACGTGGACGCCGTCCCGCATTCGGTTGGCGGCGAGGGTCTGGAGCAGCGCTTCGATCACCACGGCGCGCTCGGGCAACCCCTCGTAGCGGAGCATTTCCGCGCTGCGGTAGAGCCGGTCGAGATGCTGCTCGAGGCGGAAAATGCGTCCGTTGTAGAGCCTCATGCCTTCCCACACGGCGTCGCCATTCTGGACCGCCGAATCGAAGGGACTCACGCCGGCCTCGTCGCGGTGCACCAGCGCACCGTTGATATAAACGATCAGGTCGCGGTTGCGTTCGTCGTAGGTTTGCAGCATGGCGGTCAGGCGGGGATGCGAATCAGCTCGTGGGAAATCCGGGTCAGGTTCTCGGCACCGTTTTTCCGCACGACAACCATGTCCTCGGTGCGAACGCCGAAGCGGTCTTCGAGATAGATCCCGGGTTCGAGGGTGATGACCATCCCGGCGCGCAGCGCGAGTTCGCCGGATTTCTGGGAAAGGCGCAGACCGGCGTCGTGGGTTTCGAGCCCGATTCCGTGGCCGAGGCCGTGAGTGAAGCCCTCGCCGTGACCGGACGCCTCAATGATCCGGCGCGCCGCGGCGTCGGCCTCGCATGCGGTCACGCCATCGCGGAGGGCCTCGAAGGCCGCGCGTTGGGCATGTCCGACGATTGCGTAAATTTCGGCCATGAGGTCGGTCGGCTTGCCGAGGCAGATGGTCCGCGTCATGTCCGATGCATATCCCGCGCAACGCACGCCGAGGTCGATGATAACCATGTCGCCCGAACGCAGTGGCGTGAGATCCGGCTGGTGGTGGATTTCCCAAGCGTTGCCGCCGGCGGCGACAATCGGGGCAAAGGACGGCCCGTCGATCGATTCGTCGCGCGCCATTTCGGCGAGGATGAGGCCCTGCACGGCCCGCTCCGTCATGCCGGGACGGATTTGTCCGAGAATGGTTTCGAAAATCCTCTCGTTGACCTGCTGGCTGCGGCGGAGGCATTCGATCTCGGCTTCCGATTTGATCCAGCGCAGCGATTCGATTCCAGCGACCGGCTCGACGCGGGCGGCGTTCCATGTTTCGCGGAGGGCGGTGAGGACGAGGTGGGGGATCCGGTGATCCACGCCCACGTTCAGATCCCGGCCCTTGATGCCGATTCCGAAATGGGCAACCGGATCGTCCGGGCAGATCACATCGAAGGTGGCGGTCTGCGCGAGTGCCCAGCGCCGGCTGCGCTCGTGAGTGGCGAGGATCGCGCGGCCAGCATCGATCCACAGCGCCGCCGGTTCGCCACGGAAGCCCGACGCGTAACGGACATTCGCCGGGTCGGTGACGTGGATGGCGTCGAAACCGTGGCACTTCATCCAGCCGCGAATCGCCTCAAGTCGGTCCTCCATTTCACGGCGGTCGATCATCGTCTCCGGCGGCGGTTGGAAAATCCGAAGCAAGGCATCGGTTTAGAGGGCTTCGAGTGCGGGGAGCGTATCGAGGATCGTCTTGCGGATGGTGGCGGCCTGTTTGGGAAACAGCCTTCTCATGCGGTCCTGATCATCGGTGCCGAGGCGGTGGGCGATTTCCTTGAGTTCCGGAATCGCGGACTTCGCGGGCGGGCCGTATTCGAGCAGGATCTGCATGAGTTCGGCGGTGCGGTCCGCGCTGTGCCAATGGTTTTGCGTTCGCACCCATTCCACACACGCCGGAACACCTTCCGGGACGCGGTGTTTGACGAGGATGCGCAGGCTCGCCATCCGGATGCCATCGGCGAACATGATGCCGCTCGGCGCGGGTTCGGTGACCGCCCGGAGAATGGACGGCAGCAGCGGCTTGATCTCCTCATGGGTGAGATTGTCGTAAACGCTGACGAAGCTGCCGCGCGCCCGGCCGTCCTCGTTTCGCAAACCGGCGGCGACGGCCTTGTAGAGGAGATCACGATCGACTCCATCAAGCGACCTGCCGATCAGACCGCCCCGCTTGTTGAAGAGGGCGAAGGTGAGATATCGCTGCTGCATGTTGCGCGGGTCTTCTTTGGTCGGGCCGGCGGCAAGCATTCCGAGGAGATCGGGCAAGGCGGGCAGGGCGGCTTCGCCGATGGCGGCGAGCGCGTCGGCGGCATTGATGCGCAGCCATAGGTCTTCGGCGCGGAGGGTTTTCCGCAGGGCCGGCACGGCGGGAGCGGCCTTGTCTTTCAATTGGGCCAGCGCCTGGCAGGCACCGAGGCGGGATTCGAGCCGCGGGGAATCGAGCAATTTCACCAGCCCTGGGACCGGATCCCCGCCGTGGCGGGCGAGGGCGACCGCGGCACGCTCGCGAACGATCGGCGACCAACTGCCAAGGCGTTGGAAAAGTTCCTCGTCACCCAGTTTGTCATAGGCGCTGAACGGATCCCGGTGACTCCAACCGCGTCCATCGAGAATGAGTTCCCGCGCGGTGGTGGCGTCGAGTTGCGGGACTTTGGTAGGCCGTTTTCCAGTGAGCCAGATCTTCTTGAGCGGCATCGCGTAGGCGAGCAGGTAGGCACCGGTGGCGTCCCAGCCGCGGGTCGAGTCGCCCTTGGCCTGCGGCGGGCCCTGGTGGGGAAAACTGCCGTCCCACTGGCGGGCGAGGTCGTAATACCATGCGCCGAACTCCTTCATCCACGCGCCGGTCGCGTGAGGCCCGGAACGTGACACTCCGGGCATCGCCCAGCCCATATTCCAGAAGTTGCCGGTGTGGCCTTCATCACGCTCCGCGCCATGGGAGGCGACGGTCATTCGCGAGAAATATTCAGCCTCCTTCGGCTCGTCGATCAGATCGAACAACACCGCGGCCATCGCGTTTTTGCCGTTGTCGTCATGGGACTTCATCCACGGCGCGTGGTCGCCGTAGGGAACGCAGCCCTTGCCGGCGTAGAAACGCAGCAACCGGGCGCTGCGCTCGATCGCTTTGGGGAGTTGCGGGTCGTCGATCCCCGCGGCGCGGGCCATCGCGAGGGAAATCGTAAGAGGCACGCCCGGAGCGTTCATCATCCCGTAGCCGACGAGCCGGCCGTCGGGTCCGGCGAAGCGGTGACCCCATGAGCCGACGATGCTCTGCCCGTTCGCGGCTTCCAACGCGAGCCGTCGCAGGCCCGGCATCACCGATTGGTCGCCGGTGGCCATTTCATACTCGGCGAGCAACATGATGACATATCCGTAATACCAGGTCGCCATCGCGTCGGTGGAGTATCCGGCCGCCCACTCGGCCTCCTTTTTCACGAGCGGAAGATACTTCGGATCGCCGCTGGCGAGCAGGGCGAGCGCGTTGAGGGAACGCACGATCGGGTTCTCTTTGTAGGAAGGTTCGGCGATGCGTTTCGCAAGCGCCTCGCAGCCCTGTTCGAGGATGCGCTTTGACTTTGGGCAGCCATAGGGCGCGGTGGCGCTGTAGGTGCCGAGCACGGGAAGTTTCAATCTCACCTCATCCGTCTCACCGTTTTTCCAGCGGGTGAGGTTGAGTTTGCCGCCGCCCGCTTCGGACTCGGCGGCCGTCAGGGCTTTGCCGAGTTCGACCCGCGGGTCATGGGAAAACGGCTTGCCGGCCACGCCGAGGATCACGTCGCCGGGCGCGAGAATGCCGTCGGCGGGCGAACCCTTCGCGACCTTGGTGATCCGGATCTGCCGGGCGACGGCGGTGGACCGCTTGTCGCTGAACATCCACCCGCGGCAACCGGTGGCACCGAGGTTCCAATCGTGGGTCGCGCCCTCGGGGATCGGGTCGCCCTTGGTGAAGTCGGGCTTGGCGATCGGCGTGTTCCGTGCGGCGTCACAAGGGGTAATGAGAACCGCCGCCAAGGAAGCGGCAAGCAGGATGCGGGCGGGTTTGTTTGGGGTTTTCATGGTCGGTTTGTCACGGGCTGTTGGTGCAGGCGATCATATCCAGCCTGAGCGGGAATACGGGATTCCGCGCGGCAGTCTCTCAAGCCCTTGCTTATCGTGATTCGTGAATACTTGTCGGCAACCACTGAAACATTGAGAACCTCTGAGTTTACTGAGGAAATGCCTCAAGCAGGGAAAGGTGCGACCATCATCCGTTTAAATAAGATATCAAATTGCGGCCAGGCCCTACGTCTTCTTGTGCGCCTTGAACCACTTCCGGAAATCCCCGCCGTGCGACTCGGGCAGTGTGCGCTGGCCGAGCCAGTCTTGGAGCGGCTTGATCGGCGCGACTTGGATGGGCAGGTGATTCATCGCCTTGGACATCGTCATTGCGGTGCGCCAAAGAGAAGGCGAAGTGGCGAGCGTGGCGAAGGGCGACATGGGGATGGCGGCGGGCGAGTGGACGTGCTCGCGGTGCGCCTTGTCGCGGAGACGAAGGAGAAGATCAGGAATAGGAATGTCCACCGGGCAGACTTCGTTGCACGCGCCGCAGAGCGACGAGGCTTTCGGCAGGTCGGCCAGTTCGGGGAAACGGTCGCCGAAGAGCAGCGGCGAGAGCACCGCGCCGACGGGGCCGCCGTAGGTGGAGCGGTAGGCATGGCCGGAGGCCTGGCGATAGACCGGGCAGACGTTCTGGCATGCGCCGCAGCGGATGCAGCGGAGGATTTCCCGGCAGTTGGACGCGAGCACGTCGGTGCGGCCGTTGTCCATGAAGACGACGTGCATGTGCTCCGGTCCGTCGGGCTGGTTGACGGACTTCGGACCGTTGATGAACTCGGTGTAAACCGTGAGCTGCTGGCCGGTGGCGGAGCGGCCCAACAGGTTGAGAAAAACCGAAAGATCCTTTTCGCGCGGAATGACTTTTTCGATGCCGACCAGCGCGATGTGGACTGGCACGGGAGCCATGCCGAAGCGCGAGTTGCCCTCGTTGGTGACGAGCAGCATGCGGCCGCTGTCCGCGCAGACGAAGTTCGCGCCGGTGATGCCGGCCTCGGCCCGCATGTATTTCTCGCGGAGATAGACCCGCGCGCGGCGGGTGATGGTTTCCGGATCGTCGTTGTAATCGTTCGCGATGCCCTCGCGCTGGAAGGTGCGGGCGATCTCGCGGCGATTCTTGTGGATGATCGGCTTGACGATGTGCGACGGCTCGTCGTCATCGAGTTGCACGATGAACTCGCCGAGGTCGGACTCCAGGCACTCGATGCCATTCTCTATCAGAAACGGATTGAGATGGATTTCCTCGGCGGCCATCGACTTCGATTTGGTCAGCCGGGTGACGCCGTGGGAGCGGAGAATTTCGAGGATGGTCTGCTTCGCATCGTCGCCGGTGGCGGCGAAGTGGACGTGTGCGCCGCGCGAAACGAGCGCCTGCTCGGCTTGCGCGAGGTATTCGTCGAGATGATGGAGCGTGTGATCCTTGATCGCGGCGGCGAGTTTGCGCAGCGCGTCGGGATCGGCGTAGTCCCTGTGGAGGACCTGATAGCGTTTCTCCGTTCCGGACGAGGCTCCATCGAGCACCGAGTGCTGTTTTTCATCGGTGATGGTCCGGGCGTATTCGTCGATGGGTTGGTTGCCGATCATGACTTGAGCGTGTCTCTGAGGATCTGGATCACATGCTTGTGCGGCACCGGGCGGCCCTGGGTGGTGGCGAGGCCGGTGAGGTGCATGAGGCATGACATGTCGATGCCGGCGAGCAGGTCGGGTTTGGCGTCGAGGATGTGGTCGAGCTTGAGTGTGCCCATCTGGCCGGAGATGTGCGGGAAGGTGACGGAGAATGTTCCGCCGAAGCCGCAGCATTGTTCCGCTTGGCCGAAGGGGATGACCTCGGCGTTTCCGATGGACGCGAGCAACGTTCTAACCGCCTTGCCGGTCTCGGTGCCGCGGCTGTGGCACGAGCGGTGGAAGGCGATGCGGGTGGGTTGGTCGAATTTTCCCGGCCAGGTTTTGATGCCGAGGCCGTTGTAGATGAAATCGATGAGTTCCCAGGTGCGGTTGGCCAGCGAGTCGATGGCGGGGTCTGGATTTTCCTCAAACTGGAGCAGGTTGCCGTGGCGGTTCATCGCGGCGCAGGAGCCGGACGGCACGATCACTGGCAACTCGCCGGCGAAAACCTCGGCGGCGTGTTTCGCCACCTTGCGCGAGGCGGCCCAATCGCCGGAGTTGAAGGCCGGCTGGCCGCAGCAGGTCTGGTTTTCCGGAAACTCCACCGAAATACCGAGGTGTTCGAGAATCTCGACGGTGGCGCGCGCCACGTCGTCGTAGAAGGCGTCGCAGAGGCAGGTGCCCATGAGGAGCACGCGCTTGCTGAGTGGGCGGGCGGTGGGATTGGCCATGAAATCGATGCGTTGGCATCAGGCTAGGGAATCGCCTCGCCGCCGCAACTTGGAAATCCATGAGTCGCTCAAGTCCCGACCGATACCGGTCGGGCCAGATTTGCATTCCGCATCCCATTTCCCGATTTTCTTCTTCGATGCCCGCTGCCAGGTGTCGGTGAGACCGACGTCCTTCAGCTGGCGGTCCAGCACGCCATGGAAAGCCTGACGCCGGAGGCAGGGCAAACCCATGAAATTGGAGATCGATATAGGCCGCCATTGTCCGGGCCACGATCCGCGGGCGGGTTCACACGCCCGCCAGCGTGCCTTCGGTGACGCCGAGTTTTTCCAACGCCTCCACGCGGCGCAGCAGGCCTGCGGCGTCGTTCTTGCCGGCAAGCAGGTCCTGATAGGCGCGGATCGTGCGTGTGGCGGTGATCGGGTCTTCGTCGAGCAGTTCGATGCGGAAACGCCGCAGTCCGGTGCCGAGCAGGTTCTGATAGAACCGCGCGCCGGTCTGGGCGCGGCCGTTGAAGAGCGTGTTGCGGCAGCCGACGTCCGCTTGCAGCCGGTGGAGCTGGCCGACGCGGTCGCGCAGGTGGACGACATGCTTCTCACACGGCCGCCCGCAATCCTTGTAGCTCGTGCCCTTGCTCAGGAACACGCAGAACACGCAATGCTCCATATGAAACATCGGCATGTGCTGGTGCAGGGTCAGCTCGAACCACTCCGGCGGCGCTTGTTCGATCAATTCCAGCGCCTGGCCGATGTTGAGATCGTAGGAAACCGTGAGCCAGCCGAGACCCGCGTTTTCCATCAACAGCCGCGCGGTGATCGGATTGGCGACGTTGAGCGAGAAGTCGCCGACTTTGACCAAATCACTACGATTTTTGTAGTATTCCAGCGCCGCCAGGTTGCGCAACAGCAGGCCGTCCGGCGCGGCGTGTTCGATCAGTTTCAGATATCCGGTCTCGCCCGGCTTGAGGATGCGCGGGGTGGCGAGAAGAATGGATGATTTGGGATTTGAAATTCGGGATTTGAAATCGTTGACCGCCTCCTTGTAGCGGCGCGGGTCTTCGAAGTCGCAGTAGAGGGTTTCCACACCGCACTCGATGGCGGCGTGAAGTTGATGCATGTCGCGGCAGAGGACGGACAATGCCGGCTCCGCCGGAGTGCCGGTTGCCGGGTGATCGGTGATCAGTGGAAGAAAATCGCGGTGGGTGGCGGTGGTGGTGATTTTGCCGGCTGAAGCCGGCGCTCCTTGTTGGTCGAGTGCCGCGACGAGGGCGCGGCGGAGTTCGTTGAGCGTGGAGAGGGCGATGTGGCAGTCGCCTTGCAAACGGTTGTCGAGCGAGGCGAGTTCATAAGGAGTTCCGCCGAGGCGGCCGAGTTGGGCGGCGAGTGTCGTGTCGTCGAGCGGACGCTTCGTGGCGGGTTCGACTGGGGTGGTGGATGAAACTGTAGCGTCGGTCTGTGACCGTCGTTGGTCATCCTCGGGAAGCGTGCGACGGTCATAGACCGCCGCTACAGTCAGGGGCTCGCCGGGTTTTCCGGATATTGTTAGATGCAAAGGCGTTTTTTTCTCCGCCGGTTTCGCGTTCTGCCAGAATTTGCGCAGTTCGCTTTCCAGTTTCGGGTCGGAGGTTTTGTAAACCTTGTGGCCGGGCTTGATGCGATCGAAGTTGATGCCGCTGTAGGTCTTGTGGAAAACGATGCGGTCGCCTTCGATCTTCCAGATTCGCGCGCCCTGCTCCATGTCGCGGTTTTCCCCGGCGTCGAACACCACGCCGTCGCCCGCGGCGAGCGGCACGCCGGTGGTGTTGCCGAGCTTGATCCAGCCCGGCGAGCAATCGGTGATTTCGCCCAACAGCGGACCGCGTTTTTTGCCGAAGCGGCCGTGCGTGAGATAGGGATGATCCGTGCCGGCCAGCCAGCCGGTGGATAGGCCGCGCGAGAATGTCATCTCCAGCGCGTAGCGGTCGGATACGGTGACTGGAGATGTTAGGTTTTCAACGGCCGCATCAAGCGCCTTGCGATAGACGCGCGTTACGGCGGTGACGTATTCGGGCGATTTGAGCCGGCCCTCGATCTTGAACGACTTCACTCCGGCTTTCACCAGGTCCGGAATCAAGTCCACTGCCGCGAGATCCTGCGGGCTGAGCAGGTATCGCACTTCGCCGAGATCGCGCGTTTCGCCATCGACGACGATTTCATAAGGCATGCGGCATGCCTGCGCGCACTCGCCGCGGTTCGCGCTGCGCTGGCCGAGCGATTCGCTGGTGAGGCATTGGCCGGAATAGGCCACGCACAAGGCACCATGCACAAACACCTCCAACGGCGTTCGCGGCGAGTGAAAGCGCTCGATTTCCCTGACAGACAACTCGCGGGCCAGCACCGCGCGTTCGAGCGGGAACAGGGACTCGACGAACGCCAATCCCTCCGGCGAGGTGATCGTCATCTGCGTGGATGCGTGGAGTTCCACATTCGGCGCGATCTCACGTACGAGTTTTGCCAAACCGAGGTCCTGGATGATGAGCGCGTCCACGCCCGCCGCGGCGATTTTGCGAAGTTGTTCCTCAGCCGCCTCCAGTTCGCCGGTGAAGACCAGCGTGTTCATCGTCACGAAACCCTTCACGCCGTGGCGGTGGAGCCAATCCATCAACTCCGGCAGGTCGTCCTCGGTGAAATTGTCCGCCCGCATCCGCGCGTTGAAGCGGGGCAGCCCGAAGTAGATTGCATCGGCCCCCGCCGCCACCGCCGCGCGGGCACAGTCCCGGTTTCCCGCCGGGGAAAGCAGTTCGGGCAATGATGGATCGGTGGCGGGCACGCGCGGGAATCAAGCACAGCATGTGATCCATGCACAGGCGGGATTTTGCGGCTGGTGGAGCGGATGCCGGAACTCATCATGCCGCCATGAACTCCGCCTTGTGGATCGCGGTGGCTGCGGCCGTCGTTGTGGTTCTGGCACACTTGGGCCTGTTCTGGTGGTTCCTGATGCGAAAAGGGAAAGACAAGGACGGAGATGGCGGCGACCTATGATCGCCGCCACGCTCAGACCAGCAGCGCGATCTGCTCGCCCGGGCCGTGGACGCCTTCGATGAGGATGCCTTCGACATCCGCGGTCTTGGAGGGTCCGGTGCACCAGATGATGTTCGGGCTGTCACCGAGCGCCGCGATGGCATCGGAAATCGTGCGGTGTATTTCGTGTATTCCCAACACCGCCACATGCACCCACGGCGAAAGCGCGGCGAGGCGGTGCGAGGTGCGGTCGTCATCGAGAATCACCGTGCCGGATTCCGCGATCGCGCCGCTGGCGCGGGTGATGCCGAATTGGTAATCGTCGTAGCGTCCGCGGTCGTAGGTGGTTTCCACCGTCAGCCCGGCGGCGGCGAGTTTCGATCCCACCGCATCCATCAGTGCCGGGTCGCAGTAGCCGTGGTGTTGGTTGGCGCTTTTGAGAAAACCCGCCAGTTCGTCCGCGGAAGTCATCGCGCGACCGTGCACCGCGGCGAAATTGCGGCGGAAAATTTCCCATAGATCAGTGCCTTCGAGTTTTGGCTGCGAGTGGGTGATCGAGATATCATAATCCGGCAGCGGAGCCTTGGTCTTGAGCGCGGAGGTGGCGCTGCGGATTTTGGAGAAGATGGCTTCTTTCATGGTGTTGTTGGATCGGGCGGTTCCTATTGGTTTCCCGCCGCCGCGAGCGCCTGGTCGAGGTCGGCGAGGATGTCGTCAATGTGCTCGATGCCCACCGAGAGCCGCACCATTTCCGGCGGTATGCCGGCGGCGAGTTGCTGCTCTTCATTGAGCTGGGAGTGGGTGGTGGTGGCCGGGTGGATGGCCAGTGATTTGGCATCGCCGACGTTGGCGAGGTGCTTGAACATCTTGAGCGAGTCGATGAACTTCGAGCCGGCCGTGGCACCGCCCTTGATGCCGAAGACGACCATCGATCCGCCCTTGCCGCGGAGGTATTTTCCGTTCGCCTTTTCCTGAGGGTCGCCGGGCAGGGAAGGGAAGCGGACCCATTCGACCGACGGGTGGCCTTGCAGATGTTTCGCCACGGCGAGTGCGTTTTCGCAATGCCGTTCCATGCGCAGCGGCAGCGTCTCGATCCCTTGCAGGGCGATCCACGCGTTGTCCGGCGAGAGGCAGGCGCCGAGGTTGCGCAGCGGACCGGTGCGCATGCGCAGGATGTAGGCCAACGGCGCGAGCGGGGCGGGCAGGTCGTGGCCCCAGCGCAGGCCGTGGTATGACGGATCCGGTTCGTCGAATAGTGGATGTTTGCCCGCGGCCCAATTGAATTTTCCAGAATCCACCACGATGCCGCCGATGCCCGCGCCGTGGCCGCCGAGCCATTTGGTGAGCGAGTGCACCACGATGTCCGCGCCGAACTCGATCGGCCGGGCAAGGTAGGGTGTGGAAAACGTCGAGTCCACGATCAACGGCAGCCCGAGACCATGGGCGAGGTTTGCGATGGCTTCGATGTCTGAGATTTCCAAAGCCGGATTCGAGACGCTCTCGCAGAAAAAAGCGCGCGTTTTCTCGTCCGCCGCGGCCGCGAAATTCTGTGGATCGTTTGAATCCACGAGCCGCACCTCGATGCCGAGCGCGGGCAGGATGTCCTTGAACTGCGTGTAGGTGCCGCCGTAGAGGTTGCGGGCGGAGACGATGTTGTCGCCGGCGCGGGCGAGCGTGATGATCGCATAGAAAATCGCCGAGGTGCCGGAGGACACCGCAAGTCCCGCGGCACCGCCTTCCATCGCCGCCACGCGTTGTTCCAGCACGTCGTTCGTCGGGTTCATGATGCGCGTGTAGATGTTTCCCAGCTCCTTGAGCGCGAAAAGATTCGCCGCGTGTTCGGTGCTGTTGAAGACGTAGGACGAGGTCCGGTAAACCGGCACCGCACAGGCATTGGTGGCGGGATCGGACGAATAACCGGCGTGGAGGCATTGGGTTTCGAGTTTCATCGGCGTGTTCTGGATTGCGGCGGCCATCACACGACCGAGCCCGCCCGGGATCAAGCGAGAAGCGACGCATTTGCCCCTTGCCGGGTGCCGGGGCATCGGCTTGCCTCATCCCGTCACAATGGCCGCTCCGCAGAATATCATCGCACTGGTTTACGACTACGACCAGACGCTCAGCCCCTGCTACATGCAGGACGACGTGCTGTTTCCCGAATTCGGGATCGACCCGGCGCAGTTCTGGAAACGCTGCAACGCGCTGGTTCACGAGCAACGGTGGGATGGCGAGCTGGCCTACATGAAATGCCTGCTCGATTACCTCGGCATGGACAATGTGACCAATGCGCGCCTCACCGAGCTGGGTGCCGGGCTGAGGTTTTTTCCCGGCTTGCCCGAATTGTTCGAAGAACTTCCGAAAGCCGCCCTCAAATCCGAGCACGAGCTGGCGGGCATCAAGGTGGAACATTATATCATCTCTTCCGGCCTCAAGGCGTTGCTCGACGGCTCGCGCTTGAAGCCGCACGTCAAGGCGATGTTCGGTTGTGAGTTCGGCGAGGATTCCGAGGGTCGCATCAGTTTCCCGAAACGTGTCATCTCGCACACCACCAAGACGCAGTTCCTGTTCCGCATCAACAAGGGCATGCTGCGTTACGACCAGGACGTGAACGACCACATGCCGCCCGACCAGCGGCCGATCCCGTTCGAAAACATGGTTTATGTAGGTGACGGACCGACCGACGTGCCCTGCTTCACGGTGATGAACCGCAACGGCGGCCACGGCATCGCGGTTTACAATCCCGCCGATCCCTCGGGGCGCTCGTTCCGCAAGTGCTTCCAGCTCTCCACGCACGCCGGACGGGTGAAACACATCGCGCCCGCCGATTATCGCGCGGGCTCCCACCTGTGGTTGCTGCTGGCGGAAATGACCCGCGAGATCGCCGACCGCATCCTGCGCCGCCGCACCGAGGAATTGGAGGACACCACCGTCCCCGCTCCGGGCTTCTGAGTGGAGTGGCTGCCTCCTGGCAGCCATGTTCCGCACAGGCGGCTTCAAGCCGCCATTGCGCATGATGGCGTTTTCAAAACGCCATTCCGTTCGTGTGGTTGCCACGGCGGGCACCCCGGCTTATCGCTTGGCCGGTGACCGATCCTTCCGCCAAACCTTTCTACTCGCTCTACCGTCTGCGTTCGCGCCGGCGCCTCAACGCGCTGGCCGAACGCCGCGACTTCCAAGGCGCGCTGATCCGCGTCGATGGCGGCTACGGCTGCATCCATCCGTGGCCGGAACTGGGCGATCCGCCGCTGGAAAAATGCCTCGCCGACCTCGCAGGCGCGCGGCGCTGGCCGATCGTGCGACGGGCGCTGCGCTGCGCCGAGTTCGACCGTGTCGCACGGCGCTTCGAGAGATCGCTATTCGAGGAAATGGAAGTGCCGGAAAGCCACGCCACACTCACTGCCTGCGATGTGGCGGAGGTCGAGCGCGCGGTGGAAGCCGGCTTCCGGCTGGTGAAGCTGAAATGCGGCAGGAATCCGGCGGAGGAAGCGCGCTTCATCGACGAGATGGCCGCCGCCCATCCCGCGCTCGGCTGGCGGCTGGATTTCAACGAGTCACTCGATCCGGATGCCGCGGCCGGATTTCTAACAGGCCTGGCGGACCGCACGCGAGCGACCATCGATTTCGTCGAGGATCCCTGCCCGTATTCGGATTCCGCATGGACGGCGCTGCGCCGGCAGACGCGGGTGAAGTTGGCGGTGGACCGCGAGGCCGCGCCGCAGAGCCGGGCGGCGCAGGTGATGGTGATCAAGCCGGCGGTGGACGAGCCGTATCTGCTGGCGGAGGCGGCGCTTGCCAACCATCAGCGGCTGGTGGTGACGGGTTATATGGACCACCCGCTCGGCCAGGCCTTCGCGGCGTGGGAGGCGGCACGGATGGGTTTGCAATTCCCGGGCATGATCGCCGCATGCGGCGTGCAGACGCATCATTTGTTCGAGCCGGACGCGTTCACGGAGCTGTTAGGACCGTGGTCGCCCGCATTCCAGCCGCCGCCGGGACATGGTCTGGGATTTGACGATCTGCTCGACGCGCTGCCATGGACCTGTCATTGCTAACAGGAATGTGGCGCCTGTTTCCGAACGCCACTCGAATCCACTCCGCCATCCGATGACTCCTGCCGTGCTGGTCACCCGTTCGTTCTGGATCGAAGCCACACCCTTCGCGGCGGGGAATTTCCCGGGAAAATTGCCGCCCTTGCCGGAATTGCGCGGGCACGTGTTCTTCGCGACTTCCGGCAGCACCGAAGCGCCGAAATGGATCGCGCTCTCGAAAACCGCGCTGCTCGCATCCGCGGCGGCGGTGAACCGCCATCTCGGAGTGACACGGACCTCATGCTGGGGGCTCGCGCTGCCCTTGCATCATGTGGGAGGCTTCGGCGTGGCGGCGCGGGCTCATGAGGCCGGTTGCCGATACGCCCGTTTCGACTGGCGCTGGGATGCGGCCTCCTTCGCCGCGTGGCTCACGGAAAACGAAGTCACTCACACCTCGCTGGTTCCAACCCAGGTGCATGATCTGGTGAAGGCTGGAATCCGAACCCGCCATTCACTGCGAGCGGTGGTGGTGGGCGGCGGACATCTCGATCTGGAAACCGGGCGCGCGGCGCGCATGCTCGGCTGGCCGGTGCTCGCGAGTTATGGCATGACCGAGGCCGCCTCGCAGATCGCCACGCAGGATTTCTCCGCGCTGGAACAGCCATATCAGCCCGCGCCGCTTCCGCTGTTGCCCATCTGGCGGACGCGCCTTGCGGATGACGGTCGTCTGGAAATCGCCGGCCCCGCCTTGTTTTCCGGCACGCTGGTGAAAGAGGAGGATGAATGGCGTTTTATTCCGCGCGCAGGCGATTGGCATGTCACCGGCGACCGGGTGGAAATTGAAGGAAATCTGCTTACGCCGCTCGGCCGGGCGGACTTGCGGGTCAAGGTGCTCGGCGAGCTGGTGGATCCGGAGGATATCGAGCGCGCTTTGGTGCAGCTCTCAGGCAACCGGCTTGCGCCGGGCTCGGTGGTGGTCGTTCCGGTGCCGGACGAGCGTGCGGGTCACGCACTGGTGCCGGTGTTCGATCCGACGATAGACCATGCGATGGTCGAGACGTTGGTGAATGACCACTCGGCCGCGGTGCCGGGTCCGTGGCGATTGCGGCCGCCGGTTTTTCCCGATGTCTTCCCACGCAGCGCACTAGGCAAGCCGTTGCGCGCGGAAATTTCAGTATCAATCTGCCCTGAATCGTAATCATGCAACGAACCGCCGTCATCAACATCGTGGGTCTTTCCGAATCCCTGCTCGGGGAGCACACGCCGTTTCTAACCGAATTCGCCGCGAAACATGGCAGGCAGTCGTGGCAGCCGGAATTCCCGGCGGTGACCTGCACCGCGCAGTCGTCCATCGTCACTGGCACCACGCCCGCGGAGCACGGGATCGTCGGCAACGGCTGGTATGACCGGGAGTCCGCCGAAGTGCGCTTCTGGAAACAAAGCAACCACATCGTCCATGGCGAAAAACTGTGGGACAAGCTTCGGCGCGAGATCCCCGGTTTCACCTGCGCCAAGCTGTTCTGGTGGTACAACATGTATTCCAGCGCGGACATCTCCATCACCCCGCGCCCGCTCTATCCGGCGGACGGGCGCAAGATCTTCGACATCCACACGCAGCCGATGGACCTGCGCGAGCGCATCAAGCAGGACCTCGGCGAGTTTCCGTTCCGTTCGTTCTGGGGACCGGCGGCCGGCATCGCTTCTTCGGAATGGATCGCCGCCTCAGCCAAGTGGGTCGAGGAGCGACATTCGCCGACCCTCAGTTTGGTTTATCTGCCCCACCTCGATTATTGCCTTCAAAAGGACGGCCCGGACTCGCCGGTCGTGCCAATCGAGTTGAAGAAAATCGACCGCGTCGCCGGCGAGTTGATCTGTTATTACGAAAGCCGCGGCGTGCGCGTGTTGGTGCTGTCCGAATACGGCATCTCGCCGGTCAGCCGGCCGGTCCACCTCAACCGCCTGTTCAGTGCCCGCGGCTGGCTTTCGATCAAAGACGAGCTCGGCCGCGAGACGCTCGATTGCGGCGGCTGCCGCGCCTTCGCTGTAGCCGATCACCAGGTGGCTCACGTGTATGTGAATGACCGCTCGATCCTGCATGAAGTCCGCGAGCTGTTGGAAAACACGGCGGGCATCGAGGAGGTGCGGGTGCCGGGTGAAGCATGGTCCGCAGGCACCGGCAGCGAGAGGGCGGGGGACTTCATCGCGGTCGCCGAGCCGGACGCGTGGTTCACCTATTACTATTGGAATGACGACGCGCTCGCTCCCGACTTCGCGCGCTGCGTGGACATCCACCGCAAGGCCGGCTACGACCCTTGCGAATTGTTCATCGATCCCGCGATCCGTTTGCCGAAGCTCGCCATCGCGAAATTCCTGCTGAAGAAAAAACTCGGCCTGCGCGGCCTGCTGGAGGTGATCCCGCTCGAAGCCACGCTGGTAAAGGGCTCGCACGGCCGTGACCGAGTGCCGCCGGGCGAGCGGCCGGTGTTGTTGGGCTGCGACACGCCCGCGGCCAGCGCCGCGGACGTGCACCGCGCGATCCTCGATGCGGTTCGCGGCGGTCAGAATTCCCAGTCGAGCGAGACGTAGGCGAAACGGGCGGCGGAGGGAATGCGCTGGCCGAGGGCCAGATCGCCACCCGCGACGCGGTTCACCCCGCCGAGGTGGTCGGCGTAGTGTTTGTCCAACAGGTTTTCGACACCCACTTCCACGCGCACGGCATCGGCGAAGGTCCTGGCCACGCGCAGGTTGAGGATGCCGTAGCCGGGGCTGGCGGTTTCGTCCTGTGTGGTTGCCACGTGGCTTTGCGAATCCGCCCAGATCCATTCGAGATGGGCCTCCCAGGCGGCGTGTTCGTATCCCAGATCGAGCAGGCCATGCAGCGGGGAGATGCGATACAGGTCATCGCCGGTTTCCCTGTTGCGTCCCCGGACATGACTGACGCTGCCGTCGAGTCTGAATTGTTTGTTGATTTGCCATCCGCCGGTCAGCTCCAAACCATACAACTCGGCGCGGTCGATGTTGTCATATTGCAGGACCGGCTGGCCGTTCGCCATGCGGTTGATCGGCATGCCCTGGATGTAATCGTTCACACTTTGATAGAACGGCGTGATGCCGGCATTCCACGATTCGCCTTCGCGGGTGAGGGCGAGCGACACCTGGAACGAGGTTTCCGGGTCGAGCCCTAGGTTGCCGAGGTAAGTGCGGCCGTCGGCGAGACCGGCGCTGGCGTTGAGCGGAGTCCACAGGTAGCGTTCGACCAGTGACGGCGCGCGGCTTTTCAGGGCCACCGCGAGTTCGATGCCGGTTTGTTCGTCCGGCTCGAAGCGCAGCGCCGCGGTGAGCGCGGGCAACACGTCGGTGAACGAGCGGTCGGCGGCGTTGAAGCGCGCCTGATCCGCTAGGATGGCATCGCGCATCGGCCCGGGAGGCGGCAGGATGGCGTTTTTCACCGCATCGGCGTCACTGGTCACCACATCGCCGCGCAGGCCGAATCGCGAACTCCATGATGCGGAGTGTTTTCTTTCCCATTCGGCGTATGCGCCGTAGCGGGTGCGGGTGTTGTCCGCGAAGGTGTCGCGTCGCGCACCGGCCATCATTCCGGATTTTGCCACCTGTTCGGCCTCGAACTCGTTTCGATGAAGATCGATGCCGGCTCGCAGCTCGTCATCGCCGCGCGGCAGAGTGACACCGGCCCGCCAGCCGTAATCGCGGCTGGCCGCGGGCGACTCCATCGCCATGGCACCGGGCATCACCGGACGCATCGTGTAATTGTCCATCAGGTGATCGATATCATGCACGTACATCCGGTTTTCCAAGGTGCCCCAATCGAAGTTTTCCTTGTGGGTGATGCCGAATCGCCAGGCATCGTCCCGGATCATGTCCATCGGCAGGGCGGGTGTGCCGGCATCACGGGTGGCGGAGAAGCCGATGTCCACGGCGATGAATCCACCGGCGGTGCGCCAGGCGGCGATGATGTCGTGGCTGGTGGTGTCATAGCCGCTCGCGCTCACGGTGCCGCCAGGGTAGCGGAGGTCATCCGCGGTGGCGGCGCTGCCGCGGTATTGCAAAAATGTGTTTTCGCCCGCGGTGGATAGATCGGCCTTGAGCAGGGTCGCGTCCTGGTTTCCCAAAAACGAGGCACCGAGTGCGCCTGTCAACAGGGTGGAATTATCAGCGGCGAATTGCGGTTTCGCGCTTTTGACAAGAAGCGCGCCGCCGATGTGGTCGCCACCGGCGCTGACCGGGGAAATGCCGGCCATGAGTTCGATCCGGTCGCCGCCGGACGGATGGGCGTAATGGAGCGGCGGGTCCATGTGGTTCGGGCACGCCGGGGTGATCGTCATGCCATCGACGCGCACTGCCACGCGGTCGCCGGAGAGCCCGCGTAGTTGGACGATGCCGGTTTGCGAGCCGTTGCGGACGATCGCCGCACCGGGCAGGTTGCGCACCATGGCGGCGGTGTCGGCATGGCGCAGGGATTCGGTGCCGACGATGTGTTCGGTGGGCGATCCGGCTCGCGGCAGCAGGCTGGATCTCACATAGAGGGGATCGAGCGGGCGCATGGCGTCCTGGGCGGTGGAGGTATTGCAAACTGCGCCGCAGATGGTGGCCGCGGCAAGGAAGTGATGATGGAAAGGATTCATGAGTGGATGAGGTGTGATCAATGTGCGCGATGGTGCGCGGGTGATGAGTTGGCTGCGGGCAGGATGCCCGGGCCACGTGGCGCGGGCATCCTGCCCGCAGCCTGGTTTCCACATGCCATGTGGCATGCAACGATCTGGCTGCCAGCTCAACCCTGTTCGGGCGGCGGCGAGTCCGGCGCGATGGCGCCAATCCCGGAATCCCGCGCAGTGCATGCAAGCACCGGCAGGGAAATGTCATGCCCGGCAAGCGCCGGCAGATTCAGCATATCGCTGGAAATCATCTCCGCCCAAGCCAGGCGCGGGCGCTGGGTCGGCAGCTGCTTTTCACGAGAATCCTGCGGTGGTTCCTGCTGCCTGAGTTGCTCGGCCTTTTTGCACAGCTCGCAGGGATGATTGCCGTCGAAGGTCTCGATCACCCCGCGTTTCAAGCCGCGCTCCTGGGTGTAGGTGACCAGCATTTGCACCCATGCCACCTCCTGCACCAGCATCGCCGGACCCTGCATGAGCAGGATCATTGCCAGCGCGGTGAGCTTCAGGATGATGGAACGGACGGATCTCACTGAGGTGGGACGGCAGTAAGTGCAGGTGGAAACCGTGTCAATTCAGAGGTCCTTGCGGCGGAAGATCCGCAGCGAGAATAGCACGGGAAGCACGGCCCACAGGACAAGGATGCCCGCGGCCGATGAAATTCCGGTGGCGGTGCCGAGCATGTCCTTCATCAGCGCTCCGGTGTATCCCATCATCGCGGAGACGTCCATGTGCAGCAGGACGATGATGCGGCCGAGGTCGATCGGGTTGAGCGCGATCATTGCCATGGTCGGTTTTTCGAGCGGGTAATCCTCGAAGAACAGCATGACGAGCAACATCACGCCATTGTGAAGCAGTGCGAAGTAGAACCATACCAGCAATGCCAGGCCGATGCCGCGCGCCTTGTCGCGGGTGGCCACCGCGCCGAGGAAGGCGATGGCGGTGAACAGCACGGTGAGCGCGACGCCCACTCCTAACAGAATAAAACCGGTAGGCGAGGCGGCATAGAGCAGCACCGGCAGGGCAACGCCGACGAGCAACGCGGCGACCAACGCGCCGGCGACGCCGAGGTATTGGCCCATCAGGATGCTGCGGCGCTTGATCGGCTGTGCGGCGAGCAGTTCGATGAAATCATACGAGTTATAGAAATGGATGGTGCCGAACACCAGGCAGACGAGCGGGACGACGAGCAGCACGAGACTGAGCAGGCCGACGAGGCCCTTGGAAATCTCCCCGCCGAGGTGGAAGAGACCGAACGACGCGGCGAGCAGGAAAACCGCATAGGTCAGCACGAAGCGGCTGCGCAGGATGTCGCGGAGGACGTATTTGACGATTCTAGCCATGGTGTGCGGATTTCATGATGCGTGCGATGAGCGGACCGAGGCGTTGTTCGCCGTGTTCCTCGGCGAGATCGGCCATTGGCTTGTGAAACTGGACGCGGCCCTCGATGAGATATAGCACTTCGCTGGTGATGTCTTCGAGGTCGCTGAGGATGTGTGAGGTGAGCAGCACCAGCTTGCCATTGCCGGTTACGACTTTGACCTTTTCCTTGAGAATCTCCGCGGCCATCGGGTCGAGTCCGGCGGTGGGCTCGTCGAGCACCAGCACGTCGGGATCGAACAGAAAAGCGAGGCAGGCGCTCAACTTCTGCCGCATCCCGCCGGACAGCGTGCGTGCGGGTTTGTGCGCGAACTTGCGGATTTCAAATGCGTCGATCAACTCCTCGTCGAGCCGCGTGTGGGTGCCGCTGCGGATGCCTTTCATCATGTCGATGATCTGGCCGACCTTGAGATGATCAGGAAACCTCCCGATCTGCGGCATGTAGCCGATGCGCGCCCGCAAGGCCGGATCGGCGAGCAGGTCCTCGCCGTCCAGAGTCACCCATCCTTCGTCGGGTATCACCAGCCCCAACAGACACTTGATGAAGGTGGTTTTCCCCGATCCGTTCGGACCGATGAGCATGACCGACCTTCCCGCTCCGAGCACGACGTTGACCGAATCGAGCGCCTTGAGGCGGCCGAAGGTCTTGCTGAGATTGCGGGCGGTGATCATGGTGGGTAATTGAAAATTCAAATTTGAAATTTGAAAATCACTGCGGCAACAGCACACCGTCCACGACATGGACGATGCCATTGGAGGCATCGACAGTGCCGATGACGGTGGCGCTGCCGTTGACGACAACCTTGCCGTCCACGACCGAGATTTTCACGGCGGGTCCGCCGGCGGTGCCGATGGTGGCTCCATCGCTGAGTCGCTCGGCTGGATAGCCGCCGATCAGGACGTGGTATTGCAGGATGTCGGAGAGCTTGTCCTTGTTTTCTGGCTTCAACAAATTCTCGACGGTGCCGGCGGGCAGTTTGTCGAAGGCGGCGTTGGTGGGTGCGAACACGGTGAACGGTCCGGCATTGGTGAGCGTGTCGACGAGTTCCGCGGCCTTGACCGCGGTGACCAGCGTGGTGTGGTCGGGACTGCCGACGGCGATCTTGACGATGTCGGGCTGGGAAACTTCATCGACAACCGCGGACTGTCCGGATCCGGGTGTTGCCGGAGCATCATCGGCGGCGGTCGTGGTGGTGGTTTCGGATTTCTGGCAGGCGGCGATCAGCAAGGCCGTGGCTGCGGTGGCGAGGATGCGGATTGGGGTCTTCATGGTTGTGGATCGGGTTTCGTTAGGGGAAACGGATGGGGTTTCATCGCGGGCTTTTCATCGGTGACGCGCTCGGGCGTGATGGTGGGAAACGCCTTCTCCGCCTGGTCGAGCAGGTGCACGATCGGGCTGCGCATCAGCAACATCGCGGAGGGCACGCGGCCGACGACCACCGAGTAGAGGCTCACCGGCCGGTATGGCACGTCACCGGTGCCGTCGCGCTTGAGGTCGTAGCCTTCGTATTTCTGCCAGTAGTTGTTTTCGAAGCGGTTGTTCGTGAGATCACCCTCGGCGGCGACGTCGAACGAGTTGCCGGTGAAGTTGTTGGTTCGATAGGTGTTGTCGGTGCTGCTGCCCTGCACCTGGATGGCGCGGCCGTTGTTGGCGAAGCGGTTGCCCTCGACGGTCATGCGGTTCGACCCGTGCATGGCGATGGCGGTGGTGTTGGAATCGAAGTCGTTGCCGTTGACGGTGCCGTCAGTCATGTCCTTGAGAAGCAGTCCGTAGGACGAGGCGCCCCAGTTGCGGACAAAGCGGTTGTGACTCATGTCCACGTTTCGCGAATACATCACGGCCACGCCCGCGCCGCTGTTGGAGAAGGTGTTGTGGCGATATGCACTGCGGTGGGAAAACATGTAGTGCAGTCCGTAGCGCAGGCAGTCGTCCACGTAGTTGCGCTCGATCACCGAGTCATTGGCGAATTCCAGATAAATGCCATCGCGGTGGCGGCGGATGGTGTTGCCTGTGGCGGTGATGTGCTCGCAGGACCAGAGATGGATGCCATTGCCGGTATCGTGCTCGCCTCGGGGATTACCGGTAATGACATTGTCACGAACCGTGCAGTGCTTGGCTTTGCCGAGATAAATGGCAAAATAACAATCGGTGAGTGTGTTGTTTTCGATGGTGACGCGTTCCGCGCCGCTCACACGGATGCCGGCGGGGTCGTCCATGCCGCCATGGGCACTGTCGCGCACGGTGAACCCGCGCACGGTGACATCGCTGGCGGTGATGGCGAGCACCTCGTGTTTCTTCCCGCCGTCAAGAACCGGGTTGCCGACGCCTTCGAGGGTGAGCGGCTTGTCGATGACGAGTTTCCCTTCGCGATAGGTTCCGGCATGGACGCGGATCGTGTCGCCGGAGGCAGCGGCGGCGATGGCCGCGGTAACGGTGGTGTGGGTCTTGCCCGCGCCAACATCGATATCCGCGCCACTGGTTTGTCCCAGCGGGAGCAGGATGACAAAGATGGAAACGGCGCGGAGCATGTCGGTTACCTGGGTTTGAACATTTCCATCACTTCCTCCCAGTTGAGGACTTTACCATCGTCACCGAGATCTTTCATGGCCGCCCGGGCGGAGGAGAGATCGATGAATGCGGCGGCATCGGCGCGCATCGGCGAGCGGAGTTTCTTGTGATGAAGATAGACCGCTTTAGTCGCATCGATGAATTCGCCGGGCTGGTTGAAATCGACCACATAATACAACGGCTTGTCATCGCTTGCGGCGGGTTCGCGGAGTATCCATTCGACGAGGCAGTTGACGTCATCGAAAGTGAAGATCCTGCCTTTGCCGGTGACGTATTGGGCGCCGTAGCGTTTGTCCACCAGGGTCATGTTGCACTCGGCACAATCCTCGTTGCCGAAATCAATGGGCCTGAAAGTCCGTTCGCAGGCGGGGAGCATGATCATTGCGGCCGCGGCAAACCAGATGGAGGACACGGGGGCTTTGATTTTCAGCCTCCAGCCGCGCCAAATGTCCCATGCGAGCAGGAGCGTGGCGAACGTGCCCGCCCCGATGAGAAGGTACCCGCCGGTGTCGGGTGCGGAAAACGCGACGAAGTTGAGTATCACCTTGTAACCGATGAGCGGCGGGTCATAGGTCATGCCGGGAACCGAGATCGCCGCTTTCGGATCGAGGTTGTGACCGAACTCGCGCGACCAATACCAGTAGTCGGCCAGCCCCGCCGCGGCGGCGGCGAAGAGCACGATCACGAAGGCCCACAGGAACGGCCTCCTGCCGGTGAGCACCGGGAGCGCGCCGATGGCGATGAGCGCCAGCAGGAGACCTTTCATGAAACGGAATTCGGGGAATATCTCCATTTCGATTTCCCGCATTCCGATGTAGTGGTTGAGGCCGTTGATGACATCCACGTCGCCAGTGATTCCATCCAGCCAGATCCGCATGCCGAGTCCTTCCGGGTACTGGGGTGCCCAGAGCTTGATCTGCCATGCGGGTTGCGCCCATGCGAAGGCCATGGCGATCAGCGGGAGCACCAGCAGGATGCGGGTGACTGGATGGAGGCGTTTCATGAAGATCAACGGCCGGTGGCGGTTTGTTATTCCGGCGCGGTATCGCCGATGCCGAAGCGCAGCGGCACCTCGGATCCGGCTGGCGAGACACGGGCATAGCCTTGCATTTCCTGATGCAGCGCCGAGCAGAAGTCGGTGCAGTAGAACGGGGCAATGCCGACGCGGGCGGGTATCCACTTGAGGGTACAGGTTTCGCCGGGCATGATCAGAATCTCGGCATTGGTGGCTCCCTTGATGGCGAAGCCGTGTGGCACGTCCCAGTCCTGTTCGAGATTGGTGACGTGGAAATAGACCTCGTCGCCTATTCTGATGCCCTCGATGTTGTCGGGCGCGAGGTGGGAGCGGATGGCGGTCATGTACACATGCACCACATTGCCCTCGCGCTCGACCCGGGCGTCCTTCTCGCTCTTGGTGACGTAGGGATGATTGTTGTCCTCGAGCTTGTAGAGTTTCTTGGATCTCGGCGCGATCAGTACGGCGGGCAGCGCCTCGGCGTAGTGCGGCTCGCCGACGGTCGGGAAGTCGAGCAGCAGTTTCATCTTGTCGCCGGAGATATCATACAACTGTGCCGACTGGGTGAGTTCCGGGCCGGTGGGCAGGTAGCGGTCCTTGGTGATCTTGTTGTAGGCAATGGCGTATTTGCCGTGCGGCTTGGCGGTGCAGCCGCCGGGGATGGTCATGTGGCCGACCGAGTAGAAGGTGGGAGTGCGGTCCACGACCTCGAGGGTATCGATATTCCATTTCACGATCTCGGAGGTGACGAACATCGAGGTGTAGGCGAAGCCCTTGCCGTCGAACTCGGTGTGCAGCGGACCGAGTCCGGGTTTCTTTACCTCGCCGTGAAGCACCGATTCGTATTTGAGGACCGGCAGTCCGGCGAATTCGCGCTCGTAGTCCTTTGCCTCGATGGCCTTGAGCATCTTGTCGAAGGAGAACACCGGAATGAGCGAGGCGAGCTTGCCGCTGCCGACGATGTAGGAGCCGGTGGGATCGGTGTCGCAGCCGTGCGGGGATTTCGGACACGGCATCAGATAGACCAGATCGGGGTGATCGGCGGCGTCCAGGATCGGCACATCGTTGAGCATGGTTGAGGAGCCGGTGTGGGTGTGCTCGTCCCAGACGTTGTGAACGTATTCGGCTTGTGAGGTGCGCGCCTTGCCGGCCTTGACCAGTTCCTCGGCCTTCTTCCAGTTGAGGGCGATGATGAAGTCCTTGTCGTGCTGCGAGGCGTTGACCTCCTTGAGCGTGTGGGCCTGCTCGCTGTTGTAGCAGGTGAAGAACATCCAGCCGTGGGACTTGCCCTTGCCTGCGCGGGCGAGGTCGATGTCGAGGCCGGGAAGCAGGATCTGGAAGGCGAGTTTCATGCGGCCGGTGTCGGGCGCGATCGAGACCATGCTGACGGTGCTCTTGAAGTTCTCCTTGAAGCTGGAAATCGGCACGTCGCGCTTGGCGGGGTCGTCGTCGATCGGCACGGCGAAGCGGGTGCCGGCGACGACGTATTCCGTGTTTTCGGTAATGAATGGCGACGAGTGGTTGCCCGCGCTGTTGGGGATCTCGAGGATCTCCTCGGTGCGGAAGGTTTCAGTGCTGATGCGGGCGATGCGCGGGGTGTTGTTGGCATTGGCGAAAACCCAGCGGCCATCGTGCTCGCCCTTGGTCTGGGAGAGGGCGAGATGGTGCTGGTCGTCCCATTGTTGGAAGCCATAGGTGGTCTCCAGCATCGGCTTGGTCTCCTCGCTGTAACCCCAGCCGCTCATCGGATCGACGGCGAACACGGGAATGATGCGGAACAACCGGCCGGATGGCAGGCCATAGACGGCGACCTGGCCGTTGAAACCGCCGGAGACGAAGTTATACATTTCATCGTGCTCTCCGGGCGGGACATAGACTTTGGCGGCGGTGCCGGCCTCGACTTTCTGGATGGCACCCGTGGGTGGCTTGCATGCGGTGGCGAGGATCGCGGCGGTGACCGCCAACGATGCGGCCGCGGTGGTGCGGATGGTGTTTTTCATGGGATTGGTTTGCGGGTTGATGGTTCTTCGGTTTATTTCTCGCCGTCGTTCGCGCGCATGAATTCGAGGATCTCGCGCGCCTCCTGCTCGCTGACATTCTGGTTCGGCATGCGGACGAGGCAGAGTTCGAGCAGCTTCTGGGCCTCCTCATCGGTCTCGAGCATGGTGTCCACGTTTGTGATCATGTTCATGATCCATTCCGGCTCGCGCCTGTCGGTAATGCCACCCCAGCCAGGGCCGACGATACGCGTGTCGTCGAGTTTGTGGCAGGCGAGGCATTTCATTTCGTAAGTCGCCTTGCCCTTGGCGACCCATTCCTGGTTGAGCGGGGTGGTCAGCTCGACCGAAGTGATGAGATTGCCGTGGGTGACCGGCTTGTCGGCGATCAGTTCCTTCGGCGTGGGCGCGGCCTCGGCCTGTTCGCGGGCTTTTTCCTCGGAACCACAGCCGATCAGGAGCAGTGCGGCGCAGGTGGGGAGGATCAACGGGATTTTCATGGCTGGTTTGCAGTTTGGTTTTCCAGGCGGTGCCGCGGCAGATGCGCTGCCGCCAGCCCGGCTTGATGGCTTCAAGAAATCGCGGCCCGCCAGACTAATCAAGAAAAAAACTTCATTAATTCTTTTTTCTGGAATTTTTACGAAGCAGGTGGCAGGATTCGCGCATGTTCCGTTACGGCAAATTGGCAAGACAGGCGGTTTCGGCGATGAGTTATCTGGCGGAGCGCCACGGGCCGGACGCGCCGGCGATCTCGTCGGGCGAAGTGGGCCGGGCGCGGAAGATCCCGACGGCGCTTGCGGCCAAGCTGCTGAGCGAAGCGGCTTCGGCGGGACTGACGCGCGGGGTGACCGGTCCTGGCGGCGGCTACCGTCTGGCGAGGGAGCCGAAGGACATCCGGCTGGCGGACATCGTGGGATTGTATGAGCGGGAGTTGGAGGAGTATCCGTGTCCGTTTGGAGCCGGTTATTGCGGCACTGGCAACCCCTGCCCGCTGCACAATGATTTCCTCAAGCTTGAGGAAAACGGCCGCAAGTTTCTCGAACAGACGACGCTGGCTGTGTTCGTGAAGAAAAGGAAATGACGGCCACGAAAAAGCGGGCGCCTCCTGTGAGACGCCCGCTTGGGGTGGGTGATGGTCAGTTGACGTGATCAGTTCATCGCCATCGCCTGTGGGAAGAGCACCGCGTTTTCGAGGTGAATGTGGCGGTGGAGGTCTTCCTCCAGTTCGGCGAGACCGGCGAAGAGCGCGCGGTAGGTGTTGCAGGCTTCGGGTGGCGGGGTGAAGCCGTTGGTCAAGTCCCGCATGCGCGCCAGCGCCGCGCCGGCGTCGTCGTGCTCCTGGATCATGCAGGCGACCGGGCCGTCGAGCGGCATCACCGTCGATCCCGCGCTGAGGGCTTGGATTGCCGGGAAGAGGATTTGCTCTTCCTTCATCATGTGGCTGTCGAGTTCGTCGGCCATTTCACGGAACACTTGGTATAACTCCACCAGCGACGGCGTGTGGCCGCCGTGGACTTTGGCGACGCGCTCGGACATGGCATGAATGCGAGGCAGTTCGGCGCGGAGGTAGCCGTGGTGCTTGTCCACGATGTGTTCGATGAGTTCGGCGGGCGGCAGAAGCGCGGGATTGTCTTCCGGGGCTGTTTTCGCCGCGGCCGCGGCTTCGAGTTGCTCGGTCACTGTTTCGAGACCGATGCCTTTGAGCGTGCATGCTTCGCGCAAGGTGCGGCCGCCCTGACAGCAGAAGTCGATGCCGAAGGACTGGAAAACGCGGGCTTGCGATGGGTTTTCGGCGACGATCTCGCCGACGGTGCGGTCCGGCAACGGCGTGCCGGCAGGGGTGAATACGGTGGCGGTGTGACTCATGACGCGACAACCATGGAGCGGTCCGCTCCTTAATCAAGAATTATTTCTCTTGATTTCACCATTAAGGCGTTTTCAGATGTCGGCGATGAAACGCTTGGTCGCGATGGCGATGGGGGAGCCTTACCGGATGTTGTTTCCGCTGGGTATGTTGGCGGGGATTTGGGGCGTGCTGATGTGGCCGATGTTTTATGGCGGGCATCTGGCGTTTTACCCGAACGAGGCGCACGCGCGGATGATGACTGCGGGTTTCATGGGGGCGTTTGTGGCGGGGTTTCTCGGCACGGCGTTTCCGCGACTGACGGGCGGACGACCATGGACGGTTTGGGAAATGATACTCATCCCGGGGTGTTGGCTGGCGATGGTGGCGGCGTGGTCGAGGGGGATGGTGCGGACGGGCGACGGCTTGTTCGCGGCGATGATGCTGGCCTTGCTGACCGGCATGGCGATGCGAGGACTGCGCGGGAGGCGCGATATTCCGCCGCCGGGTTTCGTGTTGGTGTTCGCCGGGCTGTTAGGTGCGGTGCTCGCGGCGCTGTGGCTGGCGAGCGGGCGTATTGTGTCGGTGGAACTTTGGCGTTTCGCGCGGCTGTGGTATTTCCAGGGCTTCCTGCTGCTGCCGATGATGGGAATCTCGCCGTTCCTGTTGCCGCGGTTTTTCGGAATGCCGAGCGATCATTCGTTCGAGACTTCACCATCTCCGCCGCCGGGTTGGTGGCCGCGCTGTTTGTTATCCGCAGCTGCGGGGTTGTGCGTGATTGCCAGTTTCGCGCTCGAGGCCTGGGGCTGGCCGATGGCCGGGCAACTGTCGCGCGCGGCGGTGGTGTTGGTGTGGTTCGCAGTGGAAACGCCGGTGTTCCGCAAGGTGATGCAACGGACCACGCCGGGGACGGCGGTGCGGTGGGCGGTCGTTTCCATGGCGGCAGGACTCGTGTGCGCCGCGGTCTGGCCGCTCACACGGATCGGATCGCTGCACCTGTTTTTCGTCTCCGGCCTCGGACTGGTGACCATGGCGGTGGGTGCGCGCGTGATCCTCGGTCATGCGGGCCGCCATGATCTGTTAGGTGGCAAGATCGTGTGGCTGCGCTGGGTGATCGGACTTGCGGTGCTCGCGGCGGCCACGCGGATGACGTCCGATTTCATTCCGGCTGTCAGGGTTTCACACCACAATTACGCGGCGTGGAGTTGGGCGGCGGCGGCATTGGTGTGGCTGCTTGCGCTGGGGAAACATCTGTGGGCGGACGAATCAGATCCCAAACCGCGCAAAGCCTGCCCGCGGCGGAAGCGGCGCGCGGCTGAAAACACGGGTGTTGCGGAAACATCCGGGGGGCGTGCATCGTAGCGGGGCGATGCGATTCATCACGGCATGTTGGTTTTTGGCCGGAGCCGGGCTTCTGGCCGCCGGGCAGCTCAAGCCGCTCGACGATTCATGGAAGCTGGTGTGGGCGGATGAATTCGATCGCGACGGCCCGCCCGATGGCGAGGTCTGGGATTTCGAATACGGCTTCAAGCGCAACCACGAGTTGCAGTGGTATCAGGCGGAGAACGCGGTTTGCCGCGATGGTCTCTTGGTGATCGAGGCGCGCCGCGAGCGGGTTCCAAACACCCGCCACGAACCCGGTTCCAAGGACTGGCGGCTTTCGCGCCGCTTCGCCAAATACACCTCGGCCTCGCTCATCACCAAGCCGTCGCTTTCATGGAAATACGGCCGCTACGAAATCCGCGCGCGCTTTGCGGCCAAGCCCGGGCTGTGGCCCGCGATCTGGATGACCGGCCACGGGCGCTGGCCGGCGAACGGCGAGATCGACATCATGGAGTACTACCGCGGCATGATTCTCGCCAACTTCGTGCAGGCCGATGAAAAAGGCCGTCCATTGTGGAATTCCTCGCACCATCCGGTCGAACAATTCGGTTCGGAGAAATGGGACGAGTCGTTTCACGTGTGGGTGATGGAGTGGGACGAGAACGAGATCGTGATCTACCTCGATGGCAAACCGCTCAACCGCCACGACCTGACAAAATCCTTCAACGGCAACGATCCCACGGTGAATCCCTTCCGCGCGCCGCACCGGATGCGGCTCAACCTCGCCCTCGGCGGTGCGGGCGGTGATCCCGCGGACACGCCTTTTCCGCAGCGCTACGAGGTGGACTACGTGCGCATTTACCAGCGGAATTGAGCGGCCCGTACGGGGGTGCGGCGATGTTTTGTAAAAAAAACGGCAATTTCCAAAATAGGGCTTGTCAGGTCGGGCTTGCGGCCTAGATTCGCCGCCCCGCAATACGGACCGCCCCAATTTACAAGCAAAGGCGGATCATCCATACAGCGAAAATTTATCGGGTCAGCTCCGGAGAAAAGCTTCAGCGAGGTTTCCTCGTCGCGGCTCCGGTTTGTCCCTTGTCCAAACCACAGACCCCGCAGGAAACCATGCCGACCATCAATCAACTCGTCCGCAAAGGACGCCACACTCCGATCGAGAAGTCGAAATCGCCGGCTCTCGTGAATTGCCCGCAGCGTCGCGGAGTGTGCCTTCAGGTGATGACGCGCACCCCCAAGAAGCCGAACTCGGCGCTCCGCAAAGTGGCGAAAGTCCGCCTGACCAACGGCTACGAGGTGATCGCCTACATCGGCGGCGAGGGCCACAATCTCCAAGAGCACTCGATCGTGCTGGTGCGCGGCGGCCGTGTGAAGGACTTGCCCGGTGTGCGCTACCACATCGTCCGCGGATCGCTCGACACGCTCGGCGTGGACAAGCGCCGCCAGAGCCGCTCGAAGTACGGTGCCAAGCGCCCGAAACCCGGCCAACCCGCGGCCACCGGCAAGAAGAAGTAATTTTCCAGAGAACCTCTTAACCCCACCACGTCATGCCACGCCGCAAGCGAGTTTACGAAAAGCCGGATCGCCGCGATCCCCGATACGACAGCCCCCTCGTCGGCCACCTCATCAGCAAGGTGATGCGCGACGGCAAGCGCTCCCTCGCGCAGCGCATCGTCTATGCCGCCATCGACCGCGCCAACGAAGGCCTCGACACCGTCGATCCGCTCGAAGTCATCACCCGCGCCGTCGAAAACTCCAAGCCGCGCGTCGAGGTGAAATCCCGCCGCGTCGGTGGCGCCACCTATCAGGTGCCGCTGGAAGTCGCCCCCGAGCGCTCCGAGTCGCTCTCCATGCGCTGGCTCGTCGGCTACGCCCGCAACCGCAAGGGCACTCCGATGCACGTGGCGCTCGCCAACGAAATCAAGGACGCCGCCAACAACCAGGGTGCCGCCGTCCGCAAGCGCGACGACGTCCACAAGATGGCCCAGGCCAACCGCGCCTTCGCCCACTTCCGTTTCTAACACAAACACCTCGCGCGCGCGCCGCGCCACGCCGTGAATCCGAACAGTCCAAACCGCCCAACCGTGCTCGAACGCACCCGGAATATCGGGATTGCGGCGCACATTGACGCGGGCAAGACGACGCTCACCGAGCGGATTCTCTTCTACACCGGCATGATCCACCGGATCGGCGAGGTGCACGACGGCGCGGCCACCACCGACTGGATGGAGCAGGAGCGCGAGCGCGGCATCACCATCACCTCCGCCGCCGTCACCACCGAATGGTGGCAGCGCGCCGAGGAAGGCACGGTGAAACTTTTCACCGAGCAGAAACAGCGGATCAACATCATCGACACCCCCGGCCACGTGGATTTCACCGCCGAGGTCGAGCGCTCGCTGCGCGTGCTGGATGGTGCGATCGTCGTGTTCTGCGGCGTCGCCGGCGTGCAGCCGCAGACCGAAACCGTTTGGCGCCAAGCCTCGAAATACAAGGTGCCGCGCATCGTGTTCGTGAACAAGATGGACCGCACCGGTGCCGACTTCGACAACGTGTTTGCCGAGGTGAAGGAAAAGCTCGGTGCCAATGCCGTCCGCATCCTCATCCCGATTGGTTGCGAAGATCACCTCGCTGGCCAGATCGACGTCGTCAATCAGAAGGCCGTTTATTTCTCCGATGACGACACCTTCGGTTCCACTTACACCATCAGGGAACTGGAAGGCGAACTCAAGGAAACCGCCGCCGAGGCCTACGAAGCCCTTCTTCACGCGGTCGCCGATGCCGATGAAGCGGTCGGCGAGAAATTCCTGATGGAGCAGCCGGTTTCCCGCGAGGAACTCAAGCAGGGCATCCGCCGCGCCACCGTCGCCAACAAACTGGTCCCTGTCGCCGGCGGCTCGGCGTTCAAGAACAAGGGGGTGCAATATCTGTTGGACGCCGTCGTCGATTACCTTCCAAGCCCGCTCGACATTCCGGCCGCCATCGCCATGGACCCGGATGACGAAACCCGCCACATTGAGGTTCCCACCACCGATCAGGGCAAGTTCACCGCCCTCGCCTTCAAACTCTGGGCCGACAAGTTCGTCGGCAAACTCGTCTTCTTCCGCGTCTATTCCGGCGTGGTGAAAAAAGGCGACACCGTTTACAACCCGCGCACCCGCCGCAGCGAGCGCGTCGGCCGCCTGATCCAAATCCAGGCCAACGAACACAAGGACATCGACGCCTGCTACGCCGGCGACATCGCCGCGATGGTCGGACTGAAAAACGTCACCACCGGCGACACCCTTGCCGCTCCCGGCCACGACGTGGTGCTCGAACCCCCGAGTTTCCCCGAGCCGGTTATTTCCATGGCCGTCGAGCCCAAGACCAAGGCCGACCAGGAAAAACTCGCCATCGCCCTCGGTCGGCTGTCCGAAGAAGATCCCACCTTCACCGTCAAGACCGACGAGGAAACCGGCCAGACGATCATTTCCGGCATGGGCGAGCTGCACCTCGAAATCATCGTGGACCGCCTGCGCCGCGAGTTCAAGGTGGAGGCCAATACCGGTGCGCCGCAGATCGCCTACCGCGAAACGATCACCGTCACCGCCAACGGCGAGGGCAAGCTCGTCAAGCAATCCGGCGGCCGCGGACAATACGGCCATGTCCGCCTCGTGATGCGCCCCAACGAAAAAGGCAAGGGCCTCACCATCGAGAACAAGGTGGTCGGCGGCGAAATTCCCAAGGATTTCATCAACGCCGTCTACAAGGGCGTCAACGAAGCCATGACCAACGGCATCATCGCCGGCTACCCGGTCATCGACGTCCACGTGGACATTCTCGGCGGTTCCTACCACGAGGTGGATTCCAACGAGAACGCCTTCACCATGGCCGCGATTTTCGCCATGAAGGACGGTTTCAAAAAGGCCAAGTCCATCCTGCTCGAGCCCGTCATGGCCGTAGAGGTCTCCACTCCGGACGACTACCAGGGCGACGTCATGGGCGACCTCAGCCGCCGCCGCGGACACATCCAGAACACCGAGTCCAAAGGCCTGCTTTCCATCATCCACGCCAACGTTCCCCTCAAGGAAATGTTCGGTTACTCCACCGCCGTGCGCACCCTCTCCTCGGGCCGCGCGTCCTACTCGATGACCCCGTCCCATTTCGAGCAAGTTCCCGCCAATATCGTCGAAGAGATCGCAAGCGAACGCTTGGGCTGATCGCTCGCCCTGCAGACCCCACAACGTAAACCGTCACCAACCCCCACATCTCCCAAGTCATGGAAAACCAGAAGATCCGCATCCGCCTCCGCGCGTTCGACCACCGCGCCATCGATCGCTCCGCCCAGGAGATCGTGGAAACCGCCAAGCGCACCGGTGCCCGCGTCGCCGGCCCCATCCCGTTGCCCACCCGCATCGAGAAGTTCTCCGTGAACCGCTCCGTGCACGTGAACAAGAAGTCCGCCGAACAGTTCGAGATCCGCACCCACAAGCGCCTGCTCGACATCGTCGATCCCACCGCCCGCACCGTGGACGAGCTCAAGAAGCTCAACCTCCCCGCCGGCGTCGACATCACCATCCGCATCTAACACTGCCTCCCGGCAGCGATCTCAAATCTCAAATTTCAAATCTTAAATTCTTTCAGCCATGTCACTCGGACTCCTCGGCAAGAAAATCGGCATGACCCGCCTGTTCGACGAACAGGCCGGGACGATGATTCCCGTCACCGTCATCGACGTCTCCGGCAACACCATCCTGCAAACCAAGACCCCGGACAAAGACGGCTACAGCGCCGTCCAGATCGGCTACGGCGACCAGAAGGAGTTCCGCGTCTCCAAGCCCGCGCTCGGCCACTTCAAGAAATCCGGCTCCACTCCCAAGCGTTTCATCCGTGAATTCCGCTTCGAAACAGGCGCGGACCTTCCCGAATCCCACCCCGGTGTGGAAACCTTCACCGCCGGCCAGTGGGTGGACGTCATCGGCGATTCCAAGGGCAAGGGCTTCCAAGGTGCCGTCAAGCGCCACGGTTTCGGTGGTCTGCGCATGACCCACGGTTCGATGATGCACCGCCGGACGGGCGCCATCGGCTGCCGCTCCACTCCCGGCCGCGTCTGGAAAAACCAGAAGATGCCCGGTCACATGGGCACCACTCGCACCACCGTGCAGAACCTCAAGGTCATTGCCGTGCGCCCCGAAGACGGCGTGATTCTCGTCTCCGGTGCCATACCCGGCACCAAGGGCAGCTACGTCACCGTGCGTCCCGCCAAGAAGAAGACCGCCTGAAAACCCGCGGCATTCATATAACTCCCAAGATTCACCGCCATGTCCGCCAAGCCACTCACCGTTGAAGACGCCCAGGCCGCCAACCTCGTGTTGGTCGGCCCCGAGAAGGGACGCCAGGCCGTTCACGACCTCATCACCGCCTACCGCGCCAACCGCCGCAGCGGTTCCGCCAACACCAAGACCCGCGGCGAGGTTCGCGGCAACAACAAGAAAATCTACCGCCAGAAAGGCACCGGCAACGCCCGCCACGGCGACAAACGCGCCCCGATTTTCGTCGGTGGCGGTGTCGTCTTCGGCCCGCGCCCGCGCGATTACTCGAAGAAGGTCACCAAGAACGTCCGCAAGCTCGCCCTGCGCCGCGTCCTCGGCGACCTAGTCCGCGGCGGGAAAATCAAGACGGTCGATTCCTTCTCCGTTTCCGACGGCAAGACCAAGTCCTTCGTCGCCGCCGTCAACGCCATCGCCACGCCCGGCAAGATCCTCATCGTCGGCAATTCCTTCGACGAGCCCACCTACCTCGCCGCCCGCAACGTCGCATGGGTCCAGCTCGTCACCGGCTCCGACGTCAACGTCGAGCAACTTCTCCTCGCCAACACCGTCATCGTCGTCGGCGACGCCCTTCAAACCCTCGCGCAACGCAGCGCCTGAACCCCGGACCCAGAACCGAGATCATGAAAGACATTTACCAGGTCATCAAACAAGTCCGCCTCAGCGAAAAGGCCACCATGCTCCAGGAGACCAACAACGAGGTCGTCCTCGAAGTGGATCGCCGGGCCAACAAGCATGAGATCAAGCAGGCCGTCGAACAACTCTTCGAAAAGAGCGTCGTCGCCGTCCGCACCGCCAATTACGACGGCAAACTGCGCCGCAAACGCCGTGCCGACCAGGGCCGCACCAAAAGCTGGAAAAAAGCCATCGTCCGCCTCAAGGAGGGCGAATCGCTCGACCTCATCTGAGCCGCGCCACCGCAGCTCCCACCGTAACACCTCACCGATCCGCGAGTCATGCCATTGAAAAAATTCAAGCCGATCACTCCCTCCGCGCGCTACAAGAACCTCCCGTCCTTCGAGGAAATCACCAAGAAGACACCGGAGAAAAGCCTGCTCAGCCCGCTCAAGCGCAGCGGCGGCCGTAACAACACCGGCCGCATCACCTGCCGCCACGTCGGCGGCGGGCACAAGCGCCACTACCGCCTCATCGACTTCAAGCGCCGCAAGCTCGACATGCCCGCCAAGGTCATCGGCATCGAGTACGATCCCAATCGTACCTGCCGCATCGCCCTCCTCCAATATGAGGACGGCCAGAAATCCTACATCCTCGCCCCCGTCGGCCTGGCAGTGGGACAAACCGTCGTCGCCGGCCACAACGTCGCGCCCAAGACCGGCAACGCAATGCCGCTCAGCGCCGTGCCGCTCGGCACCTCGATCCACAACATCGAACTCATCCCCGGAAATGGCGGCAAGGTCGCCCGAGCCGCCGGCCAGCTCGCCGTGCTCTCCAACCGCGACGGCGGCTGGGCGCTCGTCAAGATGCCATCCGGTGAAATCCGCCGCTTCAACGAGCGCTGCTTCTGCACCATCGGCCAGGTCGGCAACCGCGACCACATGAACGAAACCTCCGGCAAGGCCGGCCGCACCCGCTGGATGGGCGTCCGCCCGACCGTGCGCGGCATGTGCATGAACCCCGTCGATCACCCGAACGGCGGTGGCGAGGGCAAATCCAAGTCCGGTGGCGGCCGCCAGCACCTCCTCAGCCCGTGGGGCCACGCCAAGGGCCAGAAGACCCGCCATCACAAGAAGACCACCAGCGTTTTCATCGTCGAGCCCCGCAACAAGAAGAAGTAACCCTTCCCAACGTCTAACCGAATCACGCTCCCATGCCACGTTCCCTAAAGAAAGGCCCCTTCGTCGATCAGAAGCTCCTTGCCAAGATCGACGCCGTTGCCGAAGCCGGATCCGACCGCAAGCCCATCAAGACTTGGAGCCGCCGCTCCATGATCACGCCGGATTTCGTCGGCCACAACTTCGCCGTCCACAACGGCAAGACCTTCGTTCCCGTTTACGTCACCGAAAACATGGTCGGCCACAAACTCGGCGAATTCGCCCCGACCCGCATCTTCCGCCAGCACGGCGGCATCGGCAAGAAGTAAGCCGTTTCCCGTCCGCACCCGTCATGATCCGCGCCATCCATTTCCAAGCCGCTGCCACCGCCCTCGGGCTGCTGGCCGCCGCCGGGATGTGCGTGGCGCAGACGGCACCCGACACCGAAAAACTCCAGATCGCCATCGCCGAACTGGAAGACCGCAACCGCCTCCTCCAGCAAAGCCTCGCAGAAGCCAACCGCGGCGAAAAACAGGCCGTCGAACAACTCGACCGCGTCCGCGAACGCCTCGAAGCGCTCGGCAAAAACCTCCTCGACGGCGGCGACGACCGCCTCGTCCAAGCCGCCGCCGATCTCCAACTGGGCAACGAACGCATCGCCGAACTCGAAGCCACTGCCACCCGCCTTGCCGCCGCCGTCAACGAATACCTCCGCCAGGCCGTCGTTTCCGATCCCGACGCCCGCATGCGTGTCGAAACCTCCTTAAGAGAGCTTGACGCCGTGCTGGGCCTGCGCCAAAAGCCGCGCCCCGAAGTCCGCACCGGATCGCTCCAGCAGGCCCGCATCGTCAGCCTCGATCAGGACAGTGGCATGCTCGTTCTCAACATCGGCGAAAGCCAGGGCGCGCGCATCGGCATGACCTTCCGCCTCACCCGCGGCCAACAGCCATACGGCAAAGCCATCCTCGCCGACGTCCGCCACAGCGTCAGCGGGCTTTTCGTCGAAACCCTCGACAACTCCGAACTCACGCCGCGACCCGGCGACCTCGCCATTTTGGAAACCCAAGCATCAGCGCAATAACCCCTCACGTCCTCCGCACCATGGAAGTCAAAAGCACCAGCAAATATGTCCGTCTCTCGCCCAAGAAAGCGCGCGACGTCGCCCGGGAGATCCAAGGACTGCCCGTTTCCAACGCCCTGGATATCCTCACCTTCACTCCCAAGAAGGCCGCCGTGCTCATCGGCAAGACCCTCAAGACGGCCATCGCCGACGCCGAGAACAACTTCTCGCTCGATGCCGACACCCTCATCATCAAGGAAGCCGTGATCGGCGACGCCCCGATGCTCCGCCGCTACAAACCGCGTGCCAAAGGCGCCGCCGGCCCGATCATCCGCCGCTCCAGCCATATCTCCATCACTCTCACCGGCTCCGCCCCCGAGAAGAAATCCAAGCCCGCCCGCAAGGCGGCCGCCAAGAAATCCACGGAACCCGCCGCCGAGACCCCGGCCGCTGCCGAGGACCAAGCCTGATCCCGCACCGAACACCATCCACCATCCATCATGGGCCAGAAAGTCAACCCCATCGCCTTCCGTCTCGCCGTCAACAAGGACTGGCGCTCCAAGTGGTACGCCGCCGGCAAGGATTACACCGACAAGCTGCACGAGGACCTCGCCATCCGCGGATACCTCAAGAACAAGCTACAGAACGCCGGCCTCGCCCGCGTTGTCATCGAGCGCGCATGGAACAGCGTCCGCGTCACCCTTCACACCTCCCGCCCCGGGCTCATCATCGGACGCCAGGGCAAGGAAATTGAAATCATGACCAAGGACCTCACCGACATCTGCAAGGGTGCCCAGGTCAAGGTTGACATCATCGAAATCCGCAAGCCGGAACTCGACGCCCAACTCGTCGCCGAACAGATCGCCGTCCAGCTAGAACGCCGGATCAGCTTCCGCCGCGCCATGAAACGCGCGCTCCAGACCGCCATGGAATTCGGTGCCGAGGGCATCCGCCTGCGCGTCGCCGGCCGCCTCGGCGGTGCCGATATCGCCCGCTCCGAAGGTTACCGCGAAGGCAAGGTGCCGCTTCAAACCCTGCGCGTGCCGCTCGACTATGGCTTCGCCGAAGCCCGCACCGTTTACGGCATCATCGGCGTCAAATGCTGGATCAACAAAAAGGAAGACGACGGCAGCGCCCGCCCGCCAGGCAATCGCGGTGGCGGCGGACGTGGCGGCGATCGCCGCCCACCCCGTGCCTGAGCCGATTATCACACCCCGCAGCCCATTATCATCTAACCATCATCTTATCAGGAGGAACGAGCCATGCCTTTGATGCCCAAACGAACCAAGTTCCGCAAGAGCCACCGCGGCAGCCGCGCCGGCAATGCCCAGCGCGGAACCACCGTCGCCTTCGGTGACTTCGGACTCCAAACCCTCGACCGCGGCTGGATGACCAACCGCCAGATCGAAGCCTGCCGTATCGCCATCACCCGCTCGCTCAAGCGCAAGGGCAAGGTCTGGATCCGCATCTTCCCGCACAAGTCCATCACCTCCCGCCCGCCGGAAACCCGTATGGGCAAGGGCAAGGGCGCCGTCGATGCCTGGGTCGCGGTGGTCCGCCCCGGCAACATCCTCTTCGAGGTCGCCGGTGTCACCGAATCCGCCGCCAAGGAAGCCATGCGCCTCGCCTCCTACAAACTCGGCATCCGCACCCGCCTTGTCGTCCGCAACCCCCACGCCTGATCCAACTTCAACCCGTCCGCACCATGGCCAAAGCCAAAGACATCAACGAACTGACACGGGACGAACTCACCGTCCGCCTGCGCGACCTCAAGCAGGAGGCCCTCAACCTCCGCCTCCAACAAGCCACCGGCCAGCTCACCAACTCCGCGCGCATCCGCATCGTCCGCCGCGAGACCGCCCGCATCCAAACCGCCCTCACCGCCAAGGCCGGCGCCTGAGCCACGCAGCCCCATCCATCATTCCCATCGTCATGAGTGAAACTTCACAGGAAACCAAACACGCGGTGCGCAAGTCCCGCGTCGGCGTCGTCGTCTCCGACAAGATGAACAAAACGCTCGTCGTCGAGCACGTCGCCCGCGTCCCGCACCCCCGCTTCAACAAAATCGTCAAGCGCACGAAAAAATACTACGTCCACGACGAAAACGGCGAGGCCAAAATCGGCGACCGCGTCCGCATCGTCGAGACCCGCCCGCTCTCCAAACTCAAGCGCTGGTCGCTCGCCGAAGTCATCTCGCACTGAGAGCGGTTTCGCCGAATTTCAAATTTCAAATCTCCAATTTCAATTCACTTCCCGCCATGATCCAGATGGAAACCATGCTCGCCGTCGCCGACAACACCGGCGCCCGCAGCGCCAAAATGATCGGTGTCCTCGGTAAACGCAGCCGCACCGCCGCCATCGGTGACATCATCACCGCCCACGTCCGCGATTCCATCCCCACCGCCTCCATCAAGAAAGGCAGCGTCGTCAAGGCGGTGGTCGTCCGCACCTCCTATCCCATCCGCCGCGCCGACGGCTCCGTCCTCCGCTTCGATTCCAACGCCATCGTCATCATCGACAAGGACAACAACCCGCGCGGCACCCGCATCTTCGGCCCTGTCGCCCGCGAGCTGCGCGAGAAGGCCTTCATGAAAATCGTCTCCCTCGCCCCCGAGGTTCTCTGAGCCAATCACCATCCGCATTTCCATTCCCATGAGCCGCATCAAGACCCACGTCAAAAAAGGCGACGAAGTCGAAGTCATCACCGGCAACCACAAAGGCAAGCGCGGCACCGTGCTCTCCGTGGACGCCGGCAAGGGCCGCGTCATTGTCGAGGGCGCACGCCCGATCAAGAAAGCCACCCGCCCTACCGAAGCCAACCCCAACGGTGGCATCCAGACCATCGACGGCCCCATCCACATCTCCAACGTCAAGAAAGTGGGCTGAGGTCCCCGCAGGACCATCCGCCCGCGCTTAAGCGCCACACACCAACACGCGCTGACCCGCGAAACCAAATGAGCACACCAACACTGTTGAAACACTACAAGGACAAGGTCGTTCCCGCGCTTCAGAAAAAGCTCGGCTACGCCAACATCCACGAAATCCCGCGCCTCGAGAAAATCGTCGTTACTACCTGCATGGGCAAATCCCCGGATCGCAAAGTGGCCGTGGACGACGCCGTTGTCGAAATCTCCAGGATCACCGGCCAGAAGCCGTCCATGACCTACGCGCGCAAGTCCGTCGCCAACTTCAAACTGCGCCAGGGCGAAGTCCTCGGTGCCCGCGTCACCCTCCGCGGCACCCGCATGTGGGAATTCCTCGACCGCTTCATCAACATCACCGCGCCCAACATCCGCGACTTCCGCGGCATCTCGCCGAAATCCTTCGACGGCCGCGGCAACTACGCCCTCGGCATCAACGACCAGTCGATTTTCCCCGAGATCGAGATCGACCAGATCAAGCGCAGCATCGGCTTCGACCTGATCTTCGTCACCACTGCCGCAACCGACGCCGACGGCCGCGCCCTCCTTGCCGAGCTGGGCATGCCGTTCCGTGACGTCAAGAAACCGGGTGAGGCCGCCGCCGAGGCCGCCGCCACCGAAACCGCCGCCGTCTGAACCCGCGCGCCACACCCCGAAACATCCCCAACGGAACCAACACCATGGCAGTTCTCACCGATCCCATCTCGGACTTCCTCACCCGCTTCAAAAACGCGGCCCGTGCCGGCAACGAGGAATTCACCGCTCCCTACTCCCGCATCAAGGCGGACATCGCCAACATCCTCAAGGAGGAAGGCTACATCTGGAATTACGAAGTCGATACCGGCAAGCACACCGAACTCAGGGTCAAACCCCGCTTCGTGGACGGCCGCCCCGTCCTCACCGACCTCAAGCGCGTCTCGCGTCCAGGCCGCCGCCATTACGTCGGTGCCGGCGAGATCCCGCGCGTCATGTCCGGCCTCGGCATCGCCATCCTCTCCACCTCCAAGGGAGTCATGTCCGGCGGCAGCGCCAAACGTCAGAATCTCGGCGGCGAACTCCTCGCCTTCGTCTGGTAAACCCCTAACTCGCGAAAGGAACACATCACCATGTCACGAGTCGGACTCAAACCCATCTCGCTTCCCGAAAAAGTCGCCGTCAAACTCGACGGCCGCACCGTCGTCGTCGAAGGCCCCAAGGGCAAACTCGACTTCGACCTTCCCGCCGGCATCTCGCTCAAGAACGAGGACGGCAGCGTCATCGTCTCCCGCGCCACCGAGAGCCGCCAGCACCGCGCCCTCCACGGCACCGCCCGCAGCCTGGTCCACAACATGATCATCGGCGTCTCCAAGGGCTTCGAGAAGAACCTTGAAATCCACGGCGTCGGACTCCGCGCCGCCGTCAAGGGCAAGGAACTCGACCTCTCCCTCGGCCGCTCCCACCCGCTGCTCCACCCCATCCCCGCCGGCCTCACCGTCACCGTCGCCGACAACACCAAGATCAAGGTGGAAGGCATCGACAAACAACTTGTCGGCCAGTTCGCCGCCGAGGTCCGCGGCTACTACCCGCCGGAACCCTACAAGGGCAAGGGCGTCCGCTACAGCGACGAACACGTCCGCCGCAAGGAAGGCAAGAGCGTCGGCAAATAACCCCAACGAATCACGGCACCATGAGCATCATCAAACGCAAGTCGATCCGCCAGCGCATTCACAAGCGCATCCGGCGCAAGGTCTCCGGCACCGCCGAGCGCCCGCGCCTGGCCGTCCACTACTCGAACCAGCATATCTACGCCCAGATCATCGACGACGTCGCGGGCAAGACCCTCGCCTCCGCCTCCACCATGGACAAGTCCTTCGAAAAGGCCGCGGCCAACGTCGAGAGCGCCAAAAAAGTCGGCGCAATCCTCGCCGAGCGGGCCAAGGGCTCCAACGTCAGCGCCGTTGTCTTTGACCGCGGCGGCCACCTCTACCACGGAAAAGTGAAAGCCCTCGCCGACGCCGCGCGCGAAGCCGGTCTCCAATTCTAACGCCCCGCCCCGATTCCCATCATGGTAACCATCCCCGAAAACGAAACCACCGCGCCGGCCACCGAAGCCGCACCGGCCACCGAGGCCGCACCGGCCACCGAGGCCGCACCGGCCACCGAGGCGAAAGCGGAAACTCCCGCCCGCGAAACCACCTCCCCGCACGAACGCGGTCCCCGTGGCGGCCGTGGCGGACGCGGCGGCCCGCGCCGTGAAGAGCGCCAGGCTCCCACCGATGCCGATGGCAACGAGCTTTCCGAAAAAGTCGTCTTCATCAACCGCTGCGCCAAGGTCGTCAAAGGCGGACGCCGTTTCAGCTTCTCCGCGCTCGTCGTCTCCGGCGACAAGATCGGCAAGGTCGGTCTCGGCTTCGGCAAGGCCAACGAAGTGGCCGATGCCATCCGCAAGGCCAGCGAGGCCGCCCGCAAGGTCCTCAAGCCGATGAGCGTTGTGGACGGCACCATCCCGCATGAAATCTACGCCGAATACGGCGGCGGCAAGGTGCTCCTCAAACCCGCTTCCCCCGGTACCGGCATCATCGCCGGTGGCGGCGTCCGCGCCGTCTGCGAGGCCGTCGGCATCCGCGACGTGCTCGCCAAGTCGATGGGTTCCTCCAACCACGCCAACGTCGTCAAGGCCACCCTCAAGGCCCTCTCCCAACTCCGCACCCGCGACGAAATCCTCGGCTCCCGCGGCAAGAAGAAGAAAGAAAAGGCGATCTGAAGACAGAAGACTCAGAGACAGAAGACAGAAGACCAGGGCGCAAGCTCGGAGCTCCGCTCGCTTCTTTCTTCCCTGAAAACTGAAACACTGAAAACTAGAAACTTCTCATGCAACTCCACGACTACAGCCCCAACCCCGGAGCCAAGCGCCGGGTCAAGCGCCTCGGCTGCGGCGAAAGCTCCGGCCATGGCAAGACCGCCTGCAAGGGCCACAAGGGTCAGAAGGCGCGCTCCGGCAGCGGCACCCGCGTCGGTTTCGAGGGCGGCCAGATGCCGCTCCACCGCCGCCTGCCCAAGCGCGGTTTCAACAACCACGACTTCCGCACCGTCAACGGCGTGGTCAACGTCGGCGACCTCGATGGCCGCTTCGAGGCCGGTGCCGTGATCAACGAGGAATCCCTCCGCAAGTCCGGCCTGCTCAACGGCCGTTGCGATGCCGTCAAACTGCTCGCCGACGGCGAGGTCGAGAAGGCCTTCACCATCGAGGTGGACAAGATCAGCCCGTCCGCCCGTGCCAAGATCGAGAAGGCCGGCGGCACCGTCACGATCAAGGCGTGATCCCGGCGTGTCGCGCGCCTGACATTTCCGGGATCCGGCGGGGGAAGCGCTTGCGCATTCCCTCGTCCCGCATATAACCCCCGCTTTATTTTCCAAGCCACCCACCATGATCTCAGCCTTTGCCAGCACCTGGAAAATCCCCGAATTGCGTGACCGCATCCTGTTCACACTTGCGCTCATCGTCATCATCCGCCTCGGCGTGCACATCACCCTGCCCGGGGTGGATGCCAACGTGATCAAGGCGTGGCTGGACGACATGCAGAATCAGGATCCCACCAACCCGACCGGTGGCATCACCGCGCTGCTCAACGTCTTCGCCGGTGGCGGTCTCCAACAGGCCGGAATCTTCGCGCTCGGCATCATGCCTTACATCTCCGCGTCGATCATGGTGCAGCTCATGACCGCCGTGGTGCCCAAGCTCTCGCGGCTCGCACGCGAGGACGGCGGCCGCCAGAAGATCACCCAATACACCCGCTACATCACCATCGGCATCGCGCTGGTGCAGGGATTCTTCGTCGCCAAGTCGCTCACCACTCCCGGCAATATTCCCTACATGTCCGGTATCGAGCGTTTCGGCGACCTAGTGCCCGATCCGTCGTTCACCTGGATGGCCCTCACCGTCACAACCATCGTCGCCGGCACCGTGCTGCTGATGTGGATTGGCGATCAGATCACCGAGAAGGGAATCGGCAACGGCACCTCCATCATCATCACCGTCAACATCATCTCCGCCCTGCCCGGCGCGCTCATCCAGGCGTGGAAATACTTCGTCACCGGCGACGACGTCAGCCCGTTCCGCTCCGTGATGATGGTTGTGATGATCGCGATGTTGCTCGTTGTCATCGCCGCCACCGTCGCCATCACCCAGGGCCAGCGCCGCATCGCGGTGCAATACGCCAAGCGCGTGGTCGGCCGCAAACAGTTCGGCGGCCAGACGCAATACCTGCCGCTCAAGGTGAACTACTCCGGCGTGATGCCCATCATCTTCGCCACCGCGGTGCTCTCATTGCCGCCCATGATGTTGCAATGGTTCTTCTCCGGCCAGGGCTGGGCCACCCAGATCTACGGCGAACTCGTCGGCGGCGGCACCTGGTATTACATCCTCGGCGGCATCGGCATCTTCCTGTTCTCCTACTTCTGGGTGGCGATGATGTTCCAGCCCTCGCAGATCGCCGAGGACCTCAAGCGCAACGGCGGCTACATCCCCGGCGTGCGCCCTGGCAAACCCACGGCCGATTTCCTCGATTTCACCATGACCCGGCTCACCTTCGCCGGTGCCATTTTCCTCACCACGCTGTTCGTGTTGCCGGTGTTCGTCGGCTATCTCGTCGGACTTCCTCCGGGCTCGCTGGTGCTGCAGTTCTTCGGCGGCACCTCGCTGCTCATCATGGTCGGCGTGGTGCTCGATGTAATGCGCCAGGTGGAAACCCAGCTCCTGCAAAAGCACTACGACGGCTTCCTCCGCAAGGGCCGCATCAAAGGGCGCTACGACCGGCTCCAACAAGGGCACAAGGGAGCCCCGCGCACCGCGGTCGTCTATCTCTGGACGGTCATCGCCGTGCTCATCGTCATCGGCATCACCGCCTATATCTACCAAGGCAGTCATTGAGCCCCTCACCCGCCAGACCGCGCCGTGTCGTGCTGCTGGGACCTCCGGCCTCGGGCAAGGGAACGCAGGGGCGGCGGCTGGCGGACCACTTCGGCATCGGATACCTCAGCACCGGAGCCCTTCTCCGGGAGCATGTGCAAAACGCCACGCCTCTCGGGCTCGTCGCCGAACCCATCCTCGCGCGCGGCGGCTATGTTCCGGACGATCTGATGTGCGACGCGCTCGGCGCCTGGCTCCAGCGCCAAAGCCACGGCTGGGTGCTCGACGGCTTTCCGCGCAGCATGCCGCAGGCGGAGTTTCTCGATGCATGGCTTGTCGAAACGGATTTGGAAATCGATGCCGTCCTGCTGCTCGAAGCTTCCCATGACGAATTGCTCTCGCGCATCCGCGGCCGCGTCGAGTGCCCGGACTGCCGCTGGTCCGGCCAGAAATCGCAAACGCTCGATGACGGCCTTTGTCCCGCCTGTGGCACCGCCACCGGCACCCGCGGCGACGACACCGAGGAGAACTTCGCCGCGCGCCACCGCGAATACACCCGCCTCACCACGCCGGTCATCGATCACTACCGCGACCGCGGCCTGCTGATTGCCTGCGACGTCACTCCGCCGCGCGACGAAGTCACCGCAAAACTGTTGCGGCACCTCACGGCATCGTGATTTCCTCGCCGCCCCGCCCCGTTGTTTTCCGCCATGCGCCGCAATCGTATCCCCATCAAGTCGCCCCGTGAAATCGAGGCGATGCGCGTCGCCGGAAAAACCGCCGCCACCATCCTGCTGGCGCTCGCCCGCGAGGTCGCTCCCGGCCGCACCACCGGGGAAATCGACCGGCTTGCCGCCGAGCTGATGCGCGATCACGACTGCCGCAGCGCCTTCCTCAACTACCGCGGCTTTCCCGGTCACATCTGTATTTCCGTCAACGAGGAGGTCGTCCACGGCATCGGCGGTCCGCGCCGCATCATGCCCGGAGACATCGTCAAGATCGACGTCGGCGTGATCAAGAGCGGCTTCATCGGCGACAACGCCACCACCATTCCCGCTGGCGACATCCCGCACGAAACCAAGCGACTGCTCGCCGCCACCGAGCAGTCGCTATACGAAGCCATCTCCCACGCCCGCGCCGGCAAGCGTCTCGCCGATCTCTGCGGCTCGGTCGAGGCCTTCGTGAAAACCGAGGGCTTCACCGTGGTGCGCGAGTTCGTCGGCCACGGCGTCGGCCGCCGCCTGCACGAGGAACCGCAGATTCCCAATTTCCGCCCTGCCGGCAAATCACCCGTCCTGATGCCCGGCATGACGCTCGCCATCGAGCCGATGGTCAACGCCGGCGTGCCGTCCGTTAGAATCCTCGACGACGGCTGGACCGTCATCACCGAGGACCGCAAACCCTCCGCGCACTTCGAACACACCGTGCTCGTCACCCACGGCGATCCGGAAATCCTCACCTGGCGCCCGCGCGAGGCCCTGCCGGAAATGCTCGGCCTGCCGCCGCTCCCCGCCGCCATTGCGGAGGTCTAACGAATTTTCCCGGCGAGATGCTCCAACACGCGCCCGGCGGCGATCATGCCGAAGGCCGCGGTCACGTGCGTCACGCTTCCCAGCCCCGCATCGCAGCCGAGACGCTGGCCGCCGGATTCCTCCGGCCGTTCTGCGCCCACTTCGCCGTCGCATTGCACGAAAATCCGCGGCTCGTCGGAAAACACCGCGTCGATTCCCAGCGGCGCGGGCTTTTCCCCCATCGGGATTTTCGGAAACCCGAACTCGCGCCGCAAACCGCGCCGGATTTGATGCAGCAGCGGATCCTTGCCGCTGTGCGCCAGATCCGCCACCCGGATGCGCGTCGGATCGCGACGCCCGCCGGCCCCGCCGCAGGTCACCGCGAAAATCCCGCGCCGGTGACACTCCGCCAGTAGCAGCGCCTTGTGCTGCGTCGTGTCGATTGCGTCGATCACCGCGTCGAAGCCGCTTGTTAGAATCTCCACCGCCGATTGCTCGGTGAAAAACCGTGGCACTACTTCCACCACCGCGCCCGGATGGATCGCACGCGCACGTTCCGCCATCACCTCCGTCTTCTGCCGCCCGATCTGCCCGTCCACCGCGTGAAGCTGTCGGTTCACATTCGTCACACAGATCTCATCCAGATCCACCAGCGTGAGATGACCGATCCCGGACCGCGCCAGCGACTCCACCGCCCATGAACCCACGCCGCCCACTCCGACCACCGCCACCCGCGCCTGAAGAAAACGCTTCAACGCCGCCCCGCCATAAAGCCGGGCAATGCCCCCGAACCGCATCGATATCGTCTCGTCCACGCGCGCTCCATAAGCCCGCGGCCCTGCTCCGTCACCACGAAATCCACCTCATTTGCCACCCCGGCACCATCGCTGGAAAATCACAACTTGCACATGATAAGCGGCTTGCAGAAAAAATGTCTCACCTGAGACATTTTTTCGTCAATGGGTTGGGCGGAGAGGGCGGCGCTTGCGTGGCTGGCTGGGGCTTCGCATGGTCCGGGCTTTGGAAATCATGTCCGATTCATCACAGGTCCTTTGGTTGGTTCGCATCCCGGAAGTGTTTGCGGATTTGCGGCCGGGAATTCTGGATGCGATGGGAGTTTCCTCCTGCAAGGAACTGGGGGCGTATTCGCTGGTGAAGCTGCCGGCGGGTGTTTCGCCGCGCGGCGGGGCGGCGAGGATTTTCGTGCCGTGGTGTCTGCCGGTGGAACACGCGTGGCCCTGCGATCCGGGGAAGGTGGATGGCTTCATTGAAAAGGCGGCGACGGCCTTGGCGCGCAAGTTCGCGTCACGCAAACCGCGCACGGTGTGGGTGGGCGTGTTGCAACCCGGTCCGGTCGACGGCTGGTTCAAGCGGCTGGCATCCAACCTGCGCGGACGTGGTTTGCAGTTGTTTCCGGAATCGGCGATGCCACTTGCCGATGCGGGCGGCCAGCGGCCGGACGAAGCCGCGTTGTTCTGCATGGTCGGTGCGGGCGGATTGTATGCGGGCATGGCCAGCCCGCGGGAATGCAACGGGTTCTATCCGGGCGGGATACTGCATCTGCCGAAGTCGGCAGGCGCATCGATCAGCCGCGCGGGCGCGAAAATCGCCGAAGCGCTGCACCACGCGGCCTTGCATGGCGTGCCACCGGGAAAAGGCGCGCGTTGGCTGGAGCTCGGTGCCAGCCCGGGCGGCATGACGCTCGAATTGTTGAACCGCGGCCATCATGTCACAGCCATCGACCGCGCGCCTTTGGACGCAAGGCTCGCGGGCGCGGAGGGATTGGAGTTTTACCAACAGGACGTCTCGGTTTGGCGGGCGAGGCCGGGCGAGAAATTCGACGCGCTGTTATGCGACATGAACGGCGATCCGCTGTGGGCCTTCGCACAAGTGCTGCGGCTATCGACCTATCTTCGGGATGGCGCATGGATCATCTTCACGTTGAAAACAACGGGACGCGAAGGCATGGAAGAACTGTTGCAATTACACTCGAAGGTGGTGGCGAAAGCCAAAGACGCCGGTCTTAACCATCTGGCCACGACCCACCTGACGGGCAACCGCCGGGAATTCACGCTGTGGTTCAAGCATCGAGCCACAACGATTTCAGATACGGCGCGTCGGTGAAATCCGGCGGCATTGGCGCGTGGTGGGCTTTTATGGCACGCGGGAGTTTTGAAGTGGCGAGTTGTTCGAAGTCGCGCGGGGTGATGCCGCGGAAGTTGGTGCAGCAGAGCAGCCAGCCGCCGGGGGCGAGGGTTTGAGCGGCGAGGGCGGCGAGTTCGCCGAAGTCTTTTTCCACGCGGAAGACCTTGCCTTTTTCGTCGCGTGAGAAGGTGGGCGGGTCCAGCACGATGGCGTCGAACTTGCGGCCTTGTTTGGCGAAGCGGCGCAGCCAGTGGAAAGTGTCACCCTTGCAGAAGTGGTGCGCGGCGGGATCGATCAAGTTATGTGAAAGATTGCGCTTCGCCCAGTCGAGGTAAGGCTGCGAGAGGTCGAGCGTGGTGGTTTCCGCGCCGGCGCTGGCGGCGGCGACGGAGAAAGCGCCGGTGTAGGCGAAGGTGTTGAGCAAGCGCAGTCCGGCGCGCATGCGACGGCGCGTTTCGGCGCGGTTGTCGCGTTGGTCGAGGAAGATGCCCTGCGAGTAGCCGGATTGGAACGAGATCTCGAAACGCAGGCCGTTCTCGCGGATGAGGAAGGGTTCGTTCGCTTCCGGACCTGTTAGATGCCGCGGCGATTCCTTTTGATACTGGTCGAGTCGTTTCACATAACTCGACGCGCCGCGTTCGATGAGCCAGTGCTTCATTTCCGGCGGCACGCGTCCATCGGTGGTGGAGAGCAGCAGGCGTCCGGCGAAGGTTTCCAGACAAATGCCCGGCAAGCCATCGCCCGCGCCATCGATGAGCCGCACGGCGTCGGTTTCCGCGGTGAGCAGCGCGGCGCGGCGAGAGGCAGCGGCTTCCAACAACGAGTTGGAAATCCGAACCGCAGATGGACGCAGATTCACGCAGATAAAGAGAATGGGTGTAATTTAGGAAACCATTCGCATGGTTTCACCACGACTCCGCACATGGTTTTAAAAATCAATGTTCATCTGTGCCCATCTGCGGTTGAATTCTTTCTTCATACCAAGATTCACGCATGGCCGGCGGGGCGCTGGCGTCCGGCGGCTTGCTCCAGCCAGCGGTTCTTGAGGGCGAGCGCGCGGGCGAGCGCGTCATCGGCGGTGGCGCCGAGGAAGTTCGCGTGGCCCATCTTGCGGCGCAGGCTGGCATGGCGCTTGCCGTAAAGGTGGAGGAACGCCTCGCCGTCGGCGAAGAGCGGCAGCCAATCGGGCGGCGTGGTTTCGTCCGGCCACATGTCACCTAACAGATTGAGCATGGCCACCGGCGAGAGCAGGCGCGTGGAACCGGCGGGCAGGCCGAGGACCATGCGGAGCTGCTGTTCGAACTGCGAGGTGGCGCAGGCGTCGAGCGTGTGGTGGCCGGAGTTGTGCGGGCGCGGGGCGATCTCGTTGACGAGCAGTTCGCCGCCGGTTTTGAGGAAAAACTCGACGCCCATGATGCCGCGGTAGTCGAGCGCGGTGGCGACCTTGGCGGCGATGGCCACCGCGTTTTGCGCGACTTCGTTGGAAACACGCGCCGGAACGATGGAGAGATCGAGAATGTGGGCGCGGTGTTGGTTTTCCGCGGGATCGTAGGCGGTGGTCACGCCGTTGGCGTCTCGCGCGATCATCACCGAGAGTTCCATTTCAAATGGCACCCATGCTTCGAGCACGCCGCGGGACGAGTTGAAGGCCTGCCAGATTTCCTGCGGGTTTTCATCGCCTCGCAGTTTGATCTGGCCGCCGCCGTCGTAACCGAAGGCCGCGGTTTTCAACACGCCTTGGCCGCCGAGTTCACTGAGTGCGGCGGCAAGTTCGTCCGCGCTGGAGACGACCCAAAAGTCCGTGCACGGGATGCCGTGGCGGCGCAGGAAATTTTTCTCGCGCTCGCGGTTCTGGCAGATTTCCACCGCGGCGGGGGAGGGGTGGAGCGGCAGCCGTTCGGCCACGCCGACCAGCGTGGCGTGCGGGATGTTTTCGAACTCGATGGTGGCCACGGTGGAGACCTCGCAGAAGTGTTCGAGCGCCTGCGGGTCGTCGAAGGGCAGGTCGATCACCTCGTCGGCCACTTCCACGGCGGGAGCTTCGAGGCCGCCGGTCCAGACGGCGGTGCGCACGTTCATGCGGCGGGCGGCGAGCGCGAGCATGCGGCCGAGCTGGCCGCCGCCAATCACGCCCAGCATGCAGTGCGGCGGGTGGATGGGATGCGTGGCCATGATTTCAATCCAGCAATGGCAGCGTGGCCGCTTTCACCGTGGCGGTTTGGTTGGCGCGGTAGGCGGCGAGTTTTTCGGCGAGGGAGGGCGATTCGTTGGCGAGCATGGCGGTGGCGAAAAGCGCGGCGTTCACCGCGCCGGCTTTGCCGATGGCGAAGGTGGCGGTGGGGATGCCGGCGGGCATTTGCACGATGGAAAGCAGCGAGTCCACGCCGTTGAGCGTGCGGGATTCCACCGGCACGCCGAGGACGGGAAGATCGGTGATGGCGGCGGTCATGCCCGGCAGGTGGGCGGCACCACCGGCACCGGCGATAATGCATTTCAATCCGCGGCCGCGCGCGGCGGAGGCGTATGAGTAAAGTTTGTCCGGCGTGCGGTGCGCGCTGACGACTTCGGCTTCCCAGGTCACGCCGAGTTCGCGCAGGGTGCGCGCGGCGTGTTCCATCGTCGGCCAATCCGACGTGCTGCCCATGATGATGCCTACCTGTGGTGCGTCGTGCATGGGCGAAGGCTGCATGGGTGCCGGGCGCTCGGCAAGCTGTCAGTCGCCGGCCTCGTGCAGCTCGGAGACTTTGATGCGGTCGCGTTTTTTCAGGAAAAACAACGCGCCGAGCACTGCCCACAGCGCGTTGCAGGCAAATCCGGCAAGCGAGGCGGCCACCGCGGTGGCGGCTGGCACGCCGGCGAGGTCGTGCAGCAGGACCTCGAAGAGTTTTTCCCGCACGCCGATGCCGGAAATGGAAACGGGCATGCCGCTGATGGCATCGATCACCGGCATGGCGGCCATCACGGTGCCGTAGCCGGTATCGCCGCCCACCGCGCGCAGTCCGCAGAAGTAGGCGGAGAAATACGCGGCGAACATCGCGAAGGAAAACGCCAGCCCGCCGAGCGACCAGCGCCAGTTTTTCCGATGCAGATCGTAGGATTCGGGGATGCGCCGCAGCCATGGCCAGCGGGCGAAGCGGCCATTGCCATGGATGCGATGGTGGACCGGCGGCCAGGCGGAAACGAACAACAGGACCACCAGCGCGAGACCGCCGCCAAGATAGAACCACGCGAAGTGGATCACTCCCCGGCCCAGTGCGCTGGGATCGGCGAGTGCATCGAAACGCGCCGCGGAAATCACGAAAAACAGGACCGCCAGCGCCACCATGCCGGCGAAGTGATCGACCGTGACCGCCGCGGCGATCGCGAGTTTCCTGCCGGGATGATCGCGCATCACCAGCAGGATGCGCGCGGCATCGCCGCCGAGGCCGCTCACCGAGGCGAGACTGAAGAGGCCGTCGATCAGCGTGAGTTCCACCGCGCGGCCGGGGGTGATGGGCAGCGATTGGCCGCGCATGAAGCACCACCAGCGCATTCCCTGGAGAACCACCGAGATTCCGGCCAGTGCCACGCCCAATGCCAGCCAGCGGTAGTCCACCGCGCCAGGGTCGGAGAACACCGAGTGGCTGAAGTCCACCTGCGAGAACGCCCAGCCGAGACACAGCGCGGTGAGCGCCAGCTTGAGCAGGAAAAACAGTGCCGCCTTCATGCGAGCGGGCGGGCGCTCATGAGGAGGCCGCGTTTTTTTCGATCTCCGTGGCGATACTTTCGACACTTTCCAGGATGTCCTTGGCGGCGGCCGGGTTGGCGATTTTCAGGCCGAAGTGCTTCTCGATGGCGACGACCAATTGCAGAGCGTCCACCGAATCGAGCCCCAGGCCGCCGGGGCCGAAGATCGGGGTGCGGTCGCCGATATCCTCAGGAGCGGAGTCGAGCATCAGTTCCTCGACCATGACTTCCTTGAGTTTGTTCCGCAGCGGCTCGCCTTGCATGATGTGAAATATAGGGGATTCAGAAGATGCCGCCATCGATTTTGAGGGCGGCGCCCGTGATATAGGCGGCCTCCGGGCTGGCAAGGAAATAGACCGCGGCGGCCACTTCGGCGGGTTTGCCGAAACGGCGCATCGGGATGGTTTTTTGCGCGACCTTGCGCGTTTCATCATCCATGCCGGCGAGCCCCTCGGTCTCGATGTAGCCGGGCAGGATGGAATTCACCGTGATGCCCGCCCGCGCGACTTCCTTGGCGAGCGTGCGGCCGAGCGCGACCACCCCGGCCTTGGCGGCGGCGTAGTTCGTCTGGCCCACCGGCGGCAGGATGGCGCTGAGCGAGGCGATGTTGACGATGCGCCCGCAGCGCTGGCGCAGCATCGGCGCGACGACCGCGCGGCAGCCGTGGAAGGTGGCGTCGAGATTTGTCGAGATGACATCGTGCCATGTTTTCTGCGGCATGTTGGCGAGCAGCGCATCGCGGTGCGTGCCGGCGTTGTTCACCAGCACGTCGAGCCGTCCGTCGCTGGCGAGGATTTCGACGATGGCATCTTCCCATGCCGCGGGAGATGTGACATCAAGGGTCAATAGCCGGCAGCGATTCTGGAATTCGCCGGCGAGCATTTCCGCGTGGTCGCGGCGGCTGTGGACGCCGAGCCAGACGCGTGCGGAGGGATCGTGGCTGAGGAAATAACGGCCGATGGCCAGCCCGAGCCCGCCGTTGCCACCGGTGATCAGAATGGATCGCACGACGGCACCGTGGTGCTTTGTGCGCATGAGGTCAAGTGACCGGAATCCGAGAGCCGGTTGTCGGAATTGCACAAGGGTCCGTCATTCGAGGGACCCTGCGTTGACAGGTCGGCGGGCTGCGATATTACTGCCTCTGATGAAGTTGGCGGGTTGCTTGTCGGGGTTTGCGGCCGTGTGGCTGGCGGTGGGCTGTGTGCCCCTCGGCGGCGGGCATGACACATGGCGTGCGGCAGTGGACCGGCAGTCGGCGCAGCTGGGGTACCGGAACTGGATCGTGGTGGCCGAGGCCTCGTTTCCGCTGCACAACCGCCCGGGCCTGCGGCTGGTGAACGCGCCGGTGGAGGTGCCGGAGGCGGTGGATTATGTGCTGCAAGCGCTCGAACGCACCGAGAACCTGCGGCCGCAGGTGTATTTGACGCGCGAGTTGCGGTCGGTCGAAAACGACTACGCGCCGGGCATCGGCCAATTGCGCGACAGGCTGCGCGAGGCGCTGCATGGCCACGAGTTCACCGAGCTGGACCAGCAGGCGCTGCTGACCTTGATCGAGGATGCGAACCGGAGTTTCGACGTGCTGGTGATCCGCACACAGACGGCGCTGCCGTATTCCTCGGTGTTTCTGGAAATGCGGCCCGGCTACTGGGATGCGGAGTCCGAGGAGCGGTTGCGCGAGCGGATCCAGCGCGAGCGGATGCAAAAACTTGTGCGGCCGTTCCCGTGATGCACATGCTCGGCCGCGTGAGCCGCAAGGACGATGATTTGAAACGGGAGCGCGAGGCCGCATGGATCGGCGACGCGGTGCTGGCTTTGTTCGCCCGCCAGTTCGTGCTGCGCGAGCGCGATTCGATGGACGGCGAGTGGTTCACGCGGCTGACGTCCAACGATTTCCTCAGCGCCTTCGGCAATCCGACGCGGGTGGAGGCCGGGATCGGCAAAATCTATCAGGAAGAAGGACTCGAAGCGGCCTTCGCGTGGATGGAGGAAAACCTGGTGCCGCTGTTCCTCAAGCAGACGGCGAAGCGGCGCGGCTGAGTCGGCTCAGACGACGACGCGTTCGGCCACTGGCGGGATGCCGGCGAGGTGGCGGTGGATGCTTTCCACGGTGGTCTTGGCGATGGCGGTGAGCGCCTCGGTGGTGAGGAACGCCTGGTGCGAGGTGATGACCACATTGGGAAAAGTGAGCAGGCGCGAGAGGATATCGTCCTGCAGCGCGACGTTGGAGTGGTCCTCGAAAAACACGCCTTCCTCTTCCTCGTAAACATCGAGCGCGACGCCGCCGAGTTGGCCGGATTTGAGGGCCTCGATCACGGCGGCGGTGTCCACCAGCTTGCCGCGGCTGGTATTGACCAGCACGGCACCGGGTTTCATGCGGGCGATGGCGGCGCGGTTGATGAGGTGCTGGGTGCCGGGCGTGAGCGGCAGGTGGAGCGAAACGATGTCCGAGAGCGCCAGCAACTCGTCCAGCGGAGTGTAGCTGATATTGTGAACACCGGCCCACTCGGGCATCTGGTGCGGGTCGTGGGCGAGCACGCGGCAATCGAAGCCGCGGAAAATCTGGGCGGCGACGCGGCCGATTTTCCCGGTGCCGACGATGCCGACGGTCTTGCCGTGGAGTTCGGTGCCGACCAGGCCGTTGAGCGAGAAATTGAGTTCGCGCACACGCTGGTGGGCGCGGTGGATGCGGCGGTTGAGGCTGAGCAGCAGGGCCACGGTGTGCTCGGCGACGGCATGCGGCGAGTAGGCGGGCACGCGCGTGACGCGGATGCCGAGTTCGCGGGCGACTTCCGTGTCCACGTTGTTGAAACCGGCACAGCGCAGTGCGACCAACCCCACACCCGCGTCGCGCAGCGCCTCAAGGCAGGGGCGGTCGAGTCGATCGTTCACAAACACGCATACGGCGCGGCAACCGGACGCGGTGGCGGCGGTGGTGGCATCGAGCCGGCATTCGTGGAAGCGTGCCTCGATGCCGAGCGCGGCGGCCCCGCGGGCGAGGAATTCCTCGTCGTAGGGCTTGGTGTCGTAAACGGCGAAGGCTTGGGCGGCGGACATGACGGGATATCTCCTTTCTGTTAGAGAGGCAGGTCGTAGCTGCGGCCTCCGACGCCCTCGAACCAGCGGAGGTAGGCGAGGTTGACCATCGAGTAGCCGCCGGGGGTGGGGTAGTCGCCGGTGAAATACCAGTCGCCGCAATCGCCTTTGATGGAGGCGCGGAGGTTTTCGATGGTCTGGAAAATGACTTGGACCTCGCCGTGCCAGTCGGTGTTTTCCGGATAGACCATGCGGCTGATTTCGGCGGAGATTTCCTCATCGGTGAATGCCTCATACACGCGCCGCACGCAGTTGCGGCGCTCTGCCGCCGGTTTTTTCAGTTCGGCGCGGCAGCAGTCGTAGATATCATCCAGCAGCGACTGCTTTCCGGCGCGGCGGTGCAGGGCCACGGCGGCCTGGAAGGCAATGAACTTGCCGAGTTCCGACATGTCGATGCCGTAGCAATCCGGGTAGCGGATCTGCGGCGCGGTGGAGCAGACAACGATCTTCGACGGGTGGGTGCGGGCGAGGATCTTGAGGATCGATTTCTTGAGGGTGGTGCCGCGGACGATCGAGTCGTCGAGTGCGACGAGGCAATCGCCGGGTTCCACCACGCCGTAGGTGACGTCATAGACGTGGGAAACGAGTTGGTCGCGGCCTTTTTCCTGGCTGATGAAGGTGCGCATTTTGATGTCCTTGTGGGCGATTTTCTCGCCTTGCGGCCAGTTGCGCAGGATCAGGCTGTCCACCATTTCCGGGGTGAGCACGCCCTTGGTGGAGGCGTCGAGAATGGCGTCGCGCACCTGCTGGCGGCGGTGGAGGCGCAAGCCCTCCATCAGGCCGTGGTAGGCGATTTCCGCAGTGTTCGGTATGAACGAGAAAATGGTTTTCTCGAAGGCCCCGCCGATGGATTCGACGACTTGCGGCACCAGCGCCGCGCCCATCGCCTTGCGCTCGCGGTAGATGAGCGGGTCGTTGCCGCGAGAGAAGTAGATTTTCTCGAACGAGCACGGAGTGAACTGCTGCGGCGGCGCGAACGGGGTGTCCGTCATGGTGCCGTCGGACTTGATGGTGACGATCGATCCGGGGTCGATGGCCTTGACCTCGCCGGCATCGGCTTCGAAGACGGTCATGAGCGGCACGCGCTCCGAGGCGAAGGCGATGATTTCGTCGGTGACGAGCATGTGGCACGGCCGGATGCCGCGGGGGTCGCGCATGACGAACATGTCGCCGTTGCCGACGGCCCCGCAGATGGCATAACCGCCATCCCAGGCGGCGGCGGACTCGGCGACGATCCGCGGGATGTCGAGTGCGGCGGAAATCTGATCCGGAATCTCGGCGCCCGGCACGCCCTGGTCGCGGAGCGCGCGGTAGAGGTCGGTGTGGTGTTCGTCGAGGTGGTAGCCGATTTCCTCGAGCACGGTCTGGGTGTCGGTGCCGAAGACCGGGTGCTGGCCCCGCTCGATGAGCGTGTCGTTGAGTTCCGCGGCATTGGTCATGTTGAAGTTGCCCATGACCATGAGTGTGCGGGTGGGCCAGTTGCTGCGGCGCAGGTAAGGGTGGCAGGAGCCTTCGTCGAACTCGCCGGAGGTGCCGTAGCGCAGGTGGCCGACAAGGATTTCGCCGCCGAAATCGAAGTGGCGCTTCACGCTTTCCGGATCCTTCGGGTTGAGCACGCCCTTGCGCGCCATCTTGAAGAATTTCTTGATCTCCTTGCGGAAAATCTCGGCCAGCGCGTCGCGCTCGATCCCGCGGCGGCGGTGAATGTAGGGCAGGCCGATGGGCATTTCGAGCTTCACACATCCGATGCCGGTGCCGTCCTGGCCGCGGTTGTGCTGCTTTTCCATCAGCAGGAAGAGCTTGTTGAGCGGCCACAGGCAGCTGCCGTAGCGGTCGTGGTAATATGCGAGTGGCTTGCGCAACCGCAGCGCCGCGATCCCGCATTCGTGTTTGAGGAAATCGCTCATGGGTGCCGGGGTGGGGGAGTCATTCGCCGCATACTTTCACGCGGACGCCCTCCTGCGGGACCATTTTTCCGATTACGGTGCCGCCGGGTCCGGCCTTCAAGGCCGCGGGAAGGTCCGCTTCGGCAACGATGGCCACCCAGCCAATGCCCATGTTGAACGTGTGGAAGCGGTCGCCCGCATCGACGTGGGCGTAGAGTTTTTCCACGCCGGGCATGTCCCAGCGCGGGATTTCCAGATCGGCCCCCATGCCGCGGAACAAGCGTTCGAGGTTTTCCGGCAGGCCGCCGCCGGTGATGTGCGCCATCGCCTTGGGGCGGACGGCGGATTGTTTCAAATCGCGGACGACATCGTGGTAAAGCCGGGTGGGTTTGAGCCAGGCGGCGAGTTCGTCATCGGACACTTCGCCGGGAAACTCGCGCAACACCCGCCGGACGAGCGACCAGCCGTTGGCGTGGATGCTGTCCGAAGCGTAGCCGACGAGCACGTCACCGGCCTGCACGGTGGTGGGGTCGATCAAGTCGGATTTTTCCGCGCAGCCGATGCAGAACCCGGACAGTTCGATCACATCGGCGGGCACGATGCCGGGCATTTCCGCGGTTTCGCCGCCGGCGAGAATGCAGTCGCAGGCTTCCAGATAGTCCGCCATGCCGGCGATCAGGCGGGTGATTTTCTCCTCATCGAGCGCCGCGATGCCGATGTAATCGAGAAAGAGGAGTGGATCGCCGCCGGTGGTAAGGATGTCGTTCACGCTCATCGCCACCAAGTCCTTGCCGGCGGTTTCGAGCAGGTCGTGTTCGAGCAGCAGTTCCAGCTTGGTGCCCACGCCGTCGCAGCCGGTCATGATCACCGGCTCCTGGTAATCGCTCAGATCGTAGCAGGCCGCGAACAACCCGAAGGCTCCCCACAGTTTCCGGCTCTGCTGCGTGCGCCGCACGTGTGTTCCGATGTCACCCACCAGGGCGGCCGCTTTGCGCGTGTCCACCCCGGCCTGCTGATAAGTCAATTTGCCCGCCATGATTCCGCGCGGCGCTTCTACATCCCGCCATCCCCGCGTAACGAGGAAAAATTCCGGGGATTTTTCCAAATGAAGATCTGCTTTTGCAAGTCGTTGATTTTTCGTGATTTTGAAAAAGAATTACAATCTTCTAAAGAATTGAGGACAACGAATTTCAAAAAATGTTCAAAAAAAGATTGCCAACTCGCCATGATTTTTTTAATCCCCAGAAAGACCAGCGCGCCAGATATTTAATTTTTCTTGATTACCAACCGAATTTCCCTAGAACCCGCATCGATATCAAAAAAATCGCAGCCATGAACGGAACCGTCCCATCCATTCAGCTCGACTCCGGCTTGGAGATTGGCTACGCGACACCGCTTGCCCGTTTCGGCGAGCGGGTCACCCTCTCCGGCGGCACCCATTTCCTGCTCGCCCGCAACGGCCGCGGCAAGACCACCCTGCTCCGCACCCTGGCCCGCACGCTCAAGCCGGTGGCCGGCAGCTTCCGCACCGAGGGCTTCATGCAATACCTGCCCGAGGACCTGCGCTTCGATCCCGAGATCTCACCGGCGATGATTTTCCGCACGCTGATCCCCAAGACACGCCTCGACGAAGCGATGGGACTGGCGGAGCGCATCGAACTCGATGTGAAAAAGCCTTACGGCCGCCTCTCCACAGGCAACCGCCGCAAGACCAACCTGATCACCGCCGAATATTCCGTGAAGGGCGGCCGCGGCAACATCCTGCTGCTCGACGAGCCCTTCAGCGGACTCGACGCCTTCGCCCGCCAGGCCTTCGAGGAAATCTGGCGCGCCTCCGCCGACAACGTGCTGCGGCTGGTGAGCTGTCATCCGGACTACGATTCGATGGAGCTTTCCAGCGCCGTGATGATCGAAGGCGGTTCCGCCCGTCACCTCACCGGTGGCGGCCAGACCTGGAGCCAGCTCAAAACTCTTCTCAACTGAAAAGTCAGACTTCCCAGCCATGAGACTGTTCCGCCTCACATTAGCCACGATTTTCCAGCGCAAGGCCTGGGCGATCTGCGTGTTCGCGGTGCTTTGCATGCCGTTCGTCCTGCCGTGGATCTCCAGCGCCACCGAGAAACCGCTGCTGGTGCAACCCGCCCGCATCCTCGCCGCATGGAACACCCTGTGGATCTGCGCGCTCGTCTGGGGGCTGTTCACCGCCGCACGCGAGGGCGAAAACAACGCCAGGTCCGGCATGGGCGAGTATTTCGTCACCACCGGCGTCTCCGCCACGCGCCAGTTGTTCGAAATCTGGCTCGCGGTCTTCAGTTTCATCGTGCCGATGGCCGTGATCACCGCGCTCATCTGCCAGTTCGCCGCCGCGCCTGCCGATCCGGTCGAGCGCTCGATGTGGTGGGTGCTCAATCTCCAATATGTGGCCTTGTTCCTGGTGGTCGTCGCTCCCTTGCTCGCGCTGGCCACCGCGCTGGCCTCGCGCTTCGGCGGCATCACCGGCTTTGCCACGACCTTGCTGATCACGCTCTATGGCATGTATGGCGTGGGATATCTCGATCAGATGCTCAAGCTTGAGGCCAATCCCATCCTGCGCGGGCTGTGGACCTTCTCGCCGCACTACCGTTTCGCCGACCTCACTCAGCGCCTTTACTTCAAGACCGGTGCGCTGCCCACCGACGCATTCTGGACCATGGTCCTCTACTTCGCCGGCATCCTCGCCGTTTACGCCGGCGTTTCCCGCCTCTGCTTCCGCGCCAAATTCAACGCCTGATAGATAATATTTCAGCATCTCAGCATTTCAGATTTTCAGCTTTTACCAAGTCATGTCCCGCAAAACCTCCATCGCAATCAGCACCGGCCTCATCGGCACGGGTCTGCTGGCGTGGTCGTTCGCCAGCCGGCCCTTGGTGGAAAACGCCGATCTCGCCGTCCCGTTCAACCCGCTGGGTATCAACGGCAGCCCTTACGGCGAAGTCTTCGCCATGGCCATGCAAGGACCCATCGACACCGAGTTCAACGGTTTCTGGGTACGCGGCGGTCCGATGAAAAAGGACGCGGAAACCCCAAGCGCGGAAAAGCCCGCGGAGAAGTCCGGCGAAGGCTTCCGCCTCGCGGGCCTGCTGGAGGCCATGGACAAGGCCGTCGCCACGCGCACCAATCCCAAGGCCGCCACCGAGGCGCACAAGATGTATCTCCGACGCCAGGTCGAGGACAAGCTGCGTTTCGCCTACAACCTCGATCCCTCGCACTACGCAAACTACAACTCGCTCCATTTCTTCCTGACCGAACCGCAGCTCGGCACGCGCCCGGAACTCACACCCTCCGCCGCCAAACTCGCCGAGGAAACGATCCATTATTGCCTCAAGAAAGACGACGATCCCCGTCCTGCGCTCACCGCCGCGGCCGCCGCCTCGAACGTGCTCGAACTGATGTTCAATGATCAGCAGAGCGCCGAGCCGCGTTTCAACACCACGCAAATGCGCCAATATCTCGACGTTCTCGATTATTGCATCCAGCGCTACGTCGCCATGGCCAATGAGTGGGACGACAAAAACCAGTGGGAACTCCTCTCTCCGATGCGCGTCACCGAGTGCGACGACCGCCTCAGCTTCATCCTCAAGTTCCGCGAAGCCGCCGCCGGTGCGATCGCACGCTTCGAAGGCGAAGCCCATCCCGCCCAGGCCGCCAAATGACTTTGTCTTCACCGACCTTAAGACTTCTTTCACCATGATCTCCGCCGATACAACTCTCGCACCACCGCCCCTGCCGGTCCCCGCACCGGTGGCCGAGGCACCGCGCTTCGCGCGCGGCATGAGCGGTCGCGAGCTGCTGGGGATCATCTTCCGGGTCTGCGCCGAAATGGGGGTTTCCGACATCCAGATGCGCGCCGCGCGTCCAGTGTATATCCACACCAACAAGGGCATGGAGAAACTCGACCACCTCGGGATTCTCTCGCCGGCCCACATGGACGGGATCCTCAAGGAACTCATTACCAACAAGGAGAGCGGCAGCCACGGCTTCGGCCTGGATCAGTCGATGGACGAGCGCGTGGAGGACAAGATTCGCATCGCCATCGACGAGTTCGCCCAGACCCGCGTGGCGGATTTCTCCTGCGATGGCATCCCGATGGGTGACAACGGCGAAAAGTCCGGCCGTCTCCGGATCCAGGCCCACCTCAGTTCTTCCGGACTTGGCGTCACCTGCCGGATTCTCAACGACTCGATCCCGGAACTCGAAGTGCTCGGCATCGACCCCGACACCACCGCCACCCTGCGTCACTGCGTGCTCAAGCGCGCCGGCCTGTGCCTGGTCACAGGCCCCACCGGTTCGGGTAAATCGACCACGCTCGCCTCGCTCATCGACTGGCTGCGCCGCCACCACCGCAAGCACATCGTCACCGTCGAGGATCCCATCGAGTATCAATATCCCGACGACATGGACGATCCCGAGTTCCCGGGCCACCGGATTCCCTCGCCGTCCATCGTCACCCAGCAGGAGGTCGGTCGCGACGTCCATTCCTACCGCCAAGGCCTCAAGGACGTGCTGCGCAAGGCCCCGCACGTCATCCTGCTCGGGGAAATCCGCGACCGCGAGGCGATGGAAACCTGCATGGAAGCCGCCCAGACAGGCCACCTCGTGCTGTCCACCCTGCACACCACCGGCGCGGTCAAAACCATCGGCCGGATCTTGGAACTCTATCCGCGCGAATCCCACACCGCCGTGCTCAGCCGCCTGGCGGAAATCCTCATCTTCATCCATTCCCAGGGCCTGCTCAACGGCGTGCACAAGCGCGTGCTCACCTACGAGTTCCTCCAGAACAACGACGACGCGGTCTCCTCGGCCATCGCCAACTACGACGGCGGCGCCCGCTCGCTCGAAGACGTTATCCGCCGCGCCGGAAACATCGAGTGGGACAACAACCTCAAGCGCCTCGTCCGCCAGGGACTCATCACTCCCGAAACCTTCATCAACGCCCGCATGAACAAGAATGACGATGAGATTTGAACATCGAACATCGAACGCTGAACATCGAATGAATCACCCGCTATGAACATCTCTTAACTTCGACGTTCGATGTTGAACGTTCGATGTTCGATGTTCACCACCACTCTCCGCGACCGCCAAACGACCCCGAAGAACTCAGAACCTTCCAAATCGCCGAACGGTCCCATCCGACAGACAACACAACACACCCAAACATAAAAAAGAAAACACACACCATGAAACTGAACAACACCCACAACACCAAGCGCAAAGCCGGCATGACCCTGCTCGAACTGACGGTCGTCATCCTCGTTTTGCTCTCCCTCATCTCGATCCTCTTCATCGGCGCCCGCGCCTGGAAGAAGGGTTCGGACCGTGCCGCGAACATCCTCAACATCCGCAACGTGCAACAAGCCGTGCGGGCTCATGCGAACGTTCGCGCGCTTGATATCAACGATGCTCTCCTTGACAGCGAAATCGTCGGTGCCGGCAAGTATCTTGAAAGCGTGTCCCCGCCGGTCGCCGACATTACTTATGATTACCTCGCTGTCGTTCCCGCGATCGGCACGTTGTATCTGGACGCCACTTACGCCGGTACCACGGATGAAGATTACGCTCCGGATGCAGGTTCCTACTCCGAGTGGTAATCACACCAATGGTCTCCCTTTGAGGTGACCCAAACCATCCACGGTCCGCCCGCCTTCGGGCGGGCGGACCGTCATCCCTTTCCGCTGTCCCATCCCGTCCGGAACCACCCCCCAGTCCGCCATGCACCCTAACGTCCCAATCCCTTGGCCACTTTCCTACATCCGGCATCCCTCAATCCGTTCCAGCAGTATCGCCAGGCTTGCGCGATCCTGCGCAACACCACGCGCGCCAGCAATCCGGCCTGGTATCAGGACGCGAGGGAACTGAATTTCCAACTGCACGTCCGTCCCGACGGTCCGGGCATCGCCACCGCGTATTACGACCGCAAGCAGGACCAATGGTCTGCCGGTCCCGCGCTCAACGAGGCGATTCTCGACGATCCCGAGAAGACCGCCTCCGTGGTCGGCGAGGTTCTCAAGAAAGCCCGCTCCAGCGGTGCCACTTCCATCGGCGTGATACTCCATATCGCCGACGAGTTCGCGACTGCGGAACTCAAGCCCGAACTCGACAACCCCGCGGCCCTGCCTGACCTGCGCGACGCCGCAGTCAACGATCCGGGCTCCGTACTCGACGATTCCACGATCGCGGCCACCGAGGCCTCCTGGCGTGTGCTTCCCTATCCGGCTGCCGGCAGTGAAGCCATCGGCACCACCATCACGATCAGTCGCGCCCATGACGCGTTTCTCCAGGCGCTGCGCGGTGCCAGCGGAAAATCCGGTTTTCCGGTCATCACCCGCGCCTTCAGCGCGCCGTTGGTCGCGATGTCCGGACTTTGCCAATCGGTGAGCGCCACGCCCGGCAAGCCCTTCGTGGCCATTCTCCAATACCCGTGGTTCACGGTTCTTTCCTTCTTCAACGAGCACGCCGATCTGCAACTGATCCGCACCCTTCAGCACCGCGGCGTGCGACGGGCGTCCAATCTTCGCAGTGCGCTCTCCACGACCTGCGCCTCGCTCGAATATCTGGAGCCCGATTTTTTCCTGCTGCCGCTCGGCGAGGAGATTGACAGCTCGCTTGAAGCCACCCTCAAGGTGGCATTCGCCGGCAGCCGGGTGGAAACCGTCGGGCTGCCGGATCCCGCCGGCATCTCCCAGCGCATGCCCGAGGCGGTGATTTGCTCGAAGCCAACCACCGAATCCGATTCCGAGGGAGCCAGCGAGACACTCCGGGTACTGCGCGATGAAAACTGGGCCACCCAGGATTTCCTGCCGGTGGCCAGGGAAACCGCCGAGCTTTATCCCGACCGCGGCGAAATGAAAATGCTCCGCATGCTGCGTCTCGGGCGCGTGGCGATCTTCGCCATCGTGGTCCTGTTCCTCGCGTATTTCTCGCTTGGCGTCGTGGATCTGATGCGCAAGCCCGAGTGGGCCTTCAATCCGTCCCAGGCCGATACGACCCAGAACCGCCTCGCCATGCTTACCCAGGAGCGGCAAAAGGCCGAACACTGGAACAACCTTATGGCCGACCGCTCCAAGACCTGGGTGGCCATGGAGGCATTGTCCCGCCTGTTCCCGGAAAACGGCGGCGTCCTCGTCAAGAATTACAATCATTCCGCCAAACCCGAAACCGCGGCCGGAATGGCCAAGGTGGGCTTCGTCAAGGAATGGAAAATCACCGGTTTCGCGCGTGACGACGCCTACGAATACCTCAACTCGCTCAACACCCGTGAAGGGATCGCCGGCCATTTCGGTGAAATTGCCCGGATTACTTCCAATGAAGCGTTCGATCCGGAAATCGGCAATCGCAACATTACCGTGAACGTCCGAATGCAGGAAAACAACAGCTTCAAGCCCGTGCCACTGGAGGAAACCAGCATCGCGGACGAGAGCAGTTATCCATTCACCTTCGACCTCACCATCACCCAACGCTTCGAGGCCACCGATCCGCTCGCCATTGCGGTGCCCAAGGCTCCCTGAACATCGAACATTGAACGTCCAACATCGAACTTCGGAATGCACCTTTATCGCCAATCCATCATCATATTCGGGCTGATCGTTCCCGTGCTGATCGCCGCGGTCTTCGTGGGCTTGGGATTCATGCTCAAGTCCAAGGTGACCGAGTCTTTCGCCAACAAGGAGTCCAAATACAAGTCACACGAACAGGCACGCGTAGCGGCAATGGAAATCGAGTCACAAGTCGTTCGCGACCGCACGCATCTCGAACGTTGGAACCAAATGCTTGCGCAGGAAACGGCCAGCGCGGTGGCTGGAAACATGCGGGAAATCACCGAGAAGCTCCCACCCAAGGAAATCCAGCAGACCGCCTTCGAGCGCCCAAGCGGCAAGGGTGGCTTTGGCGCCGCCACGGCCCAGGACTCCGCGCAGATCCGCATGGCTTACCGCGGCACTTTCCGCACCCTTCAGCGCGCGTTCCTCGAACTGGAAACCCGCATGCCCCACCTCCAGCTCCAGGAGCTGCGAATGGACCCCAGTTCCAATCAATCCTCGATGATCAGCCTCCAAGCCACCTACACCGCATGGGAAAACTAAACGTGGCGGCGGTTTCAAACCGCCATGCCTCACCTCCAATCCAGCAATGATCTCCATTTCCACCACACCATTCCGAATCACTGCTTTCAGGACCAGCCGTCACCAAGCAGTGGCCCGGCATGCATCGTGGCGCGGGCATTCTGCCCGCCGCCATGATATATATCAGACACGCGGAGCAACCATCGCACCATCTGGTGCCCATGGCAGTTTGATAACGGCAAGCGTTTTCCAGAGCAAGGCGGCGGGCAGAATGCCCGCGCCACGGATTTCCACATTCAGGTCCATGCTTGCCCTGATGATTTTGGCAAGCAACCCGCTGGCTGCCCAAACCGCCGCTGAGCCAGCCGCGGAGACCCCGGCCGCGGAGACCCCGGCTCAACCCGCCGCAGCCGAGCCTTCCGCCCGCGAACTCGCCGCCACTCCGTCGCGCAATGTGACTCAGGACCAGCTCAAACCCTATGTCGAATCGTTGTCCGCGGTATTCTCCATGCGCCACCGCGCGACCGATCCGTTCGGCTTGCTTCAGGACCCCGATGCGAAACCGGTCGTCAAACCGAAACTAGCCACCAAGCGCCGCTTCGAACCGGTCAAGGCCACGCCGTTTTCCGACATCGTGAAATTGATCAAGGTGACCACCATCATGCCCGGCGAACGCTCGTTTCTCATCGGCAACCGCATGATCAACCAGGGCGACCGCCTTCCGCTCACCTTCCGCGGCAAAAACATCATGATCGAAGTCGCGGCCGTCTCCTCGGACCGGATTGAATTCCGCAACCTCGAAGACAATGAAACCGCCGCGCTCGCGCTCAAAATGCTGCCCGCCGGCATGAGCCCCGGCGCGGGCGGTGTCACCGCTCCCGGCATGATTCCGGAAGATTCCAACGCGCCGATCAATCTCGACGGCAATGCCATTCCCCTGAACGCAGTCCAAAACCGCTAATCCCACACACCCATGAAAACCACCCGCCTGTCATTATTCCCCGCCATTCTCCTTCTGAGCGGTCCCTTGCTCGCTCAGACCGCGGATGACGCGTTGATCGAACCGGTTGCCGAACCCTCGGCCGCGGAAGCCTCCGCCTTGCCGGAACCGGCTCCCGAACCACCTCCTTCGCTGCCTCCCGCCGTGGAGGAAGATTCCTCCGCCACCCCACCGCCGGCCGACCCCGTCGCCGTCGCCGCCGCCGCGCCTGACGCGGGGCAGGGGGAAATCGCCGTCACAGAGCAGCAGGAGCTGCAGAAGTCCGACGAAGGTTACATCATCAAGGACGCCAACCTGAATGATATCTTCCAGTTCCTCGCCAAGGATGCCGGCAGGCAATATTTCCACAATGCCAAGATTGCAGGTCCGGAGTTTCTCGTCACTGGCCACCTGAACGACGGCAACCCGCTGCAGCAGATGGAGGAACTCGCATTCATGTATGGCCTCTCGCTGCATGTGAAAGGCAACACCATCTACGCGCTCACCCAAGCCCAGCTCGCACAACTCCCCAGCTCGGAGTTCCATTATCAGCTCCGCTACCTCCGTCCCACGGACATGGAGCAGATCAAGGAACTGATCAAACCGATGCTCAGTCCCGGCACCGGCATCGTCAATTTCGAGCCGAAAACCAACACCATCGTCATCATCGACTCCGCCCACCGCATCGAACAGGCCCGCGAACTGCTTCACAAAATCGACCAGGTCAAGGGACAGATTATCGTCGAAACCAAGATCCTGCGCGTCAACAGCGGTGCCGCCGAACGGACCGGCGTGAATTGGGCGTCATCGCTTGGAGAAAGCGGCACCCCGCTCTCGGTCATTCGAGACCTGAACTCGGTGTTCGGCCTGGATTCTCCGATCATCGATGGTGTGGGCGGCGGAACCGGCACCAACCTGGTGCTCAGTCCGGTCAGGCTCAATGGTGTGCTGCGGGCACTCTCGGAAGGCGACATCGCAAGCCAGATCTCCAACCCCACCCTCATCACCGAGGACAACGAGCAGGCCACCATTTCCATCATCGATCGCATCCCGATCATTACCACCAGCAGCACGCAAGCCACCACCGGGGGCAACCCCACCGTCACTGAGGAGGTTCGTTACAAAATCGATACGAGTGACAAATCCATCGACACCGATCCCGACAAGCATCGTGAAATCGGCATCTCCCTGGTCGTGACGCCGACACTTCTTCCCGACGGCACCATCCGGATGAAAATGCGTCCCCGCAACGCCCAGGTCACTGGCGTGGTCAGGGGGGTGGAAATCGGCGGCGTCAGGAATGAGTATCCCAGAGTGACCGAGGCCATGATCGAAACCCTGGCCCGGGTGCCGGACGGTTACTCGTTGTTGGTCGGCGGCTTCTACGGTGAGGTCGAGAACAAGGGCAAAACCAAGGTGCCCCTGCTGGGTGACGTGCCGGTCCTCAACTTCTTTTTCAAGAGCAAGGAAGCGTCCACGGAGAAAACCAGTCTGGTATTCGTTGTGACTCCGAAGTCATATGATCCGCAAAGCGGCAGTGCAACCAACATGATGAGCAACCGCATCCGCTCGGCTACTACGCTCGATTGCGATCACGACTGGGTGGATCCATACAACCCCGGACCCGCGCACGAGCCCAACATGGCCCGCTCGCTGCGTGGTCTTCAGCCGCACCAGGCGCCGCTCTATCCGGAGAATGCCGATGCCTTCGTGCCGGCCACTGCCACTGGCAAGCCTGTCACCAAGCCCCGCTTTGCCATCGGCTCAAGACGCTGAGCCGGCGGTCGTCCAGTGCTTCCCTCCATCCGCTTATGACCGGCACCACCACCAAGCCAGCTCCGCCGATCCCGGCACCGCCTCCACCGGCGATGCCGGGCAAGGGCGATCCGCAGAACCGCGATCACGTCGAGGAGTGCCTTTCGCGCAGCGCGCAAGCCTTGCACGAAACGCGTGCGGCGAGCGACTCGGAGATTCACAGGGCCATCACCGCGGTCCGTCAGGCCCATGCCGAAGGGCGTCCCGCGGACATTCTTGAGGAAGTCGCCCGCATCCAGGGGCATGACGAGGAGCACATCGGTCCGGTAATCCTGGATCTGGGAAACAAGATTTCCCTCACGCTCACACCCTATGCGCCGCACGTGCCCTTCGCCGGAAAACTGATCGCGCCTTCCGCGTTTTACGATTCGTTCGATCAGATCCACAAACTCGCCCGTTTACTGCTCAGCCCGGTCGTTTACGCCGAGGACACGGACGCCATCGGAACCGCCTCGATCAATCCCTTCGCCGCCGCCATTCTGTCCGAGGAAATCGAGGCCGCCGTCTTCAAGCGCTTCGGTATCCGGCCCTTCGTCACCATCGCACGGCTCGATTACGAAAGCTGGGCGTTCCTGACCAGAAAGCACTTTGAGCTTTGAAGAGTCTTAAGGTCTTAAGGTCCAAAAGTCTAAAAGTCGGAAGAGAACATCATGACCATCAAACGCTTTGAAGATTTGAGAATCTGGCAGCAGGCGCGGGCTCAGGCGAATGCGGTGTATGACTCGTTTGGCCATGACACGCCTTCGGGCAGGGACTTTGGTTTCCGCGATCAGATCCAGAGATGCGCAGTCTCGGTGATGAACAACATCGCCGAAGGTTTCGAACGACGCAGTGACAAGGATTTCTCGCACTTTCTCAACATCGCCAAAGGCTCCAACGGCGAAGTGCGCAGCATGCTCTACCTAGCCGAAGACCGCCATTATCTTGCGACTGAAATCGCCCAAGAGATGCGATCCTTCGCCGAATCATTAAGCGAAGGCATCGAAGCCCTAGCCCGCCATCTTAGAATAGAGTCTTAAAGTCTGAAGGTCTAAAAGTCTAAATGTCAAATATGCGCTCCGCTCCACTCACCCACTCCATGCCACCATCTTTTCCCCGACCTTCAGACCTTCAGACCTTCAGGCCTTCAGACCTTCAGACCTTCAGACCTTCAGACCTTTAAACCTTTAGACCTTTAGACCTTTAGACCTTTAGACCTTTAGACCTTTAGACCTTTAGACCTTAAGACCTTCAGACTCTTCCTCTTCCGCCCATGCTCGAATTCGATGGCATCTCCTTCAACGAACTGATCAGCCGCCGCATCATGAGCGAGTTGGCCGGTCACGATCCGAGCTATGCCGAACTCGCGCAGGACCAGGTGCCGAACCGGGTCACGCGCTACAGCTTCATGGCGGCCATCGCAAGGCTCAACGGCCTGCCGTTCTTTCCCAAGATTGCCGAGTTCTGCGATGGCACCCTGCACGGTGCCTGCGACGCCACGGTGATGACCCGCGGCTTCTTCGTGCCGCTGTGCATGGCGGGCGACGACAAGATCGTGGTCGCCATCGCCAACCCGTGGAGCCCGCTGGCCGAGGAATACCTCGCTCCGCGCTTTCCGGACCATGAGATCGTCAAGATCGTCACGCTGGCATCGGAAGTCAGCCGTGCCATCGAGTCGGTGGCCACCAACAACGGCCCCAGCCGCTCCGACCTCGAGGCGATCGACGTCGAGGACATGGACGATGGCATCCATGACTTCGACATCACCACCGATTACACCGAGCCGATGGCCCAACTGGTGGCCACCATCATGTCGGACGCGGTCAGGACCCGCGCCTCGGACATCCACTTCAAGGTGGAGAAGGAAACCTTTTACTATGCCTTCCGGGTGGATGGCGACATCGGCCAGAAAATCGAGATCCCGATGAAGCTGAAGGACCGTCTGGACGCCTTCCTGCTCAACCTGATGAAGCTGCCGACCGAGATCCGCAACACGGTTCCGGGCATTTCCGGCCGCTTCACCATCTCCTATTTCCACCGGCCGATCGACATCCGCTACGAGCGCCACCGCACTTATCGCGGTTATCACATCACCATGCGCCTGCTCGACAAGAGCAACATCAACGTGACGCTCGGCAAGGGCACGCTGGCCTTCGACGACGAGACGATGTTCGCACTCAACCGGGTGATGAAAATCCCCGCCGGGATCATCGTCATGTCCGGCCCCACCGGTTCCGGAAAATCCACCACGCTCAACGCGATTTTGCGCGAGTTGAACCGTCCGGAGGTCAACATCCTCACGCTGGAAAACCCCGTTGAGGACGAGGTGCCGGGGATCACCCACTGCGATTTGAAATCCGCCAAGGAGTTCAAGCCGATGATCGCCTCCTTCATGCGTTCCGACCCGGACATCATCCTGATGGGTGAGGTGCGCGACCTCGAATCCGCCGAACTCGCCATCGAGGCGGCGGTGACCGGCCACAAGGTGCTCACCACCATCCACACGCCCCGCGCCTCGCAGATCATCGAGCGTTTCGAGCAGCTTGGCATCGAGCGCTGGAAGATCGCCCAGACGCTCAAGGCGGCCTGCGCCCAGCGCCTGATCAAGATGCTGTGTCCCTACTGCAAGGAGCCCATCCAGGGCATCGATGAGTTGGAACGCAAGACCTTCAGCCTGGATGACACGTGGGCCGATGTGCCGCTTTTCCAGGCCAAACCGGGTGGTTGCGGCGAGTGCCGCAATTCCGGGTACAACGGCCGAACCGCCATTCTCGAGATCATTCCCATCACGCCGAAAGTATCGGACATGCTCTCCAAGGGCCTGATGAGCCCTTACGAACTGGAAGTCCAGATCGCCGAGGAAGGCGTGCTTCCCAACCTCCGCCGCGGCGGCCTCCGGCTGCTGCGCGAGGGCAAAACCGACCTTGCCGCCATCAGCAAGGTCATCGACATGACCTACACCGATGACTAGCGCCACCACCACCGCCAAACCGGGCATGCCTCAGGCCGCCAACGCGCCCAAGGGCCTGCTCGCCTCGCTCAATCAGCCGAAGAAGGTCAAGGAGTTCAGCAAGAAGGAACTTGTGGACATGTTCCGCGGCGTGGGCTCCATGCTCAGGGCCCAGATCAACACCGCCGACGCGCTGAAATACTACTGCCACGGCCTGCCCAACAAGACGATGGTCGATGCCTTGATGAAAGTCCGCGAGGACATCATTGCCGGCGTCAATGTCCATGAGGCGTTCCGCCGGACCGGCCGCTTCAGCGAGACGATCATCGGTCTGATCCAGGCCGGCTCGGACGCGGGTCAGCTCAACCACGCCTTCCAGTCGCTCGCCGAGCGGCTCAAGAGCGAGCTGTTTTTCCAGAAGCAGTTGAAGAAAGCCACCATCACACCCGGCGTGATCATCGCGGTGTTGACCGGTGCCTTCATCGTCTCGCAGGTCAAGATCGTGCCTCAGGTCGAGGACATGCTCTTGGGAGTGAATGCCAAGCCGGACGGGATGACCGCGATTTCCTTCAAGGTGAGCCATTTCACCCAGAACGTCTGGCCGGTCTTCGTGATCGCGGTCATCGCCATTGGAATCACGATTTTCCGATCCGCGAAGGTGCGAAATTTGATCCTCGGTTTCGCGATGTCCAAGTGGCGCCTGCTGCGCCTGCTCATCATGAGCCTGCGCCAGGTGACCTTCCTCGCCACCATCAAGCTGCTCCACTCCAACGGCATCAACCTTGCCAAATCGATCCGGGTTTCCGCCAACAGCGTTCGCAACACGCCATTTTATCAGGAGTTGCGAGACGCCGCGGACAAATACGAGCACTCCGGCGTGCCCCTCTCCACCGCCTTTGCCAAATACACCTCGGTGGATGCCCAGGTCACCCACATGCTCGCCATCGGCGAGAAGTCCGCCTCGCTCGACAGTCAGCTCGAGATGCTCTCCGAGATGTATGAGGAGGACTTGCAGAACCACATGAACACCTTCTCGGCCGCCATCAGCTTCCTCGTTCTCCTCATTGCCGTGGCACTCATCGCCGCAGTCTTCGTCGGCACCTTCCTGCCGATCTTCCTGATGGGTCCGAAGATGATGCAAAGCGGCATATGATATCCTGTTCCAGTGAGTCACCATGGCATCCGAAGGCACCAGACGCGACATCGCAAGACGCAGCCACCGCTTCGCGCTCGCTGTCAGAAACTGCGCCGCCCGCCGCCGTTGGGCGCCGGCGCAGTGGACCGACCTGCACCGCCTTCTTGGTTCCTCGGGCGCGGTGGCCGCACACTTCATCGAGGCCGACCAGCGCGCGCATCATCCGGATTCCAACCGCCGCCTGGCGCTGGCCCGCGAGCAGGCGGCCGAGTCGATGTGGTGGCTTGAAGTGCTGGCCGAGACCTCGCCGGACCACGCCCCGCTCGCTCCGATCGAACAACTTCACCAACAGGCCGAGAAACTGAATCTGCGGCTCCGCTCCATCCTGCGTCGCGAATCCTGACGGATCCGCGTGCGCCGCCTGCATTGGTTTACGCTAAACCGCACAGCCCACTACCGCCATGCAACTCACCCGATTCGACCGCTGGTTGCGCGAGAAGTTCGTTTACGAACTTCACATCCAGACCTTGCGTCCGCCCGAATCGCTGCCGCACGGCATTCGCGCCATCGATCTGCCCGAGATGCCCGGCCGCCGCTACAAGCACCTTTTGATCATCCGCGACAACAAGACCGCCGACGAGTTCGTCAGGACGCTCAAGGAAAACAACCAGATGTACACCGCCCAGATCGTGGACCGCGAGGCCTGGTATGTGCCCTTCGTCGCGCCCAAGGAGAAATCCGTCACCTGGTGGCTGTTTTCCTCCGCCATCATCGCATTTTCCGTGATCATGGCGCTGCTCTACGTCAAGGGACTCGCCCAAGACCCCGAGTTCCGCAAAAACTTCATGGACGCCCTCGATCTGTTCAAAGGTTGAGAACCGTCAATTTCCTGCTTTGCAATAAAATCTAAACACCTTAAGTTTTTCCGGTCATGAAAACCTCCGGCCAGTTCACATCCACCCGCATGGGTTTCACGCTGCTGGAAATGACCATCGTCATCATGGTGCTCATTGCCCTCATCAGCACCGGTCTGGTCGTCAATCGCAAGATGGACGAATGGAAACTGGGCCGGGCCGCAAGCGAAACGCTGCGCCAGGTTCATTCCGCCCAACGCATGTTCCTCGGCGAAAACCCGACGCGTCTGGTCAGTTCTCTTACCCACGAGGACATCATTCCTTATCTGCCCGGCAATGCGACGGCCATGCCCACCGTCAAGTCACTCACCGGTGCCCAGCTTCCGATTCTCGTCAATGTCTCCCCCCCCGTGATCAATGCCGGTTCCGGTGTCCCCTACGACCCGTCCGGCGACAACCGGGACCAATTATGGGACGTGGGAGAATGAACCGACTTTGCTGCCTGATGGCCGGCGTCCTGCTGACGCAGTCGGCCGCCGCGGATGACGCGTTCCGCCATGTCGGCGACTATTTGCTCAAGGCGCATTTCAAAATCACCGGCGAAAAAGTCACGCCGATTCCGATGAAACCCATTGCCTTCCGGGTTTACACCGATGGCGTGCGCGTGCGGCTCGCCGCCGAGGGCGACGACGAATCCCGGACGGAATTCGAAATCTACCGCTCGGACGGCATCGGCCGCCAGCGCGGCGGCGGCGGCGCGCTGGAAGTCATTCCCGGCCTGCAGGCCACCAGCAGCATTGGCGGCGTGTTCCGCCACTTGCGTCTGTCCGGGGAATCACTCACCCTGACCACCTTTCCCGGAGTCTCGAACCAGACGATCGTCAGTCACGCGGTCGCCGCCGAGCCGATAGAAAATCCCGCTTCAACCCCCGCCCGTTCCCCATGAGACCACTCCCACCCCAACGCGATTTCGACGACCGCCCGGCCGAGGGGCCGATGCTCGCGCTCTCCGTCCCTTTCATTCCCGCCAGCGGCGAATACTCGTCCAACAACCGCCGCTCCGGCTCCTGCCCCACCAGCCGGGCCTATCCGTGGTTGCTGGTCCTCAGCACTCTCGTCGCCGCGCTGTTCTGCCTGCTCTACATGACCAAGCCGGTCATCGTGCCATCTCCGGCGATGATCGCACCGGCGATGCCACTGCATGAACAGAACCCAGGCGACAAATCCGCAACACCGCCCGCCGCGGCGCCATCACTGCTGCCCGGCAGCGACAGCCTGCCCGGAGAAAATGCCGTGGCTGCCGCCGGCCCCGTTGCCAGCGATCCCCGCGAAGCCCGTGCCATGCCGCCGGCCAGCGCCGCCTTCGAGGAAACCAACCTTCGCATCCAGCACATCCTTACCGCGGACACTCCCGATGGCATGCTCGACCGCATCGTCCTCGACGTGCCGGTGCTCTATCAAAGCCGCGCCTTGCGCTGGACACCGGCCGAGGTCACGCAGGCCCGCGAACTGCTGATGCGCCTCATGGACTATCAGGACCAGTCCCGTGCCCTGCGCGCCGAGGGCCTCGCCCTGCTCGATGCCTGGAACAGCCTGGTCGGCCGTTCCATCCCCGCCGGCGAACTCCGTGCCGACAGCCCATCGCTGCCCTCCAATCAGGAAGACGCCGCCGCCGCGCCCCGGCCGGCGGACTTCATCAGCAGCGATTCCATTCAAATCCAAAGCCCCGGAAAATGAAACCAATCCTCCCGCTTTTCATCTCACTGTCACTTGCCGCCGGTCCCGCCTTCGCGCAGCAAATCGATCACGATACCGAGGAGCCGCAACCGGCCACCGAGGAATCCGCTGCCGATGAACGCGAGGAAACGGCCGATGAGGAATCCGCAGACGATTCTGATTCTGACGATGCCGGAAGCGAAAATGCCGACGAGTCTGCGGAACCCACTTCGGAAGAGGCTTCGGAAGAACCGGCTGCTGAAACGGATGAAGCCGCCGAAGAAGCGACTGCCGAGGATCTGATCTCCGAAATCATCGCCTTGGAAAACGATCCGGACATCTTCGGGAAAGAACATGAAGGGTTGGCGGAGACCGCGGTGGAAGAGGAAGTTCCCCTTGAGTCGGAGCCCGCTCCTCCCCAGCCGGGCATGGCGGTAAGGGTCGAGCGAGTGCATGGCGCCGCCACCGCGGATCTCTCCGAGGTGGAGCTGCGTGCGCCGTTTCCGGCCAAACTCCTCGCCGAGGTGCCGGATGGCTGGCGGATCGAAAAATCCGACCGCGCCCCCGCCTTCACCCGCGAGGTGGAACTCTCGCCCGGTTCCGAAATCACCCTCTCGGTGCAGCCCCACATCCTGGTCCCCGAGGCGGACGGTGCCGAGGTCTTCGCCGTCAACGAACCCGGCTACCAGGCCGATCTCGGCTACCGGCAGGACGCCACCGTCGGTGCCATCCTCGCCACCTCGATCCGCCAGTTGGACGACGACACACGCCAGCTCGGCGAGGCCATCGATCAACTCCAGCAACTCCTCGTCTCCCTGCCGCGGCCGGAGCCTGCCGCGCATGACGACCAACCCGCACCCGGATCCAAGCGATGAAATCCTCCGCCATTCCCGTCACATGTGGCGTCGCACTGGCCGCCATGTCCTCCGCCGGCATCAGCCATTGGTGGTCCGTCCGCGAACTCGTCGCGCTCGCCAAGGATGCCACCGTCAGGCCGCACGAGGTCATTCAAAAGCAGGACACATGGCCTGCGCCATTCCGCTTTCAGCATTCCGAAATCGCCGCGGCCCGCCCGAGTCAGCCGGATGAAAACAACGCATCGCCGGCAGACGGCGCTGAATCCGCACCCGCCACGGAGGACCAGCGCCGATTCTACGAATCCCTCATCACCCGCATGGAGAGTCTGCAAAGCCAGAACCGCGACCTTCTCGACCAGCTCGCCGAAACCAATCGCGACCTGATGAAACTCGAGTTTCGCGTGGACACCCATTCCTCTTCATTCCGGCCCTTGCCGCTCACCGAGGACCAGCCGTTCACCAACCTCGACACCGACATCGGCGTGCTCCCGCCACGCGCGGAACCCGTCATGCTGCCGGATCCCGAGTAGGTGCCTTGGCGATTCAATCCGCGATGGCCGCAGGAAAATCCGGGCACAGGCGCGAGTGATCGAGCGGTCCTGCCGACGTCTGGAAACGCATGGAACCGTCGGTTTCGCAAAACCAGACTTCATCGGCCCCGGCCTCGAAATAGAGCGCCATTTTTTCATCCATCTCGGCCTTGGTGTTGGATGGCGAGAGGACTTCGACGCAGATTTCAGGGGCCTCTGTGAAACAGCGCGAATCGAACGCGCGGGCATATCGGACATCGCTGAACCATCCGACATCCGCCGCCTTCACTCCGTCCGATGTGGAGATCGCGCACTCCGTGACAGGGCGGCCTCCCAGTTTGGTTCTCAATAGATATGCGATGTCGGCCTGGCGGCTTCCGTGCAGCGGTCCGGGAGGTGGTGTCATGATGATTTGACCATGGCGGTCGGTTTCGATGCGGCCTTCGATCTTCGCCAGCTCCGGATCGGCGAGCAGCCGTTCCCAGACGCGCAGATTGAATTCGTCCTGGTCTTCGCGCAGGGGCAGTTGAATGGCGAGGCTCATGGGTGGAACATAGCGGGACGCAGGACGCATCGCAAGGAGCTTTCAATGACGTATCTCGATGGCCGCAGCATATGGAGCCACCACACTCTTGTGGTGGGAGAGAATGAGATGAGAATGAGAGTGACGCCAGGCGGCTTGTCCCTTCGCCATTCATTCGCCTGCACGACATGAGTGTCGTGCCTCCTGGTCGATTTGCTACCCGATGGCGCGGAACAACCGCAGTTTGCCATAACTGATGCGGCCGCCGAGGTGCTCGAAGACGGGCTTGAGCGAGACATCGTCGTAGCCCTCGAGTGCGGCGCGCATTTCGGCTTCCTCATCCGCGGTGTAGAGCCGACGCGGATCGATCTCGTCGCCGGACTCGATGGCCTGTGCGAGATGGCCTTCAATCGTCGAGACGGCGAGGCCGCGTTCCTGCGCGACTTCCTCCACGGATTTTCCTGTTCGGAATAGTTCCAGGCTGATGAGCGCGGGCGGCACCGGTGATTCGCGCGGCGGCTTTGGCGCGGGCGGCGATAAGTCTGTTAGAGGGGCGAAGTTTTTGCGATGGTGCGTTTCCAGCCAGTCGGCGATCAGGCCGATGAATCCCGGACCGTAGTCGGCCAGCTTGCGCTCGCCCACGCCGGGGATGCGCAGGAAGGCGGCCTCATCAATGGGATAGTCGCGCGCCATGTGACGCAGCGAAACATCGGAGAAAACGACATACGGCGGCACCCCGGCGGCGTCGGCGGTCTGCTTGCGGTGGGCGCGCAGCACATCGAAAAGCTCCATGTCGCACTCGATGTCGCCGGAGCGGCGGGCGGTCGTGGCCTTGGAAGATGCCAGCGGGCGGGTGAGTATGACCTCGCGGCGCTCGCGCAGCACGGCCATGCCCTCGGCAGTGACGGAAGCGGTGGGGAAACGTCCCTCTTCCTGCACCAGCCAGCCCTTGCGGACGAGTTGCCTTCCGATTTCCGCCCACACGGCGGCGGAATGCTCCTTGCCGACGCCGTAAGTACTAAGCGCATCGTGGTTGCGGGAGAGAATCTTTTCCGACCGCGAGCCGGTGAGGATGTCGGCCAGGTGGCGGATGCCGACGTCATAGCCGCTGGACTGACGAACGCGCAAAGCGCAACTGAGGAGTTTCTGGGTTTCCAGAGTGGCGTCCCATGTCTCGCGCGGCGAGAGGCATTGGTCGCAGGCGCCGCAGTTTTCCCCGGTCCATGACTCGCCGAAATACCCTAACAGCCCGATGCGGCGGCAGGCGTCGGTTTCCGCATAGTCGGCCATCCGGTCGAGCTGCGCGCGCGCGTGATCGCGCGCTTCGCCTTCGGGAATCTCGTCGATGAAGCCGAGGTATTTGACCACATCGCCGCGGGAAAATAGCAGCAGGCAATCGGCGGGCAGCCCGTCGCGCCCGGCGCGGCCGGTTTCCTGATAGTAGCCTTCGAGGTTCTTCGGCAGGTCGGCGTGGATCACGAAACGCACGTCGGGTTTGTTGATGCCCATGCCGAAGGCAATGGTGGCGCAGATCACGCGCGTTTCGTCGCGCAGGAACGCCTCCTGATGTCGTGCGCGATCGGCGTTTTCCAAACCGGCGTGATAGGGCAGCGCGGCGACGCCGGCGTGACGCAGGCTGGCGGCGAGTTCCTCGGTGCGCCTGCGGCTTTGGCAATAGACGATCCCGGAAGCGTCCGGCCGCTCGCGGATGAAACGCACGATGCGCGAGGATACGTTCTGTTTCGGCTCGACGAGATAGTGGAGGTTCGGGCGGTTGAAACTGGCAAGAAACACCGCGGGATCGCACAGGTCGAGTTGGGCAACAATGTCCTCCCGCACGCGCGGCGTGGCGGTGGCCGTAAGAGCGATCGCCGGAACGCCGGGCATGGCCGCGCGCAGTTCGCGCAAGCGGCGGTATTCCGGCCGGAAATCGTGGCCCCACTCGCTGATGCAGTGCGCCTCGTCCACCGCGAGCGCCGTGACATTCCAGTCTCTAACAGTGGAAAGGAAATCGCCCGACATCAGCCGCTCCGGCGCGAGATAAACCAACTTCGTTTCACCCGAGCGGATGGCTGTCAGGCGCGCCCGGTTTTCCTCCGAGGTGAGCGTGGAGTTGAGAAATGTCGCGGGAATTCCCGAGGCGGTGAGTTGATCCACCTGATCCTTCATCAGCGCGATGAGCGGCGATACCACCAGCGTGAGTCCCTCGCGCGCCAGTGCCGGAAGCTGGTAACACAGACTCTTCCCCGCGCCGGTCGGCAGGATCGCGAGCGTGTCGCGGTTGGCGAGCGCCGCTTCCATGATCTCGCGCTGCAGCGGACGGAAGCGGTCGTAGCCGAAGCGGGATTTCAGCAGTTCTGCGAGACGATCATTCATGATTCACAAATCAAGAACTGATCTTGTGAACAGTTCAAGCGGGAATTGCCTCAACCTGCGGCGGGTCGATCCACCTGCGCCACGGCCAGCGCGGCGATGCCTTCCTTGCGGCCGATGAAACCCATGGCCTCGTTGGTGGTGGCCTTGATGCCGACTCGTTTCGGGTCGATACCGAGCGAGTTGCCGATGTTTTCGCGCATGGCATCGCGGTGCGGCAACACCTTGGGAGCTTCGGCAATGAGCGTGGAATCGACATTCACGATGACGAAACCGTTCTCCGCGGCGAGTTCGCGGCATTTTTCCAGAATCCTGAGCGAGACGATGTTTTCGCAGGCCGGATCGCCGGGCGGAAAATAATAACCGATGTCCGGCAGGCCCATCGCGCCCAGCAATGCGTCGGCAATGGCATGGCACAACACATCCGCATCCGAGTGGCCCTCAAGTCCGTGGCTGTGCGGGATGGTCACCCCGCCGAGCACCAGTGGGCGGGTTTCCGAGAAACGATGAACGTCGTAGCCGATGCCGGTCATGGGATTGGATATTGAAGATTGAGTATTGAATATTGCCGCCGCAAAAGCTGCTAGAGAATTTCCTCGACCGGAATGCGGCCGTTGGTGGCGACGATCGACCATGAGTCGGGCATGCCGGGGACGGGGGTGAGATCGGTTTTTCCGCCGGCGGTTTCCAGCAGGAGTTGTCCGGCGGCGATGTCCCACAGCGAGATGCGGGACTCGATGTAGGCGTCGAGCCGGCCGCAGGCGATGTAGGCCATGCCGAGCGCGGCGGATCCCATCATGCGCATCTTGCGCGCCTTGAGCGACGCGCGGTGAAAGCGCTCGATGCCGGTGCGCAGCGCCTCCTCGTCCTTGCCGCAGCCGACGAACAGGATCGATTGCTCCAGTTTGTCGCGGCTGCTGACGCGGATCGGTTTGCCGTTTAGCAACGCGGGCGAGCCTTTTTCCACGCTCCACGTTTCGCCGACCATCGGATCGTGGATCACGCCGACGGTGATTTCCCCTGCGACCCGCAGCGCGATGGAAACGCAGAAATGCGGGATGCCATAGAAATAGTTCACCGTGCCATCGATGGGATCGACGATCCATTGGCGGTCCGATTCCTGGTTTCCGGCGAGGCCTTCCTCGCCGTAAAGCGCGTCGCCTTGTCGCGCGCCTAACAGAATATCCGTAATGAGTTCCTGCGACTCCTTGTCGAGCGCGAGCTTGATGTCGTGGTGGGTGGCTTCATCCACTTCGGGGACGGCGCCGAAGTGTTGTTTGAGCAGTTTGCCCGCTTCATGCGCGGCGTGGATGGCGAGTTCGAGGTCGGTCATGGGGGTGTCGGTAGGCGGTATGCGTAATGTAGCGGCCCCGCTCAGCGGGGTCGAAGCGAAGGCGTGGCGGAAAAATGCAGTTCGAGAATCGCCTGCACAAGCTGGTGGGCCAGATCGTGTTTCCTGGCGCGGGGCAGGGGATCGTCGCGGTCGGAATACACGAGGGTGACTTCGTTGTGATTGGAATCGAAGCCGATGCCGGGTTTCGAAACATCGTTGGCAACGATCAGGTCACAGCCTTTGCGAACGAGTTTTTCTCGCGCGTGGGCGAGCAGGTTCTCCGTTTCCGCGGCGAATCCGACGAGCGTGCCGGTGAAGCCCATATCTCCGCGCGCGGATCCGAGGATGTCAGGGGTTTTCACCAATTCGAGCGTGAGTGAGTCAGCGGATTTCTTGATCTTTTCCGCGGCTTTGGCGGCCGGCGTGTAATCGGCCACGGCCGCGGCGAAGACCGCGATGTCCATGCGCCCGATGTGGTGCGCGACCGCCTCATGCATTTCCGCAGCGGTTTCCACCGGGAGGAAATCCACGCCATCCGGCACGTCGAGCGCGGTGGGACCGGAAACCAGCAGCACCGCGTGGCCGGCGTGTTGGAATGCCGCCGCGAGTTCGTAGCCCATTTTCCCGGACGAGCGATTGCTCAGGAAACGGACCGGATCGATCGGTTCGCGGGTGGGGCCTGCGGTGACGAGCACGTTCACGGGGCGAGTCTGGCGACGGCCCGCGGCGAGGCAAGCGGGAAGCCTCAGGCAGTCGCCTTGCTCGCAGCTTGGCTCGCGGGTCGGTCTTTCTTCCTGAGCGCGCGGTGCATTTTCGCCAGCGCGGCATTTTGGATCTGGCGGATGCGCTCGCGCGTGACGCCGAATTCTCGGCCCACATCCTCGAGCTTCATTGGCTTCAATCCATTCAGCCCGAAGCGCTCGTCGATGACCCGCCGTTCGCGCTCGTCGAGGATCGCGAGCAGGTCGTCGAGCTGCTCGTGTAGGTCGCTGCTGACCAAGCGGTCGAGCGGATTGGCCGCCGTTTCGTCGCCGATGATGTCGCCGTATGCGGTGGCCTCACCGTCGTTGACCGGAGCGTCCAGCGATGTCGTTCGCAAGGCCGCCTGCTTGAGCATCGCCACCTTGTGCGGCGGCAGGCCGATTTCCTCGGCCAACTCGTCATCGGTCGGCTCCCTGCCAAGCACCTCGGTCAGCATCGAGGCGATCCGGCGCATGCGCGCGATCTTGTCCACCATGTGGGACGGCAGGCGAATGGTCTTCGACTGGCTGGCGAGGGCGCGCTTGATCGATTGCTTGATCCACCAGGCGCTGTAGGTGGAAAACTTGCCGCCTTTTTCCGGGTCGAAACGCTCGACCGCCTTCATCAGGCCGATGTTGCCTTCGGATACCAGGTCGCTCACCGACACGCCGTAGCCGGAGTAGTCGCCGGCGATCTTGACGACCAGGCGTAGGTTGGCGCGGATCAGGTGATCGCGCGCGGCGGCGTCGCCCGCCTGGATGCGCTCTGCCAGTGCCGCTTCTTCCTCGATGGTGAGCAAGGGGGTGCGTGAGATTTCCCTGAGATAGAATTTCATGCCGCTGTCCGAATCGTATGCCATGGTGGTTTGTGGGGTGGTTTCACCCATTTATTCGCCCGCGCCTGGAAATCGGATTCAACCAAATGCAAAATACCCGGAAATTTTTCTCGGAATTTTTTGAATCCGAATTCGAGCTCCCGACGAATGCGATGATGTAGCCGGCACCCGACAGGTGCCATGACAACCAAACCAACTATTAAACCAACCATGAAACCACTGATGAAATCCCTCGCCTGTATCATGAGCATCGCAGCCTTCACGGTCGCGCCCGTCGCCGCCGCAGAGAAAGCCGCAACCAAGGACATCGTCGATACCGCCGTCGCCGCGGGTTCGTTCAACACGCTGGCCAAGGCGCTGACCGCCGCCGGACTGGTGGAAACCCTCAAGGGTGACGGCCCGTTCACCGTGTTCGCCCCCACCGACGAAGCGTTCGCCAAGCTGCCGGAAGGCACGCTGGAGTCGCTGCTCAAACCGGAAAACAAACAGAAACTGACCGACATCCTCACTTATCATGTCGTGTCCGGCGACGTGCGCTCGGAAGCGGCGGTCAAACTCAACAGCGCCACCGCGCTCAACAAGAAGACCATCAAACTCCAGGTGAAGGACGGCGCGCTCCACCTCAACGAATCGAAAGTGACCACCGCCGACGTGGTTTGCTCGAACGGCGTGATTCATATCATCGATGCCGTGTTGCTGCCACCGAGCGAATAACACATCGGCATATCCTATCTCCCGTTCATGGGAACCGATCGCACATTGCCCCGTCTCCCCGCCATCGCGCGGAGGCGGGGTTTCCTGAATCAAGGCGCGGCCGTCAGGCCGGGCTGGTTGATGGAAAGCGGTCGCAAACATGTCGCCGCGGAATCAAGGCGAAGAGGCTCCGAAGGAAATCTTGGACAAACCGCGGAAGCTTCCTACGGTAGCGCGACGCACGTGATGCCGGACAGCCCCACCGCCCCCGACCCGATCTTGCCGCGACTCGCGGCGGGCGAGTCGCGTGCCATGAACGTGTGCATCGACCGCTTCGGCGGCTTGATCTGGAGCATCGTCCGTCGTTCCATCGGCAACGCGACCGAAGCGGAGGATCTGGTGCAGGAGATATTCACCGAGATATGGAAAAAGGCCGGGTTTTACGACCCACAAACCGCGCCCGAGGCGACCTTCATCGCCTTGGTGGCTCGACGCCGGACGATCGATCACCTGCGGCGCAATGGACGCCGACCGGACCACGAGCCATTGGAGGCCGCCGAATCCCTGCCCGCCGAGACGCCACCCGCGGCCCCGCCCGGCTGCGATCCGGAGGTGGTTAGATCATCCGTCGCCGCCCTGCCCGAGGACACCCGCGAGCTGTTCCGGATGCACTTCGAGGATGGCTTCACCCATCCTGAAATCGCCGAGAAAACCGGTTTGCCGCTCGGCACCGTCAAGACCCGCCTCAGGCGCGGTCTCATCATGCTGCGCGAGCATCTGCAACGCGCGGGCGCAACCCACATCCAACCGGCGTCATGATTCCATCCGACATCAAACACCGATTCGATGAACTCTGCGCGGGCCGCGCCATTGGCGACCTGAGCCCGGAGGAGGAGCGCGAACTGGCCAATCTCTGCCAGCAGCTCGGGGTTTCGCCGGATGCCACTTTCGACCTCGTCGCCGCGGCCGTTCAGGCCGATGCGCTGGCCGGTTCCGCCGACCCGCTGCCCGGGCACCTTGCCAAGCGCCTGCACGATTGGGCGGACGCCATGCCCGCCGCCGAGCCTGCCGCGGATAATGTGATTCGCCCGCGTGTTTCCGCCTGGCAAAAAATGGTCCGCAGCCCGCTCACAGGCTGGGCGGCGGCAGCGGCCGTGTTGATTCTCTCGCTCGTCATCACCCGCGATGAAAAACCGCTGCCACCCGCGCAGGCCGAACAACAACTGCGTGCCGAGGCAAACGACCTGATCGAGCGCCGCTTCGAAGGCCTCGGCGATTTCGAACAAGCCGGCGGCACGGTGATCTGGAGCGACAGCCAACAGCGCGGTTACATGATCCTGGATGGCGTCCCCGCCAACGACCCGCGGCAGGCGCAGTATCAACTTTGGATCGTCGATCCGGCCCGCGATGCGGATGCGCCTGTGGACGGCGGCGTCTTCGACATCCCGCGCGACGCCTCCCGCGCGGTCATTCCCATCACCGCAAAATTGCCGATCGATAATCCACAGGCCTTCGTGATCACGCTTGAACAACCCGGTGGGGTGGTGAAATCGAAACAGGAAACGGTGGTCGCGCTCGCCAAGAGCTGAGCGGGATTTTTCCCGCAAGGCGTAATCGCCCCTGCAAATGCCTTGCAGCCTCGCTGCATGCCCCGCAGATTGCGCGCGCGTTATGGAATACTGGCAAGCGCTCATCCTCGGCGTCATCGAAGGCATCACCGAATACCTGCCGGTCAGCTCGACCGGCCACCTGCTCGTCGCGCAGCGGCTGATGGGCCTCGACGCCGGAGCCGAAGGCGCGAAAGCGGCGGCGGACACTTTTGCGATCTGCATCCAGGGCGGCGCGATCCTCGCAGTGCTCGGACTCTACGCGAAGCGCGTGATGCAGATGATTCGCGGCGTCTTCGGCCGCGATGCGGAGGGGCTGAAGCTCGCCATCTGCATCCTCGTCGGTTTCCTGCCGGCCGCGGTGATCGGTGTGATCTTCAACGACCTGATCGAGGAAAAACTCTTCGGCCTCTGGCCGGTGGTCTTCGCATGGATCGTCGGTGGTGTGCTGATCCTCGCGGCGGTGTGGTGGCGGAAAAAAAATCCCAAGCCGCACGGCGGACTCGATCTGTTCGAAATGACGTGGAAAATGGCGCTCGTCATTGGTTTTCTGCAATGCGTGGCGATGTGGCCCGGCACCAGCCGCAGCCTGATGACCATCGTCGGCGGATTGCTCGTCGGTCTCTCGGTGCGCTCGGCGGTCGAGTATTCGTTTCTGTTAGGCGTGCTCACGCTCACCGCCGCTACCGCGAAGAAAGCGGTGTGGGGAGTGAGCGGGATGGAGGCCTACGACACGCTGTTCGGCGGAGCGCGGCTGATGTGGGACAGTTACGGTCCCGGGTCATTGGCCGTTGGCGTGATTGCGGCCACGGTTTCCGCGGCGCTCGCGGTGAAATGGCTGGTGCATTACCTGCAAAGCCACGGGCTGGCGATCTTCGGCTGGTACCGCATCGCGCTCGGTCTCGTGATTGGGAGCTTGGTGCTGACCGGTGTGTTCAACGCCCAAGCGTGAATTCACATCGTCCCGCTTAACGTCACTTTCGCGCTGGCCAGCAATTCATCGCCGCGCGTCACTTCGCCCGCGATCTGGACCAGCCCGCCCATCCGGCCTTCGAGGCGGGCGTAGATCTCAAGCCGCTCGCCGGGCGCGGCGGCACCGAGGATTTTCGCGGCACGCACCGCGGTCAGGCGCAGGTCTGTCAGCTCGGAAACCTCAGGGTCGGTTTGCGCGACCACTCCGCCGAGTTGCGCGATCATTTCCAACAGAATCACGCCGGGCATCATCGGGTTTTCCGGAAAATGCCCGGCGAGAAACGTTTCGTCGCCGCGGATTTGATAGAATCCGCTCGCTTCCCGCCCCGGGACCAGCGCCGTGATGCCGTCCACGAACCGGAACGCCGGTCCGTGGGGCAGCTTGTCGAGCGCGGTCGCGGGGTCGGTATTCATTGTCCGCTCAACCGGCGAAGTTGGCGGCGACCACGTCCCAGTTCACCACGTTCCAGAACGCGGCGATGTAGTCCGGGCGGCGATTCTGATAGTTGAGGTAATAGGCGTGTTCCCAGACGTCGAGGCCGAGGATCGGCTTGCCGTCGCAGCCGGCGATGGCCGCGCCCATGCACGGGCAGTCCTGATTGGCGGTGGAGCAAACGGCGAGCGAGCCGTCGGATTTTTTCACCAGCCATGCCCAGCCGGAGCCGAAACGGGTCGCGCCGGCCTTGGCGAAGGCTTCCTTGAACGCGTCGAAGGAACCGAATGCCTTGTCGATGGCTGCGGCAAGATCGCCGGAAGGAGCCTTCGCGCCGCCGGGGGCGATGACTTTCCAGAAAAACGCGTGGTTGCAGTGTCCGCCGCCGTTGTTGCGCACCGCCGTGCGGATGTCCTCCGGCACCGCGGAGAGATCGCCGATGAGTTCGCAGATCGACTTCGCTTCGAGGTCGGCCTTGCCGGCGATCGCGTTGTTGAGATTGGTGATGTAGGCCTGATGGTGCTTCGAGTGATGGATTTCCATCGTGCGGGCGTCGATGTGGGGTTCGAGCGCGTCGTAGGCGTAGCCGAGTTCGGGAAGAGTGTGTGCCATGGTCGTGGGGAGTTTGGTTGCTTGTGTCGGGGGCGGGCGATAGAAATTGCCGCCCCGCTCCCGATTACGAAACCGAGCATTCCCTCACCCGCAAGACAAAACCCGCATGTTGACCGAACTCGCTCCCTATCTGCCGGAAATCGCCATCGCCGTTTTCGCCCTGCTGATCGGCTGGGCGGTCAGCCATCTCGCCTTTTCCGGCAAGACCGCCGCCGCCAACGAACGCCTGAAGGCGGAGGAACGCCGCTCCGCGGAAATCGAGGCCCGCCTCGCGCAGACCACCGCCGAGTCCCAGCGCAACGAGCAGGAAGCCCAGACCTACCGCAACCAACTCTCCGAACTCCGCAGCCGCCTCGACACCGAACTCAAGGCCGCCGCCGAAAAACAGGCGTTGCTCGAACGCGCCGAAACGAAACTTTCCGACACCTTCAAGGCGCTCTCCGCCGAAGCCCTCCGCAGTTCCTCCGAGCAATTCCTGCAACTCGCCAAAACCTCGCTCTCCGCCCACACCGAGGAAGCCCGCGGCGAGATCGAGAAACGCAAACAGGCGATCGAAAACCTCGTCAAACCCGTGGCCGATTCGCTCGGCAAATTCGAGCTGCGCATCGGCGAGATCGAAAAAGCCCGCGAAGGCGCCTATGCCGAACTCAAGGAGCAGGTCCGCTCGCTCGGCGAGGGCCAGCTCGGCCTCCAGCGCGAGACCGCCGCGCTCGTCAAGGCGCTGCGCCAGCCGACCGGCCGCGGCCAGTGGGGCGAGATGCAACTCCGCCGAGTCGTCGAACTGGCCGGCATGCAGGAACACTGCGATTTCGAAACCCAGCACTCGTCCACCACCGACGAAGGGAAAAAACTCCGCCCCGACCTTGTGGTTCGATTGCCCGGCGGGAAAACCATCGTCGTCGATTCCAAGACCCCGATGGACGCCTACCTCGACGCGCTCGAAGCCGCCGACGACTCACAGCGCGAGGAAGCGCTCCACCGCCACGCGCGCCAGGTGCGCACGCACATCCAGCAGTTGTCGTCCAAGAACTACACCGCGCAGTTCGCCCACGCACCGGAGTTCACCGTCCTCTTCCTGCCGAGCGAGTCGTTCTTTTCCGCCGCCCTGCAAGTGGACCCCGGCCTGATCGAGCGCGGCGTGGACCAAGGCGTGATCCTCGCCACGCCCACCACCTTGATCGCGCTGTTGCGCGCCGTCGCCTACGGCTGGCGGCAGGAAGCGATCGCGGAAAACGCCCGAGAAATCTCCCAGCTCGGTCGCACCCTGCATGAACGCCTCGGCAAGCTCGCGGAGCACTTCGCCAAACTCGGCCGCTCGCTCGGCAGCGCCGTGGAAAACTACAACAACGCCGTCGGCTCGCTCGAAACCCGCGTCCTCACCACCGCCCGCAAGTTCGAGGAACTCAAAGCCGCCCCCGAAGCCGCCGCCCTGCCGGTCATCGAACCGGTGGACAAACTCCCGCGCACCCTGCAATCGGCAACCTTGCCCGAGCCCGACGACGACTTCTCCTTCGTCCCCGAATCGCCCGACAGCGCCAAAAACGCCGCCGCCGACCTGCGCTCGGCGTTGGAATAAGGAGTGCGGGACTTTGGTCCGCATTGGGTCGCCCGAAGTGCGACCCTCCTTACAAACCCTCAAGGTCCTTTCCAACGGGCCCGAGTCGAAGAGGAAGGGTGGTCGGTCGAAGGCGTCTTGGAGGCGCGGGTCTTGGCCTTTTTCCAACTCGGCCATGAGTTTGACGCGGAGTGATTCAAGGGGGGCGGCGTGTTAGGGATCGGCAGAATAAATTTCGTCAATCGGATACATCGACATCGGACGTCGGATTTTTTCAGGAATCGGCGATCGGGTGGATAAAATTCAGCCTTAAGGAAAAAAATTCCAATTGGCTGCCGATTTCAATTGCGAAGCTCAGCTCCTGCCTATGGTGCGACGCGTTTCTTCCAACCACCTAACCAATATCTACCATGAAACCACTGCCACATATTGTTGCTGTAGCCATCGCGCTGGCTCCGCTTTCCGCAGTTGCGGATACCGGTGTCCTCACGGCGGAAAAACAGAAAAGCCTGACCCCCGACGCCGTTCTCGCCGATCTCGTCGCGGGCAACAAGCGCTTCGTGAGCGGCGAGCTGACCAACCACAGGAACACGAGCGAAGCCGTGAAACAAACCGCCGCGGGCCAATTTCCGCAGGCCGTCATCCTGTCATGCCTCGACTCGCGGGTGCCGGTCGAGCAGGTGTTCGACCAGCAGATCGGCGACGTGTTCGTCGCGCGGGTGGCCGGCAACGTGGAGAACGAGGACATCGTTGGCTCGATGGAATTCGCCACCAAGGTGGCCGGCTCCAAGCTGGTGATGGTTCTCGGCCACGGGGCCTGCGGCGCGGTGAAGGGTGCCTGCGATCACGTGGAACTGGGCAACCTGACCCAGTTGCTCGACAAGATCCAGCCCGCGGTGAAAGCCGTCGAAGCGGACTTCGCCGAGGACGAGCGCAATTCCAAGAACGAGAAATTCGTCGATGCCGTGATTCGCAAGAACGTGGAACTCACCGTGGCCGACATCCGCAAGAGCAGCCCGATCATCGCCGAGTTGGAAAAAGAGGGCAAACTCAAGCTGGTGGGAGGCGTGTATGACATGCACACCGGCAAGGTGGAGCTGCTCGACTGAGCGCATCAGCCCTGATTCTCACAAGGCACCCGGATCCCGCGCGTCGGGGTCCGGGTGACTTTTTTAGGCGATTCCATCGTGCCGACACCGGCGCTTGAACTGGCGGGGCGCATCCCTATCGTTTCCGGCACACAGCCCATGAGCGATTTCGAAAACAAAGTCCAGGAAGCCCTCGCCAACCCGCAAAACCAGGGGGAAATCGCCGATGCCGATGCCGTCGGCACCGTCGGCTCGCCGGAATGCGGCGACATGCTGCGGATGTGGCTCAAGTTCACCGAAAAGGACGGCAAGCGCGTGATCGACCGCGCGTCGTTCCAGGCCTTCGGCTGCCAGACGGCCATTGCCGTGGCCTCGATGGCCACCGAGTTGCTCAAGGGCAAGACCGCTGAAGAAGCGAAGCACCTCAGCGCGCAGGAACTCGCCGGCGATCTCGGCGCGCTGCCGCCGATGAAAATCCACTGTGGCCAACTCGTCGAAGGCGCGCTGCGCAACGCGCTCGACGCATCCGCTACTACCACGCCTGCACCCGATTCCGCACCCACGCTTGCCGCCGACATGCACCGCAGGACCGACGGGCGCATCCGCATCGTGCCGCTGGATTGAAACATTCATCATCCCCGGCGCGTTCCGGTTCACCCGACATTCATGTTAGAACTCAAGGAAGTCACTTTCTCCATCCGCAAGGATGGCGAGGAAATCCCGCTGGTGGACCGGGCCTCGTTCCGCGTGCCGAAGGGACATTTCATGGCCATCGTCGGACCTTCCGGTTGCGGGAAAACCACCTTGCTTAAAACCATCGCCGGATTGAATCCCGAGTCGGCCGGCGAATTGTTCTGGGAAGGCCGGAACCTTTCCGAAGACGAGGACTTCTCACCCACCGAGATCGGCTACGTGCCGCAGTTCTCAATCGCCTACGATCCGCTCACAGTGGACGAATCCGTGGAGGCCGCCACGCGACTGCGCGTCCGCTGCAAGGGCACCGAGGAACTCGACCGCCGCATCGACCGCGTGCTGGAGGAAACCGGGTTGACGGGAATCGCCGACCGCCAGGTGAAAGTGCTTTCCGGCGGACAGAAACGCCGGCTCGGGCTGGCAATGGAACTGGTTTCCGATCCGAAAATCCTGCTCTGCGACGAAGTCACCTCCGGCCTCGATCCGCGGTCCGAGCGCGAGATCGTCCACCTGCTGCACGACCTTTCGCGCAAGGATGGCCGCATCGTGCTTTCGGTCACCCACTCGCTCGCGCACCTCGAATTGTATGACTCGATCCTCGTCCTGCACGAAGGACGCGTCGCGTTTCACGGGCCGCCCGCGAAGTTGACCCATTACTTCTCGGTGCACGACACCGAGGAAGTCTATCCACGCCTCGCCACGCAGGCGTCGGAAAGCTGGCGGAACTCGTGGTGCAAGCACAGCGCGTCCTATCAGAAAATGCTCGACCACAACCGCGAGCGGCTGGTCGCCAGCGGGGCCCTGAGAGTGCCGGCGGAAAATCCGGATTCCGATGCCGCGCCAGCCGGGTCCGAACCCGCGCGGTTGCCCGGCTTTTTCAGCCAGTTTTTCACCCTGCTTTCGCGGCGCTGCCGCATCTTCGCGCGCGACCGCGCCCAGGTGTTGCTTCAACTCGCCATCCTCTTGTGCTTCCCTATTCTAGTTACCCTGTTCAGCGACAAGGCATCGGGAAACATCAGCCGTTATTCCGAAGTGCGGCCCACCGATGTGTTCGTCGAGATCCAGGAACAACAACGCGTGCGCTCGGATCAGGCGAAAGTCGGCTCCGCGGTTTCCGGCATCATCATGTTCCAAGTGGTGCTGCTCGCGCTGATGGGGTCCAACAACTCCGCGCGCGAGATAGCCGGAGAACGGCCGATCTACGAGAAGGAAAAGTTCGGCGGACTGCGGCCCTCGGCCTATCTCGCATCGAAGATCGTGTTCCTCACCTTCCTGGTTGTCGCGCAGTCGCTGTGGATGGCGTTTTTCGTCAATTTCTTCGGTCCGTTCCGGGGCGACTTCGCGCAGCACGCGATGTTCCTGTTGCTCATCAACGCGGCGATGACCTCGACCTGCCTTGCGATTTCCTCATGGATGCGCACCGCCGAGCAGGCCTCGCTGATGTCGATCTACCTCGTCGGTTTCCAACTCCCGCTCTCCGGCGCTGTGCTCGCGTTGCCGGAAAGAATCGAAGCCTTCACCCGCCCGTTCATCGCCGCGTATTGGGCGTGGTCGGGATCCGTCGAGGCATTGCAATCGCAGGTGCACACCGCGGTGAAATCGGTCATCGACACCGGTCTCTCGGGGCAACAACTCTGCCTGTACGCGCTGGTCGCGCATATTGGCGCCACTTTCCTCGCTGCCTGGCTCGGGGCATCGCGGCCGCAGTGGGATTGATCGGACTCAGAACCCGATCAGGCTCACCAATTCGCTGTCGCTGAATCGATCGAGATGGTCCACGGCGGAGAGCAGGATTTCGGTTTCGGCGAGTTCCTGGATTTCGCTGAAGGCCGCAGGCTCCGCCGTCGTCGCGGTTTGGCCCGGAGCGGCGGCCGGTTTTTCCGGCAGCATGGCGGTTACGGCGATCGCCACGGCAGCACTGGCCGCGGCAAGTCCCGCCAGCGGAGCGGGGGCGAGCAGGCGTTTCCACCACGGCTCCGGCAGTCCGGCGAGGCGCGCCATGCGCACCGTCTCGCTCGCGAAGCGCGGGCTGGCGGTGGCTTGCGGCGAGGCGTCGAGCAGTTTCCAAACGGCGTCGTTTTCGCAGGAATCGTCGGTGTGGTGCGGCTGGCGGTTCATGGCGGGAAATCGGATGGACGATGGGAAAACCCCGGGCGGCGGGAAAAGTTGCACAACTTCGTGCCTCAGGCCGACTTTGGCCTGTTGGAAGACGGGAGAAGGTATGCGCCCGGGATACCGGTGTCCAGAGTGGCAAGCTCCACGCCGTGGGTCTGCGCCAGCGAGAGCAAATGGGCATCGGTGGTTTGCGAAGCGGAACCACACCAAGCCGGAAAACCTGCGCATGAGGAATGCTCATCCGGCAGAAAGGAATGATGCCCGCCGAGTGATTGCAGCATGCCTGCGAGTGTGCCTGCCGCATCCTCCACTGACAGACACCCCGCGCTGCGCTGAACGGATACCCGCACGAAACCAAGTTCCGGAATCGCCGAGGTCAGCAGCTTGGCCCCCCGCTTGCGCTTGATGGCGGCGATCCACAGGGCGGTGCGACGATGCTCGGCATGGTCCGCCCATCCCCAGGCGAGCAGCACGTTCACATCCAACAGGAATTTCATGGAAATTCCGCCAGCATTTGGCGCACGGTTTCAGTGGTTAGGGCGGAACCGCCGGCAAGCGGAGCGAAAATTTCCGCTCCGGTGATGTCACAGCGGATTTTGCCGACCGGAGCGGCCTCCACGGCTCCGGTGGCCCGGCGGCGCAGGTATTCGGATACGCTCAAGTGTTGCTGCTTCGCGCTTTTGCGGATGCGTCGCGCTTCATCCTCGCTCACTTTGAAAGAGATGGTGATCATGGGTATTACCGGTATTACAGGCGGGACGGCGCGGCAAGAAGAATTCCGGCTGACTGTTATCAAAGGCATCGCCGACTTTGGCAGCGCCGCCACCCTGACCGCCACCATCCTCGCCGGGGGTGAATTCGACTCGCCGCCCGACAGCCCCAGCAGCCGTCTGGACACGGAGGGTGTGTTTTCCTTCGTCGGCGCGCTGGAGATTTCCAACGGAACCTCATCCTACAAGGGCAGCGCGGTGGCATTTCGCGGGAATGGGTCATCACCGCCGACGACGAAGGCTCCGGGGCCTTCGAGGTGTTCCGCTACGACTTCGACGATCCCACCACCACTGGCCAGCCCGGGGGCAGCCTCGGCAACGACATGGAAACGATCATCGGCCCGGGCGACTCCGGCGGTGCGGCATTGCGGCGGAAGGCGGACGGTAGCTGGGAAATTGTGGGCATCAACACCTTTACCGAAGGCTACGGCGGCCGCTTTGGCGACATCGGCGGCGGCGTGCTGGTGGAACCCTACATGGATTGGATTCACCAGATTACGGGCATTCCGGAGCCGGAAAGCATGATGGTTGCGCTGTTGGGCATGTTGCTTCTTGTGCGGCGGAGCAAGATCAAACGGTGAATGCCCACCGCCACAACTATGATAAAATATGCCGCGGCCGTCGCTGGATTTGCGCTCGGTGGATTTGTGCCCGGTTGACAGCGTCCGCTTTGCCGGGCATCATCACAGACAATGAAGATCACCGCATTGTTACACGATTGTTCGGCGGACGGAGAAACCGGCTATGCCGCGACATGCATCGAGTTTCCCGAAGCCAACGGCCAAGGCGATACCGTCGAGGAATGTCTGGACGATTTGCGGGCGGCGGTGCGTGAGGTCCTTGAATACCGCAGACAAACCGCCGCCGGGTCGCTTGGCAAGGGTGAACGGCTCGAAATGTTGATGGCATGAAGCGGAGCGAGTTGCTTGCGCATCTTTCCACCCACGGATGCCGGTTGGAACGCGAGGGCGGCCGCCACTCGATCTGGATCAATCCCGCCACGGGCGAAATCCAAGCGGTTCCACGACACCGGGAAATCAAGAAATTCACCGCGAGATCAATCTGCCGCAAGTTGTCCATGCCGGAGCCGCCGGGAGCGTGAAGCCGAGCCGGATATCAGCGATCACCGCGCCGCGGCCGTCTTGCGGCGCTGGAGGAAGAGGTCGATGCCGTCCACCAGCGCCAGCCAACTGGCCTCGATGATGTTTTCGGAAACGCCGACGGTGCCCCAGGAGTTTTCGCCGTCGGTGGAAACGATCAGGACGCGGGTCTTGGCGGCGGTGGCGTCGTGGCCGTCGATGATGCGGACCTTGTAATCGACGAGCGAGACGCCGGCGATTTCCGGGTAGAACGGGAGCAGCGCCTTGCGCAGGGCGAGATCGAGCGCGTTCACCACGCCGTGGCCTTCGGCGACGGTGAGTTCCGGGGTGCCGTTGACGGAGAGTTTCACCGTGGCCTCGCAGACCGGCGGGTGGCTGTCGCTGTATTTGCGGAAACTGGTGTGGTATTCCGTCAGATCGAAAGGTTTCACATAGCCGCCGAGGTCGCGGCGGATGAGGAGTTCGAGCGAGCCGCCGGCGGCTTCGAACGAATAGCCCTCGTGTTCCAGTTCCTTGACGCGTTTGAGAACGGCCTTGGCTTCGTTGGAGCCTTTTTCGAGCGGAAGGCCGAGCTGCTCGGCGCGGATCAGGATGTTGTCCTGGCCGCTGAGTTCGGAAACCAGGATGTTCTGGCGGTTGCCGACGCAGGCGGGCTCGATGTGCTCGTAGCTGCGGGAGAGTTTTTTCACCGCGTTGACGTGCATGCCGCCCTTGTGGGCGAAGGCGGTGCGGCCGACGAACGGCGCGCGGGCGAAGTGCGGGTTGTTGGAAACGTCGTCCACGAAGTACGACAGATCTCGTAGCTGCTCCAGATGCGGCACCACCGGCAGGTCCATCTTGAGTTGGAGGATGGGGATCACGGAGGTGAGATTGCAGTTTCCGGTGCGCTCGCCGTAGCCGTTGATGGTGCCTTGCACCTGGTTTGCTCCGGCTTTCACCGCGGCGATGGCGTTGGCGACGCCCAGTTCGCAGTCGTTGTGCGTGTGAATGCCGAACGGCGTGCCCGGGATGCGCGCTTTCACCGCCATGCAGATCTGCATGACTTCGGACGGCAGGGTGCCGCCGTTGGTGTCGCACAGCACCAGACAGGAGGCCCCGCCCTCGGCTGCGGCTTCGAGCGTGGCGAGCGCGTGCTCGGGCGAGTCCTTGTAGCCGTCGAAAAAGTGCTCGGCGTCATAGACCACCTCGCGGCCGTGTTTCACCAGATGCGCCACCGTGTCGCGGATCATCGCGCGGTTTTCCTCCGGCGTGGTGCGCAGGACTTCCGTGACCTGCATTTCCCAGCTTTTGCCGAAGATGGTGACCACCGGTGTCTCCGCCTCAAGCAGCAGGCGCACCTGCGGGTCGTCTTCCACGGCGGTGTTGGCGCGGCGGGTGGCGCCGAAGGCGGCGAGCCTGGCGTGTTTGAGATCCAGCTTTTTCGCCGCGTTGAAGAATTCCACATCCTTCGGATTGGATCCCGGCCAGCCGCCCTCGATGTAGTCGATGCCGAAGGCGTCAAGCCGTTCGGCGATACGCAGCTTGTCGAGACCGGAAAGCTGGAATCCCTCGCCCTGCGTGCCGTCGCGCAGGGTGGTGTCGTAGAGGAAAACGGGTTTGGAACTCATCGCCGGGGCGCGGACGCTAGCGCCCACCGGTGTGGCGGGCAAGGCGGAAGCTTATGGCACGTCAATGATGGCTCGGACCGGCATCGGCGTCGCCGAAGGCCGCGCGCGGCAGGCGGATGCGCTCGACCAGGTCGGCGATTTCCTCCGGTGGCGGCGGAGTGAAGCGCGAAACGGTGAGGGCTACGGCAAAATTGAGCAGCATGCCCAGCGTGCCGATGCCTTCCGGCGAGATGCCGAACCAGTATTGGTCCGCCGTTCCCTGAATCCCTGTGAACGGGATGCCGAACTTGAAATACACGATGTAGATCAGCGTGAAGAGCAGCCCGCAAACCATGCCGGCCACCGCGCCGTGGCGGTTCACGCGCTTGGTGAAGATACCCATCACGATCGCCGGGAAGAACGAGGATGCGGCCAGCCCGAAGGCGAAGGCGACCACCTCCGCGACGAAGCCGGGTGGTTTGACGCCGAAATAACCGGCGATGACCACCGCCACCGTGGCGGCCACCCGGGCGAGCAGGAGTTCGCCTTTTTCGGTGATCGAGGGATTGAGCGTGCGCTTGTAGAGGTCGTGGGCGATCGAGGTGGAAATCACCAGCAGCAGTCCGGCCGCGGTGGAGAGCGCCGCGGCCAGCCCGCCGGCGGCGACCAGGCCGATCACCCAGTTCGGCAGCCGCGCGATCTCGGGGTTGGCGAGCACGATGATGTCGGGATCGACGTAGAGTTCGTTGCTGTAGTCGGACGCTTGGTTGAGCAGCAGGCGCTGGCCGAAGTCGCCGCGCGCGTCGCCGTCGAACACCGGTTCGATCTTCTTGCGCTCCGGATGTTGCAGGATCGCGGGACCGCTGCCGTCGTAGCGGATCAGCCCGTCGCCGTTCTTGTCCACCCACGCAATCAGGCTGGATTTTTCCCACTGCTTGAACCACGAGGGCATCTCCGTGTAGGGCTTGCCGGCCACGGTTTCCAACAGATTGACGCGGGCGAAAATCGAGACCGCGGGCGCGGTGGTGTAGAGGATGGCAATGAACAGCAGCGCCCAGAATGCCGACTTCCGCGCATCGCTCACCTTGCGCACCGTGTAGAAGCGCACGATCACATGCGGCAGCCCGGCGGTGCCGACCATCAGCGCCATGGTGATGGCGAGCACGTCGATCATCGGCTTCTTGCCCTCGCTGTAGGCGGCGAATCCCAGCTCGGTGGTCAGCCCGTCGAGCTTGTCGAGCAATCCGCCGGCGGCGTCCTTGGCATCGGCGGCCATGCCGAGCTGCGGCACCGGGTTTCCGGTGAGCATCAGCGAGATGAAGATCGCCGGCACCATGTAGGCGAAGATCAGCACGCAATACTGCGCCACCTGCGTGTAGGTGATGCCCTTCATGCCGCCGAGCACCGCGTAGAACAGCACGATGATCATGCCGATCACCACGCCCCACTCGATGTCCACTTCAAGGAAGCGCGAGAATACCACGCCCACGCCGCGCATCTGGCCGGCCACGTAGGTGAATGAAACGAAGATCGCGCACACCACCGCCACCACCCGCGCGGTGGACGAGTAGTAGCGGTCGCCGATGAAATCCGGCACCGTGAAGCGTCCGAAGCGCCGCAAGTAGGGTGCGAGCAGCAAGGCCAGCAACACATAGCCGCCGGTCCAACCCATCAGATAGACCGCGCCGTCGCGCCCCATCACCGAGATCAGTCCGGCCATCGAGATGAACGATGCGGCGCTCATCCAGTCGGCCGCGGTAGCCATGCCATTGGCGATTTTAGGCACCCCGCCTCCGGCGACATAGAAGTCCTTGGTCGAGCCCGCCCGGCTCCAGATGGCGATGCCGATATAGAGGGCGAAGGTCAGGCCCACCAACAGATATGTCCACATTCTGACGTCCATGAGATGAAGAAAAGTAGATGAATGAAAAAGCTCAGGACTCCTCGCCGCCGGCCGCGGAAGTGCCTTGGAGAAGTTCGCGGTCGAGACGGTTCATGACCCGCGCGTAAATGGCGATGAGGATCACGAAGACATAAATACTGCCCTGTTGGGCGAACCAGAATCCGAGCTTCATGCTGGTGCCCGGCAGCCGGAACTGGTCGAGCCAGTCCACCAGCACGATGCCGCAGCCGTAGGAGACGACGAGCCACACGCCGAGCAGGCCGGCGAGCCAGCGCAGGTTGGATTTCCAGTAATCTCGTTTTTGTTCCTCCGAGGGCAGGCGTGTGGGTTCTTCCATGGGTTTCTCGCGGGTGTTCCGGAGTCTCTAAACGGCTGACCCGTGCCTGCAAAGCCTGTTTTCCCGGAAGCAAACCGTGCGCCTGTTCCTCCGAGTCGGGCTGGCGGGATTCGAACCCACGAAACGGTGTCAGGGTATTGATGATCAACGATTTGTATCACTTTCAATGAGTTACGAACGGTATCCGTTTGCAAAAACGGCATGAATGGGACACATTTTCAGCACATCGAACGGCTGAAAATCACATGGCATTCATTTATAAGCGCCCGGGTTCCAACGTCTATCAGTGCGCGTTCTACGTCACCGACCCGCAAACTGGTGATCGCTCCAAGGTGCGCATGACAACCGGCGCGACGAATAAAAAGGCCGCCCAGCAGTTCGCGGACGAGCAAGAGCGCCACCGCAAGGGAGTGATGGCCGCCGGTAGTGACCGGGCCATGCGGGCGAAGATGCTGCTTGCTGAGGCAGTCGCCGAAATTGAGCGCGAGACCTTTACCGCCCCAACGGCCCGCAAATACGTTTCCAAGCTGCTCGCAATCGCTACCGGCGAGGAACTGCAAGCCTTCACGATGGAAACATGGGCCGAGGAATGGCTGCGCCGCAAAGAACGCGATTCCAGCAAGTCCACCATGGCCCGATACCGCGGGCACATGAATTCCTGGCTCGACTGGCTGGGGGACGCCCGCCGCAAGAAACCGCTCGAAAGCGTTACGACGCAGGACGCCCGGCGTTGGCGTGAGTCTCTGCAAGATGAGGGGCGCGCCGGCAAGACGGTTCTGAGTTACACGAAGGACATCGGCGCTGCATTCCGTGCCGCGATTCGAGAGGGCCTGATTACCTCGAACCCTTTCACCGCGCTGGAGACCATTGATACCAGCGACAGTCTCGACCGAAAACCCTTCACTGGGGAGGAGGTTGGCAGGCTCTTGAATACCGCCCCGACGGAAGAATGGCGTGGGTTGATTCTCGTAGCCGCCTTCACCGGGTTGCGCCTTGGCGATGCCGCCAGACTGTGCTGGTCATCGGTCGATCTCGAAGCCAAACGCATCATCTTGATGCCATCGAAGACCAAAAAGAAAAAGCGGGAGGTTCGCATTCCGATACAGCCCGATTTACTGAGTTACTTCGAAGCCGCTCCTGTTGCTGAGGACAAACCCAATTCACCAGTCTTTCCAACGCTCGCAAAGTCACCTCTGAATGCGCGCAACGGGCTTTCTTTGCAATTCGTAAACATCATGGCCAAGGCCGGGGTGGACCGCGGCAAACCTTCGCGTGAAATCAAGCAAGGTGAGGACAAGGGAAAGGGGCGTGTCACATGGGAACGCGGTTTTCACAGCCTGCGTCACACTTTCACCACCTGGCTGCGCACCGCTGGCGTGAGTGAAGAGGACCGTATGGCGCTAACAGGCCACTCTACCCGCGATTCCCACGCGATCTACAGCCACGCGGATGAAGCCGCCCTTCGCGACGCCATAGCGAAATTGCCAAGCCTCACCCCGGACAAGTCATGAGCGACAAAAGAAATGATTTCCCCCGCGATTTGCGCGGATTGTGCGGCGGCCTTGTGGAGGATACGGATGGCTCTTACCGTGAACTGTTTTACCCGGTTAAAGCGTATGCCAACTTGTGGGAGTTGCGGAAGGAAATGGAGCGTAACATTGCAGATCCCGATACCCGTGTTGAGGACCTTCCATCCATGGGCGAAGATCTAGAAGCTGTGAAGAAAGAGTTAGTCGAGTTGAAGCGGAGGATTCTCGATCACTTCGCCCCGCGTCCTCGGGATTCCAGCCCCAAGGACAATAATCCCTTTCCAATCACGATTGACCATGATGCAAAAAGCAAGATCGAGAAGGCGCTGAACGATGTTGAGGCCGGACAGTACGATTGCAGTCGTCAGTCAATGACGCTGCAGGCCGTGATACAGGCCCTAGCCTTCGCACAAAGGAACGGGCGCATGCCGTCTCAAAGAGAGATCAAGGGATTGAAGGCGCTGAATGGGCTGAATTTTAATGACCAGCAAGCGCAAGATGCCGGGAAGTGGCTTGCGATGCAGTCTGACCCTGAATCGAATGAGGATTCACTGTTTCAGCCACTGCTTAGAGAGCAAAGAGGCCCAAAGAAAAAATAGAGGTATTTCGCCAAACGGCCAAAAATGGTAAAATTGGGCAGCGTTCTTATGAGCGCAAAACACAATACCCACTCAAAACCAGAGGCCGAATGGGCGCGTGAAAAATACATCACCGCAAAATACGGTCTGACGCACACCATCCTGTATAACCTCCGCCTGGAGAAGAAGATCCGTTCCGTGTCCCTCCGTGGAGAAGGAAAGCAATACGGTGCCCGGCTCTACAACGTCGCCTCGATCCGCGAGTATCTCGCGAGCCAGGAAGCCGCATCTATCTAAACCAAAAAATCAGGCCGCCCCACGCGAATGGAAACGGCCCGATGGTTTGGAAACCTGTCGGATGTTCTCATGGTGTGTGTCGGCCTGCAACCTCAAACGTCGCAGGTCATGTCTAACAAAACATTTTTACTCCCTCTACCATCACCGGCAGGGCAATCTTTTAGGTCGGAAAACAACAACCCCGCCAAAGCGGACATCTCCCACTTCACCAGCTTTCAGCAGAAGGCCCCGTCTGAAAAAACCACCATTCTTGCCTTTGCACATCGTGTTAGGCTTGGCACGTATAGCAAGGAGATTGGTCGGATTCGCCATTACCTTGCAGTTGGCAATGAGGAAGAGGCCGACAGGATCAAGAAGTCATTGCCGGCGGTGAGCCTGTCGGGACTTGTTCTGGAAGGCCCCCGGGCGAAAGCCTTCGATGATGGTCGATTCCAACACAGTGGTTTTATGCAGGGCGACTTCGACGCCAAGGATTTCAGTCCACGAACCGCGGAAGAAATCAGAGCATCTCTTGCAGCGGACCCGCACGTTCAAGCGGCGTTCCTCAGTCCCAAGAATGGAGTGAAGGCCATCATCCGCATCCCGGTCTGCCAATCACCGGAAGAGCATAAAGCAGCCTTCTATGCCGCTGAATCGTACTTTCGAAAGCAATACGGGCTGGAGCTCGATAAGAGCACCAAGGATCCCGTGCGACTGTGCTACGCCAGCTACGATCCTGATGCTCATGTGAAGAACTCCCCAGCCATGGCGCTTCCCGTCGCGGACATGGATGACTCCGGAGGCGAACCGATGGATAGCAAAGAGGCAGACGATCAGCGTGGAAGCACTGATGCTCCCGACTACAAGAGGCTTACAGAGGATGAAATCAGGAACATGCTGGCATGCATTCCGACTCGCCCGGATTACGATACCTGGCTGAAAGTATCGTCAGCCGTCTGGGCTGCCACCGGGGACGAGGCGGCCGGGACAGCACTTTTGAAAGAGTGGAGCCCTGAGGAAGAACCAGGCCAATACAGCGTGAAGTTCAAAACCCGCCTGACTGAAATTACCGCAGGCACCCTTGTCCACTTGGCTCGGCAACATGGGTATCAGTTCCCCTCAGAAAAGTACAATCACGACAATGTGGACGTTCCTGAGGACGTCTTTCCCGTGCCGGCAGGCGCAATCGAATACTCCACGGCGGCGGAGATCATCTTCGGCACCATCGGCCCCCAGCACAGGCTGTTCATGCGTGGCGGCACGGTCCACGAAGTCGTGTCAGACGGAAGCGAGCCCGCCCACTTTATTCCTATTACCTCAGAGCGCTTTTGCAGTCTCGTCGAAAAATTCGATCGGCGGGTGGCACGTCGAGAGTGGCAGAGCGATAAGGAGAACAGCGATAAAGGCAGATACATCTGGCGAAGCACGAGGATGCCGAAAAATGCTGCGGGGGTTCTTTTGCTTACGGATGAAGCCTCCAGCAAGTTGCCGCCGGTTCGTCAGTTGGCTGCGTGTGCTGTTCTGACTAAAAACGGAGTCGTCCTCGGCCGTGGCTATCATGCCCACGCAGGTGGCACTTACGTCACCGACGGTGAGATCCCCCCGGAAATGCCGGTGGATGTCGCCGTGGCCTCGATTTTGGGGTTGTTGGATGATTTCAACTTCGCAACCCCCGCCGACAAATCACGGGCCGTCGCGAGTATCCTGAGCCCTGCTCTCAAGTCGGGGGACTGGATCGACGAAGACTTTCCGATGGACATGGCGGAGGCGGTTCAGAGCCAGTCCGGCAAGACCTATCGGCAAAAGATCGTCAACCGGATCTATAACGAGATCCCTTCGGCAATCACCGCGCCGCGCGGGGGCGTTGGCAGCCTGGACGAAGCCATTTCTACCGCACTCATCAAGGGACGGCCATTCATCACTATCGACAATTTCCGTGGAAAATTAGATTCGACCATCCTGGAGCAAGCGACCCGCGGAACCGGCCGGGTGACATGCCGCGGGCTGCGCATCAGTGCCGACGTCGCCACAAGGCCGTTCAATTTTCAGTTTTCAACCAACGGCGCGGAGTTTACGCGGGACATGGCCAATCGCTCCATCATTACACGAATCAGGAAGCAGCCAGCGGATTACCGCTTCAAGCAATTCGCCGAGGGAAGCTTGGAGGCGCATGTTGCGGCACAGCAGGCGTTCTACCTTGGCGCAGTCTTTTCGGTCATCAGGGAGTGGTCGCGAAACGGCTGCCCTAAGACGGACGAGACACGCCATGATTTTCGTGGCTGGTGCCAGACTCTTGATTGGATCGTCCAGAACATCTTCAAGCTCGCCCCTCTGCTGGATGGGCACCGTGAGGAGCAGGCGCGGACAGCGAACCCCGCACTGCAGTGGCTCCGCGACGTGACGATTGCAGCCCGGGGTGCCAAGCAACTGCAAGTGGCGCTGACCACCGCCCATCTGGTAAGCATTGCGGAGGACGCCGGTATCGACTTCCCGGGGCACTCTTTGGGCCGGGAAGAACCGCATCAACGCGCCGGCAAAATCCTCGGAAAGTTGTTCCGCGACACGGACGGGCAGCCCATTGTCGTCGACGGCCTCACCGTCACGCGGGAGGAGCGCACGGTTTACGTCGAGGGCAGGGGGAATGAGCTGCAAAAGCTCTACACCATCGAACAGGATACCGACGGGTGAATCCTATGGCCACGGCGTCCCGGCGTCCCGGCGTTGGGTAGAAAGACGTGGAAGAGCTACAGCACAGACTCACTGCTGTAGCAATTCTTGGAATTACCCCCTGACGGCGGGACAGCGGGACAGCGGGGCAGGGAGGGGCACTGGATACGGCAGTGAAGTCGGCGGAAAAAATTACTGCCTCAAAAAAATCTGCTTGCCCGCTCCAGTGCCCAGAGTTTTTTTTGGCGTCGGGAGGTAGTTGGCCTCCAACGCAAGTGCAACGGGCCGTCCGCGGCCACATAGAAATGTTTTAGGAATGGCCTTCGGGCCGAACGGAGACAGTCCGAGGGATAGAAAATGGAAATCCCGAAGCGTCCGCTGAATTCAACCGAGCGCATCGATTCGATGACGCGGGTTGGGGCTTGGAAATCCGGCGTATAACGCGCGGACCTTCGGAGCATTCCTAAATACCTTCGTTGCCGGGTCGGTCGCTCTTCATCACCATGAAGAACAACTACACTGAAAACTGTCAGGGTGGCGCATGCGCCGCCGAAACCACCACCATTAACGGCAAACCGGTCATCATGCGTCCCAACGCGCAGACCGTACTGAATTTGAAGAGCCGGGCGTTCGCCGCGAAGCTCCTGTGTGACAGCTCCGACGAGAACGAGGGAGTCACCCTGAACCCGGGTGACGCATGCCCCTTTTCCTGTGAGTTTTGTTACGTGGGTAGCCAAATGATCAAGGTCGACAAGCCTTATTTGGATGAATTCAACGCGGGACGCCGCGCCCGCGGAGAAAGCGAACTCGGCTTCGAGGACGTCGTCATCCGGCGTCCGGACCCGGTCGGGCTGCTCCGCAAGCAGTTGTTCCGTAAGAACGGCAAGCCGAAGTTCATCGACCCGGATGACAACCGCGTCGTGTACGGTTCGACACTGGTCGACGTGGCCGCCACGATGGAGTTGCTGCGGGAGACCGCCGAGCTCTGCAACCTGATCCTTGAGAGCACCTCATGGCAGATCCGGCTGCTTAGCAAGAGCAGCCTCCTGCACCGGCTGTTCAAGGACAACCTGATCCCAATGCGGCACCGGCATCGGATCATCCTCGGCTTCTCGACCGGGACGCTCGATGACAATGTCGCTAAGGCGATCGAAACCGGTACCGTACTGGTATCCAAGCGGCTGGAGTCGCTTCACTGGCTGCAGGATGAGGGTTATCGCACGTTTGGGATGATTTGTCCCAGCCTGCCTCAGCCCGATGGCGACTACATTCGCTTCTCTCGGGCAATCTGCGAAGCGATTCGGATTGACCGCTGTGAACACATTTGGTCCGAGGTCATCAACCTTCGCGGCATGTCGTTGGTGCGTACCCTTGCCGGGCTGCACACGGCCGGCCTTGCGCGCGAAGCCGAGGCTCTGTCAGCCGTGATGGGGCCGGGCAACAAGAAGGCATGGGAGGCTTACGCTCGCGACACCTTCCTTGCCCACACCCGGCACGTGGCAGCGGATAAGTTGCGGTTTCTGCAATACATCAACGACTCCACGGCCAGCTGGTGGGCCAGGCAGCGGAAGCATGGGGCCGTCCTGCTCGGGAAGACCGCCGAGAAGAGGAACCTGACCGCCATTGCTGGCTAACACGATGAACCGAAGGCGGGGCTGGAGCTCGTTCTCCGGTCCCGCCTGACGTCCATCTCATGTCGTTCCCGGCAGCCATGCATTTCATGCCCTGTTCTCGGTCCCCTGAATTTCAACACTTACAACCAACTAAAACCAACACATCCCCATGCTCGACCAATGCATCATCACCGTCCCCAACGGTCCCCTGGTGAAACCCGAAATCTTCGCCGACGAACATTTCAAAATCGACGGCTGGCTTGAGTTCCACGCCGTCTCGAACAGCAGCCACCGCAAGTGGCACCGCGATGGTCACCTCATAAGCGGCAAGTGGAACTTCGATCTGTTCGGTCCCAGGTTTCTGCGGTTCCGCACCAAACACGTCGGCACCCGTAAGGATCCATACCGACAGGTCATCGACCAGATCGAGCTCAACCTTGCCAAGATCGCCCATGGCCACAACGCCATCCCCATCCGACATGAACAGGAACTCTGCGGGCTGTTGATCCTCGTCCGCCACGTTCTCAGCAAAGTTCTCGTCGATCCAGCCAAGGCATCCATGCTGATTCCCGGATTGGTGAAGAATAGCCTCTCCCACTGGAGTAAAATCGAGATCGGTGCTCACATTGAGGACCCGGGTCAAACCGTCTTCAAGCTCATGCACCGGATGCGCTCGACGAGAGCGCGCAAGTTGGAATTCTTCGACAACACCGTGCGGCTGAAAGGCACCAACGTGATCCTCAAGGTCTATGACAAGCCCGTGGAGATGGTCGCGAAGAAGCAAGCTGCGAAAAAAGATCTTCGCCCCTCCACCGGCGAACCCATCACTCGCCTGGAGGTTGAACTGACCAACAAGAAGGCAGCCACATTTAATTTCCTCCCGGAGGATCAACGTCCACTGATACGACAGGAGGACAAGAAACAGTATCTTGAAGGTTTCACCCTTGAGCAGCTGAAGGCGATCCACCGCGACTACTTCTCGGAACTCGAAGGAGTATACCATGCACGGAAGAAGCCGGGAGACGGGGATCAGGCGGGGATGGCAGCGGTCCTGGCGGCCGTTCACCTGCGCTCAGGGATGCCCGTTGAGCACCTGCTCGATGTTTACGTGGAACTCGGCATGAGGGATAAAAAGAAGCCTCAAACGCACGAGGAGGAAAAGAAGGCCAAGATACGGGCCCGGCAGGACATGCGGAATCTGATTGAGCGCTTCCTCGAAGACAGCAGCACCCTCACCGCGGAGGAACTGCTGTCGGACGAAGCCTTCCGTAGCCAGCCTATCATCGGTGTGGATGGCCGCTACGGCTCCGGTGAATACTACATCCAGCACTACGGCATCAAATCGATTTGGGAGTTCGCCCACGACCCACATGCCGACCGGCAGATCAAGGAGGTTTACATGGCCCACAATTCCAAACGCATCCATCCCGTGACAGAGCTCACATGGTGGACGTGGCTCCAAGCGTGAGGCGGATACCGAAGGAAACGTCACCGTCCGCATCTCCATTATGTGGATGATACCACTGCTACGGAATCCGTGGGGAGACGGCTCTCACTCTCGGCCCCTGAATTTCGACAGTTACAACAACACAACCATGACCCACGCCGACACTGTCTCCCCTGACACCACGGAGCTGCCAGTAGCACAGGCTGTGCCCCGGGTCCTGTGGGTGCGTCCCCGCTTCAGTCCGCTGCAACTTTCTACGACTGGTACGTTCCGTGGTGCTCCCAGTCCGGAGCGCGCAGCGCGCAGGATTGGGAGTGCCACCCCCTCTCAGGCTCTTGATGTTCTTCACGGCGGAAGGAGCGCAGCGACGCCCGCCGTGCGCTTGCGCGCCAAGACTTGTAGATACAGGGGACCGAAGGAGTCGAGCCACCGGCAAATGACGAGCGAAGCGAGGCATGCCGTCCGGGGGCGAGCGACTGAGGTCATCCGCAGGATCGCGGAGCGCCCTGTTTCTACAAGTCAGGCATCCTCTAAGCAACTGGAACAACACAGCCACACCGCACCCGGTCGGACCCGGCCGGGCAATACCCTGCCAACGTACATGGCAGCAACGATCCTCAACAACCCCCACTCCAATGAAGTCTACATCAACCCGTGACACCACCATGCCCAAACGTATCCAACACCGCCTCTACAAGCCACTGCCACCCGACACCCGTCTGGTGGCCCGCCCGAGCCGCTTTGGCAACCCGTTCAAGATCGGCGTGGACGGCATGACCCACTCCGAGGCAATCGCCATGTTCCGCCGCTGGATCGAGGGCGGGCTCCCGGACTTCGAACCGGAGCGGCTGCAGCGCCTGCTGGCGTCCCTGCACGAACTCAAGGGCAAGGATCTGGCATGCTACTGCAAGCCCGGTGAGGAGTGCCACGCGGACGTGCTGCTGGACTTGGCGAACCGGGAGAGGGATTATCCGGAAGTCGCGCTTCCCGGTTGTATCCCTGAGAACGGAGAGATGATTCATGACCGTAGAAAATTCCACCTCAAACACCACCAAGACCATGACAACACCACCACCCGGAGCCTCCTTCAGGCTCACTTTTCCACTCGCTGGCAGCAATGAACCGCCTTTTCTGCTTCTTGATCTGGCGTATGCCACCGTCGACCAACTGAAGAAGCTCGGCGGCAAGGCACGCTGCTTCATGACCCCCCAGGCCGTCATCATGGAAGTGTCCGGCGTGACCAGGGAGCAAATTGAGAAATTCACCAACGCGGTGGGAACCTCTCCGTCCATGAGGAACGCGACCCTTAATGTCGTGCTTGAGGAGAGAGACGCTCCCGAAGTCGATCTCGATTCCGAAAGCGTCCTTCCCGGTGAATACGTCTGTGCCAAGCTGACCAAGAAGTTCCTAGTCGGGTTGCCGGACGGGGCGATCGTCATCGGCAACTCGTTCCAGAATGGCCAGCCGACCTTTGCGGTGCGGCTGACACCGGACATCGATCGCGAGGCGGTCTGGCAGCAGGCGGTTGAATCCGGCGACGCACAGCGCGTGTGTCGCGTGTTCTGGGATTTAGGCGGCGAGTTGGAATTCGCGTGGGCCCGGCATGAAGAGCCTCCGGCATCTGACAGATGGCGAATGTGATGCGGTGTGTTGGCGAAGCTGGGCCGTTCCGGCCCTCCACCAGCCGCGTGGTGAGGATCGAAGGCCGTGTCCCCGGCCCTGTGACCGAACGAAAGGCCGCCGCGTTACAGAGGCTGACAGAGGGCCGGCCACGAAACCCTGAAATTGAAATTTGCCGCCATGCCTGCCAGCCTCCCGGGCACTTGCCCCCACCCATGCCCTTCACCGAACTTGAAACCGCCCGCATCGAAGCCGCGATGTCAGACTTCATGGCCAAGCGCCGGCCGCCAGTGGAAATCCGTGACAAACTCGATCTCGCCTACCGGATCGAAGGTCAGAGCGTGGTGATTTTCTCCATCCGCCCCTTCTGGCGCGACCCCAGCGAGACGATTGAGGAACCCGCCGCCAAGGCCACCTATGTGCGCAAGACCGACCGCTGGAAGATCTACTGGCAGCGTGCGGACCTGAAGTGGCATGCCTACCCACCGCACCCGGAGGCTCTGCTCTTTGACGAGTTCCTCGCGATCGTGGACGAGGATGAGCACTGTTGCTTTTGGGGATGATGGAAAGCGCCGGGATGTAACCGCCAACCTCCATCCCAGCCTGAGCCGTGGCAACGTGCCCATTCGCATCAGCATAAGCGTCACTCACATTCCCGATGTGAATCTGGAACAGGATTGAAGCACGGCTCAATACAGCTATTGAAATTCGGAGCACACACGAACCGCCGCTCCCATGAACCCAACACCCAGTCTGCATCCCATCATTGTCCCGGCAGGAAAAAACCCAACCATCCACGCATTCGGAGAGGAAGTCGTCTTCCATCTCACGGGTGAACAGACCGGCGGCGCGTTCACGCAGTGGGTCGAGACCACGCCACCCGGTGCCGGCCCGCCGCCACATTGGCACACCAACGAGGATGAATGGTTCTTTGTGCTCGAAGGTCGGGTGAGCTTCCTCACGGACGGCGTCTGGCATGAAGCCGGACCCGGGGCCGCGGCTTTCATGCCGAAGAACTCGGTGCATGCCTTCAAGAACGTCGGCGACGTGCCGCTGCGCATGTTGATCACCACCGCGCCCTCGGGATTCGAGACCTTCTTCACCCGCTGCGCCACTGAGTTCGCCAATCCGTCAGGCCCGGACATGCCGCGCATCATGGAGATCAGCGCCGAGCATGGAATCCACTTCGCTCCCTGACCCGGCTTCCGACGGTTTCCACTCGCCGCATCGACCCCGCCGACGTTGAATGCATTCATGAAACACGTCGTCATCACCGGGGTGTCCCGGGGTCTTGGGCGGGCCATGGCCATGGGCTTTGCTGCCGATGGCTGGAGCGTGAGCGGATGTGGGACGGATGCCGCCGCACTCCAGTCGCTCGCCAATGAACTCGACCCGGATCATCACGTGCAGGCCTGTGATGTCACCGATCCCGCCGCCGTGGAGGAATTTGCTGCCGCTGTCACCAAGCGCTTCGGTACCCCGGACCTGCTCTTTAACAACGCCGCCACCATCAACCCTAACAAACCGCTGTGGGAGGTGACGCCCGAGGAGTTCGGCCGCGTGATCGACGTGAACCTGAAAGGCGTCCACCACGTGATCCGCGCCTACCTCCCCGCCATGATCCGTCGCGGCAGCGGCGTGGTTGTGAATTTCTCCTCCGGTTGGGGCCGCAGCACGTCGCCTGAGGTCGCCCCCTACTGCGCCACCAAGTGGGGAATTGAGGGCCTGACCGCCGCGCTGGCCCAGGAGCTTCCCGCCGGCCTCGCCGCCATCGCACTCAACCCCGGCGTCATCGACACGCGGATGCTGCGCTCGTGTTTCGGCGAGGGGGCCGGCAGCTATCCGACCCCGGAGCAGTGGGCGAAGGCGGCCGTGCCGTATTTGGCATCACTGGGCACCCGCCACAATGGCAGAGCGCTCACCGTTCACGGGATGTGATGCGCACGAGAAAGCAGCCACAGAGTTGGAAGTCACACGACGGATGCTTTCTGCCACCTTCCCGGCTTGCCGCAGCGCCGGGGATGATAGAGAAACCGGGCATGTCGAAGGCGAGAGAACGGTTTGATGTGTCCATCCAGGACGCGGTGGATTTGCTCGGGCATTTCGACAACCAGCCGAGACCCCTTCAGCCAAACGCCGAGGTTCTCAAGCGGGCCGGCCTGGTCATGGCACTCACCGCATGGGAAACCTACGTCGAGGACCTCATCGAGGAGGTGGTTGTGAGTCGCAATCCACATGCGGATGCGGGGCATGCCGAGCGTTTCATGCAGGCGCGCCTTCAGGAAGAACTGAAGCGGTTTCACAACCCAACCTCTGAGAAGACCCAGAAGTTGTTCCGCGACTATGCAGGCGTCGATGTGACGAAGCATTGGAAGTGGTCGAACTACGAACCGGCATGCGCGAAGAAGAAACTGGACGAGTTGCTCGGGATACGGGGCGACATCGTCCACAGGTCGAAGGAGCCTGATGATGGCGGTCCTTCCAAGGCTCACCCGGTGAAGCGCGAGGATCTGGCCAAGGCCATCCGGTTTCTCAAGGGCCTGGTCGATGCCACGGACAAGGCGTTTGCGTGAAGGGATGTGGACACCGACATGCGTAACCAGCATGCCAAAGGCTCTTGAGTCGGCGGCGGGGCAGCGATGGGATGGGTCAAAAACAGGGGTCGGCTGCTACACTAATCGTGAGACATCTGTAAACCGCCGACAGTGACCGCGAGCAAATCAGAAGCATGATGCAGCCATGGTTGTAACTGTCGAAATTCAGGGACTGAGGCCATAGAGGGAGACCTGCGAAAATTTCCACCTTTTGTAGAGGCAACCCTTCGTCCCGGAAGGTAGTATCCACCCCCCATGCTACCGACCCAGACACTGGGGCCTTTGACCTCTGCACCCACGCTGCCGACTTCGGCAAGGCGCTGCGTAGGCTCGGCCGGGCGCTGCCCAAGCGGAGGCGCGAGGAGGCGGTCCTGTCCCACGACGTCGAGTTGCTCCACCTTGCGCTCGGCGGCGGCACCGTCCCTGTTCCTCGCCGGAGAAGCTGCGATGCGCAGGTGCGGACTTCGCGAACTGCACTGCCTCGCCTTCGCCTGCTGGAATTGCTCCCTCAGCCGGGTTCTGAGGCTGGGCAGCGCCTGCACTGCTCGCCGAGATCATCCTCGAAGCGGGAGACCCAGCATTTCAGGTCGGTTAGCAAGGCGGCATGGGAGGCGGGTAGGAGCTAAAATCTTGAGAATCTGAAAGCTGAGAGAAGACAGCGCGGGGGAGTGAGGATAGATGGAGGCAAAGTGGCAAGATTGGGGGTTCGGCGTTCCGCGCTTCTGGCATACCCAACAATTTCTCCGACTCCGCATTTTTTGCTATCCAAGGCAAGTTTTTCCAATCAAAAGTTAACCCAAGCGCGGTGTGGTAATCTAGCGATCCCGCTGGGATCGCCCTCCCATCCCCCATCCCCCATCCCCTGTCCCCCAACCTCGTAAACCGATGAAAACACTCTTCATCTTGGCCGCCACCGCCATGCTAGTCGTGAAAGCCTCCGCAATTTACACCGCGCCTGGGCTCTCGGTCGACCAGATCACGCTTACATCGCTGTCAGCATCAGACGAGAAGGTGATGGTCCTAATCCATGGATGGAACCGGACCGACGAATTCGACTCATACAATGCAGAAGGATGGTCTGATGCAATCGCGAACTTGGAAGATGCCTTGCACGGAACCGGGTGGAAACTTTGCCTCTATCATTGGGAAGAAGAAGCCTCGACCGGCGGTAATTTTGAGTATGCCCTGTTCCAAGGATTCGTAAACGGCACGGCCGCAGCCGAACATGCCGAGCAACTGAGCCAGGATCTTGTCGATGAGTTGACTGAAAAAGCGCCAAATCTCAGACGAGTGCATTTCGTTGCCCATAGTGCGGGTTCATGGATGGCGCGATTTGGAATGGAAAAACTCCTCCAGCAAGCACCTTATGTGGTGGGATCGGTCACTCTGCTCGATCCTTTCATCCCAGGTGCGGATTTCGGCACACAAACCAATCTCACAACAAACAGAATGAGTGAATTGGCTTCGATTTCAAACCAAGATCGACTCTATCGATTGGAAAATTATTTCGCAAAGGACATCACTGACAACATGCCTTATGCATTTACCAATGCCACTTCCCAGGAATTCAGTGGGTGGGGAAACCGGGACATCAAAGGGCTTCGTGTTGACTATGACCCATTCGGGATCGGTAACTATTACGGCGGGCACTCGGGGCCGGTCGTATTCTATGGTGAATCGGCCACGGCCGCGAGATTCCCCTTGGCGGTTCCGGAAGGCCAAGAACGCTTTCCAGGAGGTTACACGGCCTATGGTTTTTTCAAGAGTCTACCATACCAAGAGGACAGCTTGCCTCAAATCTCATCAGGTCCGACCTATTCCAACGGAGTGATCAGTGTCACTGCAAGCGGCGCTGGACTGAGCTATCAATGGTTCAAGAATGGCAGTTCGACGCCCATCCCAAATCAGATCTCTAGCAGTATCCCGGTGGTTCCGCCGACTATTGTTGCGGACGAATACGTGGTAAGGGTCTACCGCAGCAGCGATCTTTACTCACAAACTTTCAGCAGAAAGGTGAGAATAAGTCCCGTATCGACACCGGTCCCCCGCATCGATTCCGTGTCTCCCCTCTACATCACAGGCAAGCCGGCGCCGCAAACGACCCGCATCACCATCGCCGGGTCGAATTACACGTCCTCCACCCGGCTCGATTTCAACGACGGTGTTACACCCTACACGAACAGGGTTCCTGCCACCTGGACCTCGACCCAACTGACCTACGACATCACGACGGGGCAGGAAGCATCGACTTGGACAGTGGTTGCAAAGAATGGAACCGTCGAATCTCCTCCCTACACGTTCTACGTGATCGCATCCACTGTCGCCAAACAGCTCGTTGGGCTGGCGATCGAAGGTCCATCCACGGTTGCGGAAGGTGGTTCCGCACAGTTTGCCGCACGCGCCTATTTCAGCGACAACACGAACTCCATCGTATCTGCCTCCTGGAGTGAGAACTCCAGTTATGCGAGCATCTCGAGCTCAGGGCTGCTCAGCGCAAGTAGTGTCAGCAGCAACCGCGAGGTGACGGTCACAGCGAGCTACAGTTCTGGAGGTATCTCCAAGACGGCGACAACCGTTCTGACCATCGTCAATTCAGGATCGGGCGGCGGAACGCAGGTCACTGATGTGATCGTCAATGGAGGGTTTGAGGCAGGCACCACTCCATGGGCACCGGTGGGCTATGCCGCCGTGGTGGCTCTTTCCTATCCCCATTCGGGAAGTCGCTACGCCTATTTGGGTGATGCCAACAACGCAACCGGAGCAATGGCACAGTTTGTTCCGATTCCTGCCACAACGACCAATGCGGTTCTGGAGTTTTACATCAACGTGAGTTCCAACGAGACGACCACGACGACCGCATTTGACAAAATGAAGATCGATTTTTCCACAGGTTCGGATCAGTATGTGGGGACGGTCGCCACATTCTCGAATCTCGATAAACGCACAGCGGGCTCATACATCAAAAAGAGCTACGATGTCACATCGCTGGTCGATGACTACCGGGGCGAGAGCCTGTTCTTGATCTTCAACGCGACTACCGACTACGCCGATTCGACAATCTTTCGGATCGACGACGTGAAGCTGAACATCACGACCTCCACGCCTGTCGAGTTGCTGGGGCTGACTATCGAGGGAGACTCCGCCGTTCCGGAGAATGGTTTCGAGGCCTACGTGGCGAAGGCGGTGTTCAGTGACGGGACCACGCAGACGATCAGCCCGAACTCCTGGAGTGAAAACTCGTCGGTATCGACCATCAGCAGTGCGGGGTATTTCCAGACCGGGTCAGTGTCGTCCACGACCACCGTGACCGTATCCGCAAGCTACACCTTCAATGGCAATACGGAAACCGCAACCAAGGCGGTCACGGTATTCCCACGATCCAATCCACCTGTGTTTGACCGTCTCGCCATTGAGGGGCCAGGATCTGTAGATGAAGGTTCCTACATCAACCTTGTGGCCAAGGCTATCTATACAGACGGCTCTGTGCAGACGGTGACACCAATCTGGTCGGAAAACTCTTCGTGGGCGAGTATCACTACTTATGGGAAACTGACTGCAGAGGAGGTCTCGTCAGACAAAACGGTGACTGTCAGTGCTTCAATTTCGATAGGTGGCGTAAGCAAGAGCGCCAGCCATCAGGTTCTGATCGTGGATGGCACTGTGACACCCACATTCACGAGCCTGGAGATTGTGGGGCCTGGTTCCGTGAACGAAGGTAGCGCGGCTTCTTATGACGCGGTGGCGCATTTCAGCGACGGTTCGACGGACGATGTGAATCCTTCTTGGAGCGAAAACGGATCAAAAACCAGCATCAGCCAGTATGGCCTGCTGAGCGCGGGCTACGTGACCGCCAACACACCGGTCACGGTGACGGCCAACCACACGATCGACGGTGTGCAAAAGACGACCACAAAGACCGTAACGGTTGTGGATTTGCCAGATACCACGGCCCCACGACTGGTGGTTGAGAACCCTGCATCCGGCAGCGTCGTCAATGTGTCTTCGATCGAGGTCCGCGGAATTGCGACCGACAGTGGTTTCGGCTACAACGGAGTGACTTCCGTAATGGTCAACGGAGTTGCCGCAGCGGGAGGGTCCACCACGCTCGGCAATGTAGCCTCCTGGTCGAAAACCGTGACCCTGGCCGAAGGACCGAATTCCATCACCGTGCGGGCAACGGATAGTTTGGGCAATGTGGCAACCGAGATGATCACACTGACCTACAATGTTGCGACGCCTTCTGCGTGGGGTGAAAAAGTGGAACCGTTGATCATGGACGTATCGGGAGCAAGACACTTTGGCATCCGTTTCGATCGTCCGATTGGTGGCGGAACCGAGCCTACGTTTATCTGGGGCTCCTCCAATTTGAAGGATTGGAGCGACGTGACCTCACAGATGGTGATGCACGGTTCTCCAGCTCCAACCGGCGATGGCATCCGTGAAACGGTAATTTTCCGATGCCCATTGCCCATCAATGTGCCCGGAGGATTTCAAGGGGGAACTGAGGTCCTCCGTTTTCTGCGGCTGTCCAATGTGCCTCCCCCTACTCCGAATCCAATAATCAAGGCGGAAGCTACCAGTGTGAATGTCCTCGGGCAAAAACACTTCGCCATTCGGTTCGCTCGCCCGGTATCCGGCGGTTCGCAAACCATCTCGATCCATGCTTCATCTGACCTTGCGATCTGGCAGGACGTGACCGGCCAAATGGTATTGGAAGGCTCTCCGATACCAACAGGTGACGGACTCACAGAAACCGTTATTTTCCGCTGTCCTTCTCCTATGGGTGCCCCCGGAGGGCTATCCGATAGCACCAAGGTAATGCGCTTCCTGAGGGTGGGGATCAATGAAACTATTTCAGGACCCTGACCCGTCACGAATCAATAGGTTACGCACATGCCGGTGCAGCCCTGCTCCGCTTCTCGCGGGTGCTGCCGCGCGACCCGGTGCTGTGCCTGCGTGCCATCGACTACCGCCTGTGGCTCGGCCCGTGCTCGCTGCCCTGCGCGATCCAGCCGGTTTGGAGCAAGGTGGTCGATCTTCCGGCAGGCATGACCACCGTGGATGCCCTGCGCGCTTTGATGGAGGAGGACTTCGAGGACATCGCGGCCTCCAGATTTGCACCCTACGTCCAAGCCAACCAAAGAACGCTGCTGAAGGTTATCGAGGAGGAAATGAAAGAGCAGGGCCTGCTGGATTTCGACGAACCCTTGGAGCGTATCAGATTGGTAATCCGCCGTCACGACGCGCGCGGCGACGCGGAAATCCTTGGCCGCGCGGTGGCCGGCATGTTGGCAGCGCTGGGTTTGGAACACACCTTCAACGGCGTGCCGAGACACCGCGCGTTCCTGCCGCGTGTCTGGCGATGGTCCCATGCTCCCCCGCACTCCCGACCGGACGACTGCTTCTCCGCCGGCCCCCTTGACTTCGACGGCTGAATCACAGACGTTGGAATCGCTGGGTGGAGGGCAATCGGCCTGCACCCGGTCCAATCGATCAACCCACTAAAACCATGGGCGACAAATCCCCGAAAGCGAACCAGAAGAAGTCCGCGCAAAAACAGGCCAAAGCGGGCAACGCCGCCCAGGCGAAAAAGCAGGCGGCGGCGGCCAAGCAGGCCGGCCTCAAGAAGTAGCGCCGACTTGCCTTCAGCGCCAATGGCGCTCGGCAAGAAAAGCCTCATAGTGTAATGGTAACACCACGGATTCTGATTCCGTTATTCTAGGTTCGAATCCTAGTGAGGCTACTTTGCTTGAGGGGGCGGGCACCGGGTAAACCGCCAGCCTCATGCGCATCGGCGCATCCGAATGGACTGGCGGCTTCAGACCTTGGAGCTGGCGGATGCTCCGGCCAAGGATCCGATCTAACAATGGCCAAAGTGAAAAAGTTCCGCCTAAACCGCAGGTTCTTGCACTTTTCGAGGATCGCGAAATGCACCACTTCATGCACCCGGTTTTTCAGGCACAAGCTGCTGGTGGTAAGTGCTTTGCGAAGCCGGGTGTTTGGTGCAAATTTTTACACGAATGGGGAAAACCGGGTGTGCGAACTCGGAGGATCGACCGTTTCAGGGCCTCAACCGGCCCCAAGTTTCTCTCCCTGCCTGCCGGAAAATGTCATCCGCGCCCCGTGTAGGCAGGCATGTCACCCGACCGACGATGGCGTCAGCCAGGGCACAGGATGAGGTCATGATAGCTGCCATTCACACCCGGCACCTGCCGCTCTCGATGCGGGAAAGTGCAGGTGAAACCGATTTTTCCAGGGCACTGTGCAGAGTAGCTCAAGTCGAACACCTTACGTCGTGATTGTTAATAATTGTGTTTATCATGTGGGTGTTCCGGGGGCGCTTACGGCGGTGTCGTCAACCCGCAGAAAGCGGGCACATTTGGTAACGCTTCAAGTTGCGCCAAGAGTGATGCGCCTCCTCAGAACAACTCCGCCTGCTCTGTCCGCGCCGTGCCCCATCTGGCTTCACTGGGTGCCCGCCACAACGGAAAGGGATGAGCGATGTGAAGATACGTCATAACAGATCACCCTGAGCGGGAGGCGGTTTGCCGTTCTTCTTGGATTTGAGAAAATTGTCGGCTTCCCGATAGCGAAGCAGGACTGCCGACGGGCCGAAGGAATTCAGCTCACCATCGAGGAATGGGGCGATTTGCTCGTGACTCAGCACGGCAGGCATCCTGTCGTGAACCGGTGCCAGAACCTCATTCGGTTCCGTCGTGATCATCGAGAAACATTCCCCCTGTTCACCCTCCTCCCAGATTCCGGCGATCCAGATCCATTCATCACCCGGCCGCTCAAAGCGGAGCGGGACCTTGCGCCCGTCGATCTCCACCCACTCATAAAACGACGCGGCCGGGACCAGGCAGCGCCGCAGGTTGAACGCCTCCTTCCACGTCCGCCCGTCGAGCTTGTCCTCGCGGGAATTCACGATGGTTCGCCATGTCGGCGGCTTGCCTTTGGCCTTGGCAGCGAAAGCCCGCCGGAATCCCCAGTTCATAGTTGCGAGACTACCGTCCGCCTTGACCACCGGGGCCGGGATGGTGGGGCGGATGAGATGGGTTTGCGAAATAGACAGTAGTTCCTTCACTGCCGCCGCATTGACACGCTCGGGAAACGTCCCGCCTCGTTTGCCGAGTTCGTAGGCCGTGCACATTCTGCCACCCTATCCTGTGGAGCCACTGTTGCAAGGTGGGTCAATCCGCCGCTGCCACGCCGGGACCATCCGTCGGGCCGGCACAAAAACCGCTTCGTTCCTGAGATGCCAGCGCGGCAGGAGGACGCCCGCTTCGACAATCGACAAGAATAGTTCACGTGAACACTTTCAGATTGACCCGCCAGCCGCCCGGATGCATCCCTTCCCCCCGTGTTCAAACCGCTCACCGCCCTGTTCGTCGATTGCGATTCGTACTTCGCGTCGGTCGAGCAGCATTTGGATCCGGCCCTGCGCGGCAGGCCGGTTGGCGTGGCACCCGTGATGGCGGAAAGCTCGTGCTGCATCGCCGCCTCCTATGAGGCGAAAGCCTTCGGCGTGAAGACCGGCACACGCATCAGCGACGCCCGCATCCTCTGCCCGGGCATCGCCATCGTGGAGTCCAAGCCGCCGGAATACATCCGCTTCCACCACCAGATCGTGGCAGCCGTCGAGGACTGCATCCACGTTGAGGCGGTCCTCTCCATCGACGAGATGTGGGCCTGGCTGCCCTACAACCTGCGAGAGTCTGCCACCGTCGAGGCCATCGGCCGGCGCATCAAGGAAACCGTGGCGCGCGACGTGTCCCCGGTCATCAAGGTCAGCGTTGGGGCCGGGCCGAACCGCTATCTGGCCAAGACGGCGAGCAAGATGAAGAAGCCGGACGGCCTGTTCATCATCGAGCATGACGACCTGCCGCAAGTGCTCCACTCACTCAAGCTGCGTGACCTCAACGGCATCGCCCGCAGCATGGAGACGCGCCTGCACGCCGCCGGCATCCACACCGTCCCGGAACTCTGCGCCGCCTCCAAGCCAGTGCTGCACCGCGTGTGGGGTGGAGTGTTGGGTGATCGTCTCTGGCATCTGCTGCGCGGCGACGAAATTCCGGATCTGGTATCAGCCCGGAAAACCATCGGTCACAGTCATGTGTTGCCGCCGCACTGCCGCCACCCGGACAAGGCGTGGCCGATCCTCTGCAAGCTGTTGCACAAGGCGTGCGAACGCCTGCGCTCGCATGGTCTGTTGGCCGGGTCGCTCACGATGCAGGTTGCGTTCCTGCGCGGCGTGTCCTGGGCGGCTGAAGCGCGGACGGAGGAAACCGACTCCACGCTGGTCCTGATGCGCTTGCTAGACCGCCTGTGGCGAGACCGTCCCGAGCCGCGCTGCCAACTGCTGCAAGTCGGCGTGGTGCTCACCCGGCTCTGCGAGCATGCCAATCACACGCCATCCCTGTTTCAGACGGTGGCCAACACCATGGCCTCGTTCGATACGGACAAGCAGCGACGCTTGGATGAGACCATCGACCGCCTCCGCGCCCGCTACGGCCGCAAGGTGGTGTATTTCGGCAGCGTGCAGGACAGCCGGGAGACCGCGCCGATGCGCATCAGCTTCACCCACATCCCGGATTTGCAGTTGGAACAGGATTGAGAAACGAACCATCCAGCTTGCCCCGAAACCACAAACGCCGCTACACGTCCGCCGCCACATGCACCCGCACCGCCTTCACATCCGGCCCGCCCGGAATTACCCGCCATCGCCCGGGCGCAACCGCGTGCTGTATGCGCTGCTGGCAGTGGCTGTGGTCGCGGCCGGCTTGCTGTGGCGCTCGGGCCTAATCCCGCTGCCGCAGTGGCTGTCGAACAATGGCGGCGACGCGCTGTGGGCCTTGATGGTGTTCGTCGGCTTCGGCTTCCTGCTGCCGCGGGCATCGACGTTGGTGGTCGCTCTGCTGGCATTGACCTTCGCGTGGGGAGTCGAGTTCTCCCAGCTTTACCACGCGCCGTGGATCGACGCGATTCGCGCCACGATCCCGGGCAAGCTGGTGTTGGGCAATACCTTCCACTGGCCCGACCTGCCTGCCTATGCGGTGGGAATTACGCTCGGGGCGTGGGCGGAGTGGCGGTGGCGAACCGCTGCATGATGCTGCCCGCAACAGCACTGTCGTCTGCATGTCACACCCCGGGAGGTAGTTTCTCTGCCATCAGCGCCCGGTGGCTGAAACGCCTGCCGTCCGCGACAAACGTGCCGTCGCCGATGGCATGAAAAATCCGGCGTTTACTGGCGTCGGGATCGATCCACGCCTGCACACCCTCAAGGACGAACAGGTCATGCCGCTTCACATGGTCGATGACGCGGCATTCGATGTTGGCGATGCATTCCGCGATCAGCGGGGCCTTGACCACCTTGGCCTTCACCGACGTCAGCCCGAACTTCTTGAACTTGTCGGTGTCGGCTCCCGAGCAGGTGCCGATGCCCACCACCGTTTCCGACATGTCCGCGGACGGGATTGCGATGACGCACTCCCTGGTCTCCACCAACGCTTGATACGAGTGGTTCCACGGACCTGTGACAAACGCCAGCTTCGGGGTGAAGTCCATCACCGTGGTCCACGAAATGGTCATGATGTTCTTCCTGCGCCCCACGGCCGTCGTGACGAGCGTCACGGGTCCGGACTCGATCAGCATGAAGACTTTGGCGAGTGGCAGCTCGTTCATGGCGCGATGCCCGTAATTCGGGAAGGTTGGGATTGAAACCCATCCGGAATGGACCCGTGTAACGATGCACTGGTTCCACCGGTGTGAAAGGGATTTTCCACATGCCTGTCCATGCGCATCCGGAAAAATCCGTGCGGCCCCGGAGCATCCACCTTGACGGCCGCCGATAGAGAACCTGACGATCCGCCCATGGCAAAACCACTCGCCCCCATCAAAACCAAATCCACCAAGAGCCAGATCCTCGACATCGTCGCCGAACGCAGCGGCGTGACCCGCAAGCAGGCGGGCGCGGTGATCGACACGCTCTCGGATGTGATCGAAGCCCACGTGAAGAAGAACGCCGTCGGCGAGTTTGTCCTTCCCGGTCTGCTCAAGATCAGCACCGTCCGCAAGCCTGCCGTCAAGGCGCGCAAGGGCATCAACCCGTTCACCAAGGAGGAAGTGATGTTCAAGGCCAAGCCCGCCACCACGGTGGTCAAGATCCGCCCGCTCAAGAAGCTCAAGGACATGGCGCTGTAAGAGCGTCCCATCATCCTATGGATTCACCGCAGCCTTCCCGATGCACCGGGGAGGCTGTTATGTTTTTCAGGGCCGGACGGTCCGCCGCTATTGATCCCATGCAGCACCGCCTTCAAATCCATCCAAACCCACCATGAGCGCCAACCGCAACGACCCCTGCCCCTGCGGCAGTGGCAGGAAATACAAAAAATGCTGCATGGAAGCGGATGCGAAACGCCCGCCGGCACCTGTCGGTCTCATTCCCGGTTTTTCACCGGAGTCCCCGTATTTCTCAACGGATCTGGATGACCTGTCCAACAGCGTGATCGGCCTCATCGATTCCGGCGAACTGGATGCCGCCGAGGCGGTTTGTCGCCGTCTTCAGGCGGAGTATCCGGATCAGGTGGACGGCATCTGGCGCTTGGCCATGGTGTGCGAGGCGCGGGGTGATCGTGCGGCAGCGGCGAAATACTACCGCGAGGCAGCCGCATTCATGCAAACCAACGAGGGTTTCGATGAGGAAGGCATCGCGGACATGCTTGAATCCGCGAAGTTGATGGAAGCTGGCGAGTAGCCATCCTGAACTGACGTCCGGGTCGGATCACTTGGCGGCGCGCAAATTCCCGGTGCTCCGAATCCGGACGCGACAAACCCGGACGCTTCATTTTACCCTCCGCACGTGATCGTTTCCTTTTCCATCGACGACCTCAAACAATCCGTCCCCGGTGCCGCTGACCTGGCCACCCTGACCGGAGATGAGTTGTCAGACGCGCTGCGCTGCCTCCTCGGCAAGGCCGCCGACGGTGCTGTCCTTCGCGTGGACGGCAAAATGATCAGCCTCGATTTCGGAGAGATCCCGGAAACCAACGTTCTGGAGGCACAGCGGCTTTGCGAAAAAGCATCCACACAAGCCTCCAAAGGCGAGTTGCCCAAGGCAGCGTCCATCTACCGCCGCGCGCTCGAACTGAATCCTTCCCTGCAAAGTGCCCGCCGCGCACTGGCCATGGTGCTGCTCGAATCCGGGAAATCCGACGACGCCATCGACGTGCTGCTCGACGCGCTCAAGACCGATCCCCGCGACCACGAGGCCCTCGTCATCCTCGGCAACCACTACGCCCGCCAGGACGGCCAGCATGATGTCGCCCTCAGCCTGATCCGCCGCGCCTGTGAGGTGGCTCCGGACGACCCGGTCGCACACAACAGTCTGGGTGCCCTGCTTCTTGAAAAGGACCAGGCGGAGGAGGCCGTGGAGGAATTCGATACCGCCCTCGCGCTGGATCCCACCATGGCCAACGCGTGGTATGGCCGTTCGGTGGCGGAGATCGCTCTCCAGCGCTGGACCGCAGCCCGCGACTCCCTGCACCAGATGTTTGCGCTCGGCCAACTGACCGACAGGCGTCTCGGCAAAATGCTCCAGGAAGCCCGCGACAGCTTTCGCCGCGTCACCAACATCATCGGCAATGACCGCGCCCCCGAATCCCTCGCCGCCGCCACTGACCTTGCCTCCCGCCTCGGAGAGGCCACCGGCCAATCCGTCACCGTCCGTGAAACCAAAATCGAAGGCTTCATGCCCTCACGGTCCTTCCCGGCCTGGTTGACGGGCAAGGACCATCACCTCGTGGAAATCGATGAGCGCCTGCCCGCGGAGATGGTGAAACATCACCTCGCCTGCCGTGAGTGCAGCCGGATGCTCATAGCATTTGAAACCGGGGGCACACAAGAGCGCCGGGACATCGGTTTCCCGCCGGATTGCAGGAGCACGATTCTCAATGCACTCGACGCCGACATCCGCCGCATCGCCGCCCGCAAGGGCTACGACCCCGCGAAGTTGATCGAGGTCGCTCTCGGGGTGGCGGAATCGGCCGTCATCCAGATCCGGCACGTCATTCAGGACATCGCCATCGAACGCCGCTTGATGGAAATCGACGCGCTCCGGGAGGCTCAATTCTGCACCCTGTTGCTTCAAGCCCACGCGGCGGTGGCCGCCACCATCGAATCGCCCAATCGCGACATCATTCCTCCAAAGATCAACACGCTGCGGGACACGCTCGCCGCCGTGATCGCGCTGCTCCTTGACCGCCTCAGCCATGGCGCAACCGACTACTCCAACCGGTTCGCAAAGGCTGGCGTGTTGCCGTTGGCTCGCCGGATCGAATCAACCGTCTGGGAGCATGTTGCGGACAGTTTGCGGCAAGATGATCTGGAGCGCCAGTTCGACGAAATCGCCAACCTGCTGGACCTCCGGGGTTGGTATTCCTGGACGACCGCTGGTGAAACCAAGTCCCCTTCAACTGATTGACCATGCCCCCGGACAAGGACGCCATCGTCATGATGTTCAGCAAGGAGCAGGTGCGCCAACGCAAGCTCGGCCACTTCCTCAAGACCTTCGGTCCGGCCGCACTGCCGGAAGGCCCGGAACTCGCGGCCATGATGGGCAGCTTCCAGTTCCTGGTGGACGGCTGGAACGACGACCCGAACGAACTCTACGCCATCCCGGAGATCCGGAAGTTCTACCAGCACTTCCACAACGTCTGGCCCTACTGGTTCTTCTTCTGCGACCTCCACACCGAGACGCTCCAGATGATGACCCTCTGCCTGCTGCCCAACCTCAAGGGCTACAAGCGCGTCGGCGAGCCCAACGCCGCCGTCGAATACGACCCGATGGACCTGCTCAACTTCATCATCAAGAACTTCGGCCCGCTCAACGCGATGATGGAACGCGCCGGGATGAGCGAGATGGACATCTACAACCGCACGCGCGACATCTTCCACTACTTCAAGCTGCCCTACGACGCGCCGCCGCCGGAGAGGTGAAAGGAAACCGCCTGAACATTCTGCCTATTCCTCAGCGGGAAGTGTCGGCGAATGGTGACATCGGCGATGGCTTTGATCAAACTCCGGGGTCCACGACAAGGCGCAGCATGGATCACATACGTAAAAAAGCTGTTACTGCCGGGCGGAACATCCGCTCCGCCCGGCAGCATTGCTGAGCTGAAGTTCAAGCCGTAGGATGGAGCTTCACGATGATCCAGTCGATGCCGTATTGCCGCTTCACATCGTGGACCTGAGCGTCCACCGCATCCAGCTTCCGCCAATACTTGTGGGCCTTCGAGACATCGTCCACCCAGCAGATTTCCTCGGCTGCATTGCGTCCGAGATACCTGCCGTCTGGGCCCTGCAGCGCAACGAGCTCGTCGCCAGGTATGAGCGGCGCGCCCTCACCGCGCACAAGCGCATCCCTCTCCACCCGGAGTCTCGCCTGGGCTGCTTCGGTGGGGTAGAGCTCGTCGTCAACCAACTCACCCGCCTGGGCGCGTTTGAACGCCTCGGCCGCAAGTGGACGATACGCCTCAAACTCGCCCTCCCAGTCCTCGTCAAACCCATCAGGGTGGAGGCCCGGGAAGAGCCAGAAGAGCGCGTGCCAGCCTCGCAGGAAAAGGGCGCGGCCGGCTATACTGATGTCGACGGACGTCAGGGACACCAGCCGTGAGCGGGCATCGGCCTCGTCTCTGGGTATCAGCCCCGGATAGCCCGAGGAGTTTTCGTCTACTTTGTTGACCATGTTGGTTGGAGTATTTTTGTTTATTGTGCCGTTGACAATGAATCCCTCGCCCCGCGTCCAGCCATGCCAGAAGCAGCCATCGACGAAGACAGCCACCTTCTGCCGGGGGAAGGCGAAGTCCGGTCGACCAGGCAGGGACAGGTGCCGCCGCCAGCCTGTGATCCCGTGCTCCCGAAACAGTGCGACCATGCGCAACTCCGTGGTCTTGTTGCCCTTCGAGGAGATCGCAGCCATGCGACGAGACCTTTCCTCGGGTGATAAGAAGTCAGTCATTTCAATCCTCGCTGTGCTGTTGTCGCATCAGTTCATAGAACGGCGTCGCACGAATGAACTGCCCGTCAACGCCGAAGGTTTTGTAGAGGCATTCATGGCACTCGAGGGACTTGATGCGCTGAGCGGTCGAGCTGTCGACGTGAGGGAGGCCAAGCGACTCGAGTTCCTTTACAGTCACGTTAGGCACCTTGTGCACTAGCCAGGTCAGCAGGGGCTCGACATAGTTCTCGTGGGCCGTCCTAAAGTGGGAGAGATACTGTGACGCAAGCATGACGCCCACGCCGAACTCTCGTCCCTGAAGAAGAATCTTCTTCAGGACATCGAACTCATACTTCATGATGTTGTCAGCCTCGTCCACCAGAAGCATGGCATCGACGTAGCGAAGCTGGGGGCTTGCACCGATGAACGGCTTCTTCTGTATGGTGAGCATGTGCTCGTAGAAGAGGTTCAGGAAGATCGCGACGAGCATGTTCTTGGTGCGATCGTCCTGACCCACCGATCCAAGATCTACCACCACCACCCCGTCGAGGAATTTTGAGAACGGAACCACCTTCGATACGTCGCTAGTGAAATAGCCCCCATCTACCAGATCGCTCATGATCGCAAACGGAGAGTCCACTTTGTCTCCGGCGGCTTCGGCATACGCATCGAACACATCATTGATTGTTGGGAATCCGGGGTCTGAGTCCTTGGTCAATGCATAGGCGGATTTCACTGCCTCCTTGATCTTTTGCCTCTGCACGGGCCCGATGCCGGAGAAAATCTTGTCGAGCACATCAGTGAAAAACTTGCTCCTGTCGAGCCATGCCCTGTCGGAATTGGCTGAGTCCCTCGTGTCGAATAGGCTGAGTGGGATTTCAAATGGCTGCACGACACGGGCTCCAGTTGCCTCAACGAATTCCGGCTTCGAGTAGTCCTTCTTATAGTCGAAGATCAGGATTCGTGGCGCTGACCCGCGGTTGTGGGCTGGATTTGCCCGCAGTTGGTGGATGAAGGCCTGAATCAGCTGGGTCTTGCCAGTTCCAAGATCTCCAACGATACCCACATTCAACTGGTTGAGTTGGGTGTTCGCTGGGAAAAAGTCGACTTCTTGTGACTGGAACGCGTCCTTCACAACCCCTACCTTAAATCGGAGTCCTACCGTCAGCTCGTCGCCCACAGGCGGGGACTTGTCTTTGTTTGTGTCCGTGGTCGGATCGGATTCGAGGTCTGACTTACCAGAAGCGACCGCCTGATCGCCTGATCCGACCGCAATCGCAGTAGACTGACTCCCACCGCTAGGCTCTGGATGGTCAGCAGTGGCTTTCTCTTCTGACAGCCCATCGGTGTCAGGAGGCAAGTTCCAGTCACCTAGCAGTTGCTCTATCCCACCCAGAATCGGGAGGTGCTCCGAGTTCAGTATCGCGTAGGAGTCATGGTGTGTCAGTGCGATGGTTTCCTTGAAGCCATCACCATCCATGTCTACCGGGCCAGAGGTAGTGGACAGGTCGACGACAATCAACCGCCCCCTCTTGTCAACCTGCGGCGACAGTGCACCGGTCATCACAGCAGCCAGAACCGACTCGTGTATCTTCGACCAGTCCGCGTGATTGAGAAACTGGTCAAGCTGACCATAGACCCGGAAAGCATAATCCAACCAAGATGCTATCAAGCTCCGCCAGGCGACGCCCCATAGCTCATGCTTATCTCCCTTCTCGCAAATGGACTTGAGGAGCTCCGCGAAGGACTTCGCCTGCCCCAACGCTAACCGGCGGTCTGTGCCATTCATTACGCTTGAGCGGGCCTTTACCTCAATCGGGGTCACTTTGGCTGCAACTGGTTGACCGGCCTCGAAGCGAATGCTGACCACTATCAAGTCAGGCCGCTCACCGGCCTTCTGTTGGAGAGCTCTCCGTAGGTCATCAAAATGATTCTGGAATGGGTCGACCGGAATTACCAAATTGAGGACCTGCCCGCTTGCCTCGACGGGTGCGATGCCCGGTCCGGCAGGATTCTCCTCAAACTCCGACTGAAGGAGCCTGAGGGCGACGAGCATCCCAAGTTCGCCGAGTGAAGCGCTACCGCCGACAGTCAACTTCTTCAAGGTTGGCATGCCCCTTCGAGATACTTCCCTCAGCATCGACTCGACCTTCTCCCGGGGAATCTCCGAAGTCGGGGCAATCGCCTTGCAAGCGGACTGCACCGCGCGGATCATGGTTGGCGACTCCCGCGCGAGAAGGAAGTAACCGCTGTTCTCCCCGGCCTTTCTTCCGTATGAGGGCAGGTCATAGTCCCAGAGATAGGAACTTCTGGTGCCGTCGAAGAAGCATGGCGCGTCTACGTTCGAGGAGGATACCGCGCAGTAGCGTGCGTGCCGGAGGCCGGTATCGAGCGTGTGCAAGCGGGGTGCAAAGAGGTAGCTGTCGAAGAACTCCCTGCAAGAGTTCTCAAGCAGGCTGGCACATCTTCCCACCTTGCCGCCAATAACATCGTCTCCCTCGCCAAAAGTGTAGCGCCCAACCCTTGACTCCGCGATGAACCTGCCTCCAGAGGTTGCGAGTTGCTTCCTCAGCCTCCAGCGCGAAAGGAATGAGCAGTCAACGGGAGAACGGAGGTTTTCTACCTGAAAGCTGGGATTGGCAGTGCCAAGGTGGGCGATGACGGTGAGGTCGCTAGGGGGGGACTGCGCTTCGCGCCCATGAAGGTCGAACCACCGGACCATTCCCGCCACGTCGTTGACCAGTGACGCCAATGCGGACGCCTCGGGCTGGAGGGTTGGATCCCGCATGTCATGGACATGCAAGGACTTGCCGCCGGCGGTGAACCACTCGTCTGCCTCGCCTCCAATCGACCCATGCGCCCACGTCTCGATACCCTCGTTGCAAGAACTTGAACCTGTGGTGTCGCTCATGACTGCCACCCGGAGCGTGGAGCGGCCACTGGAGAGCCGTTCCACCTCAACCAGCGAGCGAACCACCTGCTGCACGCTGAAGCCTGTTTGTAACCCGTGGATCTCTAGGCCGAATGCCGGGCTGAAGATGGAGCTCAGTTGCTTGGTCGAAACCTCTGCGATCCTGTCACAGTTCCAAAACACACCCCAGTAGTCCGAGCTGCTGGCGACAGAGATAAAACCCTGCCCTACGAGCCTCCCAGTAGCGGTTGTGCAATGTAGGACCATACAATCCGGAAAGTGCCCGGGATCCAGCATGCTGGCAGCCGGGCATCGAGCATGCTCCTCTAGCGCCCGCTTCATCACCGCCTGCGCCCTGCACTGCCAGCCCAGCCTTAGCGGATGAAGTGGCGACAGCAAGCAAGCATAAGGAACCGGGCTGAGTGTATCTCCCTCTGTCTCGATGTCGTGAATGGTAACAACATCGACCCAGCAGGCGCGCTCTGGTTCCGCTACAACCCAGGCGGAATAAGCATCAAGATAATCTCCAATAGCATTGGCGAAATTCTCATCCGCCATCATCTCACCCAACCTTTGAAGCTCCAGAGGCACAAATTCATCAATTCCGCCAACAGAACGGAGGAGCTTCAGCACCACTCGTCTGGCCTCCACAAAGGCCTCAGGAGCCACAAACTCTTCGAGCATCGGTCTAGGGTCGAGGATCAGCTTCCTCCCCGAGAAGACAGGATGATTCGTCCATCCCGGGTTTCTCCAATGGTCCAGATAGTCTGGCCCGATAACGACGGGATAGAAGGAGTCCACGGATGCCATGGCCCAAAGGGCAAGATCACCAAGACGCGTCGGAACCACCTCGACGCACGTACTTGCACCCATCTCCATGTTTTGCAGGATAAGGCTGTCGAACTCGCTTGCAGCGCCCGTTGGCGTGTGATCTGCGGCACTAATCCAGATTCGATACGCCACCTGCTCGTCACTTGCGGGAGCCTGAATGAGAAAATCATAGTAGCACTCCTCGTCGGTCTCGACGACGCAGACTGCATGTTGGGCACTTGAGAGATTGATACGACGGACAACCTCAACTTCCTGCTCAGAATCGACCTCATAGCCAATCATTGATTCCCCGACTTTGGTCCCCAATCGCAGGTAGAGATCTAGTTGGTGTGATCCCACCCCGTTGACCTTGAGTTCCGCCTCGTAGCGCTGCAGCTTCTTGCCGTTCTGGTCCTTTGCTTTCTTGTTGAGCTTGAAGGGCGTTACCTTGCTGGCACTGCGGCAATAGAGGGCAATCGCCGGACCATACTGGTTGAGGGCGATGACGTTGAGCGTGACGGGCTTGTGTCCCTCAAGCTCAAACCTGTAACGGAGGTAGGGATCATGCTCCGGGATCTCGACGGAGTCCTCCCATTCCATGGGCTCGCTTACCGCAAGAGTGACAGGTTGCTCGAATTGCTTCCTCCCGTTTGCACGACTCAAGCGGACGTCTTCAGTGGATGCATCGTCAGGGCGGCTTATCTTGAACCGTGGTAATTCCAGAAAGACAGTTGGCATTCCCTTGACCGCAGGAGCCAACTCCCCGAAACACTCAACGAGCACGCCTGTCTTGGGGCGCGTCTCCCCACTGTCCAGAATCTGCTCCCACACTCCAAGGGTTAGTCCCGACCACCATTCGGACGGCTCTCCCGCCCCCTCGTCGGCGAAAGGAGAATAAATTAGGCAGGGCGCAGCCAAGAAATCCTGTGGCGTGCTGCACCGGGCAAGCAGGTGATTCCTAAGATCCTCAATGTAGGGTTGTACAGCTGTATCGGCACGCTCCTTGAGGAGTTCAAACGTCTCAGTGAAACCCCGTTGGTCTAGCAACTCCCCAAGCCTCGCAAGCACGGTTTCATGAGACTTTGAACCAATGTCTCCAGACTCCTCGCACGGCGGGAGGCCCACGATTGCCAGAAAGGCGCTTGCAGCGGTGGCACCTTCCACATCTGTGTCGCACAATCGCCTGAGGACTTTCCATGTATGCCGGCGATCGAGGAACTGGTCATCGAGAGCCCAGGCTTCCCTAAGGACCAATTCAAGAATTCCCCTTGCTTTTTGTATCTCTATTTCTGTGCTGAAGAATCGACGGAGGGCAAAGGTCGATAACGCCTCCACGAGTTGCTTGCCGGACCAATCCTCCAGCCGCTCAATCCCCTCCGGCATGCCAATTCGGGTAGTCGCCGAAGTTAGGCCTAGCATTAGGAATTCCCTGCTGTCTTTCAATGCGAGAAAGGAGTCGCAGCCGCCCGCCGTCCTGACCTTGGTTAGGTAGCTTTGGCTGCAGCGGGCGGAACCCAACACAATGGGATCCTTGCATTGGGAATCAAGGAGGAAGACTGGCAACTCTACCGTGAAGGTCTCCGTAACAACCTTCAGCGAACCGCCATCGCCAGCCAATGTCGCGAACATCTCTTCAAGCACGTGAAAGGGAGGACCGGTGTAGATTACCCGAAGAGACTCCCCCGACTTCTTGGCAAGCCAATGTCCCAAACTCCCTGTGAGTTCAGTTGTAAGAAAGTTGATGAATTTACTCATTTCAATCTACGGTGTCCGTCTTGTTTAGGGGACTGAAAAGAACCATTCCTCCCTCTGCATCCGGGCTATCCAGAACTAGCCCAAGATTTCGCAGGGTGTGCCCAAGATCGCCGTCCGCCACGTCTCGGGACCTCACGTCAATTCCATAGCAAGCAAGGTGCCGGCAGAGGTCCTCAACGGTTCGCGGCCCCCTTCCGCTACGGACACAGCAGTGAACGAGCGTCATCACCGCCACCGGGCCAAGCGAAACGATCCACGGAGCAGACGGGTGTCTTCCCTGCTTCCTGAGATAAAATCCCTGATCGTAGCTGTCCATTCCCGGCTCCGAGGTCTGTCTCTGCCTTAGGACGTGTCCGAGGAACTCCGCCACGTTTGACGAGATGCCGCGCTTGCAGGCAACGACTCGCGGATCTTCCTCGAGCGCTGATTGCAACCCCGCACGGAACTCCACGAGAGGGAATTCGTTTCTGACCTCCCTGAGTGCGGCTGCAAAGCTGAGGATTGAGTCAATGCTTTCCATGCCGTCCTTCGGGAGTGAGAGGCATCCTTTCCCATGAAGCTGCTGGCAATGCCAGAGCAGCAGGTTCAGCCCTGCCCTCGCCACCACAAAACCGCGCGCGGCAGCTTGAATTCCCTGAGTGGCTCTTTGTCCGTACCTCCAAAAACCTCCATTGCAAGAAAGGGCACTGGAGAATTTCTCACGCGTGGGAAGTTCCCGGCCTTGCAAGGCTAAATTCAACAACTCGAGGCATTGGGAGTTTGCGTGGCAGAGCCACAATACGTGCGAAGCTGCCCCAATCCTCAGGATTGATTCCAACAAGCTAACCCATTGGCGCCTCGTCAGGCGGTCCTTGAGCTCCAGGACATGCCGAAGATCCTCCACAAAACGGCCGGCTGGGATCTCGCAACTGGACACGTGCCATCGTGCGACCGCCGGGCTTGGCTCGAAGTCATTCACTCGTTGCCACTCGTCCTTTAGTTCCTTTGAGCGCCATTTCTCAAACTGTTCCTGAAGGAAGCGCGCCCAGACGTCATCGTCCTTCTCGATACCAAGTCGCTTGAAGACATGCTGCCACAACTCTGCGGCTGCTGAAGTTCCCGGCGAGCCAAAGTCAATAACCCTTTCCACGAGGCTCCCAGGATTCCACGTGTTGCTCGCCAAGCGTGCGGAGAGAGAGTACAGCGAGGCGTCGGGGACAAGCGGGCAGATCTGCAGAAATCTGCTGCTGGCTTGATTGGGCTGCTTCGGACTGGATAGTGATCTACATACGACCGCCTCCCAGCTATCGACGGATAAAGCATCTTCAGTAGCGGGACGACCTCGCTGCTTTTCAATACGCTTCAGCAGGTCACGCCCCCGCTGGGGAGTCGCACCCTCCGACACCGTCTTACTGAAACCGACATTCCTGTAGAGCGAAGCCAGCAACACCTCCCCCGAGGCGTATTCCGGGGCCGGGCGCATGTGCAGGAAGCTAACCCTGTAAAGGGGGTGCAGGCTCCCCTCAGTCCAGGGCTTGGCGATGAAGTCATCTGGTGTCATGTGGCTTCGCGCTTTGTGATTCTAAACTCGCCGTCGAGGATCTCCACTTCCTCGGGGGCAGCACCGAAGATGATCCGGGCGTCATCCTCGAACATTGACTCATCCCGCACGAGTTGGCCGGAGACAAGCGACTTCACACCGTTGAGAAGGGTGAAAATTTCGGAGGGAAGAGAGGCTTCATGAAGTCCTGAATCAACCTCCTCCAGCGCCTTGAAGAGCGGGAAGGTCATGGGCACTGTCGTCTCAGCGACCCGAATGTATGGCAGTGAGTCCTTTGGCCTCCCATCGGTTACCTCCCGCCGAATTTCCCTCACGCGAACCTTGCGGGTCAGGAGTTTGATCTCCCGATTTCGACGAGCAAGGGGTTGGCCAAATGTCGTCACGAGGCATGCCGCAAAACAGTTGTCATCTCCATGGAGCAGCCGTGTCATTTGCCGTCGAACCGAGCCGGAGTCGCGTCCGCCCTCAATGATCGCGGCGTAATCCTTGAATTTCGTAAGGTGTAGGCAGACTCCCTGCCTGACCCCGAGGCTGCGCTTTGCGAGCCTGGCGGCGAACTGGCGTATGGATCCCTGCAGGAGCCGGACATGATGCGAGTCGTTTCTGGGAAAATTCTCGTCAACCAGTTCCTCGTCCGCCTTCGCTAACAAGGTGAGGAGGTCCCGTTCCAGCGGAGCCACTTGGCTCTTGGTCACCTCCAGTCCATCCTTTACCGACAGGCTGAACAGTTCCTCGATCTCGCCTGTTGTATGAACTTCCCCATTACTTTTGCGGAGAATCACTTCGCCATCGCTTGCTAGGGCAGGGTCAAGCCAGCCACTGAAAGGACCTTCCAAAATCTCTCCGATGTCGGCACTCGCGGTGGATTTCAAGTTCGCCCGTCGCGCCAGATAGCGGAAAAGGTCACGAGCTACCTGCACCCCTGCCTTCAACGTTCCGTCCCTCAGGACGCCTTTCGCCTTTCGGTGGTCACCGCTCTCGAGTGACGGCCATCGACTAAAGAGTCTGTGATGGTATAGCCGAGAAACCAGCAGATACGGTGCGTAAGCACGGTCGGTCGATCCCAGAGGTGCGTTTTCGGTTAGTGCGAGTTGCTTCGCGGCCCAGTCACAGGGCGTATAGGCTTTGTCCTTGATCCTCAGTTCGGACACATCACCGAAAAGAAGGTAAGGCACCAAAGAAAACAGATCTCGAAAAGTCCAACGCTTGCCCGAGGCGAGTTCATGGTAGCGCAATAGTTGGATCAGCGCATTCAGCGTGTCGGCCCGCGACAGTATCCGCCGATTCCAGCAGAATGGGCATCGGGGCCCAGCCGGGCAGTCCTTGATCCATCGCTCTTCTTCGAGCGCGGCTGCAAAAATCTGGTGTGCGACGGTAGTATCTTCCCCGCGAGCATCGACAAGCGACTCCACGTCCATTGGCCAAACCGCCACGTTATCGTAGCCTTCTAGTGGCCAGCAACGCAACGGTTCAGGCCCACTCGTGACAGCTCGCGTGATCCTTGTCACCAGCCCGTCCACCTCCGCGCCTCGCGGGTGACTGTGGGCGACGGTTGCCGCGTGGGCCAGAATGCCTCGGTTCACGCAGCAGAGATAAATCGTAGGTTCGGCGGCGTCCAAACGACTGGCGAGTTCGGCCAGCAACAACTCCTCAGCGGAGGCATCCAACTCGGGGTCTCCTTCGGTGGCATCCTGTATTAGCTCAATGGATGTCTGGAGCCGTTTTGGGAGATTGATCCCCAGCATCCTCAGGTCGACGACAGCCCGCCGCGGCGGTAGCCCGCCGGCCTCGCTGAATTGCTTGGAAAATGCTTCGGTGATCGCTCCGCCAGCCCCCAGTCGCTGGTCGAAAAACTCGATGCAGGATTCGATTGCGTCGGTCTTTCCGTTGCCAGGTCCACCAACCAGCAAGAGTGAACCTGGTGTGCCATCCACTCCTCCTGCCAGATCATCAACCCATGTTTTCAGCCTCTTGAGCAATGGCGTATCGAGGCGCTTTCCGGTCGGCCTGCCTGAGGTGGAGAGGAAAGGCTTGCGAACCCCCCCGGAACGGTGCCCCGCCCAACTCAGGAGGCCGGCAGGGTAAAGCTCCGGAGCATCCGCTGCTTTCGTGCTGTCATCATCCATTTGTGAACAACTTGCTAACAAAGCGAAGAGGCCGGCAGCAAGAAAATCATGGAAAATCCAACTCCCAATAACCCGATGAATCCAGCAACTTGTTCGTTTGCCTAGTCGACGTGCCTCAACTTGCGAAGAATGCTCAGGATGGATTTTCCGAATGTGAGTGCAAGCAAGGGGGGGACGGCGTTGCCCACCTGGGTGTATTGCGGCACCTCGTATGCTCGGGCACTTCCGCCCGTCGTCTCCTTCGACCTGAACTCGAACCAATCCGGAAATGATTGAATTCTAGCCATTTCTCTGATCGTCAAAACTCTGTCCACCTCCCAGTGGATGGAATCGTCGGGTATGCTGAGCTGAGCTCCAGCCGGTTTGTCAGGATTGAGGCGCTTCTGGACGTTCTTGGCGCTGGCGAGATCTTCGATCAGCTTGACGACCTCATACACGGTGGCCCTCTTGCGCTCGACGTAGTCCCCATCCGGGGTTGGTACAAGGAGAGCCTTGCCGACGAGCAGGTTGATCGCCTCCTCGCTCCTCCTAGACACTTCTCGCATGCTCTTGGCCCAGAAGTCGGCCTCCGCCAGTGTTCTCAGCAGACGGAAGCGCGCTCGTGTTTTCGGGCCATGCTTCCTGAGCCCATGGTTCGTGGGAATTCTTGTGGACGGAATCCCTCTTGGGCATTTCAGCTGGCCGGAGAGTGCCGTCGAATACGTTCCCTGAACAAACAGTTCTCCCTTTTCAATGGCCAGTAGGTCCTGAATTGCCGACCTTACCGTAACCTTGTCGCCTTCCTCCCGCGTGGTCGGAAAGGGGAAGAGTGGCGACGGCCAAAGACCCTTTTCGAAATCGTTTTCGACCCGGAAAATCAAGCTGCGATCGTCGCTCGGCTTATCATAGCGTGTCCTCGCCCTGAGAAGCGCCTCTGCCAGCCCACCCCGGGTGAGCGACAACTTCTCAAACTGAAGGGCGATCTCCTCGGCAATCGCAACAATAATGAATCTCGGACGAGATTGCGGGACTCCGAAGTCAGACGCGTTCACAAGCGACGGAATCGGAAGATACCCCGCCTTTTTGAATGCACGGCACACCTCGTGCCAAGGATGCCACTCATCACCCGCCTCATCGACGAAATGCCGCGTGATACCAAGGACGTTCTCAAACAAGACTACTTTCGGCCGCACTAACTCAGCAATGGAAACGAATGACTCAAAGAGCCTGTTTCTAGGGTGATCCTTCTGTCTCTTTCCCGCGAGACTGAAGCTCTGACAAGGAGGGCCTCCTGCAAGCAGATCAACCTCCCCAAAGCGTTGCTTGAAGATTCTGGGGTGCTCATTTTGAAACTCCTTCATCATGCCAACCAGCCTCCTGGCATCACCAACCAAAAGGTCAGAACAGCTCTTGCCCATCAGGACCGACTTGGCTTGGTCCGACGGCTTGCGTCCGGGTCGCACGTGGCTGTGCCAGTCCCTAAATGCCTTTTCATCGGGCACCCCGCCAGCGCCCTTTCCTGGTGGGTCAATAAACGTGAAGTAGGGAGTCCAGCTTTCCGGCGACTCAGGGGATGGAGGTGCCGCACCCCTTGCACCTGACATGAGATTGTAGGCAAAGGTTTCCGCCGCCATTGGGGAAACTTCATTTGCCAAAAGTCTCTGAAAACCGGCCGATTCCAACCCAAGCGACATGCCGCCACAGCCAGCGAATAGCTCGATGTAATTTTGTTCTCTGTTCTTCGCCATCTGGTGAATGTCACTCGATCGTCGGGGCCAGGTTAGGCACGGTGGTCATTCGGGCAAGTTCCTTGTTCTATACGGCAGCGAGCTGGGAGAAACTGTGGAGTCGATCCGATTTTTCCTGAATTTTCTGCAAGATAAATTTGGAAGGATCGCGCACAACCTGACCCTTGGCGGTTGGGTCGAATGAATCAGCAGCGAAGACGGTCAAAATCCGCATGAAAGCGATGCTCCTCCCTGCCTTGATCCCGCTGCTCCTTGTCACCGCTTCCCCGGCCCAGATCTGCCGCGAAGTGGTCCGTGACTCCTCCGGTAGGATTGTCCAGACCATCGACCGCCAAAAGTCTACAAGCGGCACGGTGCACTCCACCACCCGCGATGCCTCGGGCCGGATCATTGGCACCGCCACCACCCAGCCGACCTCCGGCGGCAGTTCACAAACCACCTACCGCGACGCCAGCGGCAGGATGAGCGGCTCGGCCTCGACCCAGAGCAATTCATCCAGCTCTTCCCACACGACTTACCGGGACGCCAGCGGGCGGATGGCGGGCAGCGCCAGCACCAGCAAGGCCGGATCTGGCAGCCACACCAACTACCGCGACTCTTCAGGCCGGCTGACAGGCAGCCAGACCACCCACGGCAACGGCACCATGACCACCACCCAGCGCGATGGTTCCGGTCGCCTCACGGGAAACAGCACGGGCAATGGCAAGTGCCAGGGCGTGGCGCGCGTGCCAGTTCCGCCTACAACCGTGACGCGGTAGGGGCGAAAAATTCCGGATACGCACTGTCATGGCTGGGTTGATCTGCCATGGTATGAAGCGCCACAGGAAAAAGACGGTCTTCCAACCATGTCGCTCTTCGCCCTCCTCACCCCGGCCAAGGACTACCTGCTCGCAGGAGCCATGAAGCTGTGGTTCAACCAAAACCTCAACCGCTACGGCCAAATGACTCAAATCCGAATCGACTCACAAAATCACCGCATCGATGTCGAACTCCTGCTCAAGGGGGAATCATCGCCGATTCAACTGGCGCTCAAGCACTATGAATTGAGTTCCGAGTCTGGCGAAACTTTCATTGCCATCGGTGAGATCGAAACCTCGCGCGAGTGGATCAACCAACTCATCAGCGAATACCTGCCGCCGGATCAGAAGCGATTCAAGATACCCGGAGCCCTGAAGGCGCTGTTGTAATTAGACCGACGTGCGCAAAAAAGCCGACAACAAGCCCCTCGCCGGCACTGCCCTGATCAAGGAAACCTGCCGCCGCATCCGCGTGGCAAGGGCTTACTGGGATGCGCACAACAACCGCGCCTGCCGCGGCGAGCGGGAGAAGGCGCTGGCGCTCTACGAATCGCTTAGTGAGGCGGAACGGGAGAAAGTGCCACAGGTGCTGCGTGTCTGGCTGCGTTACCGGAGCGAAAAATACTTTGGCGAGGGCCGCACGCCGCCGGGAAGTGGACGGAAATGACCGTTTGGCAGTTTCGGCCGCAGGCACCACTGGCAGCTGTAAACGCCAAAAAGTGGTGAATCAGGCAGTGCCGCCGGCGGGAGCGAAGAAGTAGAGCCGGGACATCGGCTTCCGCCTGACTGGCCAAATTAGTCACTGTGACGAATTTCACGCGGCCCGTGCCACGGCGTTTTCCGTGAGGCACGCCCCACGCAATTCCCACCCCCAGAGTGTCATCATACTATGACGGTGACTGCTTTACGCCAACACCGCCAACCCCTCCCGGTTCATTCCGCGGCGGGCTGCTTTCTTTCCAACCCCAATCCCACCCCAACCTCACATGATCCCACACCTCCACAGACACTGCCGGCCGGCGCTGAAAACCACCGTCAGGCGGTTTCCAAATCGACAAAATCGGAAATGGTTTCCGATTTTACTCCCCGGGCTGGCCCTGATTCTTGCCTGCGCATCCTGCAGCGAATCCCCGTCGCCCAAGCCTCCGCCCGTGCCCGTCACCGACACCCGGCCGGTCGGCGAGGGACTGAAAGTCCTTGCCTATGCCCTCTTGGGGGCATCGTGCGTCATTGTCCTCGGCAGACTGATCCGCTCATGACCTTCCGCGGCTTCATCCTCCGTCTCGGATTCGTCGCCGTGGTCACCTGGATCCTCGTGAGTTTCACCGAGTCGTTCGGTTGGGCGCTCATCCTCGCGCTCACGCCCGTCGCCTTCCACGAGATGCTGCGGCCACGCTGACTCCCGGCCGGGACAAACCCCATCCCATTCATCAACCACTCCATGAATAATCCCACATTCCTGTTTTTGATCTTCGCGTGGATCGCGATCATCGCGCTGTCGTTCTCGGTCCTTTCCGATTTCTGGCTGCCGATGCTCGTGGGCGCGGTGCTCGTCACGCTGTTGACCAGCCTCGCCGCATCCCCGCGCCGCTGAACTCCAACCCTTCGGAAACCATGCCCCGCAACCTCTACACGCCCAAGCTCTCCGACGATGTGGTCCGCGCGCTTTACCGCGAGGGCCTGCGCCGCCGACAGCCGATGACCGTTGTGGCCGACACCCTGCTTCGGCAGTCGCTCGGCCGCATCGCCAACGATCCGCCGTTGCTGCGAGTCTGCGAAGACCCGACGCCCTACGGCGCGAAACACAACCCCGACGCCGCATAGCTGTCGGAATCACGCATCACCTCACACCCGAAGGCCCGGCAGTCCCGCCGGGTTTCTTCGTTTCAATCCTCAAACCTAACAACCAGCCCCCTAACATCATGGCCATCAAACTCATCGCCAATTACAGCAAACGCCTCGGCCTCCCCGGTTACTCGTCGCACCAGTTCTCCGTCTCCGTCGAGACCGAGCTGGTGACTACCGACGATGTCGCCGCCGAATCCGAGCGCCTCTATCAACGCCTGCAATCCACCGTGGACCAGCAGATGCTCCACACGGGCTTCGTCCCACCCGGTGACTACGGCATGGATACTCCTGCCTCCGATCCCAACCACCCTGCCGACGCCCCGCCCGCCAACGTCACCACGGTTGCCAGTTGGCAGCGCGGCCCGGCCTGGAAATGCTCCGACAAGCAGAAGGACCTGATCCTGAAACTCGTCGAGGAACACCAGCTCGACAAAGCCGAGGTCGAGGCGCTTGCCGTCGAACGCTTCGGCAAGGGCGTGCGCCTGCTCAGCAAGCTGGAAGCCAGCGGCCTAATCGACGAACTGCTCGACACGCATGGCTCCAGCCAGCGCCAGGGCAACCGCCGCAACGGCAATGCCTACCGCCGGACCGGAGGGAGGGACGCCGCATGATCGCGATCGTCGATCCACCCGGCGCACCGCCCCCGCCGTTCACCACCGGGTTGACACCCTGGGCGCAGACTTTGCCCCAGCACATCAGCCCGACGGCGGCGAAATCCTACCTGAGCTGCTCGCTGCGGTTCTGGTTCGAGCGCGTCGCCTGCATCCGGAAGAAAACTCCGGCGGCCCTCCACCTCGGCAAGGCCGTCCACGCCGCTCTCCAGGCCTTCCACCTCGCCCGCTGGCGTGGCACCGACGACTCGCCGGAAACCATCGCCGCCGCCTACGAGATAGCCTTCCAGCAGCTCGAACGCGACGAAGGTCCGGTGAACTTCAAGGACGACAGCGAACGCGAGAAAGTCCGCCTCGACGGCCTGCGCGTGGTCGCTGGTTATCTCGACTCCCCGGAGGCGATGAAGGAAAAGCCACGCGCGGTGGAAGTCCTGCTCAAGGAGGAAATCCCCGGGCTGTCAGTCCCGTTGACTGGCGCGATGGACCTGGTCGAGGGAGATTTCACTGCGGTGGATTTCAAGTCCGCCGCCGCGAAGCCCGATCCCGCGAATGCAGCCTTCGACCACGAAATCCAGTTGGTTTCCTACCAGCTCCTCATGGAGGCCGCCACCGGCGAAACCCCTCCGTCGCTCGACCTGGTGTTCCTTGTGAAAACCAAAGTGCCGCAGGTCATTCGCGTGAAATCCCCGCCGGCCGACGCCCATCGCAAGCGCCGGGTGGTCGCGTTGTTGGAGACCGCCGTCGAAGGCATCGCCACCAACCGCCACCATCCCCAGCCCGGCATGAAGTGCTCGTGGTGCCAATACCGCAACGAGTGCATGGCGTGGCTGCCGGGGATGACGGTGGCGGACCTCCACCAGCAATACGCCGCTTGAAACCAACGCCCGCCGGGTCTGAGTGATCCGGCGGGTGTTTGGATTTTTTAGCTCAGTGGGTTCCACCCGCTCGGTCGTTCCGGACTTTGAGTCCTAATGACTGCCCCCGGAAGTGCTCTCAAGCGTCCTGCGTTCAGCCCGGCCGTGGAGGTGAACATCGCCATCACGCGCAATTTCGTCCAGCCCTAGAAAATAGTTTTGATTTCCCAATTACCTTCTGATACCTACCTAGCCCAGCCTCCTTGGATTTTTCATACTGGTGCTTTAACCTATGACGGGCGACGACAAAATCATTCCTTACGCGGAGCAACTCAAATGGCTCATTTGGCTGAGCCGCAAAATCCGCAGTACCAAGTGGGGCAAAAACCAATTCCTTCGAGTTCGACAAAGGTTCATCTGGGGAACCGTCTCTCAAATACATCTGGGATTTGCCCATTCAGTTAGGGATTTCTCGATAGACGCTCGCCGGGAAGGAATCGCCAAGCTGGAGCCAGGTCGGCTCCTCAAACTCGTCGAGAGCGCACGTGACGTGATCTGCCAGTTTCTGGAAGTTTCTCCGGAACTCGTCCACGCCACGATCAAGCTTTTCGGGCCAAGCGATTCCGACAGAAAAGAGGACGCCTGTATTCACACCATTGCCCGGACAATGCATCAGGGAAGACCAGTTGAGTTTTTCCCCAATCATTTTCACCTTGCCGGCAAAAACACGAGCTTCGCGGCGCTGCTTGGCTGCGAAGATGGGAGAACGCAGTGGTCTAAGCACCCGCTTCCCGTTTTCCATTGTCCCGATTTGACCAAGCAACCTGACTACCGTTGTAGCCGAGAAAATTGGGATCTCCATTTCACGACAACGCTCGTTTTACCGCTTCGATACATCGAGCCCTCCAACCTGCAGCATCAGTTCGCGGGATTTCTGACGTTTGACTCCCTCGAATGCGGGTTATTTTCTGGTGTGCCTAACGCGTTTGACCACCGCGAAAAAGGCTGCGACACTTACAATGCTCTCCTCGCAAGATCCCCCCTTGTCCACACAACAGGAATTCTGGCCGACATCCTGTCGACCGTATTATTCTTGCTGGCATCATTACCGAATCCCACCAACTCAAACCATGCCCACCCAATCCTTCCGCGACCCTGATGAATTCGCTTCGGACGTTCAAACCCGATTCAGTCAGAATAGCGTTCTGGACCACACGCGCATCGAAGTCAGAGAATTCTCCGCTGATCTGATCAGAGCGCTGCAGTCAAATACGCCCGTGTGCCGGAACAAAACTACGTCCGGTGCTCTGAATCAGGAACTGGTCATGGCCCATCATCAGGACTAGGACTTTATCCCTGCTCAGTCTGCACAAGACGGCAACCTGCTTCCTTTTTCCCTCGCTCCGTGTCGGGCCCACCGCCTAGCCTGCGTCCGCAAAGGGTCGGCAAAGGGTCGGCAAAACCTCGGCGAGCTGACGAAGGAGCAGCTTGGGGAACTGCTGAGGCGCGGAATCTAAAAAACCGGGCTGGTTTGCGAGCGGGATGCACGACCGGTCTCTCAACGAAGATTTCGTGGTGATGGACGCGGTGCCGGAGCTGGACGCCGGGGACGGGCCGCACGGGAACTTGATCATCGAGGGCGACAACTTCGACGCGCTGCGGACGCTGCGCTTGGCCTACGTCCTGAAGGTGAAGCTCATCTAAGTCGATCCGCCCTACAACACCGGCAACCGAGATTTCGTGCATAACGGCCGCTTTGTGGACAAGGACCAACCCCCATTTCCCCGGCCTCCGAGTAGGTGGCAACGAGGTCGATGATGTCCTGTCCGTGGATGGCGATGGCGTCGGTCATGGGGATTGGGATGGGTTGGGTGGGATTGGCGGCGGCAAGCTGGGTGCCAGCAGCGGTAAAAGCAAGACAGCGATACGTGAGATCGGGTGCGCCGCACGGAATTCCGACCCGCTCGGTGTCATTAGGAATTGATAGAAACCCCTGGTTTCTTCCCACTCACCAACACTCCCACATCCCGCGCAACGCACGAATCCATTGTTCCGAAACGCGTTTGCCGCGACCCTCGCCAAGCTCATGAACCTGCTCATCCCTTCCTCCAAAATCACCCGACAAAAGCATCCCTGTCCGCACTGCCAGACTCCGACCCCGGTGGACGTCATCACGAACATCGAATCGGAAGAAGACTTCACCAGCTTCATGGCCCATGGACTCAACCGGGCGCAATGCTTCAGCTGCGGCACAACGGTGGAAGCGCCGGTGCGTGTCAGTGTGAAGACGGGTCTCGAAAACATCCCCGACCACGAGTGCGTTCCCCTCGCGCTGCTGGAAAACCCGGAGGTGCTCGACGACCTGCTCAACAACACGCCGCCCGGCCTGCTCCGCGTCTGGTCCAACGACGAGTTGGAACGCTCCATCGAAGCTCACCTCCGGATGGAATTTCGCCGCCAAGGTGTCACGCCGGCTGAAATTTCGGCAGAGCCCGACCGCTAGGTCCTTCGCCCTCCATTCACCCCGAATCCCGCCAAGGCGGCTCCCTCACCGGAGCCGCCTTTTTCCTTTCTCCTGAAAACCAAACTCGTCCCGGCATAGCAACGCGAAGCCGGACCAACCCCCAACCAACAACCCCCAACCTAAGATCAAACATCATCATGAATCCCACCAATCCTAATCCTAATAACAAAACCAACAACAACACTCACCTCCTCGACGCCGTGTGCCGCCGTGGAGTGCTGGTCGCAACCTCCGTCCGTTACTGGCGCGGTTGCAAACGCCTCAATCCCGAAGACCTCGGGCTCGATCCCGCGAACGTTTCCGACCGGCTCATCCAGCTCGGTCACAAACGCTTGATCCCGCGTGATGCGCTCCAGGCATTCGCCCTGATCGAATCCCGGGTGCAGGCCACTGTCGAAAGCTCCAGCTTCCCGTTCCTGGGCGGCATCGGACGCTTCGTTCCCAATCCCCGTCTCGGCGACCTCACCGACAAGCTCGAAAAGCTCCGCGACGAGTTCCGCGACGCCACGCTCGACTTCGTCGCCGGCTACGGTCCGCTGCGAGAAACCGCATTGGCCGAATGGCGCGAGGCCGCCCAACACCTCAACGGCAGCGCCGAACGCCTGATCGCCACCATCGAGCAATCGTTCCCGCCCGCCGGAGACATCGCCAAACGCTTCGCCTTCGAGACCCGCCTGTTCCAGATCGCCGCACCCGACAACATCCGCCTGGAAGTCGCCGAGGGCATCGACCAGATGGAGGCCGCCGAAGACCGCCGCCGCATCGCCGAGGACGCCACCCGGCGTCTGCAAGCGGACCTCGACGGATTCATCCGCGAGAGCGTCGCCTCCATGCGTGAGGAAACCGCCCGCCTGGCAACCGAGGTGCTCGCCACCATCGACGGCTCGGAGAACGGCGTCCACCAGCGGACCCTTAACCGCCTCACCACGTTCATCGACAGCTTCCGCACCTTGAACTTCGCCGGTGACCAACAGTTGGAGCAGACGCTGGAACGCTTCCGCCGCGACCTGCTCACGCGCAGCGCGGAAGACTACCGCAACGACAGCGGAGCGATGGCGTCCCTGACCGACGGCCTCAACCGCCTGCGGGAAAACGCCGTGCAGCTCGCCCGCAGCGACGCGCGCGATGTCATCTCCCGCTTCGGACAGATGGGCACGCGTCGTCTCGCAGCGGTCGGCTGATCCTAACAAACCATCCGGTGGCCCGGCGGGAGTTTGCGCTCCTGCCGGGCTGCTGGTATTTCTCTCCCGCTGCACTTCCGCAGGGGAGATTTCCCGAATTCCACCGAACTCGTGGCAAGCAACCTTAACTCCACCTCTTTCCATGAACTCATCCCAAGAAGTCAAAGCCAAGGATGCCGTCCACGAGGCGGCGGAATACCTCCGCGCCTGCGGCATTCACGTGCCCCGTTTCAAACTAACCACAACCCCACCCGGCAACCGGAGTGGAGTCGGCGGTTCCTACTTCGAAGGGTCGGCTGGTGAACTGCACCTGAACATGGGCCGTTACCCGGCCACCTTTCACCGCAACTGGTTTGCGATGCATGAACTCGGTCACGTCCTGTGGGCCGCCCACCGGCCGCTTCGGTGGAAACATTTCCGCGAAACATTCGGCGAGCCGCGACCGCGCAACTGCGATGAGATCCACAAGCAGGAGTCCTGGAAAACCGCCGGGGCCTATGGCCGGATCCGTCCGGCCGGCGAGCCATCGTTCTACGGTGCCCGCGCTGGTGGCGAGGAACGCTTCTGCGAACTGATCGGCTTCATGTATGCCACCGGCGATTTCTCGAAGCGTCCGCCCGCCGATCTTTCCGACCTGTGGGACATCGGCTGGGAACACGGACTTGCCCGCATGACCTGACCCCGGAAAACCCTCATGCCCTACATCCGCAAAACTCCGCGCCGCCCGTTGCGGCATGTGATCACTCGAACGCAACTCACGACAACCAACTGGCAGGTGACCACCGAAATGGAGCGGCTCGGGCTCTGGCCCGACGAACTGGACGATGTCGATGTGTGGCTCGTGCCTGTTTCCTTCGCCTGTTATGGCTGGTATCAACCGGACGCCGACATCTACATCCCCGCAGTCACCGGAGCCCAGCTCTGCGACTTCATCAGCGGTCATCACATGCGCCTGAGCGACGTGCTCCGCCACGAATGGGCGCACGCACTGGCCGACCGCTGTCCGGAGCTGGTCGAAACCAAACGCTTCATCCGCACCTTCGGCGGCCGTTACGAATCGCCGCACCCGGTCTGGGAATACCACCCGGACCATCACCTCACCAGGTATGCCGCCACCCAACCCTGCGAGGATTTTTCGGAGACGTTTCATTTCTACGTCCGCCACAAGGGCCGCCTGCCGCTGCGCCTCGCCAACAAGCCCGCCATCCTTCGCAAGTGGCAGTTCATGGAATGGTTGTCGGAAAAAATCGCCCGACGTTCCTGAGCTGCATTCCAACACCCCAACCCTCCACCTCCTCCCATGAAATCCGATTCCAACCTCTGCCCCGATTGTGGGGCTCGTTCCTCACCCGGCCGCCGGCTCTGCCCGGCTTGCTCCGCGCCCGTGGTGCTCGATGCCAAAGATTCCATCGAAATCTGGCGGCTCGGCGAGATCCGCCCGACCGTCCTCAACGGCGTGGTGCGCACCGTTTCCAAGTCCCTCGGCCTGCCAGTGGTCGTGCAGCCGTCGTTTCTCGATCCTCGTCCGTCGCGGCGCACGGGATGGAACGGCGTTTCCGCGACCGCGTTTCTCAACCAAATCGACCGCCGCTCCCGCCGTGGCATCACATTTTCCGTGGGCATCACCGAAGAGAACATCGTCCCGGGTGCCGCCTGGAATTATCTGTTCGGCTATGCCTACCTCGGTATGCCCTCGTGCGTGGTGAGCCTGCATGAGATGTCTTCGGACAACCCTGCGACACCGCTGTTAGTGAAACGCGCCGCGACCATCGCGATCCATGAACTCGGCCACAACTGCGGGCTCGACCACCACCGCTACGACGAGGGCATCGCCTGTGTGATGACCGCCGACACCGAACTCGACTGTGTGGATCGCCTCGACGAGGGCACGCATCGCTTCTGCCGGGCGTGCCAGCATTTCGTGGAGAGAAGGCTGGGACGGTGAGGGCCGGCGACACAGCGCCGTGCTCAGCTCCACGGAGACAGCCCGGGCACGTAGAGTTGCGATCCCTTGGCCAGCAAGGTCCCGGCCTCCAGCGTCATTTTGTTGAGCTTGTTGAGGATCTCCACGCTGGTGCCCAGCAGGTCGGCAAGCTCGCCATAGCTGATCTCCCGCTGGACCAGGAGTTTGCGGCGTTCATCGCCCGGCTTCGCTGGCTCGATCACGTAGGGCAATGCCTCCCCGGGGGCCTCTTGTTTGACCACCACAGGCTTCATCTCCTTGGCTGACTCCGGAATGGTGGAAACTTCGCCCTGCCGCGGCTCCTTCACACCGCAGCCAACAGCCAGCAGGCAAGTCATGATCATGGCGAAGCGGTGCATCTCTAAGCGGTCGTTTTCGACCGAAATCCACTATCATCCCTCGCGCTCCGTGGCGAGCACTACCCACTCCCAAGCCCGCCCGGTCCCGCACCCGGCGGGCTTTTTCGTGCCCACGTCGCGGCACGCACCATCATCGTCTCCGCCGTGTCATCCACCAGAGTGGAATCAACCACATCAGCGCCACGATCCCCGGCTCCGGAATGCCTGTGACTTGATAGATCCAGTCTGCGTAGGGATCCACCAGCACCCCGCCGCCCACATCTCCAAAGCGTCCGCCGTAGCCTTCGGTGAATGTGTTGATGCCCACCAGTTCCCAGCTGCCGTCCGGCTTTTGTCGCAGGGCCGCACCGCCGGAATCCCCGGGGCCGATGATCGTCTCCACATCGTTGCCGAGGCTGCCGCCAGGCAGGCCGGTGGTGCCCGGATCATCAAAGTCGTAGCGGAACACCTCGAAGGCTCCACTGCCCTCGTCGTCGGCGGTGAGCGAGTCAATCATGTTGAAACCGAAGCGGCGGTCGTTCAAGCTGGCGGTGGTGGTGTAGCCATAGCTGCCGTAGCCCGAGCGCCCGAAGCCGACCAAGGTGATCACGTCGCCGATGCCCGCGCCGCTTCCGAGCGTCGGAAATCCCATCCCGAGGGGCAGCGGCTCGGCCAGGCGCAGCAGCGCGAGGTCGTCGTTGATCGAGGGATTGGCGAAACCTGTGAACCCGGGATTCGTGTAAGCCTGCGCCACCCCGAAGACGCCGTAGCCCGGCAGGTGCAGGTTGCCGCTCCACACCGTATCCGCCAGCCCGTCGTCGTTGAGGTCGGCATTGTGGCCAGCTGTCAGCACCCACTCCCGCGAGATGGCCACCGCCGATCCCTTGTAGCTGCTGGTGCCGTTGGAAATCTCCAGCGCACCGACGAAGGAGAACGCGCCCTCCGTGTCCAGACGGCTGCTCGGGCTGTCGGCAGGGGAGTCGAACTCCCCCCCGGCGAGGATGGCGGCGGTCAGTGTGGCCATAACGCTATAGCTCTACCAGCCACGGAACTTCGTCCGATAGCCCCGTAATCTGCTTCAATCCTGCTACTTCCTGCTGCATCTGTTTGAACTCATAGCCCTTTGCCAGAACTCCTATCTGCGGACCGGACGGAACCCATAACTTAGGCGTCTGCTCATGTTCGGGGCGTTGTGGCCGCGGTGGGCAACCCGGGCGTGGTCAGCGTGGTAGCCATAGTTGCACCCACGGAGAACCCGGGTGGAGCCTGTCGCAGGGCCCGTGGGATTGGGCAGCGTGGCCGCCGCCGTGCTGTAGAAGCTGGAACTAAACCAGTCGTTACACCACTCAAACAGGTTTCCGGCCATGTCGTAGAGACCATAGCCATTAGCCGCAAAAGTCCCTACAGGAGACCAGTATGGCACTGTTCCGTCGGCCCAGTCCGGGTGAAAGGTGGAGGTTGTATAACCACTCGTATCGTAGGCAAAGAGGGCTGAGTTTGCCTTATAATTTGCGTGGCTGTGATTAATCGTGTCTCCCCATGGGAATCGTTTTCCGCTGAGTCCACCCCGAGCAGCCTTCTCCCACTCGGCCTCGGTCGGCAGCCGATAGCCGTTGGCCCCAAAGTTGCAGCTCCAAGTTGAAAGGTTATAGCACGGCGCAAACCCGTCCATCTGGCTGCGGTAGTTGCAATAGGCCGCCCCCCCATACCACGGCACCTCCCCGCATGGATACCCGTAGCCCTTCACCGACTTGACCTCGAAACGCTCGGCTGCTGAGTTCCAGAGGACCCTGCAGTAAGGGGAGTCCAAATCCAGCAGCTCCTGATTGCTTTCAACGTTGACCACCGTGGTGCTCGAAACCGTGATCTTCCCGCCCGCATCATACGCCCACTGCAGCACTTCCACCATCTGTTCGTTGGTCACAAACGTGGTCTGCATGTAAAATCCACTCACCTCAACCGTGTGCACCGGAACCTCGGATCCATCACCTCCCACCACACCACCCACCTTGTCCCCCATCTCGAAGCTGCCGCCGGGGATCCAAGCGAAGTCGGGAGGGACATTCGGATTTAGGGCCAAGTCGATCTCCAACTTGTCATTGATACCGTCACCGTCGGTATCGACAGCATTTGGATCCGTTCCCGTGTCCTTTCGGGAAATCAGCACCCGGGTATTGGTTTCCACTCCATCGGAAAGCCCGTCTCCGTCACTGTCCCACTTGTAGGGGTCGGTGCCACGGTCGGTGTCCGAGACCCATACGCCAGTGCCTGTTTCATAAATGTCCGGCACGCCGTCACCATCGGAGTCAAGGTTCTCCGGCACCGGCACGGTAACGACCAGCTGGGCATGATCTGAGAAGTCTTCAAGGAGGCCGGCCCTAGCCCGCACCATGTAAGAGCCAGCGTGCCCCGTATTCACTGATGGAATAAACAGGGTTCGAGAAGCCTGCCCGGGGATCGCCACGCCATTGTGGAACCACTGGAATGCGGGAGTAGAGGGTGAGTCCACGCCGCAGGAGAATGAAACGTCATCACCCACATAAACTGTCTTGGACTGTGGATGGTTCTTGAACTCGAGCGCATTGCCGGTGATCGGCCATTCGGCTTCCCAAACCCTGAGTTCAATTTCCGGAGTCAACCCGAGAACCGTGAAAAGCGGGCCGGATGGGCCGATGACGACGTCTGCCGCCGCCTCGAGCTGCACATGCGATTGTCCTTCGCTGTTGTCGTATCGGGCGATGCCACCGATTCCCTTGACGCCCACCTTCGCTCCCGCCGCGGCATAAATGAGAAACTCCACTTCAGGCTTGAGAATCAGATTGAGTTTCAGCGCACCCTCGACATCGAGGCTGGGGAGCACCACGTCCGGAGATCCCGGCTGGAAAGACCGGATCCACTCCAATCCGTCCGCCTGCGAGTATTCGATCCCCATGCTGGCGTTCAGATTCTGGCGGAAGCCGAACTCACAGGAAGCTGCCGCCTCAGCTTCCGCCGCCGCGAGCACCTCGAAATCAAATTCAAACGAGCCGAAGACAGGAATCGGAATCGGAGTCGGAATCACGCCGATCATGACGATGTGCCTCGGCTCCGCATGCCAAGGCAGGTCAAAGATTGGAATTTCGATGGAAGACCCCACACCGAAAGAGGCACTGACCACCTGCGCCAGGTCGACCTGGCCACTGACCACGCCTTCAAAGGATTTCAGTTCGCCGCCCTCGATCTCGATTCCGGCACGGACCCTGGGCGTAAGCCACCACGACCACTCTTCGGCGGTCGCATCGATCCAGACCGAACCGCTTCCGCGAATGTCCGGTTCGAGACCCGGAACGAGCATTTCGGATCCCGAGGCTTTCAAACGAATCCTCGTGCCGGATAGGTCGAACCCGATCCGAGGCAGGGCAAACTCGCCGCTGACCTCGAATGCCGGCTGAAGATTCCCATCGCCGTCTGTTCCGAAAACCACGGAATCCGCGTTCATGGAGATCGCTGCCTGGGAGGCAAATTCAGTTAGGTCGGCATCCTCGGTCATCACCGTGAGCAAGAGGTTGGCAGAATCATCAGTAACGGAGATGATCCGTCGGTAAAAGATCTCATTCACCGACTTTGGGGTGAGGTTGCAGATCATCTGCCCCGGATTGAATGACGGGGCTCCGCCGGCTTGATAGGCGATGATGATCCGGTCGGCCTGCACGTCATGAATTTCCCAAAGGGGAGGATCGTTCGCCTTCTGGGGCCCCGCAGCAGCAGGATAGCGCGTTGCGAGGACCGCGGCCGGCCCCGAAACCCGCTGACCGGTGCGTTGTGCGGCAGGGGATCCGAAAACGAACACATCTGCCGATGTTTGAGGTTCAAGCTCGAGCCGGAAGTCCCAAGAGTGCGTCAGCGTGTTGCCCGCCAGATCATCGACCGCCAACGTAACCGTGATGGTCTGCCCCCATGTCCCCAACGCCGTGTCCCCACCGCTGTCGAAAGTGATGGTGTTGTCGGCGAAGGTAAACCCGGGCGATCCTGCACCGAAGGTGCCCAAGGTTCCGACGGTGAGTTGAATTGTCGAAGGGTTGATGCCGGTCGCATCCTCTAGCTCGACGGTGACATCGGCAAACCTACCCACCGCGAATCCATTCACCGCCGGATACTGGGCCACCACAACGGGAGCTTGCTCGTCAATGGGCAGGATCCTGAAGAACTTCCGGACCTCCGGGGTGAAGGCATGCTCCATCGACAAGCCGTCCGCGGCCGCAGGATACCCCGCGACACGGTCCCACTGATTCAGGTCGCCGGATTCCCAGAGGTCGTAGCGCACCCCGGGCTCGGTGGCCCAGACGATCTTGTCAGGAGGACCGGAACCGTCAGACTCGAAGAGGTAGGGAAGGGCCTGGGCGAGTGCTGAGACAGGTAATACCAGCAAAGCGGCGGCAGATAGACGGCGGAACCAGCAGGAAACGAGGGGGAGTTTTCTCATAGCTAAACCAAGAACTATCGAAATCTCTGAGCGATGTCCACGCAGGAAGGACACAATCTCCGCATTTCCTGCGATTATCGGACCGACACCTCTAAAGGTTCGGTTTTCCAGCCCGCCCGGTCCTGCACCGCGCGGGCTTTTTCGTGCCCGTTGACCGGCACGAACCTTTCCCACCCAAGACGTCATACCACTCCCGACACGCCAACTTCGCCCTCACCAGCCTGATTTTTCAACCACTCCCACTCACAACAAAACCACCACTCACGAAGCCAATTCCTCCACCTCCGAAGCCAACATCACTCCCTGAACCAAATCCCCATACCCCCCGACCCGCGCGAAGGGCGGCTCCTCCACACCGGACGGGCCGCCCTTCGCGTTTCACGACTTCTTCCCTGAAAACTGAACACTGAAAACTAACAAACTTATGAGTCACTTCACCACCATCCAGACCCAGATCCGGGATCTCGAAGCCCTGCACGACGCATGCGGCGAACTTGGTCTCGGCTTCACCGCCAACACCAAGTGCCGCGGCTACGCCGGAATCACCCGGCTCGCACCCCACGTCATCCAGCTCAAAGGCCCGTATGACATCGCCGTCGAACCCTCGCAGGAAAACGACGGCAGCTATGGCCTGACCACCGACTGGTGGGACGGCCACGTCGCCAAGGAAGTCGGCATCGGCTACGGCCGCCTGCTGCAATCCTACGGCATCCACAAGACCATGCGCGAGGCCCGCAACCGCGGACTCCGCGTCCTTCGCAAACAGGAACAGGACGGCAGCGTCCTGCTCACCTTGGAAGGAGGTGCCCTGTGAGTGCCCGCCGCATCCACGTCCGGGTTTCCCCGTTTGGGGAAATCACCGTCGAGGCCGATGGCTTTCAAGGCAAAGGCTGTGAAGCCGCGACCAAGGCCATCGAGGAAGCGCTCGGCCACCCCCGGGAGCGCACCCGCAAACCCGACTTCTGGCGGCAGACCAATCGCCAGACCCACCACCAACAACTCGGAGGAGGGGAAGGAGGCTCGTAAGCCATGAACTCCACCCTCCGCTTCGACCCGGGCGGTTCCATCGACTGCCTTTTCACCGAAGTGATCGATCTCCGTGCGCTCGGGCGACTCCACGTCGTCCGGGCCACGGACATCCGCTTCAACCCCACAACCCAACTGTGGGACGTGCACGACGCCGGAACCGGCCAAGTGCTCTTCTCCCATCCATCCCGAACCGAATGCCTGCGCTGGGAACACCAGAACCTCCAGCCAGGCAAACCATCCGAAAACCTCACACCCCAACCCCCATGCAAAAGCAACTCACCACTTATCTCCAAGCCGGCTACCCCGGTCTTGCCGTCATCTCATCCGAAGAAGCCCGCGCCGAGGCTGAAATCGCAGCTGCCTGCACTGCACTCAAACGCCGCCTTCACGCCTGGTCCTCCACTGAAGGGCTGGTCGATACGAAGGAAGGCCGGGTGACCGCATGTCCCGATCCACTCGAAGCTCTCCAGCTTCTCGACAGCATGTTCGCCGCCGACAACCCGCGCCACGTCGTATTGTTCCGCGACCTCCAGCTTCACATGGAGCAGACCGACCCAATGCTGGTCCGCCGCATCAAGGACATCCTGCGCGTCGCGAAAGCGAACGGCCACGCTCTAATCCTGTTAGGCTGTCGGCTGAAACTCCCGCCCGAACTCGAACATGAAATCACCCATGTTGATTTCAGCCTGCCCGGCCTCGCCGGACTCGGCACGGTGCTTGATGGCATCATCAAGTCGGCGAAGTTGAAGAACGTCCACGAGGTGGTCCGGGAGTCCGCGTTGCAAAGCGCGCTCGGCCTGACCACCACCGAGGCGGAAAACGCCTTCGCGTTGTCGGTCGTCGAAACCAAGGGCATCGACCACAAGATCGTCGCCCGCGAGAAGGCCCGCACCTTGAAGAAGAACGGGCTCGTTGAAGTGGTGGAAGCCACCACCTCGCTCGACGACATCGGAGGACTCGGCCTACTCAAGGAATGGCTGATACGCCGCGCCGGAGCCTTCAGCGAGTCGGCCAAAACCTACGGCCTGCCCGCACCGAAGGGACTGTTGATCGTCGGCATTCCAGGCACGGGCAAATCCCTAACGGCCAAGGCCACCGCCGGAGCCTTCGGCCTGCCGCTGCTGCGCCTCGACATGGGACGCGTGTTCGGCGGCATCGTCGGCCAGTCGGAAGCGAATCTGCGCTCCGTGATCCAAACCGCCGAGGCCATCGCCCCCTGCGTGCTGTGGATTGACGAAATCGAAAAGGGTTTCTCGGGCAGCCAAAGCAGCGGGTCAACCGATGGTGGCACCTCCTCCCGGGTGTTCGGCTCGTTCCTGAGCTGGATGCAGGAGAAGACCAAGGCTGTGTTCGTCGTGGCAACGGCGAATGATGTTAGCAAACTCCCGCCCGAGTTCCTGCGGAAGGGACGCTTCGACGAAATGTTCTTCGTCGATCTGCCCGATGCCCTGGAGCGCGCACAAATCTGGGACATTGTCATCGCCCGCCACGGCCGCCGGCCCACCGATTACGACACCGTTGTCCTGGCCCGCGCCTGCGAGCAGTTCACCGGTGCGGAAATCGAAGCGGTGTTCATCGACGCCATGCACGAGGCATTTGCCGAAGGCAAGGAACCGGGGCCGAAGGAAATCCTCGAAGCGATGTCCAACATCGTGCCGCTGGCCAACCTGATGGACGGCCAGATCGCCGCCCTGCGCCACTGGGCCAAGGGCCGCGCCCGTGAAGCCGCCAGCCGCAGCACGCCCGCCCGCAACAGCAGGCGGATGTCTGAGGCGAATTGATAAACTTTCCACCGGGACGGTGCCCGACGTGTGGTGCCTTTATCCGGATGAGGCGGGCTGGCGGAAACGTCAGCTCCGCCTCTGCCCGGAGCCGTTCCGGTGGGGTCAATTCGAGTTCTGATGGGAGCCGCCTTGCAAGAAGCCGCCCGCTGGGTGATGTGGGACTGGGGAGCTAACTACTCCCCGGGACCCGATTCTGCATTGCGATGTCGGGTGACGGGTTGTCCAGAGCCTTGTTCTGTGTGGTTTTCTTACAATGTCGGTTGCGCTGCGAAATCGCCTGGATCCTGATCCCACCAGAGGCAGTTCTCAAGGATGGCCTGCATCTGAAGAAGCTCCCTCATGTGATGTCCTCTCAGGAATAGTGTGAAGCCGGGGGCAACGGGAGGCGGGAAGACTACAAACCGCTGCATCACCTCGGTGAACTCCTCACATGCCCGAAGGGTCTCAGTGATGATGTGAGCAAGCACAGGCCGCAAGGATGCCAATCGATTCGGCAGCATGTGCTCTTCATCCCAAACTCCTAAGGTTGCAAATGGCTCAGTATCTGCGCTGATTGCGAATCCGCGTTCGGTGACGAATAGAAAACGGAGGTCCTGGCCATGGTGCGCAATCCTGTCCCGATAGCTGCGTAGCAGCTCGAAAAATGGGCCCTGTCTGAAATAGTATTCCGCGAGCTGTGGAGGGATGCTCCAGCGGTCGACAATCTCGTCTACAGACATGCGGTTACGGTCGCGCATGACCATCCCTCGGAACGAATCCGGGAGGTTCTTTTTCTGGAGTGTCTTGTCGGTGGGTGTGACTCGATTCCATAGCCGTGAGATAGTCTTCTGCAAGAGATCGAAGAGGCTTCGGCACACTCCAAAGATGTACTCAAGCTCGGTCGAAACGAATCTCGCCACCTCGGTCTTTCGGTCTCTGGAGACTTGGTAGAAAAGATCGACCTTCGCAAGGGAAGCTCCAAGGTTGTGAATGTCGCACGACAAGCCTCCGATCGCATGGAGTGCATCGATCCAACAGGCACGTTGTGCCATGAAATCCAGAAACACGACGCAAGCATCTCGGTCTGACTCTCGCTCCCTTCCGAAATAATCCGATTCCACTGGTTGCCCCTTCAGTGGCAGAAGACCGTCCGGAGTTACAAGCCACATGTGCCACTCATTCTCATCGTAGAATGTTAGTGTGGTGAGAGTTCGCCCACCGATGCTCTCCCCGTCGATGTAAGGAATCTTCTCAAGTTCGGACCTTTTTATTGTGATCGAGCTGTGTTGCATCTGAGGGGAAAAAGGTTCTTTGCATAACGATGAGCGCGTGCACGCCTACCGGCAGCGCACGTCGATCACAGGGTTGATGGTTGAATTACGGGGAATCAACGAATCTGAATGGCTGGTAGAAGTTTAAGGCGCGTCTTGTTAGCCTTTCCATTTGAGTTCGAATTCTTCCGCCGGGATTCCTTTTTGAGCACAATACTCTTCAACCAGCGTTGAAATTTCTTCTTGCAGGCGCTCCTTCAGATCCTTGCAACAGTCGTGGTAATCCACAATGGCATCAGGCGGAACTTCGTATGTATGGAACTTCCAAGACGCTCTCGGCGCAATTCTCCCAATGCCGGTCATTAGTGCGCCGGCGGGGACAAGCCATAGCCGCGATACCTCGCTGTCGCTGTGAGCGTATACTTCATGGCGTGCCTTGATCATTGCATCGTGGGTCGCTTGCAACCGCGGGTCTTCAAACTTCCTCCACCGACTAGGAAGCACCCCAGTGCTCTTATTGTCTACGAAGGGACGTGAATACGATGTGATGATCGACCCCATGAACGCGTAGTTAACGTCGTATGGCAACTTCCCAACGTTATTGAGTATGACCTTCTTGTAACCTTCGCAGGTAAGCTCAGCCGAGCTAATGTCCTTGTGAGCAAGGGCCAGCTTGTAGAGACTCAGCTCGCGATTTGGGTGGGAGCGTTTACTCATCTTTGGCTAACAGTAGTGTCAATCGACCTATCGAGTTTGCAGGGTAATACACGACTGGTCGTTGATCAGGATTAAAGGCGTCCCGGAAAGGCTGACTTTGTCCAGCGACTCCTGAGCGGTCGGTTTCATCCATGAGGTCTATCACAGTCGTCTCTCCCGACAAGCTTGTTTCTACGGCATCCCCATCCACGCGGCAAACACTCCCGCAACAAAACTCCCGGCCGCACGACACGCCCCAGCGCAGGCCGGGCTCATGACAGGCCGCCATGGTGACCCGCTCCCCCGGTTTCCATGGCGGCCCTTTCCTTCTCCGGTTGTGGCGTCAGGTGACGCCCGGCCATTTCCACCCCTGAAAACTGAACACTAAAATCTAACAAACCATGACCACCACCCTCCAATCCGCCTCGCTCCATTTCCGCGAGGGCAACTCCGACAAAGTGTATCACGCCGCCATCGAACCGAAGGGCGAGGGCTACCTCGTCACCTTCGCCTACGGCCGGCGCGGCAACACGCTCAACACCGGCACCAAGACGACCTACCCGGTGAGCATGGCCGAAGCCACCAAGGTCTTCGACAAGCTCGTCGCCTCGAAGCTCGCCAAGGGCTACCACTACAGCGCGGCTTCCGCCGGGGAAACCAAACCCTATCAGCAGTCCGGTGACGAAGGACGCGACAGCGGCATCCGTTGCCAGTTGCTCAACGCGGTCGAACACACCGAGCTTCCACGCCTGCTCACCGGCCGCACTCACTGCCTCCAGGAAAAGCACGACGGTCGCCGCCTGATGGTCCGCAAGCAGGGCGACGAAATCACTGGCATCAACCGCCGGGGACTCATCGTCGCCATCCCGGATGCGATCCGCGAGGCAGTCGAACACATCCCATACGACGTGCTCATCGACGGCGAGGCCGTGGGCGACACGCTCCACGCCTTCGACCTGCTCGAAGTGAAGGGTAACTGCCTGCGCCAGCGTCGCTACCTCGACCGCTTCTCCGGGCTCATCATGGTCATCCCGCCCAAGCTCCCGGCCCTGCGCTGGGTCAGCACCGCCGTGGATCCCAACGACAAGCTGGAAACCTTCGAGGAACTCAAGGAATCCGGCGGCGAGGGCGTCGTCTTCAAAGAGGTCGATGCGCCTTACAGCCCGGGCCGCCCCAATTCCGGAGGACCGCAGCTGAAGTTCAAGTTCGTCGAAAGCGCGTCGTTCGTCGTCACTGGCATCAACACCAAACGAAGCGTCACGCTCGGCCTCTACGACGGCGACAAGCTGGTTCCCGCCGGCAACGTCACCATCCCGCCGAACCATGCCATTCCCCAAGTGGGGAATGTCGTGGATGCGCGTTATCTCTACGCCCTGAAGCAGAGCGGCAGCATCTACCAGCCGGTCTATCTCGGCCCCCGCGCAGACATCCCGGCGAGTGAATGCGTGGTCGAGCAGCTCAAATACAAGAGCGACCCTACATCCACCGCCGCAGCCGCCTGAATGCACAAGACCTGAGCCATTGGCTGCGAGCACCGCTCCGATCAACGGCTCTTCCACTGATCACTGATCACTGATCACTGATCACTGATCACCGATCACTCGGCACTCCCACCACTCTCGGCAAGGACCCGCAGAGGCAAGCCCGGCCGCACGACACGCCGCACAGCGCGACCGGGGTAACACCGGCCGCCATGGAGCATCCCCCCAGTTCCATGGCGGCCCCTTCGTTTTCAACCATTCCAGACATCCCATGAAAATCATCGACGCCTTCATCACCCCCATGCCCAGGCCGATGCCGCTGGGCATGTTCGACGCCATGCCCGAGGTCATTGCGACCTTCGAGGATTGCTCACGCAAATCCCTGTTCTCGTTCTACCCGGATGAAGTCTCGTTCCGGGCGTCCGAGTTCGTGGGGCTCACCGAGGAGGAGGCACACAGCCTCTTTCAACAGAGAGACACCGCCTACCTCCGCGCATGAACCAACCCATCCCGCGCAACGGCACCGAACCCCTCCAGGTCGGCGACCGCGTGCAAATCGTTACCGAATGGCAGGACCCTGGCGACGAACGATTCGAGCGCCTCGTCATCGAAGCTCCGCCGGACACCACCCAGGTCCGCATCCGCGCCATCATCCCCGGCTTCGTCTTCCACCCCACCGAGTGGATCGAGGCCGATCACCTCATACTCCTTTCCGCAGAAAACTAACAACCCCTGACCAACCATGAAAACCACCATCAAGGACAACGTCCTCCACATCGAAATCCCGCTGCACGCGCCGCGACCGTCCGCCACTGGCAAAACGCTCACCGTCGCCAGCAGCAACGGCAACAAGGAAACCGAAGCCCGCATCGACGGCAAACCCGTCGTTGTCGGCGTCAACGCCTACATCAAACCCTAACAAAATCATGTCCACCATCCTCATCCCCTCAAACACCCTACGCGGCTTGAAGAAGCTGTTCGGCCGCATGAAGCATCTGCGCTGCACGCTCCCGGTTCTCAGGCACCTGCTGCTCACCGCCGATGCCAACGGCATTCGTCTCGCCGCCACCGACCTCGACCACTGGCTCGAAACGTGGATCAGCGAAGACGAAAACGGCCACGAGCCGCTGAGTTTCCTCATCCCGCCGGATGCCATGGAAGCCGCCTGCCGTGCCGACAAAGGCACGCAGGTTTCATTCACGCCCTGCGGCGGAAAGCGCAACCGGGAACTCCGCCTCATCATCCAGAGCGGCGGTATCGAGGCCACCTCGGTGTATCCCACGCTCGATGCGAAGGATTTTCCCGAACGTCCCGAAACCATGGGCGCGGGCACCGCCGTGCCGCCCGCCACCATGGAAGGGCTTGCTCATGTCGCCGGCTGCGCGTCCAGCGACATCACCCGCCACATCCTCAACGGCGTGTTCTTCACGCCCGAGGAAGGCGGACGCCTAGTCGCCACCGACGGCAAACGCCTCGCCTGTTGTCCGGCCACCGTGCCGTCGCAGTCGTTCGTCCTGCCTGCTGCTGCTTGCCACATCCTCGGTCACCCGGACTTCACCGCCGACTTGGCCACCATCACCTGGATCGACCACAAGGAGGAAGAAAAACGCCGGGTCGCCATCAAGTGCGGACGACACCATTTGGTGTCAAAGCCGCTCGTCGGCAACTACCCGAACTACAAGCAGGTGATCCCCGCATTCGCGGACCGGATGGCCGTCATCCCGCACGACCGCAAACCCGGGCTCATCGCCTGGCTGCGCTCGCTCGGGAAGGATCAAGCCTCCGTGCGCCTCGACTGGCACAAGCGCGGCCAGCTCACCCTGACCCACCGCGACGCCAACGGTCACTCCGCCACCATGCAGGTGCCCGTCGAAATCCACGGCAACCCGCCGGTGATCGCGTTCAACGCGCGCTACCTGGCCGACGCATTGGAAATCGGCTCCACCCTCTGCTTGTCCGACGAGCTGAGCCCCGGCATCTGCCGCCACCCCACCGGCCGCTTCTGCGTTATCATGCCGATGCGCGTGACGATCCCGGCGGGCACCACCCGCGAAATCGAGGCCGCACCGCCGCTGCAACATCAGCAGTCCGCGGCTTGAGCGAACACGCCATCCCCCGGGGTCCCACGCACGGGGCTCCGGGACATGGCTTTTTTTACCTGCTGCGCATCAGGCAGGCGGAGCACAGGGAAACCAGCAGCAGGGCCTGAAGGAAGTAGCGGCAATCGTAGGTGGCGCTACGGCCGTAATTTACGGCCCGCTCGGCGGCCGGGCAGACCACTGCAAAAAAAAATGAAACCCGTGTCCGGATCTCTGACCTCCTTCCGCATTCGGAGTCAGAGAAGGCGCGATGAAGAGCAAAACGCCTTCGGCCCACCCAAGAACCAACCAAACAAAAAAAAATGAACGCACGCCCGACCATCGTTGGCTTCGTCGCCACAATTCTAATCCTCTTGACGGTTCTAATAAGACCATCCTGCCATGCCAGTTGGCTGAGCGACAGCTATCTCGATGAATTCACCTTCCCCGTCGAAAACGGATCTGGCGGCGAGATTCCAGTGGGGATCTTCCTTCCCGAGGAGATCGACTCGGCAAAGCCCTTCAATCAGGGGCTGGAAACCTTGCATGGGGGGACCCTGCTCAACAATACCGGGAAAATCTATTACGATTACGACGACCGGAAGCAGCTATGGAAGGAGATGATCCGCACCACGGTCACCGAGTCAGAGAAGGAGCATGGGGCGATACAGGACAAGCTGCGGGCTCTGGGCTTCGACCTTGACAACGATCTGGAAACAGAGCTCGAGCTGGTCAGCGGATTCGGGGAAATGATGTTCGCGCACTGGCACGAAGCCGCAGGAGTCGCCCTGTCCACCCGCCGGATCTCGGACTTCAGCCACTACAGCAAGTTGGCCGGCCAAGCCAAAAACCTCGGGCATACAGCCGGGATCATCTCGGCCCTCTTCGATGGATACAAGCTCGCAGGCGAAGTGAGCGAATGGAATGAAATGGCGAATTTCTATCTGGCAGTGGACTTCCAGTTCACGCTCGAACTGCTGCGGAAGCTCGAATCGATCAAGTCCTCGATCGGAGATCCTGCGTATGATGCTGCGATCGGCGAACTGATCTCCTCCTTCAGCGGCCTTGAATCGGGTCACAACTGGGGTGCCTACATGGAGGCGTGGGACGATCAGACAGACGAGATCATCGAGTCAGGCGTCTCATTTGCCGCATCGGTCGCGGCAATCGCCGCTCCGGGTCCCGTGGGCCTGCTCGTGAAGACCTTTGTCTGGACGTGGTTTGAAATGGCCGACCACTGGGAGAACACGCGGCGGGCAGGACTGGCGGCCACATTATACCGTTCGGGCATCGAGCATCTCCCCCCCTCCATGACCAAGAACTATCTGGAGCAGCGGATCCACGCGATCTACTATTACTACCTATACGAGGCATACGATGATGGCCTGGCAGGAATCAACGCATGGGTGACTGGCCTGTTCACCGGGGTTGACTATTCTGAAGGGTTCTTCGCGTTGTATCAGAACTACTCAATCGAGGCGGATCGCCACAAGGCCGCGATTCCAGTCGGGGATGCCAGTGGCGTGGTTGCAGTCTCATACTCCCTTCAGAATCCACATGTCTCCCCGGTGGCACCGGTCGAGGGCGACATGATCGACTTCACCGTCGACTACCGGACCACTGGCTCCGTGGCCCCCTCACGAGCCAGTCTCTTCCTCAGGCCACTCGGGTCACTGGGGACGCCCGCCGAACATCCATTGGGCGGACCGGGGCAGATCACGTCGGGCTCAAACCCGTTTTCGGCGACAGTCGGACCGTTTGCCGTCGAACAGGCGTGGGAATACTGGTATGAGTTTGACATCCCGGACTGGGGGTCGGTGCGGTTTCCAGGCAACGCCGGGGAGTATTTCACTCTCGATGTCGCGGCGGCACCCGTGCCCACCGTCGGCTGGAGAGTGGAGGCCATCGAGATCACGGGTGTCTCCTCGGTGGTAGAGCCCGGCGACAGCATTTCCGTTGGCGGTGCCGTCGTCAGGAACACCAGCAACCCGGGAAATGACTACCTCGGTCTTGAATGGCAGGCGAGGCTGGTCGATCCAAACGGAACGATTGTCGGACAGCAGTCCGGCCTCATTGGCTCGCTCTCGGCCTCATCCCCGAACCAGGTCACCGTCGACCTCGCTAACTTTACGGCGGGCCAGGCCGAGGGGGTCTATCGCGTCGAGTTTGCAATTTATCCGGAAGTCGAGGAGGCCGGTGCTGGCGCGAACAACGTTGCTGCGGTGAATGTCCTGGTGACAGCGGTGCAGGACCCTCCCCAGCACTATGTGTTCCCGGATTCGCATTGGGGACTTCTTTTCGAGGCACGGTTCCGGAACGATGCTTCCCGGGCCTTTCTCGGCTACTATCCCAGCTCGGGATACCATACATTTGGCTCCGCAAAGTATTACGTTTCAGGAAGCATCGACAACAACCGGATCAAGCTCTATCGAAATACCACGAGCGACGACGAGGTGATCAACGAGGGCAGAATTGCGCGGTTCAACAACAACGAGCTCGTCTATTGCATCGATGTCAGCAACTACTTCACCGGCAACGAAATCGTCAATTACTCGGAAATCGCGATCGGCGGCAGGTCGGTGTCGTTTCTCACAGTTCCGTCCGGTGTGGTCCTTTCCTGTTTGCCAGGGGGAACCGTGAACCTCGTCGCGAGCACGACGATGGATGATTTCCGGAGCTCTACCCCGGTATTCTTTGGAACGAACGCGGCGCAGTTCGGGACCTGGTTCCGAAACGCGACCACCTCGAGCGGGGGTGCCGTGTGCAAATACGAGTTTCGAGTGCCGACCAATGCCTCTCCTGGGACCTATCGTGCGGATGTGATGATGGAACTCGATGGCAATCGCGTCCTTCTGGACAATGTGGACATTCGGGTTCTGAGCCCGCCAGCCGAGATCTCGTCGGTGGCGCCCAACCCGGCATCGGCGGGCCAGACGGTGACGGTGTCCGGGACGAATTTCGGGGCAGCGCCCGGCTCACTGACCCTTGATGGGGTCGCGGTCTCAACGGCATCCTGGAACAGCACCCAGGTGAGTTTCGTCGTCTCACCCGGGATGACTTCCGGGAACCTCCGAATCAACGGGCCGGGAGGGCCAAGTGCGGGAGCCCCGTTCGTGGTGGAGGCACGGCCCAAGATCGTCATGGAGGAGTCGGCAGGGGTGACTCTCGGGATTGCGGGGCTGGACTTCGGGGAGGTTGAAGTCGGCGGTCAGACCTCGCGCCCGCTGCGGATCCTGAACTCGGGCTCTGCGGCGTTGTCGGTCGGAAACTTCTGGGCTTCGCCTTCATCGGTGTTCCGTTGGTCGGCCCTTGGATCCTCAGGATCGGCCATCGAGGATTTTCCTGTTTCGATTGCCCCCGGGGATTTCATTGAGTTGGCGATTGTCGCCGCTCCGAGCTTGGTGGGCAACGTCTCTGGGTCACTTGTCTTCGACTCGAACGACCCGGACCGTCCCGGAATGGTGATTCCGCTCTCGCTGGCGGCAGTCGACACGACGCCCCCGGTGGTGAGGATTCTCTCTCCGTTGTTTCTCGATGGTTCCACCACCAGAGATACTCATACGGTTCGTGGCACGGTGTCCGACTTGTCCGCCGTTTCCGCGAGTTGCAGCTTGAATGGAGCAAGCCCGGTAAGGATAGCCGTGGAGTTCGGTGAATTCGAGATTCCGGACCTCGTGTTTCCCGTGGGACCGAATTCCCTCTTGGTGACGGCAACCGACAGTTCGTCCAACATCGGCTCGGACGAGCTGCCGTTCGAGGTGATCGAACCGCCGCCCGCTGTAAGATTCGACGACTGGGTAATAGGACAACCTTCGATTCCGCTCAACCAACGGGGCCGGATGGACGATCCGGATGGAGACGGGGTTGTGAATGCCTTGGAGATGTTCCACGGATCCTCCCCCGTCGATGGGGCATCACGGGGTGGACTCGCTGTGGTGCGCGCTGGCGGCGGCTTCCCGATGACGATCCGATTCCAAATGGCCAAGGGGATTAGTCCGGGAGTCGGCGAGGTGAAATGGTCTTCCAACCTCCAAAGCTGGCAGTCCTCCGGTCGATCCTCTGATGGGGTGACGGTCACCTTGGTTGAGGAGGTGGTGGATGCCAGCCACCCGGACTACGATGTCATCGAGGTGACTGCCGTCGTGACTGAAGGAAACCCGTCGAGCCTCTACCTCAGGTTGCAGGTCGATGTGAATGCCCTGTGAATGTCTTCCCCCCAACAAAGCGGCCGGTGGGCACCCATGGTGCCACCGGCCGTGACGTGGAAAGCCATGTCGTAGAATGCAGCTGCAAGTCAGGCTAGTGCTCTCATGAATACACGAAATTGAGATTGGAGGTCCTTCAGACCGTGCAATCCAACGACCTGCCGACATTCGCGGCACGGAAAAGAGTCAGCTGCGTGTCCGGTTCGGTGGCCGTTCTTCGCATTCGGAGACAGAAGGCGAAATCAAGACAAGAGAGCCTCGACCGACCAGAAAACCAACCAACCTGAATCATGAGAATTCGACCGACCTGTCGGCAACCCCAACTCGAGACCACAAGATGATCTTAGAGCCACTCATTGAAGAAGGAAAGGAGGCCTCCTTTGGAAGGAATTCCTCCCGCGCCTCTGGCAGGATCGTTCGTTTCATGGTCGGTGCAGCCCCTCGCTTGACAACGCCAGATCAGTGCCGTGAGGCGCCTCGAATCCGCGTGAAATCATCGGGACGATCGGCAGATGTGCTTGAATGGTCGAGACTGTTCGTTGTAACTGATGTCCGACTTATGGCGGAAGATGTTACTAGGCATCTCAACAAGATGGGCGGCGAGGACTCCTCCCGGCCCGACGAGCTCCTGTCGGTGATCTACGCTGAGCTTCGGAGAATCGCCGGTGGAAAGATGGCGAGGGAGAGGCCCGGGCATACCCTTCAGGCGACGGAGCTGGTGCATGAGGCCTACCTGCGTCTCGGCGATGGCCAGCAATGGAGGAACCGCCAACACTTCTTTGGTGCTGCCGGGGAGGCGATGCGGCGGATACTAATCGATCACGCACGAAGACGACTCTCCATCAAGCGTCGTGGCGGCCTCGATCCACTGGACATCGAGGATGTTACTGTCGTTGCGCCTCTCCCCGATGAGCGCCTCCTCGAGATTCATGAGCATCTGGACCGCCTTGCCCGGGAGGACCCGGAGCGATCCGAGGTCATCAAGCTGACCTATTTCGTGGGCTTGACACAGGATCAGGCTGCCGACGCCCTCGGAATCAGCGAGCGCACGGTCCGCCGGCACCTCGAACTTGCCAAGGTATGGCTCTATCGGGCGGTCGAAGGAGAACACGGTCCAGGGGAGGGGCCGCAGACACTTACGGATCAAAATCCCGGGTAGAAACTTTTCATTGCATGGACCGACTTGAGGAAATCTTCCTGACAGCACGGGAACTGCCCGCCGAGGAGCGCGAGGCGTTCCTGCAGGGGGCGTGTGACTCTGTTGAGCTGAGGGGCAGGGTCGACGCCCTGCTGCGCGACGCGGAGGCCGCGGACCACCGCTTCCCACTCCCCCAGATCCGCCCGTTCTCCGACGATCCCGACTCTGCGGATGTCCGGGAACAGGAAGGCGACCAGATCGGTCCCTACAAGTTGCTGCAGGAGATCGGGGAAGGCGGTTTCGGGGTCGTCTTCATGGCCGAGCAGGTCAGGCCGTTGCGCCGCCGGGTCGCCCTCAAGGTGATCAAGCGTGGCATGGATACCCGCCAAGTCATCGCGCGGTTCGAGGCCGAGCGCCAGGCCCTGGCGATGATGGAGCACCCGAACATCGCGAGCGTATTCGACGCGGGAGAAACCCACTCCGGCCGGCCCTACTTCGCCATGGAACTGGTCCAGGGCATCCCGATCACCCGGTTCTGTGACGAGCGGGGCCTCGGAACCAGGGAGCGCCTCGCGCTCTTCCGGGACGTCTGCTCGGCCATCAACCACGCCCACCAGAAGGGCGTCATCCACCGCGACATCAAGCCCTCCAACGTCCTGGTCACCCTCAACGAGGACAAGCCGGTGGTGAAGGTCATCGACTTCGGGATCGTCAAGGCCACCCAGGGCAGGCTCACAGACATGACTCTTTTCACCCGCCCCGAGCAATGGGTCGGCACGCCCGCCTACATGAGTCCCGAACAGGTCGGTGGTGGAGCGAAGGACATCGACACCCGCAGCGACATCTACAGCCTCGGGGTGCTGCTCTACGAACTGCTTTCGGGAGCGCCGCCGTTCGAATCCGCGCACCTGGCCCGGGCCGGGCATGAGGAGATGTGCAGGATCATCCGCGAGGTGGACCCGCCGAAACCCTCATCGAAGCTCGGCACGACCGAGGGTGCGGAGCGCGCCGCCTTGGCCCGGACAAGGGGGATTGAGTCGTCGAAGCTTGGGCATCTGATCGACCCGGATCTGGACTGGATCGTAATGAAGGCCCTTGAGAAGGACCGGAAGCGTCGCTACGAGACGGCAAGTGCCCTCGGAGGTGACGTCGGGCGGTTCCTCGACAACGAAATCGTCGAAGCCCGCCCGCCTTCAAGATGGTATCGGCTTCAGAAGTTCGTCCGCAAGAACCGCGCCGTCGCGAACTTCGCACTGATACTTCTCACAGTGCTCGTCGTCGGTCTCGTGGTGGTGGTGATACTCGAAAGGCGCCGTGCGACCGAAGCCTCCGCAGCCCGATCCGCAGCCACGGAGGCATTTGCTGCAAGGACTGCCGCGAATCAGGCACTTGATAAAACGCTGGAGCAGCTGCGACATGCCAGTCGCACCTCATTTTCGGCGGCAATGCGGGCCTGGAAGGAGCATCGCTCGGCCGAAGCCGAGGGACTCAGATCGGTCTCCCTGCCAGGGAAGAACAAATGGAATGAAGCGGTGGCTCATCTGGCGAGGTCGCTCGAATACGATCCGGACAACAAGGCCGCGGCACGGTGGTTGTATTCAACGATCCTCCACCGCTGGGAGGAGAACCGCAACTGGCCAGTCCGGCGGCTTGAGGACACCCTGAATCTCGGATGGGTGGACAGCGTTTCCAAGCGGGCCGATGGAACCCTTGAAATTGCGACCGACCACGGTGTTGTGGCCCTGCTTCGACCCGAGGATGGAGGGCCTGATGTCGAGCAACTCGGCAGCAGTATGGGCACCGGTTCCTCGCCACCCGGTGCGGTGTTGCTGACAGCCGACAGGAACCGCCTTGCCCGGCTCTGGGATCCTTCCCGTAATGTCTTTATTGGGCCGGCCATGCCGCTTCATGAGGATCGCGGAACTACCCAGCCGGTGAACAGTTGGCGTAATTTGTTCCCTAATGGCCCCGGGGAAGTTTCAAGAAGTCCGGATTCAACCCGTGCGCTAAGGTGGCCGGATTTGGATGATCTTGCCTTGGAAGATCCCATTGCGGGCGAATTGCGCAGCAGGGTTCTTCCCAATGAAGCTGGCGACGAGGTTGTTCGTTCTCCCTATCGGCCTTGCTTCAGCGCCAATGGCTCGGTGTTGATCACCTACGCTGACGAAGCTGTCAGTTTGTGGGATGCAGTCACTGGACTCCCCTTGGGGCCTCAGTTGTATCCTGCGGGGACACCCTACGGATTCTTTAATACGGGCGCACACGGTGGGCTCTTCAGCCCCAATGGAGCCTATCTTGCGACCGGACATGACATCTTTCATGAAGGAACCAGTACCATGACGGAACTCTGGTCCGTTCCCAATCCTCATGGTTTCGTGAATTTGCCGAGTATTAGAGTGTATGAAGATTTTCACTACAAGAACGGAAGACTGATTACAGATAACAGGATGGGCGTGTTGGAATGGACTGCCCGCCGCCTTGATGCCGGCCCGCCCCGGGTCGTACCAATTCGACACAAGCCTCCAATCAAATGGGGTTACCCGACCGACCAAGTAGCTGGGGACATTGAGGGGGAGTTTACCGGAGGAATCCTGTCTAGGGATCTCCTGCTAAAGGGCGCTGCGGATGAGGACATCCAACTGGTGGATCTTCTTTCAGGGCGACCGGTCGGACCTAAGATCACACCAAAAGGCTATCTGGATTGGGTTGAGCTCAGTCCTGACGGCCGATTCGTTGTGATCTTGGAGCGCGACCACGGCCTGCGCCGGATCGACCTGACGACGAAGCAGTTGACCGAGTTCCCCAAGTTGGATCGGGTGCCCAAAGGATTCCTGGACTTCGATCCATCTGGCCAACGAATGGCCCTCGAATTCGAGGATGGGATCTCAGTGGTCGAAGTTCAAACTGGCGAACAGATTGCTCATTTCCCGGAGGCAGCAGCCTTGTATTTCGAGGCGGATGACGACAATTTGATCGTCACCTATCAGGAAGCAAAATTGGTGTTCCGGAGGTATTCCCCAACGGGACATCCACTGGGAAACGAAGTCCGCTCCGAGTTTGATGATAACGGTTGGTACTCGCTCGCAGGGTCGGCAATCGTCGGCAGCAAGCTCTTCGGCCCGGGTCTTTTCCAGAATCTCAAAACCGGCGAAAAGATCAAATCGCCGATCTTTTCATCAAGCTATTTCAACAACGTGGTGGTGGATTCCAAGAAGGACATCGTATTCGCCGGATCCACCGACGGGATGGTTTATGTGTTCGATGCGCTGTCCGGATTACTATGGTGCGAACCTTACCGGCATCCGGATTCCGTCTGCGTGTTGGAAGTCGGGCTGACGCTGACCACGATTTGTCGTGACGGCGCCATTCGGGACTGGGACCTGCCGGTCGAGTCGTGGCAACCCAGGGCACTGGAGTGGGCTTATGCCATCTCCGGGATCGGCTTCGGCCCTACAGGGGAACTTGTGGAGGTTGGGGTCGACGAGCGGCTAAGGATCATCAACGACCCGGAGATCCCCCCCGGCCCGTGGAAAGAGCTCGCTGATTGGATCGCAATGCCTGAGAACGAGCGTCCGGTAGTTCCAGGGTCGGACCGAAGCATTCGATCCGTCGCCATGGCCGAGCGGGACTTCAATTCGCTTGAGAGCCTGGAGTCAGCGCTGCGTTACGACCCTTCAATTCCCTTGGTTCGATTGATGCTGGCCAATCACTATGAAGCGTTGGAGGACAATGAAGTCTCGCGACGCCAGGACCCGGAACTTCCAAGCAAGATCGCAAGAGCCCCCTTCCTGCGTCGCTATGACTTGGACCACCTGCCAACTGACGATGCCGAGCTCTTCATTCAGGCCGCGAGGATCTTGGCTGAGGGGGGAGAGGGCGCGATGGTTGGCCTCGGTAAGAGTGCATCCAAGACGACGGATGAGGCGATTCGAGCCGCCCGGCATGCCTTGGAACTCGATCCTTCGTTGAAGCAGGCCGAGAAAGTAATTCAGCAAGCAAGTAAAGCCAATGACTCAGACAAATAACTTACGGATCATAGCGCTAGGTACACACTTATCATTACATGGACCGACTTGAGGAAATCTTCCTGACAGCACGGGAGCTGCCGGCCGCGGAGCGCGAGGCGTTCCTACAGGGACGTGTGACTCTGTTGAGCTGAGGCGCCTGTGACACCGTCTCGCCCCGGTGTGCCAGATCGACCACCAGCGGCTTGCGGGCCTTGGCGCGGATCAGGTCCTCGTCGCATTTCGGGCAGACGGCCGGCAGGTTGCCCGGGTCGACCGGGAAGCCGCAGGACGGGCAGGTGCGCATGTCATTTCTTTAGCTGTAGGCTCCCAGCCGGGCAAGCACTGCGGTATCAAGGACAATGCCGGCCTGAATCTGTACTCCGCATTGCTGCGGTTTTCATCTCCTTCTTCACGAGTCCATGATTCGATGTTCGTTTAATGGCGTTCGCCCCAGCCGGGGAACGGCCCTTCCTCTCCGCTTTCCCTGGCTCCTGTGGGTGAGGTTTTTTGGGCTGCTGAACTTCCGTCTCCTCTCCCGAGAAGCATGAACCGCTGCCAAAGCGATCTTGGCAACACGGACCGGAAAGCAACTGGAAAAAATGGCCATCGGGGAGTATGGTTTCATCTCCCTGGTTTATGACACCGAGGGAAACATGATCGGGCCCCACTCCCTGAAATGAACCCATGAAACACATACCCAACATCCTCGGCGGCCTGCTCGGCCTGCTGTTCATCGCCGTCAGCCTCATGTTCTTTTTCAACATGATGCCTGACCAGCCCGCCCCTCCCGACGGGTCGCCCGCCGCCCTGTTCATGGGCGCACTCATCCCCACCGGCTACATGAACCTCGTGAAAACCTGCGAGCTGCTCGGCGGCATCCTCGTCGCCATCCCGCTCACGCGGAACTTCGGCCTGCTTTTCCTCGGCCCGGTGATCGTCAACATCCTCGCCTTCCACATTTTCATCACCGCCGGGCAGGGACTGTTCGATCCCATGCTGATCGTCATCTGCCTCATCGCCGCCTACCTGCTCTGGGACGCGCGCGCGAAATTTTCCAACCTCCTCAACCGCAAACCAACCACACCATGAAAAAGCCCATCATCGAACCCTACCTCTTCTTCGGCGGCCGCTGCGAGGAGGCCGTCGCATTTTACGAAACCGCCCTCGGCGCGAAACGCGTGATGCTCATGCGTTTCGAGGAAGCGCCCGATTCCCCACCGGAAGGCATGCTTGCGCCCGACTGGGAAAACAAGGTCATGCACGCCGCCATAACCATCGGCGAATGCATGGTGATGATGTCCGACGGATGCGGCTCCGATGAAGGAAAATTCGACGGCTTCCGCCTCTCCATCTGCCCGGAGGACGAGGCGCAGGCGGAGAAATTTTTCGCGGCCCTTTCCGAAGGCGGCAGCGTCGAGATGCCTCTCGGGGAAACCTTCTGGTCGCCCTGCTACGGCATGTGCACCGACAAGTTCGGCGTCGGCTGGATGGTCAACGTCGCCACCGAGACCTCCGCCTCCGAACTCATGAAGTCATGATACTCCAAAGCCACAACATCGTCCCCCACCTCTAAGCCATGAAAACCACCACACTCCGCTTCCACCGCGTGCTTGCCGCGCCGCCGGCAAAAGTTTTCCGCGCTTTTACCGAACCCGATGCAATGGCGCGCTGGTTCCCGCCCAATGGTTTCACGGCGACAGTGCATCACATGGAGGCACGGGAGGGTGGCTCCTACCGCATGTCGTTCACCAATTTCACCTCCGGCACCAGCCATACATTCGGCGGCGAGTTCCGCGAGCTCGTCCCGGACGAGAGGATCGTGTACACCGACAAGTTCGAAGGCGACGCGCCGATCATCGGGGAGCTCCTTACCACCGTTACTCTCAAAGAGGTCTCTTGCGGCACCGAGCTGAACATCACCCAGGAGGGAGCGTTCGGCGACCTCCCGACGGAGGAGTGCGTGATGGGCTGGCAGCAATCCCTCAATCACCTCGCCACGCTGGTCGAGCCGGACATCCCGGATTGAAATTCCCAACAACCCCGCAAACAACATGAGCGACTACACAGACGGGTTCGTCCTCCCGCTTCCTAAGGACAAGGTTGACGTTTACAAGAAAACCGCCGGCCTGGCCTGCAAGGTCTGGATGGAATACGGTGCTCTCGATTACCGAGAGTGGATCATCGAGGACGCGGAGGCGAAGGACATGGTTTCCTTCCCACAGCTCGCCGGAGCCAAGGAGGGCGAGACCGTCGTGCTCGCATGGATCACCTACCGATCCCGCGAGCACCGCGACGAGGTCAACGCCAAGGTCATGGCAGATCCCCGGATCAAGGCAATGTGCCCCGGCGGAGCGGACGCACCTCCCTTCGATTGCAGCCGCATGGCCTACGGCGGCTTCAAAACGCTGGTAAAGCCCTGAGCGGCTGAGGGATACCCCCTTTCCTCCGAGGGATAAAGCTCAGCCCCGAGCCTGCCTCAGCACTCGCGCCAAGTCCCCGGGCCGTCCCGGATACAGGTCAGCCACCCCGCACTTCAGCACCCTGGCGAGCACCAGCAGTTCGGCGTCGTTCACCCGCCGCAGCCGCGCCTCGATCTTGGAAAGTCCGCCGCGCGTGAGGTCCCAGCCCGCCACCTGAAGCTTCGCTGCAAATGCCTCCTGCGACAATCCGGCAGCCATCCGTAGCTTACGGACGACGGGGCCGACGAGGTTCTGCTGACGTTTGTCTTGCTCCATTTTTGGAGCTTGAGCCTAACCGTCGAAATTGGCTGAATTGCTCCGCTATTGGAGCAATCACGCTTGCGGGAGTCCCGCAATTCCTCACCGACAGGTGTCATTAGAAGTCGCTATGAAATACCACACCATCATCATCGCCATCGCCACGCTGATTGCAGGCGTGAACGTCGGCCATGCTCAAGCAGCCCAAAACCTTCCGTCCGATGTCAGCAGGGTAATCGCCCAGCGTGATGCCGAGATAAGGAAAATAAACCAGCACTGCGTGATCGAACTCGAACGGCTGAAGATCTCCTACACCAAGCGCGGCGACCTCAAGAACGCCGTGCTGGTGGACAACCTGATCAAGGAGATGAAGGCAGCGCATGCGACCAACGTCATTGTTGGTCGCTGGATGTTTTCCAGCCAAGGAAAGAACACCCCTTACACATTCCGAGCTGATGGCTCGGTGAGTGGGATAGGTCCTGTCCACGGCCACCCGTTCAACGCAAGATGGAGGGCCGTGGGCTCCGACATCGAAGTATTCGATGGCGCGGGCAAGACTTTCATCAGGCTCTCCGTCGCGTTCACGGGCAACGTCCGGTTACTAGCGGAGGACAGCCGCGGCGGCATGTGGACCGGCAAAAAGATCGAGTGAAACTAGACAAGGAGTAATCGGTTTGCAGGTAGCCGGCACCGATCAGGACCGGCGACCTGCAATTCTTTACCTGTGGGGGTCAAAAGAAATTGCTATGAAATACATCACCAACATCATTATCGCAGTTTCGCTGCTGGTGCCGCTCAGCGCGGCCGAAACGCTACCACCAGACGTCAGCAGGGTAATCGCCATGCGTGACACTGAGATCAAGAGAATCAACCAGCGCTGCGTGATCGAGCTCGAACGGCTCAAGGTCTCCTACACCAAGCGCGGCGACCTCAAGAACGCCGTGCTGGTGGACAACCTGATCAAGGGTATGAAGGCCCGCCAAGAGATCGTCGGGAGCTGGTTGTTCGACTTCAGAGGAAAGCCCCGCGCTTACACATTCCACGAAAACGGTTCCATGAGTGGCGCTTACGCCAGCAGTGGAAGCAGGTTCAATGGAACTTGGAAGGCGGACGGTGACAACGTCGAGATCAGCAACGAACGCGGTGAGATTATTGCCAACGTCGCCATGAGTGCCGAAGGCGGGCCAAGTATGAAAACAACCAGCTACAATGTTGTCATGTCCGGGAAGAAAATCGACTGACAATCACCGTGCGGCATGGGGCTCCCACAGGGGCTCCGTGCCGTTCGTTTTATCTGATTGCCCAACGCGTTGATCATGGCGAACGACCCGGAAGCCTGAATCTTCAGAAGTTCCCGCGCAGAGCGGACTCCAAGCGGACCAGCAATTCCTTCAATGCGGACGGCTTGGGTTTCGACAGGTTCTCCCGGAGGTGAAGCTCCACACCGGGTGCCACGCCGATGCGTTTCCACACCGCCGCACCGCCGCCTATTGTGGGTTCAGCTGGAACCGGCCGCGCACCCGGCCGCGCCACGATCTCCACACCGCCAAGGAGCATCCTCTCCGTCTCCTCGTTGCTCCTGCCAGCTATGATCTCCGGCATCCTGCGGGCCGGCACCCGCTCCGAGAGCAGCCTGCGCAACAGCAATGCCTGGAGGAAGTGGCGGTAGTCGTAAAAGACATGGCGGCCGTCCCGACGACCCGCGTCGATGCATCCGAGAGTGACGTAATGGCGGAAGGTCCGTGGCACGAATGTCGGGCTGACACGTGAGTCGCCGCCTTCCTCCGCCGGGAGAAGTTTCGCCGCCACCCGGTTCACTCTGGCAAGCAACTCATCAAGGGAAATACCATCGTCCCATTCCATTGCCGCGACCTTCTTAAATGCCAAGATACCTGATTGCGCCGCTTTCATCGCCACCTGTCTGCCACGCACGCAAAACAGATGCAACATCATACGTCACAGTTGCAACATTTGCCGGAAATTAGGATTGACATACCCGGCCGTCATCGGCGCATAGTGATAGTGGGGAAACCCAGCCTGACGCACCCATCTGTTTCACAGCCACCCTCTATCACTATGTCATCCAAGGAAACTCAGCACCTCACCCAACTTCTCACCCAGTTCGACGTTACCAACCTCGGCGAAGGCGACAGCAATGCCGGCGCGAATGTGCTCTCGATCGTGGCGGTCACGCTGGCCAACCTCTCACGTAGCGGCAGTGGCATTCAATCACCACGGCTGGGGCGCATGCGGGTCGGCGCGAGCCTGCTGGTCAACGGCGGACTGACCGCGAGTCTCGTTCAGGACAATGTCGTCACCGAGGCAATCGTTCGCCAGAACAACCTGGTGGCGCAGCTACGCCGCTTGATCGGCGACAAGATCGCGGATGCGGACAAGAACGGGGTGAGGATGATCGAATTTCCAACCGGCCCGAAGTCCAATTACGCCGGGAACGCCCTATACCAACTTGAACAAAGCAATCCGGAGATTCCGATGGACGAGCTGGGCCTGCTCGAAAAATGGGGAGACGTCATCGGCCTGCCACCGAACCCGCGGATCGACGACCTCGCCGCCCGCCCGAAGCTCGTGGTCACCGCCAGGAGTCCCCGGGATCTGGAGAGCCAGCTCCGCGGCCTCCACGACAACCGCCCGCTGGTGGTGCTCGGGTTGAACTCCCCCGCCGATGCCGCCGCCCTGTCGGAAACCTGCACCTGCCTCCTCAACGGCCTGCTTCCCTGCGGAGACGGCGGCGAGATGGCAACTGGCAACCTCCTCATCACCGATCCCGGCAACGTGCTGGCGAAGATCGCTCCCAACGCCAGCGACAAGGCCACGTGGCTCGGCCGCATGCCGTGGCTGATCGATGGCAACTCAGGCCCGGATGCCATCGAGGCCGACGCCGGCAATGGCAAGGCGAGGGTGGCCAACATGTCAGGACGCTTCGGCGAGGCGCTGACAAGGGTGATCGCCAAGCGACTCAACAATCACGACGCCAGTCCCACCGTCCATCCGTTCGACCTCGACGCCGCCCAGATGCGCTGGGTTGAATTCCTTCAGGACATGGAGGGCCGCCTGCCAGGCATCACCGGGACGGCCCGCAGTCTGCTGCCCACCCTCGCCTTCGGCCTCACCGAGCTGGCAACGGTCGTGCGTGGACGATCGCTGCCAGTGACAACTGCCGGAGTGGAAGCACTCGCACGGTGGATTATCTATCGCATGGCCAACGCGCGGGCCGCCATGCTGGGAACCGCCGAGAGGGAAATGTTGCGACAGCTTGCCCAGCGGGTCGTTGTGCGGCTGAGTGGCTGCAACCTTTCGACGCGCGACATCTACCGCTCCCTGAGTATCAGCGCGGCCAAGGGGGATAAGCTGCTGTTGCCCATGGAGAGAGGCGGGCTGCTGCACAGGTCGGAAGGCAAGTGGGGGCTATCGAAGGACGCCTCACTCCTCATGGCCGATGTGCGGAACCTTTTCATCGACGTATGATCGTGGCCACAAGCGACAATTTCACGCAGCTGCCGGCGTGGACTCCGCCCTCCCAACTCATGCAGCTCGCGGAGCCGCCACACCAAGCGCTCGCCAGATTCATCCACGGTTGCTCCCCGGACCCCGCCACCCGCACGGCCGCGACCACCGCCCTGGTGTTGAGTTTCTGGCAGCTGCGGGGAACGAAACTTACCGCGGAGGTGCCGTCGCTGCTGCTCCTCAACGCCGGGGAGGCGGAGGGCAACCCCATCGACGCCTTCGTGAAGGAGCTGGTCTACAACGCGGAGGAAAACAAACCCCGGATGCAGAAGCAGGGGCCGTTCATGTATGCACCCGTCGAGCAGGCTCCCCAGTCGATGAGGAACGCCTACCTCAAGCGCCTGGCGCTCGGCCCCGACTTGCACGACAGTCCATCCAGACAACAGGCGGCCCGGAATGCGGAGGAGCGGTTCCATGCCGCGTCCATCACGGGCTTCGGCCTCGGACGCAGCAGGCCCTACGCCAAGGCCTGGCATCCCGACTACGGCCTGCTCACCGACAAGGACCACCGGATCATCCTGCGGCTCAATGATGCCAGGGACCGCGCCGCCCTCCTGAATGACGTGGAAAGCGACCGGGACAAGCTGGCCTTTCCCATCGGCGTCGGCCCGCAGCTCTTTCCTGTGGAGAAGTCCATCTCACTGTCAGGCTCGATTGCCACGGAGCTCATGGGGAACGAGCGCAGGAGCACATTGGTATACAACCTCCTGTCCTTCGGGCGGCCGGTGTTTCTCATGCCGCACACCGGGGACGGGGATTTCAAGGTCGACAACCTCCCGGCTCTCGGAGCCATGGCAGAAACGTGGCGACACGCGGAGATCACACCGGTTGCAACCGCGCGGAGCCTACCACCCTCCATGTGGGTGCGCGCCTATCAGGACGCCCTGCGCAAGCGCCTGGCCCTGCTGCCGCACGACTACGGGTTCGCCGTCCAGCAAGCCCTCCGCCAACTCGATGGAATCTGCGACCGCATCGTGGGGTTCGCCGGCAGAAACGGCGCGGAGTTGGACGAGCTGGGTGCCCTCGCCAGGGACCTCTATGGACACGCCCTGCGTGGAATGGCGCTGAGTGTCGCGGGGCTGTCATGGTTCGGCCTGGGGCTACACCTCGGCCCGGTGTGTGAGTCACTCCGCGACAAGGCGCTCAGGCTGCTCAAGCGGCTTCGCACCGACGGCCCCGCCACAATGACCGACCTGCTCAAGAACCACCACTTCAGCAAACGGGAGCGCGAGTCGTTGCTTGCCAGGTTCGTGGAGGAAGGGCTGGTCCGGGTGGAAGGCAAGGAGGTGGTGTCCACGACCTACCGCGAGTTTGTGGAGCGGCTGCATGCGAGCGCGGAGTTTCCGCCGGTGGTGAACCATTGGGAGGAGCTTCAAGCACAGCTCGTGGGGGCAGCGAAGCAGGGAGTCTGATCCCGGCTGGCGCGGCTGGAATCGTATTCGCACGGGTCGCCGAAGGTGATGCAACGTCGGGAAGTGTTGATGCTGCGGGGAATGGGGCGATGCATTCGTTCAGGAGTATTATTTTTTTCGCACCATCACCGCTCCATAGCCTGACCCCATCAGACGCAAGTCCACTGACAGCGCCGACAACGCGATTACCTGCTGACAATGGGCTGACAGTGTCTGAATCTGTCAGGGTGCGTCAGGCCGGGAACGATGATCGATCCAACCGCCCGGTGCTCCGTCATCGACACGCTCACGAATCTCCCAACGCTTCCTCAAGCGCCACCCAGTCGAGCACTCCCTGGAAGTAGGCCAGCCTGAATGTGACTCAATCTCTCCGCCTTGGCGTGAAGGATCCAGAGGGGCCGGGACGATGTTCTGTCGACCGCAAGCCCAGTCAAATCAGTGGGAAACAACGCACACAGGCCGGCGCGGCGACTAGCGCACATTATGGGACACACCCCCTTACTTTAATCAAACTAACCCATTGATAATGAGTTGGTCGGGCTGGCGGGATTCGAACCCACGACCCCTACACCCCCAGTGTAGTGCGCTACCAGACTGCGCTACAGCCCGTTTCGGTGACGGGCGGGAAGGACACCAGCGCGGTGGCGGCTTGGCAAGCACGGAAAACGCCGGCACGCGATTGGGGTCAGGTGCCGGCTTCGGCGAGGCGCTCGGTCATTTCGGCTTTTTGGAGGGCGGCGGTGAATTCGGTGAAATCGCCGGCCATGACGCCGGTGAGATTGTGAGAGGTGTGGCCGATGCGGTGGTCGGTGACGCGCGATTGGGGAAAGTTGTAGGTGCGGATCTTTTCCGAGCGGTCGCCGGAGCCGATGAGGGCGCGGCGGTGCGACGAGTAGGCCTGCTGCTGCTCGGCGAGTTGGCGTTCGTAGAGCTTGGAGCGGAGGATTTGCAGCGCGAGTTCCCGGTTCTTGATCTGCGATCGGCCTTCCTCGCAGCGGACCATGATGCCGGTGGGCAAATGGAATACCTGCACGGCGGATTCGGTGCGGTTGACGTGCTGGCCACCCGCGCCTCCGGCGCGGCAGACTTCGATGCGCAGGTCGTCGGACTTGAGTTCGACATCGACCTCCTCGGCCTCGGGCAGGACGGCGACGGTGACGGTGGAGGTGTGGACGCGACCCTGCGTCTCGGTGGCGGGCACGCGCTGGACGCGGTGGACGCCGGATTCGTATTTGAGGTAACGGAAGACCTCGTCGCCGGTGATTTTCAGGACCACTTCCTTGAAGCCGCCGACTTCGGACGGGCTGCTTTCAAGATGTTCGCATTTCCAACCGCGCAGTTCGGCATAGCGTTGGTAGGCGCGCATCAGTTCGGCGGCGAACAGCGAGGCTTCGTCGCCACCGGCGCCGGCGCGGATTTCCACCAGCGCGTCGCGGTCCTCGGCCGGATCGGCGGGGAGCAGGGCGTATTGGAGATCTTCTGTTAGAGAGGCGGCGGATTGTTCGAGGGCGGGGATTTCCTCAGCGGCCATGGCGGCGATTTCCGAATCGTCGGTTTTGGCGAGTTCCCGGTTGTCGTCGAGCTGCCGCCGGGTGTCTGTTAGATTCTCCCAGAGTTCGAGCGTTTGCTTGAGTTTGCGGTGTTCGCGCAGGATGGCGGTGGCGCGTTTGGGATCTGCGAACAAATCGGGATCGGCCACGGCTTCCCCGAGTTCCTGGAAGCGTTCGCGGCGTTTGGCGATCAGCGACGAGTAGTCCACGCGCGGAGTTAAGGAGCGAATCGGCGGCAGGTCGAAACCGAAGTGCGGTCAGGGCCGCGGATCGCGCGGGCGGGGGGCGGTTTTGCGCGCGGGTTTCTCCGGCTTGCCGGTTTCCTCCAGCAACATGGCGATTTCCTGCGGGGTCAGGCGCGCGTGGCGGCCGGGTTCGAGTTCACCGAGCCAGAGGCCGCCGATGCGGACGCGCAGCAACTTGGTGACGCGGTAGCCGAGGGCTTCGAACATGAGGCGGATCTGGCGCTTGGCCCCGTGGTCGAGGACCACACGGAGGCGGCGCGGCGAGAGGCGCTCGACGGCCTTGGCCTTGAGCTTGCCCTCGGCCGAGTAGATGCCGGCGAGAAACTGCTCGATGTGCTCGGTCTGGAACGCCTGGTCGGCGGTGACGAGGTATTCCTTTTCCACCGACTTGGAGGGGTGCATCAGGCGCTGCGAGAGGTCGCCGTCGTTGGTGAGGATGAGGAGTCCCTCCGAGTCGCGGTCGAGCCGACCGACGTGGTGGAGCGTGCGCAGTTTCCCGGGCAGCAACGAGTAGATGGTATCCCGGCCGCGTTCGTCCTCGCGGGTGCAGACGTAACCGCGGGGTTTGTGGAAGGCGATGACGACGGTCTCCTTGGCGGCGACGCGCTTGCCATCGACGCGGACGTGGTCGGCGGCGGTGACTCGGGTACCCATGTTGAGGCAGGGGCTGCCGTTGATTTCGACGTGGCCGGCCTGGATGAGTTCGTCGCACTTGCGGCGCGAACCCACGCCGCAGAGGGCGAGGAATTTGTTGAGGCGGAGGGCTTCTTTCATGTGCCGTATGTGCATGCAAAAGCGCGTGAAGTCCACGGACCCCACACGCTGTGGAAAACGAAGCCGTCCGGCGGGATCAGCCTTCGTGTTTGGTCTTGGGCAGGCCGACCGGGGAGCGGCCGGATTTCCACTCGCCACGCTCCTTGAGCAGTTTGACGCGCTCGAATCGCTTCAGAACGGAACGCTTGCCGCCGACGGTGGCGTTGGACTTGAGGCTGTTGTGCTTGGACATCGCAGTGGTGGTTGGAATCTCGCGGGGGCGCGGAAACTAGTGGCCACCCGTGCCGGTGGCAACCCGAAAATCCAAATTGTGCGTGCGCCCGGCGCAACCGGGAGTTTTTTAAAATTTTCGGGGGCGCGGAAAATTACTTCGGGTTTATTAAAAATATTGCCATCTAACGTGATCGCGTGTATTGCCTGAACCCGCAACCTGTCCCATACCCTTACAAACCATGAAAACGTCCCCCGATGACGGGATCCGCACCAGCCGGCGGATCGGCCGCATGTTGAAATGCCTGGCGATGATGTTCCTGAACGGACCGCGTCAATTACTGACCTCGCGGATCAGCGTGAAGTGCGCGGCATTGATGACGGCGATGTGTGCGCCGTCGCTGTTGTTTTGCGCGCTGCTGACGATTCCGGCACTGATTTTCAACTCGCCGCAGCAGCAGGCGTATTTTTATTTCGCGAAGCTGGTGAACGAGGATCCGGTGCGTTGGCTGGCCTTGGCGCTGGCGACGCTGTGCGCCGTATTCTCGCTGGCGGTGCCGGCCTTCGTGAAGGAGCCTGACGCCTCGCCCGCGGTTTGATCCGCAACCACGGCGCGCGATTTTCGTGCTTTGCCCGGGCGTGCCGCAGAGTAGTTTGTCCCCGTGATCGTCGGAATTCTAGCGAATCCCCACAAGCCGGGCTCGGTGCCGACGCTTGTGGCGCTCTGCAAGGAACTGGCAGGGCAGGGGATCGGCTGGTTGTTGGACGAGCAGACCGCGCGCCTCGCCGGGGAGTCCGGAGGCGTGCCGGCTGCGGAATTCGCCGGGCGTGTGGATCTGGCCGCAGTGATCGGCGGCGACGGCACGATGCTGCACGCGGTCTCACAGCTTGGGGATTTCGACAAACCGGTGGCCGGTATCAACATCGGCACGCTGGGTTTTCTGACGAGCTGCACGGATGCGGAACTGGCGGCATTCGCGGGTTCCTTGTCGGCGGGTACGTTCACCACCAGCCGTCGCACATTGCTTTGCGCCACGGTGCACCGCAGCGGCAAGCCGGTGGAGAAATTCGTGGCGCTCAATGAAATCACTCTGGCGCGCGGGGAAACCGGCCGGCTTGTCACTTTGCGGGCGAATGTGAACGGCGAATTGCTCAACGAATACCGTGCGGACGGCTTGATCGTGGCCACACCCACCGGCTCGACGGCTTACTCGCTGGCCGCCGGCGGCCCGCTGATCGCGCCGGGCGCGGATGTTTTCCTGATCACGCCGATCTGTCCGCACAGCCTGAGCCAGCGCGCGCTGGTGCTGCCGGACGATTGCGTGATCGAGCTGACTTCCGAGGATCCCGGCCGCGCGCCGATGTTGTTCACAGTGGATGGCAGGGACAGCGTGAGGATTCACGAGGGCGATCACATCGAGGTGCGGAAATGTCCCTGCACGTTCGACTTGTTGCGGCTCGAAGGATCGTCGTTTTACGCGGCGCTGCGGCAGAAGCTCGGCTGGCAGGGCGTGCGGTGATTTTCCGGGGCGGATTTCAAACCCGTGCGTCGAGCCATTTTCCCTTGAAGTGGAGTCGCGTGAAAATGACGGCCTGGGTCAGCATGTCGCAGCCGAGCACGATCCACACGGCCACCAGCGTGGGTTCCGTGAAATACGGCAGCGCCCACAGGGCGAACACCCGGTATAACAGCATGCTGGCGAATGCCCAGCGCATCACCGTGTGGGTGGCTCCCGCGCCGCGCATCGAGGTCTTGAAAATGATACAAGTGGCGAAAAACGGCTGGGTCACCGCGCAGATCACCAGCAGGGGTTCCGCCAGCCGCGCGTGCAACTCGCTGCCCGGTGCCATCCAGCCGACCAGCCACTCGCGGCCCAGCAGGATGAAAATGCCGAGCGAGGTCATCATCAGCACGGCCGCTTTCCAACACAGCCGCACCGCGCGCACCGCCATTTCCTTGGAGCCCGCGCCGAGGTATTGCCCCACCAGCGCCGCTCCTGCCGTGGCGATGGCGAATCCCGGCAGGAAACTCATCGACTCCACCCGGATCGCCAGAATGTGCGCGCCAAGCGCGCCCGGGTCCTTCAATCCGGCGATCACCCGCACACTGTAAGCATGGATCATCCACATGCCGGCGATTTCCATCGATTGCGGCGCGCCCACCCGCATGATGCGCCGCATCGTCGCGCCATCCGGTCGCAGTGTGGCGACCGACCAGTGCAATGTATCATCCGATGGCTTGCGGAACAAAAACACGATGATGGTCAGCGCACCGGCGATCCAACCGGCCACCGTTCCCGCCGCGATGCCTGCGATGCCGTGACCGCCCAACGGTGCGGGCGCGAACACCAGCAACCAGCTCACCGCCACGTTCACCACATTCACCACGATCATCGCCGCAAACGGCGTGCGGGTGTCGCCCGAGCCGCGCAGCGCGGCGGAAATCGCGAACACCACCCCGCTGAAGGGACCGCTCCATGCCAGCACCCGCAGGTATTCCTCCGCCTTCGCGGCGGCCGATGGTGCCAGGCCCACCCAATGAATCAGCGGCGGAATGCCGGTTTGCAGGATCAGCCACGATCCCATGCCCGCCGCCAGCCCGAGCCACAGCCCTTGGCCCAGCGCGCGGTTGGCCAACCCGTGATCGCGCGCGCCGGTGGCCCGTGAAACCAGCGCCATCACCCCGGTGGCCACCGCCGCTTGCAGGATGTTGAAAAACCACGCCACGTATCCGCCGAGGCCCATCGCATCCAGCACCGCCACGCGGTCCGCGCCATCCGCCATGCGGCCGGCGATCAGCAGGTCGGTGAGACCCACGAAAAACGCCAGCACCTGCTCCAGCAACGGCCACATCGCCAACGTCAGCACCTGCCGCGGCAGCGAAAGTCCCGCCAGCCTGCCGCCCAGCCGCACCTCCGCCACCGCCCGCTGGCTCGCCTCCACACTTGCGCCGGGTTTCGACATGATCGCGCGCCACGCATAGCCCCCGCCTGCGGTCACGGCCACCAAATTTCCTTTTCCGCCTCACCCGCTTCCAGACGACCTTGTGTGGAGCTTCGATCCCAAATATTTCATGGAAACAATCCGTCAGGCGCGCGAGTATCCTTTATTTGTATGAAGAGCCGGGGTCTTGCCATATTGACCATCGCTTGCACGGGATTCGCCGGCGGCTGGTTCTCGTTGCCGTGGTTCGCCGCCGCCCTCGGTCTCACTGCGGCCACACCTTCCCAAGATGTTTCCCCGGGGTCCGATCCCCAACCGGACTATCTCGCGAGCATCCAGCCGATCCTCGAAAACCACTGCTTCGACTGCCACTCCGACGGCATCCGCAAGGGCGGCGTCGAATTCGACACCTACCGCGATCACGACACCCTGTTCGCCGACCGCGATCTCTGGGCCAAGGTGCGCGATCAGATCGATTTTCACCTGATGCCGCCGCCCGACAAACCGCAGCCCACGCAGGAGGAGCGGCGGGCGCTGGTTTCATGGATCGACGACCGGATTTTCTGGGTCGATCCCGACAACCCGGATCCGGGCGTCGTCACCATGCGCCGCCTCAATCGGACCGAATACAGACATACCATCCGCGATCTGCTGGGAGTGGAAATCGATGTCTCCTCGCTGCTTCCGCCGGATGACACCGGCTATGGATTCGACAACATCGGCGATGTGCTCACCGTCTCGGCCGCACACGTCGAGCGTTTCCACACCGCCGCCGCGACCGCCCTTGATGCGTCGCTGGTGCCCGGGTCCGAAACCCACACCCGTCTCGTCCCGCCGCGCCCGCCCGGACAGGACGTCCGTGCCTGGGCCACCGGCATTTTGGAAAACTTCGCACTCCGCGCCTTCCGCCGTCCGTCCGAGGCCGACGAAATCGAGCGCTATCTCGGCTTGGTCGATGCCGCCATCGAACGCGGCGAGGATCCCGGGTTCGGTTTGCGCGATGCCTTCGAGGTGATGCTGGTTTCCCCGTGGTTCCTGTTCCGCGGCGAGCTTCCCGGCGACGATCCGGGCACGGACCGGGGAAACAAGGTTCTGGTCGATGAGTTCGCATTGGCTTCGCGGCTCTCGTATTTCCTGTGGAGCAGCATGCCGGATGATCGACTGCTGGAACTGGCCGGTCGCGGCAGGCTCCGCGCATCTCTCGATGAGGAAATCACCCGCATGCTCGCCTCGCCCAAGGCGGACGCTCTGGTTTCCGACTTCGCCGGCCAGTGGCTCCAACTGCGAGACGTGCCGCTGCTCTCGCCCGATCTGAAGCGCTTCCCGGATTTCGACTCATCGCTCGCCACCGACATGCGGCGCGAGACCGAGGAGCTTCTCAAGCTCGTGCTTCGCGAAAACCTCCCCATACACACCCTGATTTCCGCCGATTTCACCTTCGTCAACGAGCGCCTCGCCCGCCATTACGGCATCCCGGATGTGGATGGCGACGAGTTCCGCCGCGTGGCGCTGGGATCGGAGCGCCGCGGCATCCTCGGCCACGCATCCATCCTCACGCTCACCTCCTACCCGACCCGCACCTCGCCGGTTTTGCGCGGGAAATACATCCTCGAAACCATCCTCGACACCCCGCCGCCGCCGCCACCGCAGAATATCCCGCCTCTCGAATCCGCCACCGCCGACGCCGGGGCCGCATCGCTCCGCGCCGAACTCGAACGCCACCGCTCCGATCCCAATTGCTCGGCCTGCCACGCGTTGATCGATCCCCTTGGCTTCGGGCTCGAGGCCTTCGATGCCATCGGCCGGTTCCGCGCCAGCGAAAACAACCGGCCCATCGACACCTCTGGCGAACTGCTCGACGGCACCGTTTTCGCCGGGCCGGCCGAACTCCTTGAAATCCTCGCCACCCGATACGACGATCGTTTTCTCCACGCCATCACCACCCGCATGCTCACCTACGCGCTCGGTCGCGGACTCACTCCGCTCGACCGCCCGGCCATCGGGGAAATCAAAACCAAAACCCGCGAAAACGAATCCCGCATCATCCCGCTGATCCGGGCCGTGATCCACTCCGTTCCATTCCAATACCGCCGCACGTCATGAACCGATCCGCCCGCCGCACCTTCCTCAAAGGCCTTGCCGCCACCCTCGCGCTGCCCACATTTCCCGGCCTGGCCGCAGCCGCCTCCGCCCGCGCGCTCCAGCCCGCCCGCCCGCTGCGCATGGCGTTCATCTACGCGCCCAACGGCGTCAACCTCAGCCGCTGGCTGCCCGATGACGGCACCCAACTCTCGCCCACCTTGTCCCCGCTGGCACCCATCCGGGAACACTTCTCGTTGCTTCGCCACCTCAATCAGGACAACGCCTTCGCGAATGGCGACGGTCCCGGCGACCACGCCCGCGCCAACGCCACCTTCCTCACCGGCGTCCAGGCCCGCAAAACCAGCGGCTCGGACATCCGCCTCGGTTTGTCCATCGATCAGGCCGCCGCGGCGAAAATCGGCCACCTCACCCGCCTGCCCTCGCTCGAACTCAGCACCGATCCGCCACGCCGCACCGGCGGCTGCGACTCCGGATACTCGTGCGCCTATCAGTTCAACCTCTCGTGGCGCTCGGAATCCACGCCCGTCCCCGCCGAACGCGATCCCCGGCTGGTGTTCGAAAAACTCTTCGGCGGCGGCGATGCCGAGCAGGACGCCCGGCGCCTCGCCCGCCGCAAGAGCGTGCTCGATTTCGTCAGCCACGACGCGAAACGCATGGCCGCCCGCCTCGACGCCCACGACCGCGGGAAACTCGACGAATACCTCACCGCCGTGCGCGACGTGGAAACCCGCATCGAAAGCGCCGAAAAATTCCGCGCCGAAGTCCCGGAGGACCTCCGGCCCGCCGGCATCCCCGCCAGCTACCGCGAGCACATCCGCGCGATGTACGACCTGCTCGTCCTCGCCTTCCAGACCGACAGCACCCGCATCGGCACCTTCATGCTCGCCCACGACGGATCCAACCGCACCTTCCACGAAATCGGCGTCCCCGACGCCCACCACCAGCTTTCCCACCACCGCAAGAAACCCGAGGCACTCGAAAGCATCGCCCGCATCGACCATTTCTACATCACCGAACTCGCACGCTTCCTCACCAGAATGCACGAAACCCGCGGCGCGGACGGGCGCTCGCTGCTCGACGACTCGATGATCGTTTACGGCAGCGGCATCAGCGATGGCGACCGCCACAACCACGACGACCTCCCGCTCCTCCTCGCCGGCCACGGCGGCGGCACCATCAGACAGGGCCGCACCATCGCCGCGCCGAAGGACACCCCGATGTGCAATCTCTATCTCTCCCTGCTAGACCGCATGGGCGCCCCCGCCGACCGCTTCGGCGACTCCACCGGCCGCCTCGAAATCATCGCCTGAGCGTGGGATACCCCTCCGTTTTTTAGAGCTTTTTCAGCCACCGATAAAAACGCGCGGTGGGTTTGCATTCCGTGGAGTGCCGGATACAGTCGCGCGACTCCAAGCGCAAGATGACCCCCGGAAACCGCAAACACATCCTCGTCGTCGGAGCCGGTCCCGGCGGTCTCACCGCCGGAATGCTCCTCGCCCACCGCGGCTTCCAGGTCACCATCGTCGAGAAAAACGACCGCGTCGGCGGACGCAACTCCGAGGTGAAACTCGACGGCTTTTCCTTCGATCTCGGCCCGACCTTCCTCCATCAGAAATTCTGTCTCGACGAGATCTACGCCGAGACCGGCCGCAACAGCGACGACCACCTCGATTTCGTCAACCTCAACCCGATGACGCGGCTGAGCTGGAACGGCACCTCGCTGCACACCTACAGCGACAAGGCGAAAATGGCCGACGAGGTCGAGCGGGTGTTTCCCGGCAGCAAGGAGGGTTTCCTGCGCTACATGACCGAGCAGGCAGAGAAGTTCCGCGCCATTTATCCCTGCCTCCAGCACTCCTATCACGAACTCACCTCGTTCCTGCGCCCCACGCTGCTCAAGGCGCTGCCCTACGTGGCCACCCGCCGCAGCGTGCACGACGTGCTCGGAGATTACTTCAAGGACGAGCGGCTCAAACTCGCCTTCACCTTCCAGGCGAAATACCTCGGCATGTCGCCGTGGCATTGCCCCGCCTTGTTCAGCATTCTCTCCTACACCGAATACCGCTACGGCGTCTATCACGTGCAGGGCGGCCTCAACCGCATCTCGCACTCAATGGCCGACGTTTTCCAGCAACTCGGCGGTGAACTGCGGCTCGAATCGCCGGTGAGGGAAATCCTCCACCGCGGCCGGGAAGTGGAAGGCGTGGTGCTGCAAAACGGCGAGCGCATCAAGGCCGATGCCGTGGTCGTCAATGCCGACTACGGCCATGCCGCCACCCGATTGTTAGGCGCACGCAACGTGCCGGAGGAAACCATGCGCCGACGCAAGTTCTCCTGTTCCACCTTCATGATCTATGTCGGCCTGGACACGATCTATCCGGACGAGCCGCACCATCACATTCTCTTCGCCGACGACTATCAGGCCAACGTCGCCGACATCCAGAGCGAGCGCCATGTCTCGGATGACATGTCGATTTACATCCGCAATTCGAGCATCACCGACCCCCACGTCGCGCCGGCCGGCCAGTCCGGACTCTACATCCTCGTGCCCACCATCAATCACCGCAACGGTTTCGACTGGGAAAACCACAAGGAAGCCTACGCGGACAAGATCCTCGCCCGCATCGAGCAGCGCACCGGCATGAAGGACCTGCGCAAACATATCGTCGCCAAGCGCATCATCTCCCCGGCCGATTGGGAAAGCGCCTCCATCTTCATGGGCGCCACCTTCAACCTCGCCCACACGCTCACCCAGATGCTCTACTTCCGGCCGCACAACCGCTACGCCGGCTTCGACAATTGTTATCTCGTCGGCGGCGGCACCCACCCCGGCAGCGGACTGCCCACCATCTACGAATCCGGCCGCATCAGCGCCAACCTGATCTGCGACCGTTTCGCCGTCCCCTACCAACCGGTGGACCTCGCCTCGGAATACCTCCGCGACGCGTGAGGTGTTAAGGTCCTTTCTTGGCGACAACCGGCCCGACCGTCCCGCCATCGATGAACTTGCCCAGCGTGAATGTCTGGCGGCGATCATCCTTGCCATGGGCCACGTTCTCGGCCCAGCGCACCACGCGCCGGACGATGGATTCATGACTCCAACGGATGTGCGCCACCGTCGGACGACACCAACTGAAGACCGGATCCGGGTCGTCGCAGATCAGTGAAACGCCCCGTGGCGACACGAACCCGCGCTGTGCCAGGTGATCCCGCACGGCGACGAACAACTTGGGCTCGCTGACGATCAGTGCGGTCGGTGGTGTGTAGGCCAGCAGTGAATCCAGGCCACGGCAGAGGCCCTCTGGGCTGTCCTCCCATTCCGGCAGGTTGTAGGGCCCGGTCGGTATGCCCAAGGCATCGAGTTCATTCAGAAACGCCTGTTGGAAAATCCCCGGAGCGGGCTTGCGCCATTCTTCATGCACGATCAATACCATCCGCCGGTGGCCGAGTGCCGCCAGCCGCCGCACCGCCGCGATCAAGGCCGGAATTTTCCTCGGTGACGCGCCGGCGATCGGCAACCCGGCCTTTTGCCCGAACAAGGCGAACGCCGGCACAGGTTGTGCCGCAAACCATTCGAGCACCGCCCGCGGTCCGGCATTCACCACCCAGGCGTCCGCCGGATGACTGCTGACGAATGCCGCCACGCGTTTCGCGTCCATCCCGAGTTCGTGCAGGTCCTTCTCGGCATACTCCACCACATGTCCGGCCTGCTGCAGCAGATAGCGCAGGTTGCGGGACTCGAATTGTGCAAGTTCACGCCGATCGTAGAGCAATATCCGTATGGTCAGGCGGGCCGCATGGTCCCGTGCCTCCATGTTGATCCGTCGCCGCTTGCCTGCTCCCTCTGCCGCCAAAACACCCTCCGCCTCCAGCAGATCCAGCGCCCCTTGCACCGTGCTGTGGCTCACTCCCAGCTCCTTTGCCAACACCCGCCGCCCCGGCATCAATCCCGTCCAGCGCCCTTTGCGCAATTCCTCCCGCAAATGCGCCGCCGCCTGCTCGGTCACCCGCGATGTCTTGAAGCCCGACATGTGCAAAACGTGATGAAAACCGGACCGGTAGTCGAGCGTGAAATCATTCGCTCCGCGCCTCGGTCGGGAATACCGATCCCGCTGTTGCCCTCCCTCCACCCCATGCGTGCCATCCTCCGGATTTCGCTTTCTCCACCCGCACAACCCGACTTCATGAGAAAATCCATCCTGCCACTCGCCGCGACCTGTGTGCTCGGCATCACAGCCACCCACGCCCAGACCGCCACTTACAACGGCCCGAACACCACCACCAACGGCAACACCTGGATGACCGCATCCAACTGGCTTCCGTCCGGCGTGGGCGTGCCCGCCGGGGCGGTGGATGTCGTGATCCCCGCCGGAAAAACCGCCGCCGCCTGGGACGACACCACCCCAGTCTATAGCGGCGACCTCACCCTTGAGACGAATGCCAGACTCCAGATGGGATGGGACGACCGCATCCGCCCCGCCTCGTTCAATGCCCTTGGGATCCCGGGCACCACCCTCATCACCCTGGCCGAAGGCGCCCGCATCATCTCGCGCAGCGGCGCCAGCTTCGAAATGCCGGAAATTCTCCTCACGGGCAATGCCGGGGTCACTCTCGGCACCTCCACCCAGGTTCCCTCCGAAGGGGTGTTCAACTACCCGGTCAACGGCCCTTATCAATTCAGCGTGAGCACCAATGCCAACGGGGGAGGGGCGCAATTCAACGCACCCAACACCTTCACCTCGATGATCATCCAGGGCTCATCCGGCCGCGGGCAGGACATGTTTCCTTTCAGGGCCAACGTTCCCGGCGCCCTCGGTCTCGGCGATGTGACGATCCTCACCGCCTCGGACACTTATGTGCGAACCCCTCAGCTCCAGTTCAACGCTCCCAACGTCATGGCCATCACCGGCAGGCTCATCCTCAACGGCCTCGGCCCGTCCGGCAACGGCAACAACCGCATCCTCATGACCGAGAGCGCAACCATCGGCGGTCTTGTCGTTGATGGAGTCGAGCAAGCCCCCGGCGTTTATACCAACTCACAGCCATGGCTCGCCGGCCCCGGCACCCTCACCGTGCTGCTCATTTCCCCGCTCAACCCCGACCCCGCCTTCGGCAAAGTCGTGCCCTTCGGCGATGTCAATCTCACCTGGACCAACGAAGCCCCCGCCATCGGCACCGACGTCTGGGTCGATGTCTGGTTCGGCACCGATCCCAACAACCTTACGAAGGTTGCCGACAAACAACCCAACCTCACCTCCTTCGCCGTCAACGTCCCCGCCGTCGCCGCCACCCATTATTGGCGTGTCGATTCCTACCTCGACGGCAGTTCCGAAGTCACCCCGAAAACCGGTGGCCTCTATCACTTCGTCGTCGCCGACACCACCGGTGATGGCATCGCCGATGCCTGGAAAGAACAATACTTCACCGCCGATTGGCAAAACGACCCCGACGCCGCCGCCGATCAGGATCCCGACAACGACGGCCTCACCAACCTTGAGGAATTCCTCGCCGGCACCATCCCCACCAACCCCGACACCGACGCCGACGGCCTGCTCGACGGTTGGGAAACCAAGACCGGCACCTGGGTCAATTCCACCGACACCGGCACCGATCCGCTCAAGCCCGATACCGATGGCGACGGATTGCTTGATGGCTGGGAGACCCATACCGGCCTCTGGGTGAACGCCACCAATACCGGCACTGACCCCAATGATCGCGACAGCGACGGCGACAGCCTCTCCGACACGGTCGAAACCGGCACCGGCACCTTTGTCAGCGCCACCAATACCGGCACCAATCCCAACATTGCCGACACCGACGGCGACGGCGCGGGCGACTGGTATGAGGTCTTCGCTTCCCTTACCGACCCCACCGACGCCACCTCCACCCCCGGCGTTCCCTACCCACTCCCGGCCCACGATGGCGCGCCCGGAGTCTCTAACAAACCGGTGAAAGTCTATATCCTCGCCGGCCAGTCGAACATGGTCGGCTTCGGCCAGATTTACGGCACCGCCCCCGGCACCCTGGCCACCATGACCCAGCGCGAAAACAAATTCCCCCACCTGCTCGCCCCCGGTGGCGGCTACGTCACCCGCAACGACGTCCATTACCGCGGCGTCGTCACTGCGATCGGCAATGCACCCCTCCGCCCGGGCTTCGGCCGCGATGGCGGGTCCATCGGTCCCGAACTCGGCTTCGGCCACCTCATGGGCTGGTATCACGACGAACCCGTCCTCATCATCAAGGCTTCCGTCGGCAACCGCAGCCTGCTCTGGGACGTGCTACCCGTCGGCAGCCAGCGCTTCGATTGGACCGATGGGAAAACCTACGCCGGCTACGGCGACCAGACGCAAAGCTGGACCACCGGCACCACGCCCGTCCCCGGCAGTTGGTATGCCGGCAAGGAATTCGACCGCTTCTACCTCGCCAAGGAGGACTGGGCTCCCGCCGGAGCCACCGACAACACCCAAGCCACCGGCTACGTGCTCGACAACTTTGCCACCGAATACCCGCAATGGGCCGCCCAAGGCTTCGAAATCGCCGGCTTCGGCTGGTTCCAGGGCTTCGGCGACCAGGGCGAACCCGCCGCTACGAAGTATCAGGAAAACCTGGTGCGCAAAATCAAATTCCTGCGCACCTACTATGAAAATCGTTACAACAATGACGAGTCCGAACTGACCAGGGTCGTCCCCAACGCGCCCTATGCCATCGCCACCTTCGCCGTTGGCGGCTTTGCCGACCAGACCTCCGGCGGTGCCAAGGTCGCCCAGGCCCAACTCAACGTGGATGGCGACAGCGGCAACTACCCGGAATTCGCCGGCAACGTGAAAACCATGGAGGCCCGCCACTACTGGCGCACCCGCGAACAATCTCCCAACGCCGAAAACTTCCATTACTACTGGAACTCGGAAACCTACATGCTCGTCGGCGACGCCCTCGCCCGCGCGATCATCGACATGCAGGACGACGATACGCCGCCGATCCCGAACCCGATGAGCTTCGAAGTCGCGCCACAAGGCGCAGGCACCGGCTCGGTCGGCATGAAGGCAAGCGCCGCCAGCGATCAATCGCTCCCCGTCGAATACTACTTCGAAAACACCACCAGCGGCGATTTCCGCGACTGGAGCATCAGCCGCGAATGGACCAACACCGGCCTCACCGACGGCGCGACCTATCACTACCGCGTCAAAGCCCGCGATGCCAACGGTCTCGAAGGCGAATGGTCCGCCGAACTCAGCGCCACCGCGGGAGCCGACACCACCGCGCCGGCTCCCAACCCGATGAGCTTCGCCATCGCACCTACCGCGCTCGGTGAAACGGCCATCACCATGACGGCCAATACCGCCAGCGACCTCACCGCCGTGCAATATTACTTCGCCTGCACCTCCGGCGGCGGACCCGACAGCGGTTGGCAAAGCTCAGCCGTGTTCACGCCCACCGGCCTCAACTACAGCACCACCTACACCTACACCGTGCGTGCCCGCGACGTGGCGGGTAACGAAACCGCGCCCTCCGCCCCCGCCTCGGCCACCACCGCCTCGCCGGATCTAACCGCCCCGACGCCCGACCCGATGACCTTCGCGACGCCACCCGCCGCGACCGGTCTCACCTCGATCAGCATGACGGCCACCACCGCCACCGACCCCAGTGGAGTGGAATATCAATTCACCAATGTGACGCTCGGCACCAGCAGCCTGTGGCAGGACAGCCCGGCCTACACCGCCACCGGTCTCACCGCGGATACCAGTTATGCCTTCACCGTGCAGGCCCGCGACAAGAGCCCGGCGCAAAACACTACCGCCCCATCGGTCGAAGCCTCCGCCACCACCGACGCGCCCGACCTCACCCCGCCCGCGATCGTTTCCCTCAGCCCGGCCAACGGCTCGAACAACGCCCTGCCCGGAACCGCTCTGGTCATGACTTTCGACGAAGCCGTGCAAAAAGGCACCGGCAGCATCGTGGTCCGCACCATGGACAACACCGCCATCGCCACCATCGATGTCACCAGCGCCAGCGTCGCGGTTTCCTCCGCCGTGGTCACCGTCATGCTGCCCGCCTCCCTCGAGGCCGAGACCCAATACCACGTGGAAGTGAACGCCGGAGCCATCGCCGATCTCGCTGGAAATTCATTCGCCGGCATTTCCGGCAGCGGCTCATGGAGCTTCACGACCAGCAATGGCGCCGCCCCGGGCACCGCCATTTACTCGGATGATTTCACATCGGGCACGAATGGCGCATTGGCCGGCCAGGCACCGCAGACCCGCCCGGGCACGGAAACCTGGCGCGCAGCTTCGGTTTTCACAAAAAACACCTCCGGCATCGGCACCGTGACCAGCAGCGGCAGCGGGTCGGCAAACCTCCCAATGCCAACCTTCGACCCGAACTCGGTCTATACCCTGACGGCCAGAGTCCTCAACAGCCGGACCGACACCAGCTGGGTCGGAATTGGCTGGACCACCCAAACCACCAACACCAATGCATGGAACGTGGCGGGCACCGGAACGTATTGGTTCTTGTGGCGCGGAAACGATCAGTTTGCCGCCTTTGCGGGTGCGGGTGCGACCAATTCGATCACAGGCAGCGGCACGGCCGCGGGTGAGGACAACATCCTCGACATGCGGATCGTGCTCGATATGCCGGCCAACACGGCAACCTTCCTCTATAAACATCCGGGTGCGTCCGACTGGAGCACATTTGCCGGGCCGACCACGCTGAATGCCAGCCTGATCAGCGGGATCAACAGCGTTGGCTTCACCACACTGAACGGCAGCACCGGCATCCAGTCATTCGAACTCACCGTCAGCGAGCCATCCGCCACCGGCAATCCCTTCGAACAATGGGCCGGCGAAGGCGTGCCTTTCGCCGGCGATGCCAACAACGACGGCATCAGCAACGGCCTCGCCTTCCTGCTCGGTGCCGGGAGCCCGACCTCCGCCGTGGCCCTGCCGACCGCCACCGAAAGCAACGGCAACCTCACGCTGTCGTTCGCCATGCTGGACGCCGCCGCCCGCGGCGACGCTTCGCTCGCCATCGAATACAGCAGCGACCTCGGCCTCGCCGATCCCTGGACCGCCGTCCCGGTGCCCGACACCACCGGCACGGTGGACGACGTGGCATTCACCGTCACCGGCAGCGGCCCGCTAGGCGTCACCGCCACCATCCCGGCCACCAAAACCTCCGGCGGCAGGCTCTTCGGCCGCCTCAAGGCAAACGAATGAAAGAAACCCGCCAAACGTGATGAAAAACGGACCAGAAGCCCGGCTACAAAATACTTTCTGAGCGGCCACAGCCTGACCAGATTCGAGGCGCATTTCACCGGAGTCTGAAATCCCATTCCTCAAATCCCGTTCTCATGAGACTCAAAAACTCCAGATTCCTTGCAGCCCTGTTCGGTCTCGCCTTGTCCACAGGACCCGCTTTATCGGCGGTGATCTATTCCGACGATTTCACCAGCGGCACCAGCACTGCGTTGAACGGCCAGGCTCCGCAAACCCGGCCCGGCACGGAAACATGGAGAGCCCAATCGGTTTACACCAAGGATGTCACCAATGGACGGGTGAATAGCAGCGGATCGGGTTCCGCGAATCTGCCTATTCCGACATTCGACCTGACCAAGATTTACACCGTCACCGCGAGGGTCACCAACAATCTCGCCAGCAGTGACGCCGACTGGGTTGGCATTGGTTTCACCACCCAGACCACCAACACCAATGCCTGGAATGTCGCAGGCACGGGCACCTATTGGATGTTGTGGCGTGGCAATGACAATATCCGCGCCTTCAATGGCGCCGGTGCCTCGAACAGTGTCGGCTCCACCAGCACCAACGCAGCAGGAGAGAGCAACACCCTCGACCTCCGGGTCGTGCTCGATTTCACCACGGGCGGTTCCGGCACTGTGAGCTATTTCTATAAGAATCCGTCTGCTTCGGATTGGACCACGTTCACGACATCGACCATCAGCGAATCCCTGAGAAATGGCATCAACAGCGTGGGTTTCACCACACTGGATAACAACACAAGCATCCATTCGTTCGAATACACGGTCATCCCCGAACCCCGCGCCGCGCTGCTCGGCGGCCTTGGCCTGCTCATGCTCCTGCGCCGCCGGCGCTGATTGTACCGGCGTTTCGGTCGATCCGTGGTCCAGTGAATCAGCAAGGGAAGGGTGAAACCAGGCCGGGCGACCGATGCTTTCTCTCCTCACCGAAACACCGGGCCGCAAGCAACCGAAATCACTGAAACAACGATCAACCCCACCATCTCATGAAAACCACACATCCACTCGGCGCGTTCCTTCTCCTCATATCGACTCTCCTGCTGCCTCTGGGGACGACGAACGCCCATACCACGGGAGCCACCACCTGGACCGGAGCCAACAGCAGCGATTGGGCCGATGACGAAAACTGGACCACCGCAACCGCGCCGGTGACGGGTGAAGCGCCAACCGCGAGGGGCATCCGCATCAATATTGGCGCGACAAGTCCCAATCACCCCACCCCACCGGAACTGATTTATTCGTCCGCGCAAGGTGACACGATTTACAATATTGCCAGCAACCGCGCCCTCGTGATCGGCAACGGGTCGGGGACGAATGGGACGGTCACTTTCACAGGTGGCACCTTCGACAGCCAGGGCACGCAAAACGATGCCATGTCCAATGGTGGTGGCACGGCCACGCTCAACATCTCCGGAGGCCATTACACCAATGTGAATGGTGGCAGCACCACGTTCACTTTGGGACTTAATTTCGGCGGAACGGCCACCCTCAACGTCAACAACGGCAGCTTCACCACCGGAACGCTTTCAGTGGGTGAAGGCACTGCATCTGGCGGTGCCGTCAATGGCATCGTCAATCTCAACAGTGTCGTTATCGATGAAGTCACCCATGAAGGCATTCTAGCGGTGGGCAACTTCTCGCGCCGGGCATCCCCGGCTGTTTCCACCATCAACTTCAATGGCGGCATCCTCCGCGCGAGTGATGACAACCCGGACTACATGCGTGAAGCGGACGTGAACACCGCCCGCGTCGAGGAAATGGGAGCCAAAATAGACACCAACGGCTTCGACATCACCATCGGCCGGGCTCTGATCGAGGGCACCACGGAAGGTGGCGGCCTCACCAAGAAAGGCGAAGGCACCCTCACCCTCGGCGGCGAAAACACCTACACCGGCGCGACCGAAATTGAAGCGGGCACGCTGGTTCTCACCGGTGCCACCCAGGCCACCGTGTCGATCTCCTTCGCCAGCGAAAGCGACGGCGTGCTAGGCCTGGACATCGCATCACCGGTCACCGCCTCCAGCGCCGCAGTGAATCTCACCAACGGCACGATCCGCGTGCTCGGCACTCCCGCCGCGAACAGTTACACCCTGCTCACCGCCGCTTCCATCGCCGACGATCCGGTGCTCGCCGAAAATATCGAAGGCTACAGCCTGCAAGTCGTCGGCAACACCGAACTGCGCCTCGTCAGCGACAACCCCACCGCCGATCCCTACCTCGCCTGGGCCGGCGAAGGCGTGCTCTTCGCGGACGACTCCAACGGCGACGGCGTGAGCAACGGGCTCGCCTTCCTGCTCGGTGCCGCGGATCCGGATGTCAGCGCTCTCGTGCTGCTGCCCACCGCCAGTGAAGACGCCGGCAAGCTAACGCTTGCGTTCAGCATGCTCAATTCCACCGCCCGTGGCGACGCGGCACTCGCCATCGAGCACAGCAACAGCCTGGAGACCGGTTCCTGGACCACGGTGCCCGTGCCCGACGCCGACGGCGAAACCGTGAATGGCAACGTGACCTTCAACATCACTCTTGGAAGCCCGCTCAACACCGTCACCGCCACGATCTCCTCCGCCGCCGCCAACGGCACCGGCAAGCTCTTCGGCCGCCTCAAGGCGGAAAATTGACCACCACCAGCTTCCTTCACATTCCACATTCAAACGACCATCGATCAAGCTACACCAAGCACCATGAAAACATCGAGACATCTTCTTCTCATCGTGACATCAACCCTGATGACAGCTTCATTGAGTTCTCACGCCGCTGTGGTGATCTCGCAGTTTAATTTCACGGGAGATTCAGCTGCCAGTTCGGACTCCGAGCCAATCACGAGCACCTCCAATATCACCCAAGGCGCGGGCATCAGCGGAACCATCTTCGCCAGTGATCGCATGGAAGTCCGTGGCAACCAAACAACGGCGTCCAATAGCAACAACACTCTCGCAACCCAGCAGCCGCCAGCCATTACGGCGAACGACTATGTCACCTTCACTGTTACAGTTCCAGTCGGTCAAGTGATGAGCCTGACCAGCCTGAACTATGGGTGGGCCACACAGAATGCGTATCGCCAATCCTATGGCATCTACACTGATAAGACAGGTTTCACTTATGCGAATATATTGGATGGCCTGCACGCTTCGGGGAGCTCTGGCACCGGTGGGTCAATGACCGCTTTTACCAGCAGGTCGATCGATCTGTCGGGGATCGCCTCACTCCAGGATCTGACCGACACAACCGTCGAGTTTCGCTTTTATATTACCCATCCCCAGAGCTCTTCGAATTTGAGAGCTTGGGCTTTTGACGACATTGAGCTCAGCGGCACAGTGGAAGTCATCCCCGAACCCTGCGCCGCGCTTCTCGGCGGCCTTGGCATGCTCATGCTCCTGCGCCGCCGCCGCTGATAGTACCGGTGTTTCGGTCGATCCGTGGTCCAGTGAATCAGCAAGGGAAGGGTGAAACCAGACCGGGCGACCGATGCTTTCTCTCTTCACCGAATCGCCGGGCGGCAGACAACTGAAACACCGATCAGCCTACCATCTCACCGTCGATTCCAGCGCCCCCGCCGACCCCTACCTCGCCTGGGCCGGCGAAGACGTGCTTTTTGGTGACGACGCAAACGAAGACGGCATTTCCAACGGCCTGGCCTTCCTGCTCGGTGCCGGGAGCCCCACCTCCGCCGACGCCCTCGGCTTGCTGCCATCGGTCAGCAAAGGGACCGGCAACCTCACCTTGGACTTCAGCATGCGCAACGCCACCGTCCGCGGTTCCACTTCGCTTGCCATCGAATACGGCACGAGCCTGGAAACCGGTTCATGGACCACGGTTCCCGTCCCCGATACCGAGGGTGAAACCGTCGATGGCAACGTGACCTTCGACGTCGGGCTTGGAAGTCCGCTCAATACCGTCACCGCCACGATTTCCGCCGACGTGGCGGAGGGCGGCAAGCTGTTCGCGCGCCTCAAGGCGACGGAATGAATTTCCATTTCCGCTCCCGCCACTCACGGCATCAGGCGGTTCTCGGCGTGGACGATCCATTCACCTCCTGCAAGCACCTCGAAGCGGATGGTCAGACCATCCTCGGGCAACGCTTCCGCCGGATAGACTTGCAGGCGGATGACGGCCTGGCGGTCGGCGAGTGCGAGCACGATGTGGCCATTGCCGTCGCCCATGGCGAAGCGCTCGTCCGCGGCGTCGTTGAGCGATCCGTTGCCGTCGGCATCGACCGCCAGCGGATGGTCATCGCCGTCGTAGATTTCCACCCGCGCCGGAACGGAGGTGACGAAACGGACCGGCGCGGATTCCGCCGCGCCCGTGGCATCGATGTAATGGTGGTGGATCGGCACGCCGTAGAATGGATTGCGGCGGAATTCGCCGGCCTCGATCACGGCGGTGGTGACGCCCTCGTCGGCCGCCTCGATGACGATGCTGGAACTGGCGGCATTTTCCCCGGTGGATTCCGGCTGCCAGGTGAAAGCGGCCTCGCCGGTCGGCACCGGGTGCTTGTCTCCGAGCAGGCGGATCATCACGAAATGGCCCGGGTCGATCCGCAATGGCAGGCTTGCGGGGGATGGATTCTCACCGATCGAGGCAAGCACCACACCCTGTGCATCTTCATGATGCAGCGAGACCGGCAGTCCTGAAACGGCGAGGACGCCGGATGCGACGTGCTGCGAGGGATTCGAGAGAGTCAGGCGTGTCTCTAGCGAAACGCCCTCCACCGGAATCACCAGCGAGCGCACGGGTTGCAGGTCCACCGGTGGAACGGAGGCAGCGGTATCGTCGGCTGCGGCGCTTTGCCGGACGCGAAGCGCGAGCGTGCGGTGGATTTCATCGATCGCCCGGGCGGGCAGACGGCGCGTATCGGCGAGTCGCTTGGCCTGCTTCGCGGCATCGTCGGCACCGGATGAATCGCCAAGGCGATCCAGCAACACCGCAAGCTTGGCCAACTCGCGGGGCAGGTGGACAAATAGATCGAACCCGCGGCAGAGGCGCACGGCTTCGCGGCGCATGCGCACCGCTTCGGCATGGCGGCCAGCGGTTTCGAGAAAATCGGCATACAACGAATAAACTTCCGGTTCGGAGATCTTGTCGCCGCTTTCACGCAGCTCGCTGAGGCAGGTCTGCAACTCGGCCTCGATGTCCTTCCCGATGCCGTGGCGGATCCATTGTTTCACCCTTTCAAGGCGGGCCGGGCGGTAGCCTTTTTCGACGAGTTCGTCGAGCCGCTCCATCCCCTCTTGCACCCGTCCTTCGTGGATCAACGCCTTGGCCAAGACGATCACGGCATTGTAATGGGATGCAAGCGAGGCGTATCGGCTCACGCGCAGGTGTTCCGCCAATTCGTCCGCGCGAACTGATGCGTCGGCAGCGGCAGTCCCCAGATCGATCTCGATCGAGATGCGTTCGGATTCGGCCTGGGTCTTGGAACGGTTCTGATAGCCGTCGGGCAGGGTGGATTCGACAATGCCGGAGTAGGCGGTGCGGGAGGCTTCGTCGAAGCCGAGCTTGCGGAGGCACTCGGCGATCGCAAGCGACGAGCCGTGCCAGGTGTTGGCGATTTCGATGTCCATCCACCTGGCACATTCCGTCTCCGCCCACTTGGCCAGCCACAGACGCCATTCCAAGGCCTCCCGCCAGCGTCCCGAGCGTTCGTCCTGGTCCGCCCACCCACGGAAACCGGAAGCCGAGAGGCGTTCGAATTTGAAGGGCACGCTGCGTGGCTTGTTGTCTCCGAAGTCGGTTTTTGCAAATGCCGCCAGGCGGGGGATGTCGCGCAGCCGCACTTCAGGCAGCAGCGCGATTCCCGGTCCGAGATCGGGGTAGGCTCCGGGATCCATCAGATAGCCGCCTTGCGTCTGGGCCTCGCCCCACCAGGCGAGCAGGTCGGCATGCCTGCCGTGCCGGTGGGCCGCACGGAGCGAGGACAGTGTGTTCGGCACGACTTCGATGGCCTGCCGGTAATATCGATTCCTGACGGCGGACATCAGCAACCGGTCATAGAGCGTGGCCGCCCATGCACGGTCGTCACGACCGCTGTGAACCTGGCCTTCCCGCCATGCCTCCGTGAACAGGTTGGAGTAGTAATAGGAATAATAGGCGCGCCGGTGCAGTTGCCGGTCCAGATGCCGCAGGGCGGCCTCGTCGCCGTCCCGCTCCCGGATTTCCATGACTTCGCACATGATATATTCCGCCGGCACGATCCGCGCGATCGGCTTGGGCCCGCGCGGCAACCAGCCGAATTCATACAAGCCGCGCTCCGAACCGACCGTCATCATCACGGCCACTTGCGGGAGTTTTCCCGCCGGCGCTCGATAGTAGAGAAGGTATTCCTTGTCCTTCCCGAGCTTGCGCCGCTCCACCACCTGGCGCAGCGCGGCCGTGATCTCCGGATACCTCTCATACAGGCGGGGAAAGTCCTTCTTCGCGACATTCATATAACTCACGCCGGTCATCAGGCCGCCCTCCATGGGAAGCACGGCGGCTTTGAATTCCCCGGAGGCGACATTCGCTTCCCCCAGGCACAGCATCATCCAATCGACCGGTCCGTTCAGCCAGTCCGGCGTGCGGAACCTGACGGCATGGAAATCCATGTCTCCGATCCTTAAGGGCTTGTCGGGAGGCGGCACCACGTGCTGTCGCGCCTCCCCGTCATCGCTCAAACCGAACTCGACGCGCGGGAACCGCTCGGCCTCCCGCCGCAGCGCATCGACGTGTGCATGCTCCACCGCCCGGGAGGCGGGAGTCACGCCAAGCCAGCACGCCAAAACCAGACCAGGTCCGGACCATCCGAATGACTTGATCCGATGCATCGTCCCATTGACCCTGCAAGCGAACGCCGGCTCAAGCCGAAAATTGGCCGTGGCCTGCGAGGGTGGATGGCCGTCCCGGTCTGCGGAATCTGGAGAGAGGATGCTCCGAAAACCGCATGACGTGCCCGGTTTTTACTCCGCAAATCCTTTCATTCGCCCCACCGATCCTGCGCCGGGCGGAGTCTCCCCTTGAAAAGCCACCGACGCGTGCCTATTTCTCCGCGCGCCCGGCGCGGCCCGCCGATTTCACACCGTCATGAACGCCCTTGCCCGTTGCTTACAAACGTATTGGTCCTCCTCCATCGGGAAAAAGCTCGTCGTCGCCCTCACCGGCCTTTTCCTGCTGCTGTTCCTCGCCGGGCATCTGGTCGGCAATCTGGTGGTCTTCATGGGGCCGGAGGCGTTCAACGCCTACGCCTACTTCCTCCACCACATGGGCCACGGCGCGGGTATCTGGGTGTTCCGGATCGTGATGCTGGTGATGCTCGCCGCCCACATCATCGCCACCATCGCGCTGACCCGGCAGAACAAGGCCGCCCGCAAGTCCTACGAGTTCAAGAACACGATCCAGGCCAGCACCTCGTCGCGCTACATGATCCTCACCGGCCTGACGATCCTCGTTTTCTTCATCTACCACATCCTCCACTTCACCGTCCGCGCCGGCAACGAATACGACAATCCGGCGCTCTACACCTACCTGCTCGACGGCAAGGAAGTGCACAACGCGTGGAAAATGGTCATCGACGGCTTCTCGGTCTGGTATGTCTCGCTGTTCTACATCATCGCGATGACCTTCCTGGCCTCGCACCTGGTGCATGGTTTCCAATCGGTGTTCCAAACCCTCGGCCTGCGCTCACAGAAATCCGCGCCCGCCCTCCAGCAGATCTCCATCGCCTACGCGCTCTTCATCTGGCTGGGCTTCGTTTCGATACCCATTGCCATCAACTTCTTCGGTTTCGGACGCTGAGGGATTGGATATTGAATATTGATAATTGAATATTGGACCCATGACCCCGGAAGAACTGAAAGAACGCTGCAAGCGGTTTTCACTGCGGGTCATCCGATTGGTGCGTGCCCTGCCGGAGGACAAGGTGGGCCGGACGATCGCCAACCAACTCATCCGCTCTGGAACCTCGGTCGCCGCGAATTACCGGGCAGCCTGCATCGGCAAATCGCGTGCCGATTTCGCCTCCAAATGCGGGACAGCCGCAGAGGAATCCGACGAATCCGCCTTGTGGATAGAACTCATCATGGAAGACGGAATCCTGCCCGAAGACAAAGTGAAACCGCTGTGGCAGGAAGCCACCGAACTTACCGCCATATTCCTCGCATCCATTAAAACCGCTCGTGGGAATTCCCAATAATCAATAATCAATCACCAATAATCAATCCCATGACTCTCGACAGCAAGATCCCGTCCGGCCCTCTCGCGCAAAAGTGGTCCAAGCACAAGATGGACTCGAAGCTGATTAACCCGGCCAACAAGCGGAAGTTCTCGGTCATCGTCGTCGGTTCCGGCCTGGCCGGTGGTGCGGCGGCGGCTTCGCTTGCCGAGCTGGGTTATCAGGTGAAGTGCTTCTGTTATCAGGACAGCCCGCGCCGCGCGCACTCGATCGCCGCGCAGGGCGGCATCAACGCCGCGAAGAACTATCAGAACGACGGCGACTCGGTTTACCGCTTGTTTTACGACACCATCAAGGGCGGCGACTTCCGCGCCCGCGAGGCCAACGTCTATCGACTCGCCGAGGTTGCCAACGCGATCATCGACCAGTGCGTGGCGCAGGGCGTGCCCTTCGCCCGCGAATACGGTGGTTTGCTCGACAACCGCTCGTTCGGCGGTTCGCAGGTCTCGCGCACCTTCTACGCCCGCGGCCAGACCGGGCAGCAGTTGCTGATCGGCTGCTATCAGGCGTTGGAGAAGGAAATCGCCAAGGGCGGGGTGAAGATGTATTCGCGCACCGAGATGCTTGATGTGGTGCTGGTGGACGGCCACGCCAAGGGCATCGTCGTGCGCGACCTGGCCACCGGCCAGATCAGCTCGCACGCCGCGGACGCGGTGATCCTCGCCACCGGCGGCTATGGCAACGTGTTTTTCCTCTCGACCAACGCGATGGGCTGCAACGTCACCGCCGCCTGGCGTGCCGCGAAACGCGGTGCGCTTTTCTCCAACCCGTGCTTCACGCAGATCCATCCGACCTGCATCCCGGTCTCCGGCGAATACCAGTCGAAGCTCACGCTGATGAGCGAGTCGCTGCGCAACGACGGCCGCATCTGGGTGCCGAAGTCCAAGGAAGTCGCGGAGAAGCTGCGCAAGAAGCAGATGAACCCGAACGACGTGCCCGAGGACGAGCGCGATTATTATCTCGAACGCAAGTATCCGTCGTTCGGAAACCTCTCGCCGCGCGATATTTCATCGCGCGCCGCCAAGGAAGTCTGCGACGACGGCCGCGGCATCGCGCCCACCGGCCTCGGTGTCTATCTCGATTTCCGAGACGCCACCAAACGGCTTGGTGAGGGGACCATCCGCTCCCGCTACGGCAACCTGTTCCAGATGTATGAAAAGATCGCCGGCGAGGATCCCTACAAGCTGCCAATGATGATTTATCCCGCCGTTCACTACACGATGGGCGGCCTGTGGGTGGACTACAACCTGATGTCCAACGTCCCCGGCCTGCACGTGCTCGGCGAGGCGAACTTCTCCGATCACGGTGCCAACCGTCTCGGCGCCTCCGCGCTGATGCAGGGCCTGGCCGACGGCTATTTCGTGATTCCGGCGACCATCGCCAACTACCTCGTCACCCAGAAGCCCGGCTCGATCACCACTTCCGCGCCCGAGTTCAAACAGGTCGAGGGAGAGGTCAAAGAGCGGATTTCCAAGATGTTTTCGATTCAGGGCAAGCGCACGGTCGATTCATTCCACCGCGAGCTTGGCCAGATCATGTGGGACTACTGCGGCATGGCCCGCAACCGCGAGGGCCTCGAGCACGCGCTCACCCGCATCCCGGAAATCCGCGAGGAATTCTGGCAGAACGTCCGCATTCCCGGCTCCGGCGACACCGCCAACATGGAACTCGAAAAAGCCGGCCGCGTGGCCGACTTCCTCGAATTCGGCGAAGTGATGTGCCACGACGCGCTCGACCGCGAGGAATCCTGCGGTGGCCACTTCCGCACCGAGCACCAGTTCACCGAGGCCGATTCCGAAGTGCAGTCCGGCAGCACCCAGCCTGGCGAGGCCAAGCGCCACGACGACAAGTTCTCCTACGTCTCGTGCTGGGAATACAAGGGTGAGGGCAACGCGCCGGTCCTCCACAAGGAGACGCTCGAATACGAGGAAGTGAAAGTCGCCATCCGCAGCTACGCGTGATGGCGGGTCACTCGATGCCGTCCATGTCGCTGAAGTTCTGAACCAGCAGCTTGTTGCGCTGGCAGGTGGTCGCGCCGCCTTCCTTGCCCATCATCTGCTTCATTTCGGCTTCCATGTGAAGGTCCCCGCCGTGGTCCTTGTTGGGATTTACGCCCATGCCGGCGGTGGCGGAATCGAGCTGGTTGCCGCGCTGCGCGATTTTTTCGAGCGCCTGATTGTAGTTCGCGGCCATCGTTTCCGGATCGCCCGCCGTGCGGATTTCATCCACCGCCTGGGTCATTGCCGAAACCCGCTCCTTGTCCTGCACGAACCAGACCGTGCCGCCCAGCGCGGAGCCCAGAAGAGCCACCGTCGTCAACAGCACCTCGATCCGGCGCTTGCGCTTGTCGCGGCGGATGCGCTCGTCGAGCAACAAGCCCAATTCTTCCGCGGCTTCCTTGTCCAAGGCCTCGGCGGGTGAGATGACTGCCGGTTTTTCCTCCGCTGTCGCAGGTTCCACGACGGCCGGTTCTGCCTCAGGCGGTTTGGCGGATTCGGCACCGGGCACGGCACGTTTCGGCTTGCCCCCGGGCTCCTCGGGAGAGCGCATCGCGGCATCAAACAGGGATTGGAGCTTTTCTTTGTCGGTCATGGATATTCGGGATAGCTGAATGTTCGGAGTTCATAATCAATTCGACCCCGCCCCGCACTTACGCGTTCGCGTGTTTGGCGAGTTGGCGGTTGCGGCCTGAAATGGTTGGAGCGGAATTCAGATGTCCCGAACGTGAGCCAAAAAAAGCGGCCTCCCGGGATGGGAGGCCGCTGATGGGTTTTGGGTGATCAACGATGGGTTCTCATTCCGTCGCCTTGAGGCGGCCGAAGAGTTTGCCGGCTGCCGCCTCGCTCGACGAGATGGTCGCAATGACGGACAGGGTGCCAGGTCCGCCGCTCACCTGGAAGTCGATGGGCGGGATCTGCGGGTCCGGGGTCGCATCGGGCACTGCCACCGGGGTGGACCACGGATCCGTGATGCCGAGGTCGCTGCTGTGCTCGACACTGAGCGTCGCCGTGCCGCGGCTGGCGGAATCCAGCATGCTGAAGGTCATGACCAGTCCGCCGCCGGTTTCAGTGACGGTGGGCAGCAGGCCGAGGGCACTGTCGTCCGGATTGGCCGCGCCCAGCAGGAAGGCCAGGCCGTCCTGCACGCCGTCACCATTGGTGTCGCCACCGAAGGTCACAGGACCGAGGGTTCCGGTTCCCGCCCAGGTGTCGAAGGGGCTTGAGGAACCAGCCGCTTGCACGGAGAGCGGGTCGGACAGGGCATACATCGGCAACGAATTGGCCGTGCCATCCGCTGTGGATCGGGTAATCCAGAACTGAACCTCGGCTTGCATCAACCCGAGGCGCGGGCTGGCGACACCCAGCGCACTGCTGGCGGCGCCGTTGCCACCTGTGCCGGTCCAAACCGCCGTCCAATCCGCCCAGATGGGAGTATCTGGGAAGTTCCCCAGACGGGCGATATTGTTCTGTGTGCGGTTGATGCGTACGCCGCTCGGGGCATTGCCATCCCAGAGATCCGCGTAATTCGTCGCAAACACCGAGTTGCCGTCCATCAGATAGACCGCTTCGCCGGTGCCATCCACGCTTGGGTTGGTTGCGGTGTTGGTGCGGGCGTCAACTGCCGGGATCGTGTCGCCGTCACCTGCGGCCGAGGCGATTGCCTTCCAAGTCACCGAACCGAGGTTGGCGAAAGTGGCGCTTGCAGCCGCCTCGCCTTGGACGAACGCATTGTAGTCGGCGATATCGACCGAGGTGGCCAACGTGGTGTCTTCAGTAACGAATGCAAGGCGGTAGCTGTCTCCCACCTGCCACAGGTTTCCAGTGGCCGGGTTCACGCCGTTGCTGGCGCTCAGGTTGAGGATGCCCAGTTGGCTTTCGATCTCGCTGATGTCGCGCACCGTGACCGTGTCGGGATCCGCGAATGGGCCGTTGAGCGTGTTGCCTAGCAGGTCCGAGAAGGAGGCGCTGGACTTGGCGTTCAGATTCATGGTGCCGAAGGTGGAGGCGGTCGTGACCACCTGCACGGTGTTGGGCGCGGTCTGGGTCACGCTGTCCACCGACGCGTTTGCCGTGCCGAGCACCTCGAAGTCCGTGGTGGTGACGGCAGTGGTGATCACTTCGTCGAAGGTCAGGGTGTAGGTCACCGTGGGTTGAAGCGAGAGGAAGACTTCGCCACCGACGGAATTGTCGGTGATGGTCGCCACGGGAGGCGTATTGTCGGCGGTGAAGCTCCAAGTGGAGGAATCGTTGAAGCCGGCGAACGCATTGCCGGCGGGATCTTCCACGATCCCCGCATCAAAAGTGATATAGTAGCTGTTGCCGGGCACCGGAAGAAGGGTCGGGGTGATGTCCACGTTTTGGCCACTGATGGCAACCTGGGCACCGTCCGTGATCGCGATCGTGGTGTAAACGGTGTCGTTCGAATTCCAGAACACGATGTTGCCGCTGGCCGCCACGACGGGTTCGTCGAAAGTGGCCCGGAAGAGGCTGTCGTCTCCACCGGGCGGGTTTCCGGTGCCCGATGGGGCCACGGAAACCAGCACGGGGTCGTCGCCATCCACGGGGAGCACGTCGGCGGATGTTGCTCCGACGCGGATTTCGTCCCACCGGTTCGGCAGGTTGTCGTTTTTCGATGAGAAGGACAGGCGGGTGTAGAGCGACTGGTCGAGTTCGAAACTGATGGTGGACACCACCGGTCCCAGCGTCAGATCCGCGGCAGGAAGATAAAGATTGACCGTATCGCCGGAAGTTCCGTCGGCACTGAATTGGATCTCGCCGACGATCAGATAAGTGGTAGTTGAGGATAGGACGGGGCCGGTGGCTTGGGTTTTCGTGCCATTATTCCAGTAGGCCGCCCGCAACTGGCCGTTTTTGATCGAGAAGCCGAAGCCATTGCCGCTGCCACTCATCGGCACGTTGTTCGAGCCAGCAAGATTGTTGGTGCCGATGGCGAAACCGGTGTCGGGGTTGCCCGCAGTGACGCTGTTGATCGTCGTGTGAACCACGCTGAACCAGAGGGTGTCGCCATTGTCGAGCAAACCGCTGATGTCGGTCAGTGCATCGTCCTTTGTCAGAGCGGCGTTGGCCGTGGACTGGCCGGAGACGAATCTGACTTGATTCCCGGAGCGAGCCAACGCCCCATAGAATAGACTGCCGCTATCGACGGCGACATTGGATGTGGCGGCCCAGTTTCCAGTCAGGCCGGTGCCGGAGGCGTTGCCAGTCAGCGTGGGGTCGCTATCGGCGAACGGTTCGTAGATGACCGGAGCGGCATGAAGGGCCGTGCCGGTGAGAAGCGCCACGGCGAGTGGCAGGATTTTGTGTTTCATCGTGATGTTGGTGTTATTCAGGGTTTGTCACTCAGCGGGTGGCTTTCATCGGCAAGCATGCGCCCCTTCATCTGCCTGACTGGCGAGGGGGATGGGGACATGCCTAGGATAAAAGTCGCGTATTGCAATTAATAGATGAACCCATGACCCGCGATCTTGCTAGTATTATCTACCCGGCTTCTGTCCCTATTTATTGGGACAGTGCTCCTTGAATGATTGGGTTTAATGATATTCAGGGCTCCTGAAGGCCTGGCCCACGACCATACAACCGTGACGGGGAGATGAAACCCTGATGCTCAGCCATTGGGGCATGAGTGGCATTGTGCCGATCACGTCTTTGACGTTCCGTCGGCGGGCAGGATGCCCGCGCTACTGTAAGCCCCAAAAAGCGGCCTCCCGGGATGGGAGGCCGCTGATGAGTTTTGGGTGATCAACGATGGGTTCTCATTCCGTCGCCTTGAGGCGGCCGAAGAGCTTGCCGGCTGCCGCCTCGCTCGACGAGATGGTCGCAATGACGGACAGGGTGCCAGGTCCGCCGCTCACCTGGAAGTCGATGGGCGGGACCTGCGGGTCCGGGGTCGCATCGGGCACTGCCACCGGGGTGGACCACGGATCCGTGATGCCGAGATCGCTGCTGTGCTCGACACTGAGCGTCGCCGTGCCGCGGCTGGCGGAATCCCGCATGCTGAAGGTCATGACCAGACCGCCGCCGGTTTCGGTGACGGTCGGCAGCAGGCCGAGGGCATTGTCGTCCGGATTGGCCGCGCCGAGCAGGAAGGCCAGGCCGTCCTGCACGCCGTCACCATTGGTGTCGCCACCGAAGGTCACAGGACCGAGGGTTCCAGTCCCCGCCCAAGTGACAAAGGGATCCACAGGAGCACCGCTTACGAGGGCGACCTGGGTGCCCAAGCCGTCATAGTCGTAGTCCACGGTGTAGCCGGGAACGTTGACGGTCGCGAAGGTGCCCGTGTAGGAGCCCCCATCCACGGAATCGACGATCACGTAAACCGGGTCGGTGAGACCCGAGCCCTCGACCGTGAACCCGGACAGGTCAACCGTACCGCCACTGATGTCGATCTGATCGGTTGGGTTGAAGGTCAGGGTGCCGGACCCGTTGACCGTGCCGCCAGTCACGCTCATCGAGGAGTCGGCGAGCGAGCCGTCGATGGTCAGGGTTCCGGCATTCACGGTGGTGCCGCCGGTGTAGGTATTGGTCCCTTGCAGAGTCCACTCGCTGGCACCGGTCTTGTTCAGGCTCAGCGGGCGGCCGGTGGTAAGAGCATCGGACGCTTCGGAAATGTTGCCGGTCACCACGTTGCCGCTTGCAGAGCCTTCCAGTTGCAGGAATGGAATGCCTTTGAGGGCGTTGCCATCCGGCATGGTGACATCGCCCAGCGAGACACTGGCGGTGGTCGGATTGAAGCGGGCCTGCCAGTTCTGGCCGGCAGTCCGCGCGTTGGCATTGTTCAAGGTCACCGCATCGATGCGCAGGCTGTAGTCATTGACGCCGGTGATGTTGACACTGCTGTATTGTGTATCGCTCTTGATGAAGTTGAAATCGAGCGTGGAAATCACGAACGTGCTGCCGGTGGTGGTTCCTGAACTGGTGCCACCGTTGGCGGTGTTGTTGTTACCGACAAAGATGGTGTGGTTTCCGGTGGAGTTGTTGGTGTAGGTCTGAATCGTGTTGGGCAGCACGATGTTGCCGGCGCTGTCGTCCAGCAAGGCGATCTTGCCATTGTTGCCGGAGGTATGGTTCAGCCGCACCGTGGTGTTGGGCGAGAGTGCTTGGATTCCCTGGATGCGCACCAATCCGTTCTTGAGTTCCGTCATGCCACTGTAGGTGTTCGTGCCGGAAAGGTAGAACGGCTCACTATCCCGCCAGCCGCTGTCCAGGGTGAGACCACCCGCACCCGCGCCGCCGTCCACGATGTTACCGGTGATGAAGGTTTGTCCGATTCCGGCATCCCCGCTTGTCGCACCCGAGCGGATCGTGAGTGTGCGGCCGGTGTCGTTGTTGGACAGGTTGACCTGGCCTGCCAGGGTGAGGGACTCGCCGGAGACGATGTTGTTGTTCAACTGGCGGTTGGCGTTGTTTGTTGTGAGTGCTCCGCTGATCGTGAGGCTTTGCGGGCCGCTGATCGTGGGGCTGGCGTTGAGCAGCACATCGTTGTTGATCGCCCGGTCTTCACCGACGGCCTGGAGCACGGCGGTATTTTGGGCCATCGAGACCGGCCCACTGGCCAGACCACCGTTGGAATTGCTGGCGAGTTGGACCGTTGCCGCATTGATAGTGGTCTGGGTGGCCTGGTTGTTGCTGCCGGCGAGCACGAGCGTGCCGCCGCTGGCCGTGGTGTTGGCGGCGTAGGTGTTCGCACCGCTGAGGGTGAGGGTGCCGGTGTTTTGTTTGGTGAAGGTGCCGGTGACACCGGTGATGTTGCCGCTGATTTCGACATTGCCGAGCACTTGCAGGGTCGGGCTGGCCTGGTTCATCCCGCTGGTGTTGCTGAGCGTGAGTTTGCCAGTGCCGCCGCCGAGACGATAGGTGACGCCCTCAGGTGTCAGCAGACCGTTGTAGGTGGTGTCAGCGATCGCGCCGAGGTATGCGGCGGTGAGCCCGGCGGTGGCGAAGTCGAAATCGACGGCGGTGTTGCCGTCCACGGCGATGGTGCCGGCGGAGGTGGTGACGACGCGGTCGTTGAGTGCGGTTTGGATGCTGGTGCCGTCAAAGGATCCGCCGAAGGTAAGGATCCCGCCGCTGTTGATGGTGAGGTTTTTACCGCTGCCGATGATTGCAGCAGGTGCATCGAAGCGGGTGATGCCGGAATTGAGCGCCATGCTGCCGCTTGCGCTGCCATTGCTGCCGGAAAGAACCAAGGTGCCGCTGCCCGTTCGGCTGAGCACCCGGTTTCCCGCGTCGTCCGTGATCGCCGAGGCGACGGAGGCCGTGAGGCCATCGGCCACGAAGGCAAACGAGTCTGAAGTCATATTAAACGTCCCGCCCGTAAGTGTCGGGCTGCCGTCCTTGAAGGACAGGCCGCTGATCGACTGGGTGCCGTTGACGGTGACGGTGTAAGCCCCGTTGGCATCGGAGCCGGCGGAGAATACGGCGACTTGTCCGGGCGTCCATGCAGCGGTGGCGACGTCGCCGTCGGGCGAGGTGCTCCAGAAGGAGTCAACGCCCCAAGTGCCGGTGGGCGACGGCCCGCCGGAGCCTGCGGTGGCACCGTCGCTGTCCCAGTATAAGCCGCTGAATTCGGGGCTGGCGGTGATCGAGATGTCATCGAGATAAACGCGGTGGCTCGATAGGTTGGAGGAATAGAAGATCTGGAATTTCGCTTGATCCGTGAATGGCTCACCCGAGTAAGCGCCGCTGTTAGTCGAGTTAACGTTGGTAGCGTTGATGCCGCTACCCACGGTGAGCGTGACGGTCGTGGGGGTCTTGCCGGGATCGGTGGCATCGGTGTCGCCGATATCCGCGTCAGCGAGCGTCACAAAGTTCACACCATCGGCGGCGTATCGAACTTGGAATCTCCTCGTGGTCGAACCATTCACCCATTTGGCGGAAACGGTGAGCGTCACGCTGGTGTAACCTTTGGAACCCAAGGGCAGCGAGTCGGTCGTTGTGATCGTGCCTCCGCTGTAGAGTTCGGCGGAAAAGTCGCCGGTTGTTGCCAGAGCGGCATCCTCCTTGAGGAACGCGTTTCCGGCTGCTGTCCAATTGCCGAAGGAGCCGGTTCCGTCACCTTCGAAGCCATCGGCGGTGAGGGTGTCCTGGGCGGAAACGCTGGCGGCGCAGGCCAAGCCGATGATTCCCGCAATGGCGGGCACGGCGAACGGCCGCCGTGTGGATTGTGGAGTTGTGGTTTTCATTTTCAGTTTGGGGTTTGTTGCGAGTTGGGTTTCAGGATTGGAGATGTTTGTGCCGCATGGGCCGGCAACCGGGGTTATCAGTTGGAAGAGAAGAAGGGAGGGTGGGAGCGAGAGGAAGCACGCTGGAATCAAAATGAATCCGATACAGGATTCATGCCCAATCGATGGTCACAAACGGTTTTTAGATTTTGGTGTGTCCCATTTTTTGAGGACACGGGAAAGGAGGTATTGTGGAAATCATTTGCTGCCGGAAATCGGCTCGAGCGGGGGTGGAGGGGAGGGTTTTCATGACAAGAGTTGGTTAGAAATCCGTCGAGGATTTTCCTACTCGCCAACCATGACCTTTTTGGGGATGCTTTGGCCATGAAGCCGGTGCGTCTGCAATCCGCCGCCGAACAAGTGGCCGCTCATCTGCGGGATGAGGTGTTGCGGGGCGGGCTGGGTGAGCGCCTGCCGGGGGTTCACCAGCTTGCGGCGGAGTTGGGCGTGAACCACAAGACGATGGCGGGGGCGATCCGCCTGCTGGAAAAGGAATGCTTGCTGGAGTCGCAAGGCACGGGCCGCAGCCGGAGAGTCCTGATTCCGAGGGGTTTCAAGCCACCGGCGCTGCGGGTGGGGATTCTGGCGGTGGAACCGGCGGACTGCGGTTTGAATTACATGGTGGAGTTGCGGCACGAGTTGGCGGAAGCGGGGCACACGGTGTTTTTCGCGCCGAAGTTCCTGTATGATCTCCGCATGGATGTCCGGCGCGTATCCCGGGTGGTGGACCGGAATCCGGCGGACGCATGGCTGGTCTTGGGTGGATCGCGTGAGTTGCTGGAATGGTTCGCGGCGCGGGGAAGCCCGGTTTTCGCCCTCTTCGGCCGGCGGCGCGGGTTGCCGATCGCCAGTGCGGGTCCGGACAAATCCACCGCGCTGGTCGAAGCCATGCACGATCTGGCGAGGCTCGGGCACCGGCGGATTGTGTTACTGACCCGCCGGATGCGGCGGGTGCCGGTTCCCGGGGCGTTCGAGCAGGCTTTTCTCGACGAACTGACCCGCCATGGCATCGATCCCTCGCCCTACCATCTGCCGGACTGGGAGGAGAACATCGACGGCTTTCATGCGCTCCTCGAGGAGCTGTTCCGGGTGACCCCGCCGACGGCGTTGATCGTGGACGAGGTGCCGTTTTTCCTGGCGGTGAGGCAATTTCTGGCGGAGCGCGGAATGCGGGTGCCGCGTGACGTTTCCATGATCTGCACGGATGCCAGTCCGGACTTCGAGTGGTGTCGGCCGAGGATTTCGCACATCCGCTGGGACAGCCGGCCGCTGGTGCGGCGGGTGGTCCGCTGGATATCGAATGTGGCTGGCGGGCGGGAGGACCGCAAACACACCTTCACGCCTGCGGAATTCGTCCGCGGGGAAACGATCGGCCCGGCGGGACAACGGCGCGGATCAAGTGTCTGATGGATACCCGGGCTTTTCCGGGTTGGAATGGAAACGCGCTTACGGCGTGACCACCACGTTGAGGCGGGCGAAGAGCTTGCCGCCCGCGCCGATGGTGGAGCGCTTGAGTTTCACTTCCACCGCGTCGGTGGGGGAGCCTGGCGTTTCGGTGATGATGACGTTGTCGCCATCGTGCTCGGCATTCGTCCAACCAGCGAGATCGTTGCCGTATTGCACGGTGATGCTGGTGTTCGGGTCGTCGTGGGCGAGGACATTGCGGGCAAAGCGGAAGATGACATGGTCCGGATCGCTGTCGTGGTCCATGACGGGCGCGATGCGGGCATCGTCGGTGGGATCGGTGGGATCCCCGCCGAGCGCCCATTCGATGGCGGAGGCGAGGCCGCCGCCGTCGGAGTCGAGCGCGGGGTCGGTTTCGTCGAAACCGGGGAAGGTTTCCGACCATTCGAGGTAGGGATTTTCCGGCGGGGACTCGATGGTGATGAGGGTTTCGTCGGCAAGAGGCGTGGAGGTGTCGAGCGGGGCGCCGGAGAGGTCGTTGATGGTGGCACCTTGTTTGATTTGCAGTTGCACGGCACCGGGCGTGAGCGGGGTGACGGTGAGGAAGAAAACCGCGGGATCGGCGGTGGGAGTGACGGTGCCGATGGAGATTTCGGTAGAAAGCGCGTTTTCGAAATCGCCGGCCTCGATGGTGGCGGGATCCATGGCTTCGTCGAAGGTCACGGTGTAACCGATATCGGTGGGAAACATGACCGGGCCGCCGGAGACGTTGTCGTCGATGGAAACCAGCGATGGCGGGGTTTCGGATTCGAGTTGGACGATGGTGAGGGGATCGGAGAGGGCGTAGTAGGGAAGCAGGCTGGAGGAACTGGTGTTGGTGCGCCATACCCAGTTCGTGTTGTTGGTGAGCGTGCCCTGGCCGATCTCGCCGCCGGCTCCGAGCGGGTTGCGGTCCGATCCCGAGCCGTTTCGCTTGCTGCCGTCGGTGCGGGTGCCGGTGTAGGGCCACGGGGTGCGGTCGAAGGGCTGACCGTTTTCCATGAGGTTGATCGGGTGGCGGATGGTGCCGCTCCACAGCTCGGCAAAGTCGGCGGCGACGATGGTGGAGCCGTCCAGCAGGAAGACGGCGTGGCCGGGGCCGTCCACGGCGGGATTGGTGGAGGTGTTGTCGCGGGCGTTGACGGTGGAGGTGGAACCGATGATTTTCCAGGTGGCTCCACCGAGGTTGAGCGGGGAGGCCTGGGCGAGTGCCTGGACTTCGGCGTTGTAGGTCTGGATATCGGTGGAGGCGGGATACGAATCGGAACTGGTGACGAAGGCGAGGCGATAGGTGTCGCCGGGTTGCCACGGGGTGCCGGTGGCCGGGTTGAGGCCGCCGTTGGCCGCGAGATTGAGAATGCCGAGCTGGCCAGTGAGGTTGGAGGTGGTGAAATTCCAGCCGTTGTCGTCGTTCAAGCCGGCGAAATGCACGCCATCGAGGCTGATGACGGCGGTGGCCGATATGCGCACGGCGTAGTTTTTTCCGAATGAGAGATTGCCGGCCGGCTGGATGGTGGCGGTGTTGCCGGAGAACGAAACCTGCGAGACGTCGGTGATATCGATGGCAGTGTCGGTGCCGTCGGTGAGGTTGTGGATGGTGACCGACCCGCTGTCCGCGGCGACCGGGAGATCGAAGATGGCAGTGAGACTGGTGGTGAGATCGAGCACGTTGGCACCGACCACCGGGCTGAGTGAGGCGATCTTCGGAGCGGGAAATTGATCGGACGTTTCGACCATGGCCACGGGCGACCAATCGGTTTCGTTGCCGAGGGAGTCGCGTGCCTTGACGCGGTAGGTGTAGGACTGGCTGGGCGTGAGGCCGCTTTCGGTCCAACTGCGTCCGGTGCGCCATCCGCTGTCGGTGCCGGCGGTGGTGTTTTCGAAAAGATATTCCACCGGCTGATGGATGGCGGTGGCGCTGAGGGCGGTCATGGCGATTTCGCCCGGTCCGCCGGCCGCCGGGGCTTGGGAGAAACCCATCGGGTTCGGGTAGGGGATGGGAGTGAAATCCGGATCGGGGTCGCCGCCGGGGTAGTAGAGATCGATGAGTTCCTGGACACGATCCCGGACCTGTTGGGCGCAGGCCTCGATGTATTTCTCATTGTTGGTGATGTCGGCCCGCTGCTGGGTTCTGTTGTAGGAGGTGAAGTAGTCGTTATCGTCCCACTGGCGGGCGTGCTCGGTTTCGGTCCATTGGGCGCTCGGGCTGGGTGCCGGCTTGTCCCACCATGCGATGCCGAAGGTTTGGAAAGCGGCGTTGTCGGCGGGCACCAGCGTCTTGTAGTGGTGGAGGAGATCGTAGATCTCCGGTGACGGCGGGATGTTTTCCGCCGCGAGCGAGGCGGCGAGCGAGGCGTTGTTCTGCGGGTGGATGCCCCAGAAGTGGAACAGCGGGCGGATGTCGCGGCCGACATTGCGGCACAGGCGCAGCAGCAGGGCGTCGGTGGCGGTGGAGGTGGCAATGCCGTTGGCCTGGTCCTCCATGAACGAACGCCAGTAGTCGCCGAGCACCTCCCAGCCGAAGAGGCGCGCGATGTCCACGAACTTGGCGTGTCCCTTGAGCTGATAAGCTTTTTCGCCGGAGGCCATCGGCTGCTCGCGCGGCGAGAAATTGAAGCTCGTCATCCAGGTGACGGCGGTGTTGTCGAGCGTGCGGCCGGGGTTGCCGATGCCGAGCGAGCCGCGGAACGCGCTGTCCAGATCGTAGCCGAACATGCGGTGCAGGGCGGCGACGTGGAGAAGGTTGACGTTGGCTTCGACCTCGCCGCCGAACTTCGGGAAAAAGTAGGCGTGGCCCTGCTCGTGGAACTCGATGTGGGCGGCGGTGGCGTTGATGGCCGGGCCGCGGACGAGGTAGTGGCTGCGATAACCGCCGTAGTTGTCGTTGTTGGGATTGTCCGTGTTGTTGACCGACGGGTAGCCCGGCGCGTGGACCGTGGAGCGCATGATGAGGTCCACCTGCGGATAGACCGTCTCCTTGCCGCGCAGGCGGGGGAAGCCCATGAGATCGTTGATCGCGTCCATGGCGGTGTCCCAATCGGCCATCAACTTCACCGGATCCGGGTGGTTGTAGATCCAGGTGCGCGGGACCTGCATCATGAACTTGTCGCTCTGGAAATCCGCCCACGGCGCGGGGTGGTGTCGCTCGGTTTCCAACCACTCGGCGAGACTGGTTTGGTGGAAACTTTTCGCCGAGAAATACGGTGCGCGCACGCCGCCGGTAACGGTGACGTCCACGACGCCGGCATCCGCCCCGAGCGGCACCTCGATGTAGATGCCGCCGCCGTAGGGGCTGCCGACGCGAATGGTTTCCGCATCGATCTCATAGGCGATGGTGGCGCGGTCGAGCCGGCGGACCTGCTTGCGGCGGGTGGAGAGGTCCCACGAGTGGGCGCCGACTCGGATCTTGTAGCCCTGGCCCACCAGCGCGGGCGGCACGGTGACGGTGGCGAGGGTGCCGGGCGCGAGGTAGGTGCCGGTGGGTTTGCGGGCCGGCAGCGTCCACTGCTGGGTGTCGCGGCCGAAGGTTTGCGGGAAGCTGCCATTGATCGGCACGGTATGGCTGGCGGCGGGATCGGCCGGCGGGTCGCAGGGGCCGGGGAAATGCGCATGACTGCCGAACTTGAAACCTTCCATCAGATCCTCGTGGACGGCGATGACCGGTGCGGCGTAAACCACGTCCATGATATATTGCATGACGTGATAGATCGTCCAATCGAGGTCGTTGGGCTGGGTGTTGCGGTCGCCGAACTCGCCGCGCGCGATCCACAGCGGGCCCTTGACGCTGTCGTAGGTCTCCACCAGACCGAAGACCGCGGAGATGGTGTCGGCGCTTTCGGCGAAGCGGTTTTTCTGCGCGTCGATGGTGAATTTGTGCTGCTCGATCTGCGTGGCGTCGAGGGCGATGACGCCGTTGATGTGATCCTTGAGTTCCTGCGCGGCGGTCAGCAGGGGATCGGTTTGCGCGTGCAGCGGTGATGCGAGCAGCGCGATCGCGAAAAAGAAGACCCGGGCCAGAACTCCAGGCTTGATGATATTGCAGGAAGGGAATGCAGGCATGCTCGGGAAGGTTTTGGGCCGGCGGTGGCTCACCAGCCGTCGGCGGCGCTGCGTTGTTGGTAATCGAGCGAGTAGATATTGAACTCGAGGCGGCTGAAGGCGGAGGATTTGAAGGTGGCGCGGCCGAAGTTCTGGCTGTCGCCGGTGAATGTCCCGGGACCGCTGTCCAGGAGGCGGAAGACGATCGATCCGCCGTCGGGGAACCAGGCCCTGACATCGCCGTTGCGGCGAATGCTGCGCTCGGTATCCACGGACTTGAGGGCGAGGCTGCGGAGCCGGGAGACGGGCAGATCGATTTCGCCGAGCGGGGTTTCCACAGAGACGATTCCCTCGGTGATGGATTTGACGGTGCCGGGCAGGCTGTCGCCGTTGGCGAGCTGGATGCGGTCTTCCGCGTTTTCTTTTTCGACCGGTTCGGCGGGCGGTTCCTCCGGTTCGCCGCCGAAACGGAAACGTTGGAAGCCGATCTGCGGATCGGGCATGCGATCCATCTCGCCGTCCCATTCGAGCACCCGGATGCCGGAGATTTTCATCGGCACGGTGCTGTTGGAAATGAAGTGGAGGGCTCCGCCGTGGCGGGTCTTGCCGGCGTCCGGATCGCTCCATACTTCGACGGGTTCGTCATCGATGAGCAGGGCGATGCGATTGGTCTTGGAACTGGCGCGGATCTCGACGCTGACGCGGTCGTTTTCCATCAGCGCCTGGGACTGGGCGCTGCCGAGGAAGTTCTGCGTGCGCAGGTTGCGGGCGTGGACGCGTCCGCGCTGGAAGGTGATTTCGTAGCCGTTGTCGGGATTGTCCGCCGAGGGATCGTCGGAAAACACGATCACGCGCAGGCGGATGGAATCGCCCTTCCACGCGCAGTCGAACTTGATGGCGGATTCCTCGACGAGCAGGTCGTCGCGCGCGATGCCGCCGGTGCGGCTGGAGCGGAAGGACGACTCGGTGTAGGTCCAGGCGGGCGGGTCGGTGGACTGCGTCCAGTCGTCGAGACCGGTCGGTCCGGCGTAGAGACTGGCGGCGCTTTCCTCGATATCGAGGCCGGAGACCATCAGGCGGTTGAAAGTCATGCGGCCGGCAAACCAGGTGTCGAGCGTGACCTCTTCGTCGGTGATGGAGGCGAGTTGGCCGCGGAGGGTGTCGCCATTTGTGAGGGTGATGACGGCGATGTGGTCGGGCTTGTCTTCCGGGATCTCGGCGGGCAGCGAGAGATCGATGATGTGGTCGGTGAAAAACTCGGCGGGTTGCTCCAGCAGCGGGGATTCCCAGACGAGCTTGTCGATGCCGATGGAGCGCGGGGTGCCGGTGATGACGTCGTCATTGGCGAAGCGCAGCGACGAGGCGGCGGCCGCGGCGGCGCAGCAGGCGAGCGCGGTGGCGATGCGGGTGGGGAGCGCGGTCATGGTTTTTCCGGAGCTTCGGTGTGAACGCGCTCGATGGCGGTGATGCGGTCCTTGCTCAGGGCGAGCGGGCCGAGCAGCGGGTGCTCCACGGTGACGCCGCTGCCGTCCATCACGCAACTGGCCGCCGTGAGCGAGCCGTGGGGGTGGATGCGCAGCACGAAGGGATGGCTGCCGGAGGCGCTTTTCCCATCGCCACCGGCCATGAACACGGTGGAAACTTCGGACTCGGGGATTTCCATGAACTCCTCCTGGCCGGTCGCTTTGAAAACATAGACCCGCTCGTTTCCGACCTGGCGGATCGAGCCGAGTGTGCCGCTCCAACGGTCGTCATCGAGCGTGATGAGGCTGTCGCTGCCGGCGTCGCCGCGGTCTTCGGCGCGGTGGCGGGTGCGCGAGTCTTCGTTTTCGAGAATCGCGATGTCGCGGATTTCCTGGGTGGAACCCTCGCGGTGGCCGCATTCGAAAGCGATGCCGGAACCCGTGGGAATGCCGGGGATGGGATCCGCGATCTCGCCTTCGGGCTCGCCATTGAGGAACAATTCCATGCGCGCGGTGTGGCGGTTCACGCGCAGTTCTACCTTCAGGCGGTTGTCGGGGAATTCGGCGTGGCCGCGGTTGAGGATGAAGAGCGTGTTGTAGCGCCGGCCGCGGGCGGACTCGCGCTTGATTTCCAGTCCCGCGCCGGCGAACTGGAGGTAATAGCGGTCCACCGCCTCGTTGCCGCCATCGAGCGGGTCGGCGAAAAAGACCTTGAAATTCGGCACTTTTCCGGCCTCCCACCCGAGCGTGAAACGCATGATGAACTGCGGGGTGAGATCGAGTTTTCTGGCGGCGGTGGCGGCCCCCTCGAAGACGAGGTTGTTTCCCGCGATGGAGAAATGCTTGCGCTCGCCGCTGGCGAGGGACCACGCATCCGCTTCGCCGGTTCCCTGCCAGATGACCTTGCGGCGGTGGACGCCGGTTTGCAGCGAGTGAAGCGATTCGCGCGGGATGACGAGTCTGCCGGCATCCGGCGAAACGGCGGTGAGGCGGCTGCCGTCGAACGACTCGACGGCTGCGGGGATCACGTCGCCATTGGTCAACTCGATCAAGGTGGTCGGCGTCTCACCGGCGGTCGGCTGGTGGTCGAACGCGATGCGGTCCACCGTGGCGGACTTGAGGAGCAGCGGCGCGGCGGCCAGTCCGCTGGCCAACTCCACGTGGCCGTCGCCGTCGATCGAGCGCACCTCGCCGGTGAGGCGGGAGTTTCCTCCGGCCAGCGTGACGGTGTCGGCGGCGGCAAGGCTGGCGAGCCAGAGGCCGCAGAGAACCGGGACGTGCGTTTTGAGGTCAGAAATCATGGCTCCATTCGTCGATGGCGATGTGGCTTGGGTTGAAATCGATGAGCGTGACGGGATCGAGGGAAAGCCCGATTTTTCCGGCGCTGGAATTGAGGAGTTCGATCGATTTGTGGTCGCCGCCCACGGGCGTGCCGCCGATGGCTCCCATGGGTCCCATGCGGACGAGGATGCTGGAACCGGTGGTTTCGGGGATTTCGGCCAACCCGTTGCGGGCGAAGCGGATTTCGGCGATTTCATCGAGCGGCAGGCGGAAGTTGCCGTGGCGGCCTTCGAAATCCACGATCCCGTCCGCGCCGAATCCGCCGACCTTGCCGGCGTAGCGGTCGGTGCCGTTGTTCATGAGGACGATGTCGAAATCCTCCACCTGGAGGCTGCGCGCGGCGTCGGGCATGCCGTTCCACTCGGTGATGACGATATCCGAGATTTTGACGGGGCAGTCCTTGGCCATGACGATGAAGCCGATGCCGCCGTCGGTGAACACGGGCTGGTCGGGCGCGTTGCCGTCGTGGTGCGCCGTCCACTGGGCGGTGAATTCGTCGTTGATGAACAGTGAGACTTCGCCGGATTTGCGGTTGGAGCGCAGTTCGATGCGGGCCCTGCCCGAGTCGCCGAGGCGCATGTTGTGGTTGCCGTGAACGCCGCGGTTGACGGACACCTCGCCATTTTCATCGACCCGGGTGGTGACGTGGGCGAGGTAATTGCTGTAAAGCTGGAGGATGTGGCTGGTGCCGAAGACGCGGGCCAGGCTGCGCGGGTCCATGGTGTTGAAGGCGCGGCGGATTTTCCGCTCCTCATCGGCATCGGCCGGCGGGGAGTGGAAATCGGCATGCAGGGCGAGGGCCAGGTTGAGGCGGTTTTTCCAGGCCAGATCGAAGCGCAGGACCGAGCGCTCCGGCAGGGCGTCGGCGCGGGTGAGCGCGGTATCAGGACTCTCTCCGTTCCACAGCCATGAAGAGCCGGTGAAGATCCATTTCACGGGTTCTTCGGCCGCATTTTTCCCATCCTCTTCCTCATCGGATGGGGCCTCCTCATCATCTGGCGCGGGTTTTTCCTCTTCTTCTTCTTCGGCGGTGGAAATCATCTCCCATTCGTCTGTGGCGAAGGGGCCGTGGTATTGGAGCCGGCCGCCCAGCGGGTTGGGGGCCATGATCGAGACGTGGTCGCGCGGGATTTCGATCAGGCCGGCGTAGTCAGTCTCGAGCGTGAGTTTCACATCGTCGAGTGCCACGATTTTTCCTGGAAAGCGGTCGTGGTTGGCGAGTTCGACGTGCGAGAGCGTGCGCAGCGGGCTCAGCGGCCGGCCTTCGCGGAGCACCAGTTGGTGCAGGCTGGTGGTTTTGAACTCGGCGGGTGCGGCGAGGTCGTCGTGTCGCCATTGGATCACGGGTCCGTGGCGCAGGCCGGCGAAGGTGCCGCGAAGCTGGTCGCCATTGGTGAAGCGCAGCATGTCCGGACGCTCCGCGGCGAGGACCGGGGCGGCGATAAGGACGAGGACTGCGGTGAGGCGTGTGTTCATTTCTCGTAGATGGGCAGGAAACGATAATTCAGGGCGATGGAGAGCAGGGCTCCGGCGGTGTTGAAGGACGGACCTTGGTTGCCGGGGAACGAACCGTCGGTCGCCTGGATGGTGGAGAGGTAGCGGATGTTGCGCGCGTTCCAATCGCGCCACGCCTCATCATCGGCGTGGAAGAGCGCCTGCGACATGTAATATTCGAAATAGTAGGGATAGTAGCGGTCGCGGTAATCGAGGTGTTTTTTGAGGTATTCCACGCTGGCGAGGTAGCCCTTGGAGTCCTTTTCCTTGGCGAGCGCGAGGCAAAGCACGCCGATGGCGGTGAGGGTGGGCTTGGTGCCGGAAGGGGAGGTGTAACCGTAGCCGCCGTCGGAGGCGCGGTTGTTGTTGAGGTAGGCGAGGCCCTTGCGGATGGCCTCCTCGGGCACGGCGATTCCGGCGTTGCGGGCGGCGAACAGGGTGACGATTTGGCAACCGGTGACGGTGGTGTCCCCGTCGCGGCTGTCCGGGGTGTAGCGCCAGGCTCCGAGGCGGTTGCGCTTTTGTGAACTGAGTATCAGGTCCACGGCTTTCTTGAGCGCCGGGGCGATCCGCGGGTCGTTCACCACGCCGTAGGCCTCGGCCAGCGCCTTGGTGGCGAAGGCGTGGTTGTACATGCTGGAGCCGATGTAGCCGTTGCTCTCGTTCTGCTCGGAGAGGATGAAATCGATGCCGTTGCGGATATTCTTGGCGTAGGGGCCGTTCACCGGGTCCTCGCCGTGGGCGAGGAAGGCGGCCACGCAAAGCCCCACCACGCCGGGTTCGGAGCCGACGCTGTCGTTCCACGAGCCTTTTTCGTTCTGGTTCTTGGCCAGGTATTCGAGCCCGCGCTGATAGACCATCTCCGCCTGGGCTGGAATGACATCGGCCGCGCGTCCGGGGAGATCGGCGCGGGCGGACGCGACGGCCAGCAAAACGGCGGCCGTGGCCAGTGCGGATTGAGTGATTTTGGAAAAGGAATGGTTCATTGCGAATCGGATCATTTGACCATGCGTTCGACGCCCCGGTTGTAGGCGTCGAGCGCCTTGCGGAATTCATCCGGCATGCCGCTGCCGGCGGTGCCGGATGCCTTGGGCACGGTGCGGGCCTCGACCTTGCCGGCGGTGTCGCCGCCGCTGGCCTCGTTGGCGCTGTCGGACTCGCCGGTGGCTCCCTGGCCGGCCTGATCGCCGGGCTCCTCGCCTTTTTCGCCGGGGCCTTTGCCCTCGCCGGGCTGTTTGCCCATCATGCGTTCCATCATGTCCATCATGGCATCGCCGGATTCGCCGCTGCCGCTCTGGTTCTGGCGCTGTTTGGCGGCGGCGTGGATTTTCTCGATGATCTCGGTCTGCGCGGCGATCGTCTCGCCGCCGGTGTCGGCTTCCAAAAGGTAATCGGTCGTTTCGTCCATGATGTCCTCGACCTCGCCGAGCAGTTCGATGACCTGCGGAATGGTTTGCTCGATGACAAGCTGCTGGACATCGGCGGAAAGCTCGTCCTGTTCCTCGCCGAGCGTGGCGGACGATTCGCGGTGGATGCGCTCGCGTTCCTTCGCGGCCAGCAGGTCTTCCTGGGCCACGGCGCAGGGCAGGAAGGCGCAGACGATTACGATGGCTGTAGTATGTGAAGCGCGCATGGTCAGGGGTTGTTGAAATCCGGGTCCTCGGCCTGATGGTCGCGGCGGAGTTGTTCGATTGCGCGGGTGCGGGCGCGCAGGTCCTGTTCCTGCTGGATCATCTTCATGACGCGCAGCATGAACTCGAAATCCTCGTCCTCGGCGTTGGGTGCTCCACCGCCGCCACCGCCGCCGCCGCCGTTGTCGGCGGCACCTTCGAGCTTGGATGCCCATTCGTTGAGTTGGTCGGCCCATTTGCGGGCTTCCTCGGCGGCTTGGTAGGAATAGTTTTTGGTCAGGCGCAGGCGCACTTCCTCGAGGCCGAGGTCGATGCCCGATTCGCGCATTTCCTCCATGATCGCCTTGAAGCTCTCGTCCTGGGTGCGGGCGTGGAAATGGCCGAGGTCTTCCTGGATCCAGCGCACGTCGGAGGCGGTCTGGAGCTGCTGGCGCTCGTTTTCGCCGAGCCGGCGGGTGTCGGCGGGATCGAGTGCGGGCGACTTGAGGCCGAGGATGCGCTCGAAGGATTCGCGCAGCGAGGCGACGATGCCGTTCTGCTCGCTGGCGGCTTTTTTGAGGCGGTTGACGAAGGTGCCGGCCTCGAACTTGCGGTTGGCGTCGTTGGCCTTCTCGACGGCTTCCTGCATTTTTTCGACCACTTCGCGCTGTTGCTCAATGGCCTCGCCGAGGTCCTGCTTGGTTTTTTCCGGGGTGTTCGAGGGTTCCTGGGAGTCGCCGAGTTTTTCGCTCACGCGCGGCATGTTCTGCTCGGCGAGTTCCTGCACCGATTTGAGCGCCTCGGCCATTTTCTGCATCGTCTTGGGATCGATCTCGCCGTTGCGGGCGGCGTCCTGCATGAGTTTCTCCATCTGCTGCTTGAGGGTTTCCATGCGGTTGGCACCCTCGGTTTCCTCGCGTTCCTGCTGGCTGAGGCGGTTGCGGTTTTCCTCGTTTTGGAGCTGCTCGCCGTCGAGCTTGTCGAGCCGTTCGTTTTCCTCCAGCAGGCCGAGTTCGCGGCGCGCGAGGTCCTCGAGTTCGATGATCTGGCGATCGAAGCGGTTCTTGAGCATCTGCGCGTGCTCGTCGCGGGTGAGCACGTAGATCACGACCGGCTCGGAGTAAACCCTGCCACGCTCGGGGAAACGGTCCTCGGTGAAGCCGCGCAGCGTGATTTTCTGCGGGCCGATGCCGAAAACGGATGGCGAAAACGCGGCGTCGGTCAGCAGCCGGCGTTGCTCGGGACCACCGGTGGCGAGTTCGAGTTCGCCGCGGGCGGGCGATTCGTCGGTGGGGCGGGTGAACTGGCCGCTCCACTCGATGCCGCTGTGTTTCACCCCGAAGTCGTCTTCGGCGAGGACCTCGAATTCGAGGGTCTCCTCGGGGAGAATCACGCTTTGACGGTCGATGCCCTGAAGATAGCAGGTCGGTGCGGCGTCGCGCAGGGCGTCCACCCGCAGGCGGAAGCCGCTATCGCCATCGAGCCCGAGCCGGTCGCGCCAGGTGAGCGGCACTTCGAAGGGCGTCGCGCCCACTGCGATCCATCCCGTGGTGGCGGTATCGCCGGAAATTTCCATCTCGCCACCCACCGGGTCGTGCTCGGGTGGTGGGGCGTCGTCGAGCGCCATGGAAACCGGCGGCAGTCCGCGCGTGGGGCCGAAGCTGGCGGCGGCAAGCGGGCGGTTCATTTCCAGTTCGAAGCGCAGCTTGCTGCCTTCCACCGCGCTCAGGGCTCCGGCGCTGAGTTCCACCTTGCGCCCGGCGATGCCGAGGTATTCCGGCGGCTCGACCACCGCGCGGACCATTTCAGCCGACGGCCGCAGTACCGGTTCGACGCGCAGGCGGTGCCGCAGGTCGCCGATCCGGAAAACGACCGTTCCCGGATCCTGCTGGCCGGGGAAGGAAAACGCGTAGATGCCGCCATCGAGCGCGGCGGAAACCACCGGCTGCGCGCCGTAGCGGCCCGTGCCGGTGGCGGGGCGTTGCTCGGTATCCTTGGCCAGCCGCAGCGACACCTCGAATGCCTCGCCGTAAGGCACGGCAAGGTATTCCGGCGGCGCGACGAGGCGTGTGAACGTGTAGCGCTCGGTGTCCGAGAGCGGCATCAGCCAGCGTTGCAGCGCGTTGATGCCGGCGCGCGGCGTGAGCGTGAATGCCGCAGCGGCTCCTGCGGCCAGCACCATCGCCACCAGCGACCAGCGACGATGCCGGCGCGGCGGAAGTGCGTCGTCCAGATCCCGGCGGCCGGTTTCCGCAGCCACCGCGGCCATCGCCGCCTCGCGCAAGCGCGGCGAAAGCGAATCCTCGGCTTCGGACTGCCCTTGCAGCTCGATCACGCCCAGCAGACGGTCGCCCAGGCCGGGGTAGCGTTTCGCGATCAGCCGGGCGAGTTGGGCCTCGCGTCGCTGCTTCCACACCCAGCGGTGCAGCCAATACGGCGCGAACACGGCGAACAACGACACGCCGCCCGCCAGAATCATCAGGCGCACCACGGCGGGCGTGGGCCACACCCGTTCCAGGCCGAACACCAGCAGGAACGAAACCAGCAGCCCGATGACCCCGGCGGCCACCGCCTCCAACACCTTGGTGCGCCACAAATGCCGCCGGAAATCGGCAAGCTGGCGGCTCAGCGATTCGGGAATCGCGATTTTCGTGGGTGGTGACGATTGACTCATGAGCACATGAAACCCGGCATCATCGCCGGGCTTTGGGAAACTTCCAGAAGAACCATGGGGTTTCCAGCGGAAATTCCGCATACTGATCTACGTCCGCATGGCGACCATGTTTCGTGCTTTTTTCGTTTGTTCCACCGCGGACGCAACACGCTTGAAAAGAGCGTGAACCTCGCCGCGTATTTATCGGATTGAACGTCACGTTACCGCCCATGAAACGCGCATGCCAGATTCTCCTCTTCCCGCTGGTCATTGCCTTCCACGCCAAGGGCGAGGTGGACTTCGCCCATCAGGTCGCGCCGATCCTCCGCAAGCATTGCGCCGAGTGCCACATGGAGACGGCGAAAAAAGGCGGATTTTCCATGAACACCCGCGAATCGTTCATCGCGGGATCGGAATACGGCGAAGTCGTCGAACCGGGAAACGCGGAAGACAGCCTCTTGATGGAAGTCATCCTTTCCGATGACAGATCCGACCGCATGCCGCCCAAAGGCCCGCGCATGCCCGCCGACCAGGTGGAGATGCTCCGCAAATGGATCGACGGCGGCATGCACTGGGAACCGGGATTCACATTCGGCAAAGAGGCCTACGAACCACCGCTTAAACCGCGGAATCCGGAATTGCCGCCGGTCGTCGATGGCCGCGCGCATCCGGTGGATCGTTTCGTGGACGCGTATTTCGCAAAACACAACATCACCCGTCCGCGCGCGCTCGGCGACACCGGATTCATCCGCCGGCTCACGCTCGATCTAACAGGCATGCTTCCCGAGCCCGCGGAGGTCGATGCCTATGTCGCCGACAAGTCTACCGACAAACGCGAAAAACTCATCGCCACGATTCTCGCCCGCGACACCGACTACGCCGAGCACTGGCTCAGTTTCTGGAACGACCTTCTGCGCAACGACTACAAGGGAACCGGCTACATCGACGGTGGCCGCAAGCCCGTCACCGCATGGCTCTATCAAGCGTTGTTGGAAAACAAACCCTACGACGAGTTCGCCCGCGAACTGCTCGCTCCGCCTGACAACCAATCGAGCGGTTTCATCGAGGGCATCAAGTGGCGCGGCAGCGTGAATGCCAGCCAGACGCGCGAAGTGCAGTTCTCGCAATCGATTTCGCAAACCTTCCTCGGCCTGAACATGAAGTGCGCTTCGTGCCACGACAGTTTCGTGGACCGTTGGAAACTCGATGACGCCTACGGTCTCGCCGCGATCTTCGCCGACCAGCCGATCGAAATGGCGCGCTGCGACAAGCCGACCGGCCGCATGGCGGAACCCAAGTGGATTTTCCCCGAACTCGGCACGGTGGATCCCGCGGCCCCGAAACCCGAGCGGCTCAAACAACTCGCCGGCCTGATGACCCATCCCGACAACGGCCGCTTCACGCGCACCATCGTCAACCGCCTGTGGCAACGGCTGATGGGACGCGGCATCGTGCATCCGGTGGATGCGATGGATACCGAGCCGTGGAACGAGGACCTGTTGGATCACCTCGCGGTCCGCTTCGCCGAGGACGGACATGATTTGAAAAAGGCGCTCGCCTATATCGCCTCGTCGCAAATCTATCAGAGCGAAACCGTCATTGCCGGCAAGGACGACGACACGAAGTTGTTCCGCGGCCCGCTGGCCAAGCGCATGAGCGCCGAGCAGTTCGTCGATGCCGTGTGGTTGATCACCGGCACCGCGCCGCAGAAGCCGCACAAAGCCGTCACTCGCGGAGAAGATGCCTCCACTAAAATGGTGCGCGCCTCGCTGGTGCCGGCCGACCTGCTGATGCGCGCGCTCGGCAGACCGAACCGCGAGCAGATCGTGAGCATGCGGCCGGACAACATCACCACGCTGGAAGCCATCGACCTTGCCAACGGCGGGCAGCTCGCCGCCGCCCTCAAAGAAGGTGCCGCACGACTCGGTGCTGAAAAACTTGCCACCGATGCCCTCGTCGAAACGGTTTACATGCGCGCATTGAGCCGCCGTCCATCGCCCGCCGAATCGCGCGGCTTGGTGGACATACTCGGTGACAAACCCGAACCACAGGCAGTGGAGGATTTCCTCTGGATGGTGTTACTTCTTCCCGAATTCCAATTCGTCCGCTGAACCCGCGACCTATCTAACAGCCATGGAAACGCAAAACCGCCGCCAGTTTCTCAAAGCGCTCTCCGCATCCAGCCTCGCCGCCGCGATGTCGGGCGTGCCGCGCGCGTTCGGCTCGGAACAGCTCGCCCATCCGAATGCGACCGCCGATTGCTGCATCCTGCTGTGGATGGCGGGCGGCATGGCCGCTCCGGAAACCTTCGATCCGAAAGGCTACCAGCCGTTTCAAAAAGGCCTGCCGGTGGAAAAGATCCTCAGCACCTTCCCGGCCATCGATACCTCGCTCGACGGCGTGAAAATCAGCGCCGGACTCGAAGAGTTAGCCAAGGTGATGGACCGCGCCACTTTGATCCGCTCGCATGTGCAGCCGGACCTCGGATCGATCCTCCACTCGCGCCACCAATACCACTGGCACACCGGATACGTGCCGCCGCAAACCGTCGCCGCCCCGCACATCGGCGCGTGGATGGCCCGCGTGCTCGGTCCGCGCAATCCGGTGATGCCCGCGTTCATCAACATCGGCCAGCGCCTCGAAGGCCATGGCGAAAGCGAGGAACTCAAGGCCTTCACCACCGGCGGATTCTTCGGCGCGGAATACGGCCCCTTCAACCTGCCCGATCCAAACGACGCCGCCAGTTCGGTGCGTCCGCCCGAGGGCATGGACGCCGGACGTTTTGCCAACCGCTACAAACTCTATCGAAAACTCGTGGACGCCAATCCGCACCGCGATTTCATGAGCGATTACCAGCAGGAATCGATGCTGCGCTCGCTGGAGAACGCGCACCGTCTGTTAGGCTCCAAGGAAAAGGAGGCGTTCGATCTATCCGGCGAGCCGCAGGCCGTGCGCGACGCGTATGGCACCGGCCGCTTCGGCCGCGGCTGTCTGCTCGCCCGCCGCCTTGCGGAATCCGGCGCGCGTTTCATCGAAGTCACCACCGAGTATGTCCCGTTCCTCCACTGGGACACTCACGAAAACGGCCATGCGACCACCGCGCGCTTGAAAAAGGAAATCGACCGCCCGATCGCCACCCTCATCCGCGAACTCGAAGAGCGCGGCATGCTCGACCGCACGCTGGTCATCATCGCCACCGAGTTCAGCCGCGACATGATGATCGAGGGCGTGCCCGGCTCGACCGCCAAGGATCAATCGCGCGCGAAATCCGACACGCTGGAGGAACCGAAACACTACGGCCTGCATCGCCATTTCACCGGTGGCTCGTCGGTCGTGATGTTCGGCGGTGGCATGAAAAAAGGCCACGTCCACGGAGCCACCGCCGACGAACGCCCGCTCGTGGCCGTCAAGGACCCCGTGACCATCACCGATCTCCACGCCACGATTTTCACCGCCATGGGCATCAGCCCGAAGACCGTATATGACATCGAGAAGCGCCCCTTCTATGCCACCGAAGACGGCAAGGGACGTTCGGTGGACTCCTTGTTTGCCTGAACTCCTTGGAGCAACCTCGTGGTTTCCAGTGGAAATTCCGTACATTGACCTACACCCGGATGATGACAACATTTCGCGCGGCCTTCGTTCATCCGGAAGGCTCGCACCCGGCGCATGTGTGGATTCAGCCACCGCCGGATGAGGCCGCGATTCTGCCGTAAACCGTATCGGGATGACTTTCGGCGAGTTTTTCCAAAGCCCGGTCGATGCGCGCCTTCGCCCGTTCGTCATCGGCCCGGGCCGCCCGGCGCATGATCGACTTGTATTCGGATTCCGCCTTCTCTTCGGCGGCGATCCAGCCGGCACCCGAGTGCCCGGCCACGGCCTCGCGTGCGGCCATGCCGGGTGAAGAAGTTCCGAAGTCGCGTTCGATGCCGCGCAAGGCCAGATAGGAGAGATAGCGGTATTCGCCCGCCTCCTCCTCCAGGATCTTCTTGTGATGATCCACGGAAGCCTGCACGAGGCCGGCGATCCGTTTGCGGAAACGCGCGCTGTCATCACGCGTCGTGCCGCTGCCCGACAACTTCGAGGCCTCGCCCAAGGCGCTGAGAAACAGCCCGTTTTCAGCCAGCTTCACGGCCTCCTGGAATTCTCCGGACAACGGCGGGTCGAAGCTCATCAATGCGACGGCGTCCTTCCGGATTTTCGGGCGGGTTTCCACACCGGCCAGGACGAAGCGCTTCGTGGGCTCGTTGCTGTAGTACCTGCCGGCCTTGCCGGTTTCGGCCACACTGCCGTCCGGCGCGACCCACAGGTAATGATACAATTTGGTCTGACCGGTGGCCTGGCGGTAATAGGCGGCATTCTCGTCCACCGCGACCATCCAGTGGCGGAGTTCGGTCCGGCTTTCCAAGTATCCGTGGGCGTCGCGGATGGATCCCCCGTCGGTCTTGATGGCGATCAGGACCACGGCCGGGTCGTCGCCATAGGCTTCGCCGAGCTGGCGGAAAAGGTCGCCCGACCACGCGTTGCAGATGCCGCACCAGTCCTGGAAAAACACCATCATGACGGACTTGCCGCGCAACCTCTCCAACGAGGGCGATTCCTTGCCGGTGTCCCAAGTCAGCGAGTCGCCGAAGGGAGGCGCCTGTCTGGCGGCAAGTGGAAGCAGCATGCAGAGCGAGGCCGCACAGGCCATCGCGGCCCGGAATGTGGATGCGATCATGACGATGCAATTCATGACATTTCCCCAATGTAGGAGTCAAACGACTACTGCCATGTGCCAGGGCCGGCGTCCCGATATTTGAGATTTTTCACCGCCAAGCCGCCAAGGACGAGGCCCTGCGCCGGGACTGGTATCTGCTTTCGCGGCGGAGATATGCAGGGAGGTTGCGAGGATTGATCGGCTCACAAGCCTTTCGCCATGAGGATGAATCCGCATTCATTCGCTGGGGGGCCGCGAGTTCCGGGTTTCCGCATTTCGGAAGTGCCGGTCCACGGAGATCATGGGCGGCGGTCCCGCACCGCGATCAGGGTGGGCTCGACACGCCGATGGGGCTCCGGTATCCGGATGCGAGCATGCGCACCGCTTCATCACCCATCCCTCGCGCCCTGACGTTTCCCGGGCTCATGATTGTTTGCGTGACGGTCGGTGGAGCCGCGGAGGTCTCGACCAAGGCACCGGAACTTTACCGGCGCGAACTGGCCGCCATGCACACGCCGCTGGAATCGGTGCTGGCGGAAAAGGACCCCCATCTTGGCGAGGACGAGCCGGGAACGGTGCGCATGCTGGAAACAATCACCCGGGTCGAGGAGGACGGGACCTATCTGCGGGCGCTGCGCTATATCTATCAGCCGTACACGGCCAAGGGAGCCGAGACGCTGGCCACGGATCGATTCGGTTTCCAGTCGCGCATGGAAAAAATCCACCTGGTCCGCGCACGGACGATCCTGCCGGACGGCACGGAAAAATTTCCGGGGCCGAACGCGGTCTTCACGCAGAAGGGATCGCAGGCCTCCGGCAGCATCTACGACGACGCGGAGGAATTGGTCATCGTGTTTCCCGACGTCAAACCGGGCGTCACCTGCGAGGCGGTGGTGGTTTACGAACGCACCACGCCATCGGTGGCGGGCGGGCACGGGGAAATATTCCACTGGACCGCCGGCTGGCCGATCGGCGCCAAGCGCCATGTCGTCGATCTGCCAGAGTCATGGGAAAACAAGCTGAAGATTCACAACATGGGATCAACTCCGGAGATGATGGAGTTACCCGCACCCGAAGGCCGGATCCGCCGTGCATGGCGGCACGGGCCGATCGATGCGAGGGTTTCCGAGCCGAACATGGCACCCGCCTCCCAGACCGGCCCGGTGACCTGGCTGACGACCTTCGCCGATTGGAACAGGATGGCCGCATGGTATCAGACCTTGCTCGACGGACGAAGTGAGTTGGGAGACGAGTTGAAGCAATCTGTGGACGAATGGACGGCCGGAGCGACCACGCCACGCGAGATCCTCGACATCCTCTACGACAAGGTGGCGAACGACGTGCGCTATGAAGGCCTCGAGTTCGGCATCTCAGGCCTGCAACCCTATGACTGCGGCACGGTTTGGGAAAACCAGTATGGCGACTGCAAGGACAAGTCGAACCTGTTGGTCGCGATGCTGCGTCACAAGGGCATCGAGGCCCGGCTCGCCATGGTGAACACCCGGCATGCCGGACTGGTGCGCCGCGAGATTCCGGATTTCCGCCATTTCGACCACGCCATTCTCGTCGCGGAACTGGCACGCGGGGATGGCGGCGGCGAATCCGTGTTTTGCGATCCCACCATCCGCCACGGACACCCCGGCATGCTGACACCCGGCTCGGCGGATCGCGACGTGCTGGTGATTGATGACGGCAAGGCGAAATGGTTGCGATCGCCCGCGACGGATGCCGGCTCGGATCGATATCTCTTCGATCTTGAACTGGACGAATCCGGACAGCTCTCCGGCTGGCTGACGATTCGCTCGGCCGGATACCATGCCATCAGCCTCGCGCGCTCGCTCGCCGGGGTGGACCGGGATACCGCGCGCGTCCGCCTTGGCGACCGGGTCTCCGGTTTCATCGCGGGAGCCGAGGTGGTGGATTTCGTTCTGCCGGACACCGAACGCAAGATCGAGAAGACGGAAGTGAAGATCTATTTCACCACCCCGCCGCGCCCGCGCGATGGCGACGAACGCCTGAGCCTGCCGATGCCATCGACGGCGGGATTGTATAACAACTTCGGCGACGGCAGGGAGCGCCGGACATCCTATCACATGTGGCCGGACCGGATTTCGGTGGAAACGAAAGTCCGGCTGCCGCAAGGCTGGGCGGCGGATGCCCTGCCCGCACCGCTTCATCTGGAAACCCCGCACTACGAGGTGTCCGCCAACTGGCAACAGGACGACGCGTCCTGCACCGGCCATCTCGATCTGAAATGCCTGCAAGCGCTGATCCCCGCGGACCAGGTCGCCGCCGCGGCGCGGGTGAACCGCACCTTGTTCTCGTGGCTCGAGGTTCCACTGCTGTTGAAACAAGGCGCGCGGCCCGCCGTGGCGAAGGAGCACCGGGCGATCCGCATGCCGGTGATGCCGACCGGCGAAGGGCAGATGGAACTCGTCAACCGCTGGTTCCCGCGCGATGGCGATGCGGAACCACGCAGGACAGCCCTGCGGCAGGTGATGCGCGATTTCGCGGACGAACCGGCGACACATTTCGACGCGCGGGTGGAACTCGCCTATCTGTCCTATACCGCGGGAGATCATGCGGCGGCCGAGCGCGATTTCGCACGGATGGTGGAAAACGCGGGTGATGGCGTGCGGCCGGAATCGAAAGCCTATGCCCGCTACCTCCGCGCGCTCGCGCTGGAGAAAATGCGCCGCACCGACGAGGCGGTGGCCGTCATGCGCGGCTTGGCGGCGGATGCCTCGCTCGCCGACTTCCGCCGGAGCTGGGCGGCGCTGATGGCCGGTCAGTGGCTGCTCAGGGATGCGGATGTTCCGCCCACCGAGGCGCTGGATTTGTTAGAGCAGGCGATTGCGATGAAGGAGAACTCCGGCGACACCGCGCTCGACCTGTTGATTCCCGCGCTCGCGAAGGCCGGCGAAAACAAGCGCTTGATCGACCTGCTTGCCGATGCGGCGGCCTTCGGGTTGTCATCGGACAACGGCGAACTTGCCATCCATTCGCTCGCCGAAGTCGATGCGGAACAAACACCCGCCTGGCTGGAGGAAGCGGTGCGCCGCACATCGGATTCATCGCACAAGGAGCTTCTGACCAATGCCCGGGTCAAGCTGGTCGCCAAGTTGGAATCGGGAAAAACCAATGAAACGTTGCGCGCCGAATTGGTGGAACTGATCCGCCGCGAGCGCCCGGACGAACTGCGCGCAAACACGATTCCCGCCGATGCAACGGCGGAAGGGATCGAGAAACAACTCGACGAAATCGCGGCCAAGGATCGCACGAAGTGGCGCGCGATGATCTCGGCATACTTCGAGCGTTTTGCGAACGCACCGGGGTTTTCCCATCAACTCTGGCAATACATCTCCCACATCAGTTCGCAGACCGATACACGGAACGGCGGGACCGAGCGTTATTTCCAGGCACTCATGAAGATTGCGGACCGCATGCCGGCCGGCGATCCGAATTTCTGGGAGATCCAGTTCGTGAAGGCGTCGTGGCTCGCCACCCGCGGCCGTCTCGCCGATGCGGAGGCGCTTTACCGTTCGATGCCGGGGCACCCGGACTTCGACAAGGATTTCGATCACGCCGCGTATCACCGCCTCGGCGCGGTGCTCGAACGCCAGGGGAAATGGGACGAGGCCATCGAATGTTATATCAAGTTCGGTGATGCGCGCCGCGACTCCAATTCGGTGGCGGAGCATCTCTTGCGCGCGGGTGTGCTGATGGTGCTCACGGACCGCGAGACCGAGGCGCTGGAAACGTGGAAGCTGCTGGCGGACGTCCCGCGCGGGCGTTATGCCGAAAGCGGTTATCATGATGAGATCACCGAAGCCATCGAGATGGCGGAAAACCCGGAAGACGCGCTCGCCCAGTGGCAACGCACCAAGTCATGGTGGGAAACGACATGTCTTCCCCTGCTCGACTCGCTGGGTGCCGGCAAACCCGCCGCGTATCATCCGTATTATTCGGCGGAGGCGGATGAGCTGAACGCCGCCTGCATCCCTGCGAAGGAAAAAAAGGATCTCGCGACCATCGCCCGCGAATACCTGCGGGTGGCCGCCGCGGCGCGGGTGCTGCCGGAATACGTCCAGTATTATCAACAGATGCACGGCCTTTTCGTGGTGCCGGTCGAACCCTCGGCGGCAAAAGCGGCCAGTAACGCCGCCGCGGAACTCGCTGGCACGATTCGGACGGGACGCCAGGGCTCGGTCGAAATCTGCCAACGCCTTGCCACCGCCACGCGGCTGGATCTCGGCGATCCGTCATTGGCGCTCGAATCGCTCGTCAATGTTTGGCGACCTGAAAGCAGCGGCAGCGCGGAACACAAGGAACGCGGCGGATATATCTTCTGCCTGGCGGCTGTGAGTGCCAGGCAGCGGTTCGACGAGGCGATCGCCTGCTGCACTCATTTCCTCGAACAAGGGCCGGCATTTTTCCTCCGCTCGCGATGGCTCGCACTGCATGCGGACCTGCTGGTGGCGGCGGACCGCCATTCGGACGCGCTCTCGCTTCTCGAAACCGCCGCCGCAAGCGAGGCGGTATCGAATGACGGAAGCGAACTCGCCGAAGTGAAAAAGAAGATCGCGGAACTGCAAGGCACACCGACCGGCGACGAAGACATCGGCAAGACCGCGGCGGCGTTTCTCGAACGGGTCCGCCCGGCATGGTATGAACACGTGGGGCCGGAAGACCTGTCGGACCCGCGGCTCGGCAAGCCGGAGGCCCTGTTAGAAGAAGAGCCCGCCGGTTTCCATGCGACGGAGTTGTTTCGCGGCCGGATGCTGCTGGCCATGTCCGACCAGACTGCCGGCGAGGTCCGCGCCTCCGCATTCGCCCTCGCCGCGATCCAGGCCGGCATCTGGCAGGCGGACGCCGGAAGCGCGGCCGGGTTATGGAAATCGGTGTTGGACGATCCGTCGCTGCCGGTGGAAACGCGCTTGCAGCTGTTGTGGCGTGCCGCGCTGGAACTCAGCAAAAACGGCTTTGTCGAGGAGATGGCCGGACTGAAGTCATGTGAAGTCTTCGGTAACTTCAAGGAGAACTATCGCAATCTGTATTTCCCGTTCCTCGAATGCCAGGCAGCCATCATGGCGGGGCGCAATGAGCTGGCTGACCAGGCGATCAAGCGGATCGCCGGAATGGAACTGGATGCGATCGCGCTCGATCTCGCATCACGCGTTCATGCATCACTGCTCACCATGGGCGAGGAGCGGAGGGCGAAGGAAATGCGCGATGCGCTCAAGGATTGGAAATTCGCCACAGACGTCGGTTCGAAGCGCATTACCACCCGCCTGGGATGGTCGAGACTGGCCAAGCGTGCGGACGACGGACTCAAGCTGCACCGCACGCTGCTGGATGTCTCAGGAGAAACGCTCCGCGTCAAGGTGGCCCATGCGCCCGATTCATGGCAATCGCGCATGGATGTGGCGAACATGCATGACCTTTCCCGGAACGCTCGCAATGCGGTCCGTGCCAGCCAGTTGCTGACGGGCGAGCGGTACGACCAAACCGGATTCTTCCTGTGGTTCACGCAATCCGACGTCTGGCTTGCGGACGATGCCGGCGAGGTAGGCCGCCAGACGCTGTTCAAGGCTTTGGATGCCCTGCGGGAGACGCGGGATGACATGACCTTGTGCCTGCTGATGGTCGCCTTGTTGGAGGCGGCGGACGAACTGGACGATTGGCAGGAAGTGGACGAGCGGCTGAAGTTTTACCGTGACGCGCGCAAGTTCCCCGCCACCCATGGCATGATCCGTTTGTGGCAGTTGTTCCGCGATTTCAAAGCCGGCGACGAAGTGGACGTCAGCGTCTGTCTCGAATGGATCTCGACGCTGCCTTACAAGCCGCCGTTTTACGCCAGCCTGCTTCATGCACTGGTTCTGAATGGCGACAAAGCCGGCCTCGAACGAATCCTGGACGAAGTGCCTGCGGATGAACTGACACAAATCCCCGCGCTGGCCGCGCATCACGATGCGCTGGTGTTTCTTGAACGCGACGAGGAACTCGAACTGCTTGAAGAGGTCATCGACACGGCCATCGGCGACCTCATGCGCGATGCATGGCTCGCCGGCTCATCCTATGATTTTCATCTCGCTTGCGGTTTCGCCATCCGCCACGGCAGGGAGAAACTACTGTCCACGGAATTTCTCGAACACGTGCCGCAAATGATGGGCGACTCCGATGAGAAAGCGAGCGCCGAAGCCCATGCGCTCGCCGTGGCCGGCAATTGGCATGAGACGATCGCCACGCTGGAGAAAATCGACAACCCGGACATCCGTGACAATGCCGGTTGGAACCATCTCATCGCCACGGCGCTGCTGGAGACCGGCCAAACCGGCAAAGCCGTCACACATTTGCAAAGCGGCTGTGACCATTCATTCCCCGGTGAACCCTGGTATCTTTACGCTCGGAAGTTGCTCGCGCAGGCGAAGCAGGCGGATTGATGTCACATGTCGCCCCAATGCATCATGCCAACGCTATGATGCCTAAGCACCCGAATTCCCGCCCATCACCCGCTCCAGCGCCTCGTCCATCGCCTTTTCCACCAGCCGCGCGGCGAGGGCTTCGGTGGCGGTGTCGAGGCGTTGCACGGCGGCCTTGAGCGGGTTGGCGGCACCGGTGGCGAGCGCTTCCCTGACGGCCTTGGCGGCGGCTTCGATTTCAGCACGTTCGTCGTCGGTGGCGAGGCCTTGCGCGAGCACGGCATCCACGGCGGGAAGCAGTTCCTCCGCCTTGAGCCGGGCCTCGGTGAAAACGCGCTCGGCCATGTCGGTGAAGGCGTGTTCCACGGATTCGGAGACCATGGTTTCCACGGCCTCGTCATCCACGTTCACGGCGGCGTTGCCGAGTTTCACCACGGTGTCGCGCTGGGTGGCGGTGTCGCGGGCGAGTACTTCGAGAATGCCGTTTTCATCGATCCTGAACTGCACGCCGACCCGCGCGCGGCCCTTGGGTTGCGGTTCGAAGTTCACCTCGAAGCGGCCCAGTTCCCAGTTGTCGCGCGCCATCTCGCGCTCGCCTTGCAAAACACGCACGCGCATCGCGGTCTGGCCGTCGGTGGCGTTGGTGAACATCTCGCCGGCCTTGCAGGGGATGGTGGTGTTGCGCGGGATGAGCACGTTCATCAGCCCGCCGAAGGTCTCGATGCCGAGGCTGAGCGGCGTGACATCGAGCAGGATCATTTTTTGCAGCGCCCCGCTCATCACTCCAGCCTGGATGGTGGCACCGAGGGCGATGGCCTCGTAAGGATGTTGGGAAATGTCCGGCTCGCGTTGGAAAAGCTCCGCCACCGCGCGCCGCACCGCCGGGATGCGCGTGCTGCCGCCGACCAATACCACCGCGTCGAGATCGGCGGGCTTCATCGCGGCATCGGCGAGCGCCTGGCGGGAATGGCGCAACGTGCGTGCGATCCACGATGCGGCGAGGGTTTCCAATTCCGCGCGCGTAACGGCTTCCCCGATGCTGTTAGAGCCATCGTAAAACGGCACGCGGAAGACCGCCTCGTCGTTTTTCGATAGATAACACTTCACTCGCTCCGCCTCTTCCATCAGCCGCACGCGGAGCGCGCCGGTGGTTTCGGCGAGGCCGGCGCGTTGTTCAATGTGGCGGAGCAGCAGCGCGTCGAGATCGTCGCCGCCGAGGCGGGTGTCGCCGTGGGTGGCGATCACCTGGAACACGCCGTCGCGCATTTCCAGAATGCTGAGATCGAAGGTGCCGCCGCCGAGGTCATAAACGGCGACGCGCGAGTGCTCGCCGAGTTTGTCGAGCCCGTAGGCGAGCGCCGCGGCGGTGGGCTCGTTGAGAATCCTGACCACTTCCAGCCCGGCCAGTTCGCCGGCGCGCTTGGTGGCGGCGCGCTGCGCGTCGTGGAAATACGCGGGCACGGTGATCACCGCTTTGGAAATCGACATGCCCATCCGCCATTCCGCGATGCGTTTCAGCTCGCGCAGGATTTCCGCGCTGATTTCCTCCGGCGATTTCCCCATCACGCGCGGCAGGCCGTCCGGCCCGGCGGTCACCGGCACCGGAAAACCCTCTTCCACCTCGTCCGCGCGGCGACCCATCAGGCGTTTGATGCTCGTGACCACGCGTTCCGGTTCGACCGCGCGACGTCGCAGCGCGCGGGCACCGACTTCGATCCGCCCGTCGCGGCCGATCCACACCGCGCTCGGCGTGATGCGGCGGCCGTCCTCATCGGCCAGCAGGATGGGAAACCCGGAATCGACCACGCCCACCGCGGAGTGCGTCGTTCCCAAATCGATGCCCAGAATCGTCTCGCCCATGCCGCGACGACTCTTGCGGCGATGCCCCGCCGCGTCAACGCCCCGGGCGGATGATCGAATTTCGGTTGGACAAACCGCGCCCCGGGCGGTAGCAACCCGGCCCGCCCGCGCGACAACCGCCGGCTGCGGAAATCACGGCAGAGTAGCTCAGCGGTAGAGCAGAGGACTCATAAGCCTTTGGTCGGCGGTTCAAATCCGCCCTCTGCCACCAGTTGATTTTCAGTTATTTCCGTAATATTTTTACGAAGATTTAAGAAGCGGCAAAAATGAATCTTAGCCACTTCTTAGCCACTTTTTGCAGGTTCCGCCCGTTCCCAACTCCACCGATGCGAAACAATCGGCCTCCGGAGAAAGCGTAAGTTCCAGCTGGAAACCGATCCCTGTCCGGCCGCGCTTACGAGGACGAAGCAGTCTAGCGCTGGAGGGCGACAATAATCCGGAACTGCTGCACGTTTTTGCGCAAGTAGGCGGGCAGCCTCGCGCTTCCTCCGCCACACCGACGTCAGGGTGACCGCTGAATATTACCTCGAAACCAAGACGGAGATGACCGTTGGCATGGGTTTCTTGCTTGCCAAAAGGCAGCTTCGGGTAATGCCCAACGAGAGCCAGCTTGATTGAGGTCAGCCAACTTTTGCAAAGCCGCTCGATTTTAAAAATCCCTCAAAACTGTTTGACCTAGGTCGCAGGTTCGTTCAAAAAAACTCCGCATCCCTGATGGGACGTGACGCTATTGAAGAGTTCCGCAAGGAAAATTGATGACCTTCCGCGATAAGCGGAAGCGGTGTGATAGATGGGCACTGCCCTGCATATGGAGACCTTGGCGTAGCCGCCGAGGTCCGTGGAGATGAAGGCATAGACATCCGCAAAAAACAGCGGGGGTCGCAATGTATTCACATGGAAAAAGTTAAAACGTCGAAATTTTTCGACAGAAAGCAGCTCGGTGAACGGTGGACAATCTCCACCTCGACGATCAAGCGGATGGAGGAGCGAGGTGAGTTGAAGCCAGTTCGGCTCGGCCCTCGTCTCCTCCGCTATCGTGAAGAGGATATTCTCAGGATTGAAGCCACCCGCTGAGCACGCCTCATGATGTCGGAAAGCTCGCGCCCGAAGTAGCGTGACCAAAAAAGTGAAGCAGCCGTGCCGCATTGTGTCAAGAAGTTCCGCCATGGCCTGACCATGGCGGGACCAAGGGAAGGCAATGAATGCCGAAGCAATGGCGACAACGGTGGAGTGTGATTGCATTAAAAATGCCGGCTCAACGGCAAGGCCGTGAGGATGCTGGCGATTTACTTATTATGAAAACCTCTACAGAAGATGGGGCTGGAACAGCTCCACAAAGTAGTATTCAGGCCTACAACCCCGATCTTCCGGGGTTCGACCTTCAGTCGCTTGAAGCCCCGTATTCGGAAAAACCTACGACTCAAGGTTACTCGATTACGAGCATTCGAGTCAGGACCCGCGGCCCGGCCAAGCCCGCAAGCTACAAACATGTTTTGACGCATAACGGCCAGCCTTGCGAGAGGCCGGAACGGGGTGTCGATGCATACCGAAGACTCAAGGCGTTGGCGGATTTAGCGAACGCCCGGGAGGCTGATGGCAATGCCAGTTCGGATCTAACACCCGACTGCTCGCCATCTGACGAAGGAAGCGGGCCGGACATACCGGACTGGGATGCCCTGAACCGTGAACTCCAACTGACCGCGCTCGATGACGCGGCGTCCGACGCCGTGTTCGTGGAGGAGCCGGATTGCACCGATTCAGTCGGTCAGAACGCACTCGAAAACCAAAACCTAGAAAACACAAATCCCTGAAAATCATGAAACTATATATTAACAAACAACAACAAATCATCAGCCCGCTGCCCACCCGCAGACCGGGGAAACCAGGCGCCAAATCCAGTCCGGCATCCGCCTGCGGATGCCTGGATGTCATGAATGGCAAGCCCGTGCTGTACCGCAATGCCAAGACCGTGCTCACGCTCAAAGCCCGGGCCTTCGGCGAGAAATTACTATGCGACGATCTGGTTCTCAATCCCGGTGACGCCTGTGGGTTCCGTTGCGGCTATTGCTACGTCGGACCGCAAATGATCAAGGTGGACAAGCCGGTGCTCGCTGCTTTTGAGACGGACATCGGCAGGCGCGTGGATTTCCAGGAGGTCGTCATCCGCCGCCGGAATGCGCACAAGCTCCTGCAGGCGCAGCTATTGAAAAAGGACGGCAGACCGAAATTCGCCGACCCGGACGACAACCGCGTGGTCTTCGGCTCGACCTTGGTCGACGTCGCCGCCAACATGGAACTGTTGCGGGAAACCGCCGGGCTGTGCAACCTGATCCTCGACAACACGGCGTGGCAGATCCGCTGGCTTTCCAAGAGCAGCCTGCTCGCCCGCCTGTTCAAGGACAACCTGATTCCGAAGCGGCATCGTCACCGCATGATCCTTGGTTTCTCAACCGGGACGCTCAGTGACAAGGTGGCGAAATTGATCGAGATCGGAACCTCACCGGTGTCCAAGCGACTGGCAGCCCTTCACTGGCTGCAGGACGAGGGCTACCGGACTTTCGGCATGTTTTGCCCGAGTCTCCCACAGCCCGACGGCGACTACGAGAACTTCTCGCAGGAGATCTGTCAGGCGATCCGGGTGGACCGCTGTGAACACGTCTGGGCCGAGGTGCTCAACCTGCGTGGCAAATCTCTGGCACGCACCTTGGCGGCCCTTCAGGTGGCCGGTTTTGCGACGCAAGCCGAGGCTCTGTCGGCAGTCATGGGGCCGCGCAACAAGGCGGCATGGGAGCATTACGCCCGTGCCACCTTCCAGGCGCACACCCATCACGTGCCGCCGTCAAAACTGCGTTTCCTGCAGTATGTGGCTGAGGACACCGCCGACTGGTGGGCCAGACGGCGCAAGCACGGGGCCATCCTGCTCGGCAAGGTCGCAGTACGGAGAAACCTAACCGCAGTTGCCGGCTGATAAACAGTGGCATGACGGGGCTGGAGCCAGTTCTTCAGTCTCGTCCATTGCCCAAAAGCGGGCCGATCGTCGAACTTTGGCGTCCTCGAACGAGAGCGACAAAATTAGCCAGAGGGTCGGCCCCCTACCTAACGCGAACCCGATAACAACCATTACGACCATGATTGATCAATCATCCATAGCGGTCCTACCCGACCACATCCAGATCAAGCCCTGTCTCATCGAGGACAAGGCACCCATCCTCGATGGATGGTTCCGCCAGATGAGGTGCAGTCGCGAGAACGACGCCAAAAAGACCGAGAAGGCGATGCATCCTGTCTACCACTCCTCCTTCGACCTCTTCGCCGACGGTGCCCTCCGGGTCTATGCCCGGTCCGCCGAGCGCCACGACACCAACCGATTGGAGCAGTTCATCTACCAGATCGAACTCAACCTCAGGAAGATCCTGTGGGGGCACAACGCTCGCACGATCGCGGACGGCCAGGATCTCTGCCATGCCCTCCTCATTGTCCGGCACGCCCTCAAGCTCCTTCTCGTGCGCCCCGAGGAGGCATCGCAGCTGATCCCCGGCGTCGGAGGAAACCAGACCTCCTACTGGCAGAGTATGGAACTCGCGATGGACGTCTGGGATCCCCAACTCGCCATCCGCCGCCGCCTGGAATGGATGCGGACACCCAGCGTTCGCCGCAAGCAGAAGTTCTACGAACATACCTCGCTCCTCGACGGGAATAAAGTGGATCTCAAGGTCTACGACAAACTGGAGCAGATGCGAGACCGCCACAAGGTGCCGAAAAGGAAGGTCCGGATCATCGGCGACGATCCGATCACCCGCTTGGAGGTGGCCCTGAAGAAGGACAAGCTGACGAAATTCGAGAAGCTCGACCCGGCCATGATTCCGGCCATGACCGAAATTGCGGGCAGGAAGCGCCTCACAGGCTTCACATGGGAGCAGTTGAGGGCGATCCACCGCCACTATTTCGCCAGCATAAATGCCGTTTATCACGTCGCCGCCAAGAAAGGCGACCCCTCCGAGCACAGCTACGCGGCCGTATTCGCAGCGATCGCCCGGGAACACGACATCCACCCTCAGGCGATCTACGAGCTTGTGACCGCCTACAGCGGCAAGCCTGATGACACCTGCCGCAACATCCGCCGGAAGATGGAATGGCACATTGGGCAGGCCAGAGAACTCACGGCTGAGGAATTGCTCTCGGACGAGGCCTACCGCAACCAGCCCGAAGTAGTCGTCAAGGGGCTCGATGGATGCCAGTTCTATGTCCGTCACTACGGGTGGGACCGGATCCGCGAGGCCATGGCCGAGGTTTGGCAGGTTTACGGAGGTTCTGGACTTCATGGCATGCCAGGCCAGAAGTCGTATCTGCGATGGTGATGGCGCATTGCGGCCCCCGTGTCCCCCCAAGCTTGATCGCATGGTCGGATCCGGGCCGCTGTTTGTCAGGCCCCCTTGGCTGGCTCTCGGAGACAGCCAAGGGGGCCGAAATCCTGTGTGGCCCGGTAGTTTCTTATACAGATGGGCTTGAGCCGGAATCTGCCAAGCTCCTGAAAATGTCTGACGTTCGGGACCCGCCGGCCAAGGTCCATGCCGCTCTTCCGCTGGCCTACGGAGGACCCGGGTACCAAGCGTCCGGGCTTGGCTCTGAGCCTCAAAGGCCTTCTTCGCGCATTGCATGCCCCGGAGGTCATCCGGATACTGGCCCTCGTGACCCACTTCTTTGCGGCACGCCGGTCGGGACGGCCCCCGGCCCACCTGACCAGATGGCACATGCCTGATATTTCGGCGGAGCAGGGGAAACCGGTCTCTGGGGGCCGCCTCAATTTGAGAAGGTCGGCTGGAACCACTTGTGCGGGTCCTTGTAGAACCGCAGCCGGCCGATAAAAAGAGGTGCCGGACTCTCGACGAGCGCCCGGCGCTTCAGCACCCGCCTGGGCGCGATTTCAATCAGGTTCATCATGCTCATCGTCAGTCTTTGGGGGCACAAGTTCATCTCCGATCTCCTCGATCTCGTCATCCGGGAACCGGTAGATGACGCCGGCCCGACGCCAGCTCATACGACTGTATCGCAGCATCGGCTCCCAACCGGGAGTCACGGTCTCATCGTGGCCGTCCTGGTAGGGCTTGAGCTTCACCCAGTAAAACGACCCGGTTTTCAATTCCTGTTTTTTCATCAGTCTTCAGGCAGGGTATCGTAGACGCAGATCGCCCAGTCAGGATCCTCCGCAGGCTTCTCCGTAATCACATAGAACGCGGCCCCGGCCCGCAGACCGTCCTGAATAAATGGCAGGTCCGAAGGTTGATCCGAGAAAAAAGACCAGGCCCTCCCCTCGTCCTCCGCCTTCTCCAAGGCCTGCCGGTCAAGCCTGTCGGACCACCGGTAACGCCTGAACGCCCCGGACAGCTCAGTGTGCGGCCGGTAGCGCAGCCGGAACTGCCCGACCAGAAGACCGAGCGCCTGACTGAGGGATTCCGGTTCCTCCGGACCCAGCAGGGCCTCCAGCAGCGCCAGGACCTCCTCCTCCTTCTAATCAACCGCATTGAGCGCCTCCTCCGGGACGCCAGTCGCTGCCGCCAGTTCCCCCACGCTCGGGGTTTCCACCACGTATTTCCTTACAATGTCTTGTCTTTTCATAAGCTGTTTGATCGTAAACCCGCCTTCCCGGGCAGGTTCTTGATCAGACAGCTCGGGGGCGGGGCTTGCGCGTCTTACATGACGCGCATCAGGAATGAGATTTCATTCGCACCTCGGGCCGTCAAGTCCGAGCGCGACTTGTAGACCGCCGCCGACACCAGCCGGATGTCCCGGCACAGCAGGTTGATGCCCCACTCGATGATCAGCCCCGGTATCCCATAGACCTTCCACTCCGGAAGCTTCCCGGAACCGCCCCGGATGTCCACCAGCTGAAAATCTATCCAGTGGTCGCTCGTGATCACGTCGTCCCAGGCCGGGGGTTGCCCGCGCTCTAGGGAAAGCGTGAGGCGCAGCATGGCGTCGTTGGCCGTCAGTTCCCGGCCCACTTCCACCAATACCGGGCCGACGAGCGTCGTTCACGCAGGGGCAGCAGAGCCGCGTAACCGGCATGGCCGAATGGCGCCAATCACACGGGGCCGCACTCCGCAGGGCAAAGCCCGGAGGAGTGCGGCCCCTCAGCGTGAGATGACGTGCCTCAGAACAACTCCTGCTGCTGCGGTCTGATCCCAGAGCGTTTCGCAAGCGGACTCTCACACGGCCTGACCAGCAGCGGCCCGGCAAATGGCTGGAAATCCCAGCTGCGGCTGCCGGCCAGAAACTCCTGCATCTCCCCCGGTCGCAGCAGGGCCGGCATCCTGCTGTGGATCGGCGACATCAGTGGAGAGGCGGCAGTGGTGACCATCGTGTAACATGGGCCAAGCTTCGGGTTTTCCTCCCACAGTCCGGCGGCCCACAGGTAGTCGTCATCCGGGTCGCCAAATTCATGGGCCTGCTTTCGCCCACCGCTGCCCGGCCCCCACTCGTAGAACAACGTCATCGGAATCACGCAGCGGCGCTCCTGGTATGCCTCTTTCCACATGCCACCCTCCAGCTTGTCGGAGCGCGCATTGTTGATCGCCGGGTTGAACTCCCGGTGGAATCCCCAGCGCATGACCTCCACCCTGCCGTCGGCCCGCACCACCACGCCGGGATCGGACTTGCGGACAAGGGCGGTGGCCAGCTTCGCCGTCGCTTCACTCACCCGCTGCGCGAGGCCCTGGGCACCGCGCTTCGGTCGGACGATGTAGGTGTTGCACACGGGAGTAATTTGGCAGCGCCGGAGCGTAGGGCAATGGGTATTAGCGCTGATTCTGGATACGTTTCAAGCGGCGATGGGTGGCTTGCCACAGGGCGTTCGTCCGCCCTAACATCCCACTATGAACACGAATGACGGCCCGGGTCGCAGGCCAATCCCAGCAGATTTCTACCTTGCTCGTTGGCGGCCGGTCGTTGATTCACTCAAAGCGGGGCTAACAATCCGAAAGATTTATGAGAAGCACGGAGCATGTGCCGAAACCGTGCGCCATGTCCGCCGCTTCATGATGGAGCGCGGGTGGACGCCACCGAAGCGGGAAAGGCCGAAAAAGGCGAAACCCGAGCCGAAACCACGCAAGCCGCGAATGACCGGAGCGGATCTCATCCGGAAGTATCCCGTCGTAGTCCGCGCGCTGCGGAAGGGCCAGATGATGAAACAGGCGGCAGACCTGGCGGGAGTGAGCGTGAATACGGTGCGCGTTGTGAGGCGCGCGCTCGTGGCCCGGGGCGAAAGCCTGTGAAAAACACATCGTAGGGCGCGAGCATGGCCTCACGAAGACCCGGGAGGTAGAAGCGGATTTCGTCCGCTTTTCAGTTGCTCCGCCGTCGATCAGGACGAGGGTGCACCTGTGAGCAAGCTTCTTGTCCTGGCCGTTTTCCTTTTGGTTCTGTGGGTGATCCTTCGTGTCGCCCTTGCCATCACCGGTGTTTTCCTGCACATCCTCTGGATTGTTGCGGTCATCCTTGCGGTGCTTTGGCTGGTAGGGAAACTTCGAGGCTCCAAGTAAGTGGAACGATCCATGGGAGCCCCCTCGCACACCACGCGAGGGAAGTTGCAACTACTCACACCCCGGGAGGCAGTTTTCCCAGCCATCAACGCCCGGTGACTCAATCGCCTGCCGTCCGCGACAAACGTGCCGTCGCCGATCCGTCCAAACTCACGCGAGTCATCCCGCCGGAGGGCTTGACTGGAGCGATGCCTTGCTATGTTAGGCGGATGTCACGCCACTTCCTGCCGATCAGCGCCGCTGCTTTGCTCGCCTCTTGTTCCTCCCTGCCGGTTCCCGGGCCGGCCACCGTGGGCGCGCCCTCCCATGAAGCCCGGCAAATCGTCAGACAATCGGCAGCACAACATGGCGATGCCTGGGAAAATTATCGTCAGGTCGAGGTGGGATACACCGGTGAATGGTCTGTGATCGCCGAACGGTTGCAGCCGGTTTTGACGGATTCCGGTTTCCGAAAGTCGTCCGTGGAAACCTATCAGCCACCGACAGGCAGGGTCCGGCAGGTCCACAGCGGGCCGCTGGGAACAAAAACCGTCGATCGCTTGAGGCCGGAGATTCGGGTGAGCTTCAACGGCACCGCATCCACCGACCGCGAGATGCTTGATTCGGCGGCGCTGGTTGCGGATGCCTACACGGCCTTTCTGTTCGGGCCATCCTGGCTGTCGCGGAAAGGCGCTGACTTCAAGATCATTGGCGAGCGCAAGCTGGACGGCGAACGCTGCCATTTGATCGCGGGACGCTTGTCACCCGGCTTCGGCAACTCGAATGAGGATCATTTCATCGCCTGGATCGGTCACGACAGCTCGCTGATGAGGCGATTTCAATTCACCCTCAATGGCCTGGATTCAACGCGCGGGGCGGATGTGGATGTGACTTTTTCGGATTTCAGGAAGACCGCAGATGGTTCCATCTGGCCAGGAAATTTTGTGGAATACATTCATCGTCCATTGCTTGCCAAGGCCCACCAGTGGAGCATGACGTCGCTGAGGCTCGACGGGGTCCATGCCCAATGATCCGGCGGTGCCTCCGCGGTCCGCCGACCATGGCATTGGCAAGGATGCCCGCCACGAAGTCACGGTGATTGCCCCATAAGCAATTAGCTCCTGTTGCCAGGATTCGAATGAATTGACGATGAGTGTGGCGCTGCGTGTCGCTGCATCATGAGTCCCGGTTGATGGCCCTGTGGGAGCATTCCCTGCAAGGAAGTCGCTATGGCTTAAATGCAGCGGATTGTAGCCGCCACCATACGGGCTGTGTTCCATCAGGAGCGGGCGGCCTTGGAGTTCCCTCAATCATCCCGGCGTTGGCTCGTAATTTTTTACCGGCCACTCAGGATCAATATCAGGTCCGCAGCAAAATCCTCTGCTCTCCCACTTCCGGGCGGCAAAGTAGTCAAGTTCCCTGCGCGTGTCCCAGCGCTCCACCACCAGGCGCAGACAAGGATCATCCAGCACGGGTTTGCCCGCTTCATACCACCATGCCAGCCCTGCGGGAATGCACTTCCAGCCAAGCAATGAGCGGAACAGGTATCGGAGCGTTTCCCACCAGGCACAGGACTGTTCAAAATTCAAACTGACGAAACTGCGCGGCAGGCCATTGGCGATAGCGGAAGACGTAAGTTCCCGGTGCAGTTCGGGCAAATACTGCAACCACGTGTCCTCCTGCCAGGCATTCTGCTTCATTCGACTCATTCCATTGTGATATGCTAACAACAATCTTTAAAACCTAACCCGCCGCCTGCCCGGGCTCCAAGGTCGTCAGTTTGGCGAAGATGCCTTCGATCACCTTGTCCTTTCCGTGGAATAGTTCGTCGGGGCCGCCTGCATGAACATCGCTGAATGGCGGTTCGTAGAGGGCGGAAGGCTCGACGATGCCGTTGGCGGTGAGCTGGTCAATCAATGTTTCGATAAAGCGGATCTGGGCGCTGCTGAGTCCGTCGGTCTGGAGGTATTCGGCAAACAGCCGCTGCACTGCCGCCCGGTCCATCCCCACGGTGCGACGCACAAAATGAACCAGGGACGGTGACTCCGTGCGCTGTAACAGGCCATCCAGCAGGAGCTGCCCTTGCTCCTCACCGATTTGAACGAGCATGGCTTCCAACTGCTCCAGATCGATGGGGGTGAGAGGCTGATTCTGCCGCAGCTTGCCGATCACGATGTGGTCGAGATGGGTTTTGAGATATTCCCGGACTTTTTTCTCATACTGCGGGCCGGTCATTGTAGGGACCACGATAGGCTCACCCGTGCGGATGCCCTCGACCTCATCTTCAAAATCCGAGTAAACATTCTTCCGCTTCTTCTTGTCGATGAACTGGACAAGCCCGCGGAGCCGGAGCCGCATGTCTTCGAGTTGATCAAGGTGGACGCCTTCCCAGAATGAGGTTTCCTGCACCGCCTGAAGGTAGGCAAGCTGGTTCCTCACATCGGGGATCGTGGTTTTCTCTTCCAATTGCGAGGCGATTTCCACCACTTGCTGGCGCAGCCCTTCGAACAGTCCCGGCAGGCCATCTACCAGCGCGATTTGCATGCGCAGCGCCACGTGATCGAACATGCGCGCTTCCATCTCATCAACCGGATTGGCGCTTGGCAGGCCGGCGATCTCATTTTGAAGCTGATGCAATGCGCTTTGATCGAGCTTGCCGGCCCATGCCTCTTCCTGTTGGAAAGCCTCGACGGCGCGCAGGTGCATCCTCACCAGGAAATTGTCGCGGTTCATTCCTGCCACTTCCGCCTTGAGCAGATCCTTGATTGATCCGGTCAAGGTGCCTGCCTGCGAAAGATCAGGCTGCTGCTGCATGCGCGCCAGCAATTCCACACGCGCCTTGAATAGCCGCGTGCCCAACGGTTCCGATGCATTGCCCTCGATACCATCCGGGTTCTCGCGGAAGAAATCGAAGTTGAAGCAGAAGTCGAACACCCGGAAATCCTTCTTGTCCTCGCCGGGACCGAAGAGGTTCGGACACAGGCGCGTGCCGCGGCCTATCATCTGCCAGAACTTGGTCTTCGAATACACCGGCTTGAAGAACACCAGATTCGCCACCTCCGGCACGTCGATGCCGGTGTCCAGCATGTCCACGGAAATGGCGATGTGCGGGTCCTTGGCGGGCTGAGAAAAATCGTCGATCAGGCTTTGGGGATACTTCGCCTGGTTGTCGATGACGCGGCCGAAATGCCCCTTGAGGTGGGGATAGTGGAAATTGAAGCGTTCCTCGATGAACACCGCATGGTCATGGCTGCGGGCGAAGATGATGGTTTTGGCGAGCCTATCACCACCCGCCACCTTGTGCCCGCGCTCCATCAAGGTTTGCAGCACCTTGTCCACCGTATCCGCATTGAACAGCCACTTATTGATGGCGGTGGCGTTCACTTCGTCCTCGGAACGATCCGGATCGATGTTGTCTCCCCAATCGAGTTCCTCCCAGTGCGCCTTGTCCTGCTCGCTCAATTCATCATAGCGGATGCCCCGGCGGGGAAATTTCATGTCCACCTGCTCCACCCGGGGCGGCACGAGGAAGCCATCCAGCACCGCTCGCTCCAGCTCGTAGGCATCCGTGGGCACGCCGGCTTCCAGATCGAAGAGATCGTAAGTGTTGCGGTCCACCTCGTCGCGCGGCGTTGCGGTGAGTCCCACCAGCAACGAATCGAAATAGGCGAAGATCGACCGGTATTTCTGATAGATCGAACGGTGCGCCTCGTCGATAATGACCAGGTCGAAATGCCCGACGGAAAAAGCGGCCTCGCCGTTCTTCACCGTGTCGATGAGGCCCATCATTGTCGGATAGGTGCAGACGTAGGCCCGGCCCTCCTTGTCCTTTTCCATAACGAGATTCACCGGGCTGGAATCCGGCAGGTGTTTCTTGAAGGCATTGGCGGCCTGATTCACCAGCGAAACCCGGTCCGCCAGGAAAAGCACGCGTTTCGCCCAGTTCGCGCGCTGGAGCAAATCCGTCAGGGCGATGGCGATGCGGGTCTTGCCGGTGCCAGTGGCCTGCACCAGCAACGCCTTGCGACGGCCTTGTGTGAAAACCTCGCCAATGCAGCCGATGGCCCGTTTCTGATAGTAGCGGTCGATGATCGCCTGATTGATTGCTGAGACAGACAGCGCCTTGCGGGTGGTCCGCCGCAGGATCAGGCGCTGGAGTTCTTCCTTCTTGTAAAACCCCTGCACTTTCCGTGGCGGATAGAACACGTCGTCCCAGATCCACGTTTCGTAGCCGTTGGTAAAAAAGATCACCGGGCGCTGGCCGGTCATCTTTTCCAGGCAATCCGCGTAGAGTTTCGCCTGCTGCTGGCCCACCCGGGCGTCCACAGTGGTTTTCTTCGATTCCACGATGCCAAGCGGCTTGCCGTCGTCTCCCCACAACACATCATCCACATAGCCAACGCCCTTGGTATTGGGCATGCCGGTGACTTCGAACTCCTTGTCACGCGGCTGATCGAGCGGCCAGCCGGCACGCTTGAGTTCCAGATCGATCAGGATCTTGCGGGTATCCGCCTCGGAGTAGTCGTGATTGTCCGGTCTTGTTTCGTTGGTCGCACGGGCCGCGGCAAGCTCGGCGCGGAGTTGGACGAGTTCCGCATCCAGTGTGGCCATCTGCTGCTCCCGCTCCGCCAGTTTGCGACTACGCGCTTCTAGGTCCTCTTCGAGCTCCGCAAGGCGCTTGCGATCCATCGGCGCACTGCTTTCGGATTCGGCGGGAGGCACCAGCGCAGCATCAAACTCAACCCCTGCCACGGCTGTCGCGCCCTCGCGGGTGTAGGTGCGTGCCAGCCAATAGAGCACATGATGCAGCTCGCGCAGCACCTGTAAGGCATCATACTGCCGCACAGGGCGCTTGTGGTGCACCGCCTGGTTGCCGGCCTGCTGGATCACCCGTGCCTTCTGGAAAAACGCCTCGGGCACCCGGGCTTGGAAGGTGGGTTCATGGATCAGTGCGCCGAGACTCTGATCATAAGGCACACGCAGAGAGGCATCGTGCCGGTAGAGCCATTGCACCGCAGTTTCCAAAGCGAAGCGGGCGTAAAAATTCGCCGCCCGCGGGTCCGGCATCACCAGCTTTTCTGCACGAACCGCCGGTTCCGCCAGATGGGGAAACTCGGAAGCGAGAAATGCGAAGTTGGATGCCATCGATGGAATGACCGCATCCAATCAGGCGGATTCGTTAGAATCCAGAGCAAAACCTCACCCCGGCTCGCCGGATTCGATGGCATGGATCATTCTCCACAGGCGGTCGGTTTCACCGCGCTCGATGACCTGGAGCGGCGTGGGAACCATCGAACGCGGGTATTCGGCTCCTGCAACCACCCCGCCACCTGCCGCGGGTCATCCATCAGATCCGCCAGGGCATCGAACAGGCGATGGTCAGGGGACATATGGTGAGGTTTGAGGTGCAGGTGTTCGGGCGGCCCGGGCTTAAAATCTCAGTGTTTTTCACTGCAATCCAACCTGTGACGGTTCTAGCTACACCCGTTCCGTGTGTTTGATCATGCCTAAATCCACGGCGGATTGGACCAGCACCTGGATGGTCGGCAGGCAGCCCTTGAACACCAGTTTCCCCAGCGTGTCGGCTCCATGCTGCTCGATCAACCCGCTGACGAGCGCATTGATGAACGAACTGTTGGCGCTGCGGATACCGGTGAAGTCGATGACCACCTTGTCACAGCTTTGCAGATTCAAATACGGATCAACGTTCGCCACGCGGAAACGATAAGCCTCCGACCCGTCGCTGAGGCGGGGGCCGAATTCATCGCGCAGATGGATTTCGTGGGTCATGGCTCGAATGTAGCAGGGGTGGAACGGGCTCGCAAGGGAATCTCCAAGTCTTTGGCTATCTGTAGTTTGGAATCAAAGTCGGCGGCTTTGGATCTGAGAAAGGTCATGGCCACCAAAGTGCCGGGAAGCGAGATACGCCCGGGAAAGGTCGATTTTTGCAACGCGGCATTGTTGCTGCGGATGACCGTTCCCGAGTTGCTGGAGACCAGCATGTGGCCGCCCATGAGTTCCACAATCCTTGCGCTCAGCGTGAGGCCCACTCCTTCATTGGAGGGCTGCCCCTTGCTGGAAATGCGCGCTACCATGGCCTGCTCGATCAGATCCGCGTCCTCGATGTCCTGCGCCCAAGGAAAGCCCGCGTCCCGCAAACTCCCCGGAATACCACATCCGCAATCGGCAATGGCGATTTTGACGAAGCCGTCCTGCTTGGTGGTCTGTGCGGCGACAAATCCAACCCCCTTGCTATGCTGGCGGACATTGTTCGCCATTTCGGAAATCAGGTAGTATGCCGCATCGTATAGCCCGGCATTCTCGCTTTGGTAATCCTCACCACCGGGTGCGATGCAGGCCGCGATTTCATACGCCAATTCGTCCACCCTTGCGGGGATCTCCGCCAAGGGGACAAACCGCCCTCGCGAATCATGGCGGGCAAGTGACGTCTCCAACCGTTCCCAGCCACACAGCCGGTGAAGGTTCATCCGTTGCAGATAGTCGCGAATCGGACATGATTCCAAACCCGATACGTTTGTTGTCAGGCGTTCTCGATTCCGCCTCGCCATGTATGCGGTCAAGGCGGCGAGGCCCGCTGGTGAAACCCGCTGGAGTCCTGTAAAGTCGATCACCAATTCTGGTTGTCCGGCGTGTTCGGCAAGCAATTCCAGAAATGGTATCAGCCCATCGGCGTTAATGTATCTGGGAATGGCAAGCACGTTGAAATCGAAACTTCCTACTGTTGGGCCGTCAAGCTCACGACGCCAATAGTGGTTCAATCCCCCGCCGCATACCATCCCTTGCCCATCCGGACATCTCCCTGGTAGCCGATCAGGCGCAGCGCGATGGCATTGAAGGCCTGGATGATCTGGCCATACCAGTCGATGAGCTTGCCGCCGGGATGCTGTTCCATTTCGGCAAGATTTCCGTGGGCCAGAGAGTTGCGGACGCTCCTCCATGACTGGAACACCGGTTCGAGCTGCGTGGGCCAGTCAAATCCGAGGTGCTTGCCGGCATGATGAAACCGGGCTTCTGCGGTGCCCTTGCGACTATTGGCAGGATCTGGTGACGGAAGATTTTCGATAGCCGATTCTCCCAGTCCCATCGGGTGGCGAAGGGTGAGACCCATCAAGCCCTCCAGCAGTGAACAGGCCTGGAGGAGCTTGCCCAATGTAATCGAGCCCTCAGCGGTGGCATCTCGGTATTGCCAGAGGAATAGCCGGAGGTCTTTGGAGAAATTCGATTCCGTGCTGAAGAACCGAATGCCGCTCTCCATAATCGCGGCAGCGACCGGGCCATCGTTGACCGCATGGATCAGCTGGGCCTTGCTTCGGGGATTTCTGAGCACGGATTGCAGGGCTCCCTCCACGAGGATGCCATCCCGCTTGTGTGAGCGGTAATAGGCATAGGGATGGCCTCCGTTGAGCCAGACGAAGGTGGCAATCAAGGCGGACATGAACCTGCTGTCAGATTCAGAGGTAGGTGATGTCTCCCCTTCCAAGAGTTTGACACTTAGAATTACATCTTCGCCTTCCTGCTGGATCTTGTAGCGGTATGGGGGGATATCACCGCCTAGTGCGTTACGATTCCAAGAATGGATAAATTCCCCTTCAAGAGAACACGCTGTCGTGGTGGCGAGTGTCACATTCTTGTAGTTTAGTTCGGAACGGGCAATTTTGGAAACCATCCGGACTTCATTGGCAGGGCCGCTATTTATTACGTCATCACCACATGCGATTTCGTTGAACTCAAGAACGATGGAAAGACCGGCACTCGAGTTCATATCCGTGCTGCCGAACCGTGCATTTTTCAGCTTCACCTCCAAGTGCCCATCGAGAATGCAGTCGAGTTCCAAAAACCGTTCTTCCTTGTCAGGATCTGACCAGCATAGCCTCCAGGATAATTGATCAGCCCCATCCTCCACCGAACGAAGAATCATCTCGCATTTGCCGTCTAACGCAACCAATGAGCCAAAGAATGGATGTGGAACCGAGGCTTCCATCCCGGATAAACTTGTCACCGGAATACAGGCATTTCCCGAGCGAATGGCATCCGCCAAATCGCTGAATTTCTTCACGCTTGTGATCAGCCTGCTCATGCTCGTTCAAAGTTCTCCGCGGAAGGCGCGGTGCTGGAGGGAGGCGAAGAGGGCGTCCAGTTCGGCGAGGTGGGCGCGCTGCCGGGCCTTCTGCCGCTCCACGGATTCCACGATGGCGGCGAAACGGCGTTGGAGGGAGATGGGGGGAAGATGAACGTGAAACTTTTTGGCTGAAGGGAAGTAGATCGTCTTATGGGTCGATCCCGTGCTTTGAGAAATGAGTGACACACGTGAACGGATGAAGGCCCACATCAAATAGACTGGCTTTATGTTCGGACCGCAAACCCAGTTTACGAAATCTTGGGATGTGGCCATATCGGTTCCCATGATTGTGGAGAAACCAACGGATGCTGTTCGCGAGAAACAGACCGTGCCCTTGGGTAATTTTACAGCAGAAGATTTCTGAAGGCCTTTTTCTGTGATGAATTGTGACGTAGTCGTGGCGATTTGTCCGTCGAGATCCCTAATGTCCGTGAGACCAATCCAAGGAATGTTGCCACCCCAATATTCAGGTTTCTTCCTGTCTGGAGTATGTCCCGTGGCCAGCCTTGCCACCTCCGTCAAAAGAGTGAATTTCTTCGCTCCATTATGCTTTGGAAGTCCAATAGTCACCGGAGGCCCTCCGGGATCTCCGAAGAGATCGAGGAAGGTGGATTGAAGGAGGGAATCGAGTTGGACGAGGGCCTCGCGGCGCTTACCCCGCAGCGCGTCCGCCGCATCGAGGATGCCCGCGATCCGCTTTTGCTCGGCGAGGGGCGGCACGATGACTTCCAACTGCTTGAGCCTTCCCACATTGATGCCGGGCATGATCGCGCCGCCGCTGATCAGCGACAACTGCCGTGCCACATCCTGGCTGTAGTGCAGTTGATAGACGAGGAAGGAAGAATCACAGCGTTCCGGATCGACCCGCATGCGAAGCAGATCGGAATGCATAATCCCCGGCTCAAAATCCGAGGGATACACCGCGCAATTCCCAACGGTGCCCTTACGCGTCATGACGAGGTCACCAGGAATTAGATTGTATTGGCTAAGACGCATTGCGGTTTTTGGTTCCAGAAATTCCTTCGTCTGGATCGAAAAACCGACGTTGACCTGCTTGATCCCCCAAAGCGGTATCCCCTCTTCACGGAATTCATCCTTGTTTAACTGCGTGCCAAATGGGCCACACCGGATGTCATCCGGGTTGGCGCACAATGCGGACAGTGGAACCTTGTCCCACTTCATTTCAACAACCCCTCCAGTTCCTTCCGGCCTTTGGCTATTTCATCTTCCAGCTTGGCGAGGCGTGTGAGGATTTTCTTCGGCGAATCATGATCCACGGTTTCGTGCACGACTTCCTTGTATCGGTTGAGCGACAAGTCGTAGTCGTTGGCGGCGATGTCGGACTTGGGGACGAGGAAGCTCTGGTCCGTCCGTTTGCGTTTTCCTCTTCCTTCTTCGATCCACGATCTCCGATCCCCAATCTCTTCCACCTCGCGAGGATGTCCGGGATGTCGGACTTGTCCTGCGGCGTGCGTTTGTCATCCAGGGAAAACCCGTCCGCCTTCATGTCGTAGAACCAGACCTTGTCGGTGCCGCCGGAGTTGGTCTTGGTGAAGAACAGGATGGCGGTGGAGACGCCGGCATAGGGCTTGAAGACGCCGGAGGGCATGGAAATGACGGCATCGAGTTTCTGGTCGTCGACGAGGATTTTGCGAAGCTGCTTGTGGGCCTTGGAACTGCCGAACAACACACCGTCCGGCACGATGACGGCGGCGCGGCCACCGGTTTTCAGCAGGCGCAGGAAGAGGGCGAGGAAGAGCAGTTCGGTTTTCCTGGTTTTAACGATCTGCAACAGGTCCTTGGCCGTGGCTTCGTAATCGAGGCTGCCCGCAAAGGGTGGATTGGCCAGAATGACGGTGTAGGCCTCCTCATCCCCGGCGTGGGCTTCCTCCAGGCTGTCCTTGTAACGCACATCCGGGTTTTCCACGCCATGCAGCAGCATGTTCATGCTGCCGATGCGGAGCATGGTGGAATCGAAGTCGTAACCGTAAAAAGTCCGTTCGTTGAAGCGGCGACGGGATTTCGCGTCGGCGAAGATTTCGGCTTCGTAATGGTCGCGCAGATACTCGGCGCTGGCCACCAGGTAGCCGCAGGTGCCGCAGGCGGGGTCACAAATGATGTCCTGCGGCTTGGGGTCGATCATTTCCACCATCAGCCGGATGATGTGGCGCGGGGTGCGGAACTGGCCGTTCTGCCCGGCGGAGGCGATTTTCCCGAGCATGTATTCGTAGAGATCGCCCTTGGTATCGCGGTCGGCCATGTCGATGGAGTCGAGCTGGTCGATGACGTTGGCGAGCAGGCGCGGCGAGGGGAACATGAAGAGCGCGTCCTTCATGTGATGGGCGTAGGTGGAATCGCTGCCATCCTCACCGGTGCCTTTGCCAAGGGTCTTGAGGAAGGGGAACACCTCGTCGCGGACGATTTCAAACACGGTTTCCGGCGCGTAATCGCGGAAGCGCGACCAGCGGAGATCGTCATAGGTGCGCTTCTGGCGCGAAGCCGGGTTTTTGCCCTTGGGGAAGATGGGAGCCGCGATGGGCTTGCCGGTGCGGGCGGCCTTGCGCTCGCGCAGGGTGTGGAGTTCGTCCAGGCGCTTGATGAAGAGCAGGTAGGTGAGTTGCTCGATGACGGTGAGCGGATTGGCGATGCCGCCCGCCCACATGGCATCCCAGATGCGGTCGATTTTTGATTTGAGTTCCCCGGTGATCATTCGATGGCCGGGACCCTAGGGAGCGCCATTCCGTGAGGCAAGCGCGCGGCGATGCGCGGAATGCGGTTCCCATCAGCCAGGTGTGAGCACGTACCGGCTTCCCTTGCGGGTGGGTATGCGGAAGCCGCCGTCGGGGCCGGGTTTGAGGATGACGCTGCGTCCATTGTCCCGGGAAGCGGTGATGGTGGCGGGATTGCCGGGTATCCGGATAACCGCATCGTTTCCGAGCAGGGAATGGATGGTGGCGGTGGTGAGGCTGCCGTTGTTCCACTTGGCTCCGATTTCAAATCCGCCGCGGGCTTTGATGCCTGAGAACGAGCCGTTCTTCCAATCGGGCGGCAGGGCGGGAAGGATGGAGATCGTGCCTGCGTGCGACTGGACCAGTGCCTCGCCGATGCCGGCGGTGATGCCGAGGTTGCCGTCGATCTGGAATGGTGGATGTGTGGTGAAGAGGTTGGGGAGTGTGTTGTGGACGAGCAAACCGCGGATCATTTCGCCCACTTTGTCCGGCTTGCCAAGGCGGGCCCAGAGGGCGGCGCGCCATGGCCAGGTCCACGAACGGCGCGAGTCCCCCGATGTGCCGCGGGTCTCTAGTGACAGGGCCGCCGCCGCAGCCAACCCGGGTGTGGCGTCTTTCAAAATCTGGCGGCCGGGATACACGGCGAAAAGGTGGGACGTGTGACGATGTCCCGATTTTTCCAGCTCCGGCCGCTCGGTCGTCCATTCCATGATTTGTCCCCACGAGCCGATTTGCGGTCCCGCGAGTTTTTCACGGGCGGCGCGGATTTTTTTGACGAGCGCGTCGTTTCGATTGAGCGCATCGGCTGCTTCGAGGGTGTTGGTGAAAAGATCCCACACAATCTGCTGATCGTGTGCGACCCCGTCCTCGCGCGGCCCGTGCTCGGGGGACCAGCCATTGGGGACGACAAGTTTCCCGTCCTTCTCGATGAGGTGGTCGAGCCAGAATTCGCAGACGGATTGAAGGATCGGCCAGCCAGTCTTGGCGAGGAATGTTCTGTCACCGGTGAAGGCGTATTGCTCCCAAACGTGCTGTGCCAGCCAGGCGGAAGCCGGGATGTTCCACTGCCAGCCATTGCCGCCGAAGATATTGACGGATGTGCGCATCGTCCATCCGGGTGTTTTCTCGCCGAAGGCTTTCACGGTGGCCTCGCGGCTGCCGGGGATCATCGCGACCATCCAGTCGATCAGCGGCACGGCGCATTCGGACAGGTTGGCCGGTCCGGTGAGCCAATAGTTCATCTGCAGGTTGATGTTGGTATGATAATCGGAAAACCATGCGGGCTTGTTGCTGTCATTCCACAGGCCTTGGAGGTTGGCGGGAAGGAAGCCGTTCGAGCTGGAAATGAGCAGGTAGCGGCCGTAGTGGAACATCAGGGCTTCCAAATGCGGGTCCATGCCGCCGTTGCGATAGGCATCGAGACGTTCAGGCATGGACATGCCGGCAGGCGGCGGGCCGAGATCGAGATCCACGCGGCCCATCAGTTTTTGGAAATTCGCGATGTGTGCACTGCGCAAGTTGTCATATGATTTCGCTGCTGCGTCCGCGGATTGTTTCGCCACTGCTGGGGCGGGGTCCGCGCCACTGCGAAAGTTCTTCGCGGGATCCAGTGCGTAATCGGTGGCGGCGGCGAGAACCAGGGTGGCGGCGTCGCCGGAAAAGTGGAGTCGATCGCCAGACGCGGTGACGGAGCCGCTATCTGCGGTCACCTTGAGAGCGGCGGCCATGCGCAAACCGTTGGAGAGCGCTCCGGCAAAGCGGATCGAGCCGTTGCCCGCCGTGCTGGTTTCGCCATGGGCACCGGCAAGGCGCGCCACGCCGGTGATTTTACCGGGTTGGTCCGCGGAAATCCGAATCACGATGGCTTGGTCCGGTTTGCTGGCAAACACTTCGCGAGAAAAGGTGACACCATTTTCACTCCACGTCGTGAGATGGGTCGCGGTGGCGAGATCCAGAGTTCGCGAGAAATTTTCCACCGGAACCGAAGCATCGGTCCAGGGTTTCATCTCGATGAACAGATCGCCGAAATTCTGATAGGCTCCGAATTCCCCGATATCATATCCTCCAGAGGGATTGGATCCGCCAGTCCAGAGGCTGGATTCATTGAACTGGATGCGTTCCTTATGAGGGTTTCCGAAAACCATCGCGCCAAGACGGCCATTGCCCAATGGCTGGGCCTGGCTTTCCCAATCGGAGGAAGGAAAACCCGCGGCATCCGGTTTGCATTGCGGTGGCGCGGAGAAGCGGATCTCAAGCGGGTGGGAACCACTTGCTTGCAACGCCAACAGCGAGGAAACCAGGATGCCGGGAAAGATTCGGTGAAAAGGAATGATCGAAAGGATGCGGAAAGTCATGGGAGCGGTTTGATTCAGGTGCTGGGAGTTATGATTTCAGGTTTACATGAATGCGGGCAACAAGGCGCCTCGGCGTCATCCTTTCAGGGCGTGCTGGTGACCCGCAACCGGATGAATCGCCGGGTGGCATTTTCAATAGGCGTGCGATCGCGGGCGATCAGTCGCTCGGCGTCGTCCTGGATGATTTCCACATCGGTCAGCACATCGGATGACCATGGATCGTTCAAATCGCCGGTGACTTCGATGCGGTAATCGAGATGGGTCGCAAGCGGGTTCTTCTGAACCTCCAGTTGCAGATAGGTATTTCCTCCTGCGGCGGCGAGCGTGTGGATGAGCGGGCTCGGGCCCGCTTGGAGCGGGTGGGTGTCGAGCGCGAACTCCATCAAATTAGTGAGTCCGTCATGGTCGGGATCTTCGTTGGCTCCATTCATGCCGGGATCGGCGTTGCCGAAACGATCGGTTTCCCATGTGTCCAAAATGCCGTTCTGGTTGGCATCCGGGTTGATGAAGTCGGAATAGACAAGCACGAGGCTGTTGTCCGATTGCTCGACCGTCCATGTGCCCTGGGGCAGCGTGAATCCGCCGGGGTCGATCACGAATTGGTTCGAGCTGAAGCCGCTGATTCCCCCGGTGGCCTGGATCAAGGTGAAGCGTGCGGTGCTTTCGCTGAAATTGGCCGGTGATACACCGATCAGGCGGATAATAAACGGATTTGCGGCAGTGGCAGTCAGATCCAGGGATGTTGCAACGACCGTGTCCTGGCCAGTGCCCGCCGCACCGGTCCAGTCACTGATTTCCCAGTCCACGCGGGCACCCGGAGCGAGTGTGAGGGCACCGGTGGAGAGTGTGCCGACCGAGTTGTTGCCCGGGGCGAGGGTGCCATGGACGGTGACTGCGCCAGTGATGCTGCCCGAGCCACCAAGTATGCCGTCTTCGGCCACGGTGGTGGCGGTGTTGCCAAGGCTGCCATTGACGCGAAGCATGCCGCCGTTGACCGTAGTGGCTCCGGTGTAAGTGCTCGCGCCGGTGAGGGTGAGGGTGCCACTGCCGGACTTGGCCAATCCGGCCAGGCGTGCGCCCGCATTGCTGATCACTCCGGAGTAGATGCTGTCCGATGACTGATGGATGGAAACGGTGCGGGTGCCGGTGGTGGCACCGTAGGCCATGGTGATGGCACCTGAGCCAGAGAGTGCTCCGAAGGTGGCCGTTCCGCCAGCGAAGGCGCTGCCGAGGTAGAACGTGCCGTCATTGAGGATGAGTTCAGGTATTCCGTTTTCGGTGTTTACTCCATCGAAGATCAGATGGCCCGCAGACAAGATGACCGGTCCGGTGAAGGTGTTGTTGCCCTGGAGGACGAGATTGGCCGGGCCGGTCTTGGTGAGTGATCCTGTGCCGGTGATGGCCTCACTCACGGTGATGTGGCCGATGGCATCAAACGAAAGCGGTCCATCGAGCGGCAGATTGCTGTTGGCGTTGCCGGAAAGTGTCAGGGTCTGACCTGATGGGGTGTAGCGGAAAGTGCCGCCTGCGGCGGTGGTGATAAAGTTCTGGCCGGAGCTGTGGGTGTTTCCGGTCACCTCGATGGTGCCGCCGTTGAGGACTCGGCGTTGCGCGTAGTCGGCGAGCTGGCCGACACCGGCATAGCTGAAGTTTGGCATGCGCCAGGTGCCGCCGCTGTTCACCGTGACGACGGCTGTGTTGTTGTAGGCACCGTTGTAGAGTTTGCCACCGGGGGTGAGTTCGAGCACACCTTCGGAAATCGTTAGATTGCCGGTGAAGGAGTTGTTTCCGCCGAGAGTGAGCGTGCCGGGGCCGGTTTGGAGCAATCCGCCGCTGCCGGTCAGTGGCGAGTCGATGAGTGCGCCGAGCGCCGTGGACTCGATATTGAACGGGCTTTGAGCGGCGCTTGTCTGGAGTGTGCCGCCGGTGACCAGTGGTCTGCCGCTGCGGGCGATGAAGCCGCCGATCACGCGCGTGGCGGAGTTAGTCACCGTGTAATCGCCAGCAGCATCGGTGCCTGCGGAAAACACCGGAATCGCGCCATCCACCCATGCGAATGCCGTGGCCAGGCCATCCGGATCGCCGGTCCACTGCGCGCTGCCATCCCACGTCCCACCGTCTGCGGCACCGGATCCGGCGTCCGCGCCGTTCAGATCGTAGGAGAGATGACTCGCTCCCACCTCGATGATGAGCGTGGCAGTGTCCTCTTCGCCTTGGGAGTCAACGACACGCACGGTGAATTGGTTGGTGCCGGAATCCGACATCGCGGGCGTGCCGGAAAGCAGGCCATCCGCACCGACCGTGAGCCATGCGGGACCGCCGGTTTTTTCGAAAGTGAGGATGTCGCCATTCGGAACGTCCTCATCGTTTACGGTGCCTTCGAGGCTCGCACTGTAAGGAGCCATGGCTGTCGCGGCGTTGAGGACGATTGGGCCTGATAGAAAAACCGGCGGGTGATTCGACCCGTCGCGCACATCGATCCGCAGTGTGGCCTCATCGGTGAGTCCTCCCTCGTCGGTCGCGCGAACGATGAACTCGTTGATGCCCGCGTCAGCCACGGCGGGCGTCCCGGTGAGCGCGCCATCCGTGGCAACTGAAAGCCATGCCGGACCATCCACACGCGAATAAGTCAGAACGCTGCCACTGTTAGGGTCGGACGCGGAACCCGCGATGCTGGCGGAGTATGGCCTGCCGTCGTAGGCATTCGGTCCAGTCAGCGGGTTCGTGGCGAAGTCGGGGGCGATGTTTTCCAGCGGAATGTCGTTGTAGATCCCGCCGATGCGGTAGGAGAGCACGGAGCCGGGAATTTCGTCGCTGCCATTGGCAGGTGCGGGATTTCCGGAGAGTTGCCATGCCAGTGCGCAGTGATCGTCGCCCGCTCCCTCCTTGTGGCGCAACTCGATGTAATAGCGCACGCCGGCGGCCAGCGGGATGTAAGCGCTGGGCTGGCGCGCACTCCATTGTTTGATGCCGGTGTAGCCGGACAGCGTGAGGATGCGGCTGGCACTGGCGGGCAGGTCGTTGGTGCCGAGCCACAGTTCCGAACTGTCGTCCGAGGCGAGATAGAAACGGTAGTTTCCAGAAACAACCGGCGTGATCCAGCCGGTCCACCGCTGGCCGTAGGCGTCGCTGTAGTTGGTGGTTGAAGCGGCGCTGGCGATCGGTCCGCTGGAGTCTGCGAAATTCGGAAACTTCGGGCTGGAGGTGAGGTTGGCGATGATGTCGCCGCCGATATCGGTGTAAATTTCCTGCCACAGTCCGCCGGCAATGTTGCCGCCGGTGCCGGTAATGGTGATGCGTGCCGCGTTGCTGGTGAGGGTGCCAAGCGTGGTGGTGTAAACGCAGTCGTAATCGCCCTCGGCACCACCTGAGACATTGCTCAAGACGAGGCTCGGGCTGGTGGAGGCACCGCCGATGGCCACTCCGTTGCGCCGCCACTGATAGAGCGCCGGGCTGGGGCCGGTGGTGACAAGGGTGAGCGTGACCGTGCCGCCCGGCTCGGCCGAGATGGGCTGCGGGTGGGCGGTGATCGCCATCGGCGGCGGTGGCTCGTCCGGCGTGGTATCGACGACCACATCGATCGGTTCGATCACAGTATGCGTGCCATCGGTCACGGTGAGTTGGATGCGGTAGGTGCTGTTCTCGGGGAAGGTAAGGGTGTCGTTGTTGGTCGCAGGGGAGCTGTAGGTGCGCATTTGGAGCGAGGCGGAGAACACCGCGTCGTAGGCTGTGTCTGCGGACGCCCACGAAGTATTGATCAGGTTTCCGGATGGATACGTGTGGACGGACTTGTTGCTGGCAGCCAGACGGCCGGTGGTCCAGGCAATGGCAGCCGGATCCAGATTTCCGGGTGTATTGGCAAAGTAGAAGTAATAGGTCGTGCCGGACTGGATGGGAAGGGAGTTGAAGCTGAAACCCAGATTGGCATCGGAGATGCCGCCGTTGGTGTTGGCGGTGTTGGTGGAGTCTCCGATCCAGGTGGCGGTGGACGGCACCGCCGAGGAATACACCTTGAGGTAAGCCGCGGACGAACCCGATCCCGCGGTGGCGGAACGGCGAACGGATAGATTCGAGAGCAGCAGATCGGGAGCTGTGAGCGACCCGCCATCCTCGGTGAGCGAGTTGTCGTTTGGCCGGAAACTGAAGCCCCGGTAGTTGCCATAACCACCGCTTGGCAGGTCGCTGGAATCCGGCGGATTGTTCTGGTTGTAAACGGTGATGGTTAGATCGGAAAAGGTGGTGTCCGGGCCGAAGGAAACCTCGCCCGCGCCGCTGAGTTTGGTCCAGGTGGCCGTGTAATTGGCCGGATCAACGACCTGGCCATTTCCATCGACCATCTGGAACGGGATGGCAGGGTTGGCGGTCGCCACTTTGACTTTGCGCGCCGCCAGGCTGGGCCAGGTTATGTCCGGGTGGTCGAAACGGGCCAGCAAACGGTCCGCCTTGTAGGCCGGGATCAGGCTGTAGCCGCCATTGGCGATGCCGTAGGGAAGCGCGGCGTTGAGGGCGGCGCAGTGGGTCTCGTTCAGATAGTTGTCATTCACGCCGCGAGAACGAAAATATTGGAAGCCTCCGGTGTGGGTGCGGGAGAGGGCGAAATAGAAGCGCCAGTTGTCCATGAAATATCGCTGCTGTCGGTCTGATAGATAGGGTGCGCACATCGCCTGATAGGCCTGAGCGCCCACGCAGTAGGCGTGGGCCTCCTGGTGCTTCATGTAGTTGCGGGTGATATATCCATTGAGGCTTTCCATGCGGTTGAGGTCCGCGGAGTCGAGGCCGCCGGCGTCCTGTTGATACATTGCCATGCCGAGCAGGGTGCCCGGGGTGCGCCCGCCGGCATCATAGGCGGTGATGGCCTCGGGCGCGTAGCCGACCATGCCGTCGTCGTTGTTCCCGGCGGAATACCATGCGCTGCGCCGGGCGAGGAAATTCAACTGCATCAGGAACTTCTGGTTGACCGACGGATCATACCAGAACGGATCGGTGATGGTCGCGCCGCGCACCGGGTCCTCGGCATACTGCGGCAGCGTGATCGACGGAGGCAGCGCGTTGGCGATGGCGGGCGGGATGGGATCGCCCGGGTTCAGGTTGAAGCCGAAGTAGTGGCCGTCTTTCGGGCGCGCGGCCATGTCCATTCCGGCGCGACGCGAGAAGGCCATGCCATTGAAGGTATAGACGCCGGTCATGTTGATGCCGCAATACCAGCCTTGGTGCATGTAATCACCGGTCACTCCACCATGGGATGACATGCCGGCCACACGCGCGTATTCCGGTGAGAATCCATTGCTGTGCTGGGCGGGTTGTTTCCACCATTGGACCGTATTTCCGCACATCTCCGCGCCGCGTTGCAAGGCCTGGCCGAGGGTGACCGTGCCGGACACGCCGCCGACATTGATGCTGACGGGGCTGTTGTCCTGGGATTTCGCCCAGAGTTCGGCGAGAAACATGATTTTCTGGCCGAGTCGCCAGTTGCTCATGCCACCGACGTGGTTGGGGTTGTTGGTGCCATCCAGCAACAGGTTTTCATTCGGCGCGTAGTTGGTATTGTAAAGCCGGTTGATGATATGATCGCGGATCTTGTTGATGGAAAGACGGTAGGGTTTTTCGCCGGTGGTGTCGTTCCAATTCGGATGGCCTAACAACGCAAGCCCGGTCCAACCTGTGAAGTATCCCAAGTCTCCGCTGGAATTCATCGTGGCGGTGTGCAGCCACGCGACCGAGCTTTCAAACATTGCCGAGTATTTCGCGTCATTGCGCGGGTAGGCCGGGCTGAACGCGCCCGTGGCGGGCAGGTTGACCGTAATGTCGATGCCGCCGGTTCCCGGCCGCAGTATTTGCAGCGGCAGTTCGCCACTCCCTCCCTCCGCGCGGTCCACGGCGAAACCCAGGTCCTGGCTGACGCCGTAATGATAACTTCCCGTGGGAGTGAAGGATTTGCCAAAGGCTCCAAGAATGAAATCACCCACCTGGAGACCGGCTGCCGCACCGGGCGCGCCGGCGGTCAGGGAAACGACCTTGGCATAGGCCTCGCCGCCGGAGATGCGATATTGTCCTCCGATCGGGCCGAGCGGATAATTCCGCGCTTCTTCCGCTGCCTGAACGGCAAGGGCGGGGGCGAGCATTAAAAGCGGGACGAGATGAATGATTTGCATGAAGATGGAAGAGATGCGGGGAAAAATCATCGACTCAGGGTTTGGCAGGGACTTGGTCGCTAGGTAAAACCGGGGTTTTGAGAGTGATGCGAACGGATACGGGCACACCGTTTCCGGGCAATGCGGCGACGTTTGGCACGTGCAGGTCGTCATCCTCGCGACCGGGGCGCGGGTTGACGATCACTGCCGCCGGATCCTCGATCAGCGCGATCAGGGATCCCTCGCGCGCCGCGACAAATCCATGTGAGTCGATTTGCGAACCGGTGAATTTCCACGGCCCGCGAGTCATCGTGTCGCCAGATGAATGTTGGGGCGTGGCTTTCGCCAACGCCACGAGGTCTTCCAAAGGCAACTTCCGGATGGGGCCATTGGTCGCCCACTGAACCTCGATCATTACTTCGCAAGGCTGATGATTTCCCGGTTGCGGTGACATGCCCAGCAGCAATGCCGCCATTTGCACATGCAGTGGGTCGGCTTCAGTGGACAACAGGGATTCATGGATTTTCCCCTGCCGTGTGACCAAGGCATACTCGATCAATCCCTCGCGGGCGTTGATCTGGGCCGGGATAGTGAGGGTGCGGGCTTTGGTGTCACATTGGACGATGCCGATGCGGAAGGTGTGCGCGCCGGTTCGTTCGATGAGTTTCGATGCTGAATCTCGCCACTCTTCAGGAGTCTCCGGAGTTTTGGGAATCTCAGCCGGTTGCCGTGCGGGCACGAATTTTCCAGAAACTCCGATCATTCCTTGGGATGCATCCGGAGTGATGCCGCCATGAGCTTCGCTTCCCGCGGATGGGGTTTGCTGGCCTGCCGCCAGCGCGACACCCGCAAGCAGGAAAATCCCGCTGCGGAACGCTCTGGTCAAAACGGGCCGGCGGGAGGGAATTGCCATAATTAGTATCTTCAATCCACCAACAGGCTGCCAAATTCACCCACGCGAAGATTCCCTGCAAAGGGAAACATCTGGTTGGAACAACCAGCCGGTGCATGAAAGCTCCGGCGTTATTTGCCTTTCAGGATCGGGGTGAATTCGGCGGCGGTGGCCCAGGGGCCGCCATGGCTGTCGATGACGGTGATCTTGAGGTGGCGGACGGTTTGCGGCTGCTTGAAGCGGGCGCTGTGCTCCCCGGCTTGGTTCGGGAATTCTCCTTCGGCGGCGGTGGTCCAGTTGCTACCGCTGGTCGAGATCTCGATGCGCCAGGATTTGATCCGGCCGTTCGAGCTGTCCTGGCGGGGCAGGTAGGTGAGTCCGGAAATGACCATCGGTTTTCCGAGGTCGATTTCAAACGTATGCGGGGGATTGGCGGTGTCATTGGACCAGCGGCTGTGCCAGAAGGTGGACGGATTGCCATCGATGGCGTGACGGGCGAAACCTTCGCCGGCTTCCTCGCTGGAAGCGCGGGCGCGCCATGCACTGCGGTCCGGTTGCCACATGAAACGACGCAGCGCGGGAGTGCCTGGCACGGTGGCTGGTTTGGGATGGGTCAGCACGAGTCCTTCTTCGACGACACCGGGCAGGGCGATGGGTTTGCCATCGAGACTGGCGCTGGCAAGGGCGGCCGGATCGGTCACGGAAACCGTGCCGTTGGCAGCGCGAACGGGAATGGCGGCAGGACCTACGTCGATCCGCCTGCGTGCTGTCGCCGGGTCTTCATCCGGGGCGAGCGCCTTGAAGGCCAGCACCAGTCGCCGCGGCTCACCGTGGACACGGTATTTATCCAGCGTGGCCGGTCCGCAGGAAGCGCCTCCGACGCCGGTTTGGGCGGCATCCAAGGTGAGCACGGTGGCGGCGAGCGGTTTCAGCTCGGTCGGGTGACGGGCGGCGGCGAGTTGTTCGTCGCTGATGTGCAAGGCGGAGAAGGAAAAGGGCTCGCCATCCGGCAGCGGGTTCCAAACGAGCAGGCGTTGTCCGCCGGAGCCGTTGAGTTCAATCCAGCGGGTGTCCTCGCGGTTGCCCATGAATTGGGGTTTCACATAAGACGAGAAGAATTCTTTCACCGGGAATTGATACATGCCAAGCGGACTGCCGGTCTTGCGATCCACATAACTTTCCCATGGCCCGCGGCCGAACCAGCGGACTTGGTCACAGGCTCCATCAAGAAATAGCCGCAGCCCGCAGCGGGCGAGAACGAGATCCGCTTTCGAAGGGATGATCACGGCATCGATGACCATCGTGCCGTCCGGCAGGAAGGTGTGCGTGGTGGACGTCTCGACGTGGAAGCTCGCGGCTCCGCGCGAACTGACATAAGTGGTCACGCGCGGATGGGGTTCGTTGCTGCTGCGGATGGCGAGCAACTCGTGCTCAAGGCGGTCGAGGCCGTTGCCGGACCAGCCGCCGCCGGCGAAACCATCGTTGTCGCCGGGCGCACGCCACAGGTGGACACGGGGCCCGCGTCCTTCGTCGAGCCATTCGCGGCCGTCGATGACAAACGATGCGAGCAGGCCGGTGCCGTGGTCGAAAACCGCCTTGATTGATCCTGCGATGACCGTGGTTTGGTCAATCCCGCGGCTGATGCGTGCGGGCTGTCCATCAAGTGCCGCAACGGGCGGGGGTGGGGAGTGAAGAACAAACTGCCGCCACGCCACTTCATGCCCTGCTGAGGCCCAGGGTGTTTTCTCGCGCAGGACCAGCGACGCCTTGAGGACGCGATCGACACCCGGGGCGGGCGGCGGCGAGAGTTTCGCAGGGAGTGGCACGCGCAGCGACGTGCCCGGAGCGACCTGCGGGCGTTCGATCCGATGAGAGGCTGTCTGGCGGCCGTTCTCCTCGATGGTCAGAACGAGATCATGCAAGTCGCCGGACGAGGTGTGGAACAACTCGTTGTGAAGCACCAGCGCACCGTCTTCATATATCAATTCCGCAGGTTGATAACTTGATTTCACCTGCCACGTTTTCGCGTTGGGTGTGTGGTCGGCGTTGAGGATGCCGTTGCAGCAGAAGTTTCCATCGTTTGGTTTGTCGCCGAAGTCGCCGCCGTAGGCGAAGAACCAATCGCGACCGTCAGGCGAGACATTTCCGCCTTCCGCTTTCTTGCGAAGCCCCTGGTCCACCCAATCCCAGATGCAACCGCCGATGAGGCGCTTGTGCGTCTCGAATGCGGTGACGTATTCGTCGAGGTTGCCGGTGGCGTTGCCCATCGAGTGGGCGTATTCGCAGATGAAAACCGGACGATTCGAGCGCTGGGCGCCGACCGAGTTGAGCCAATCGACGCCGGCATACATGTGGGAATCCATGTCGTCGTGCGGGGACGGATCGGGGAATCGCTCGTAGTGGACCGGGCGCGAGCGGTCGAGATCGCGCAGCGTGGCGGATGCGGCCTCGAAGTTCGCCCCTGGCCCGGCCTCGTTGCCGAGCGACCACATCACGACCGAAGCGTGGTTCTTGTCGCGCTGAACCATGTTGACCACACGCTCGACGTGGGCGGGCTTCCAGCGCGGAGGATGGCTGAGCGAGTCCTCGCCATAATAATATCCGTGGGACTCGATGTTGGCTTCGTCGATGGCATAGATGCCAAATTGGTCGCAAAGTTCGAGCCAGCGCGGGTGGTTCGGGTAATGACTGGTGCGGACCGAGTTGATGTTGAACTGCTTCATCAGTCGGACTTCGGCCAGCATCTGGTCGTCGGTGACATACCTTCCGGTGTCCGGGTTGTGTTCGTGGCGGTTCACACCTTTGAAAATCACCGGCCGGCCGTTGACGAGAAACTCTCCCTCGTCGCTGATCCGGATGCTTCGGAAGCCGACGCGGTGGCGCTGCGCGTCGAGTTCCCGCCCGTTCGCGCCAAGCGTGGTGATCACCAGCGTGTAAAGGTGCGGTGTCTCACCGCTCCAGAGCAGCGGCGATTTGATCTTGCCGGCTAAAGGGATTTCCCTTTCCGCCGCCTTGCCGATGCGCATGCCCTTGATCTTTTCCTTCCAGACAGCCTTGCCTTCGGGATCGAGCAACTCGGCCATGGCCTTCACCGTGGCATCCTCCGCACCGAGGTTGCGGAAGCGGGCCGTCACCTTGAAGTCCAGTTCCGGGACAGTCGTCTGACCGGCCAACGGTTCGCACGGACCATGCTCGAACATGTAGTCGCGCAACCACACCGATGGCACGGCATACAGCATGACGTCGCGGAAGATTCCCGAAAGCCGCCAGAAGTCCTGGTCTTCGAGATACGAACCGTCACTCCAGCGATAGACCTCGACGGCGATCTTGTTTTCTCCTGACTTCAGGTAAGGCGTGATGCGGAACTCGGCCGGCAGATAGCTGTCCTGGCTGTAACCGACCTTTTTACCGTTGATCCAGACATAGAAGGCCGACTCGACGCCGCCGAAGTGGAGAAACACCTCGCGGCCGGCCCAGTCCGCGGGAATGGTGAAATCGCGGAGGTAGGAGCCCACCTCGTTGCGGTTTTCGAAGGCTGTCCAGTCATGCGGCGGCTCGCTCGTCACACGCGGTTCGTCACGGCGGAAGGGATAGGTCTGGTTGGTGTAGATCGGAATGCCCCAACCCTGGGTCTGCCAGTTTCCGGGCACCTTGATGGCCGGCCAGCCGGAAACATCGAAATCCGGTGACTCGAAACCCACCGCGCGTTGCTCCGGGCGCTTGGCGAACTGGAAGGCCCAGTCGCCATTGAGCGACATCACCCGTGACGACTCCCTCCAATCGCGGGAGAGTGCCTCGTCTCGGCTGGCGAATGGCGGCGAAAACACCCGTGCGGGCTCCTTGTTGATGGCCGTCACCTGCTCGTTCTCCCAATCGGGCGCGGCGGAAACGTGATGGTGGGAGGCAATGGACAGGGCGGCCAAAAGGATCAAGGGTTTGACTTCGTTGGAAAACATCACACGCGCAGCATCCGTCCCGCACGCACCTGCGCGAGAATTTCCAACCGGTCGGCAAAACCAACCGCCTCCCCCCCCTTGCTACGAAACTCCGCATGGACAAAGTGGTGACGAATCATACGTTGAGATCGACGGCCTTTGAAGGATTGCAAGCCACCTCTACGCGAGAGTTCTTAAAAAGCTTACATCATGAGTATCATCACTCCATGCACTGGATTTCCGCCCGGCGGCGCCAACAAGAAGCGCCCGCCCGGAGGCTTCAGTCTCGTGGTCGCAGTGATGATGATGATTCTGCTCGGGACGCTCAGTATCGGGTTGCTGTCCCTTTCCAGCATTTCGCTGCGTTCGTCCCAGCGGGAATCCGCTGCGGCGGAAGCCCGGGCGAACGCCAGGCTGGGATTGATGATGGCGATCGGGCAGCTTCAGCAGTTATCCGGCCAGGATCAGCGCGTCACCGCCACCGCGAGCATCATCGATGACGCCGCAAATGGAAAACGCCACTGGACCGGCGTGTGGTCCACGGAGAACTGGGATGTCACCAAACCGGGCGAGCGCGAGTTCGTCGGCTGGCTTGTTTCGGATTCCCAGGCGGATCTGACCGGCGCAACGACCACGGATTTCGTCAAGCAGCCCGTGACCTCCGATGATGTGATCACACTGGTAGGGGACGGCAGTGCGGATGGAACTCCGGAAAACGAAGTGATGGCCCGTCTCGTTTCCGTTATCAAGGATGGCGGCCGGACCGCCGGAGCCTACGCCTACTGGGTGGGCGACCAGGGTGTGAAAGCCAGCTACGGCATCGCCGGGCACGACACACAGGATGAATGGAACGACCTGGCCCAGCTCGCCATCATGAAGCGCGTTGGCATCGAGTCGGCGGACATACCGGCCCTGGACAGCTATCCGAATCTTACACGCGACCAGCTCCGAAAGGGAGCCACGTCCTTTCTCACCATGGACGCCGTGCACGGCCATGGCACAGCCATGCAGGTGTATCACGACTACGCTCCGCATTCCCTGTCACTGCTCACCGATACCCGCTTGGGGGGGCTCGCGCGGGATCTCTCCACGGCCTTTGAACTGCCTAACGCGGAGTTCAACGACATATTGGAATTCCACGGCACTCGCGAAAGTAACGATACAAATGGCTATAAGTTGCTCGGCACCGCATACAGGGACCCGAAATTCTATGGCGATCGTGAGCGCAGCCGCCTCGGCTACCTCGCGGAAATCAAAAACGGCGGCTCTATTTTCCGCGGTCCCACCTGGGATCTGCTGCGAAACCACTACCGGCTCTACAAACGCGACTGGGATGCATCCGGCTCCTGGGCACGTGCCTATTCCCCGCCCGGAAACCACAGTTTCGCGTCCCGGGGTTTCCTGCCTCATTCCTATGCCAAGAACTACAACGGTCCCGGGGCGGCCTCGCCGTTTTTCTATCATCCCGGCGTTGCCACGCTCTATGGACGGGCGATCCGTGGCGGCTATATGGATATCAACTATCTGGACAAGCCACGCAACGGATTCGATCTGCCCGACAGCAAGGAAGCCATGATTCACGCCCGCTCGCCTCGGCTGATGCCCATCGTCAGCCGCATCACGATCGGTTTCGGGCTGCTGAAAATCCCGGAACCGAGCGAAGAGGATTGGAGCCTCGGCATCGCATTCGACCCCTATGTGACCTTGGTCAATCCCTACAATGTGCCGATATCCTTCCAGTCGATCGGCCTCTTCACGGCGAAATTCAATCCATTCGGCGGACGGATCCGGTTCACCGATCGTCAGACCAACCAAGAGAAGGAAGTTCCGTTGGGAGATTACTTTTCCCAGAACTACTACAACCAAGGGTCCTTCGCCTTCCGTATCCCGCCGCCCGCCGGACAATCCGCCTGGGTGCTCGAGCCCGGCGAGGTGAAAGTGATCAGTCCGATCAAAACCGGCCGCCAGGACATTATCCGCAATCAGATCAACCGCGTGCGCGGGCAGTTCGAATACAGCGAGGATGCCGGTCTGTATTACTTTTATTCCGCTAACAGCAAGTGGCAGACAAAACCGAAGAACGGCACGGTGGTCGATGTGGAAATCACCGGCAACGACGGTGCGGAACAGGATATGTTCACCATCCATCTCCACTACGCGAAGAATCACGCCGGCGCCTCGCGGGATGTGATGACACACATGCCGCCGGTCAACATGTTTTCCGAAGACGACAGCTTCGACGATCCGCATATCGCCAAAATCGGCTACGCCCGTGGCAACAACGGGCCCGAAGGGCCGATCCAGGTGCGTCGCTCTCTCAATACCAACCAGATTCCCCGTGAATCCTCCGGGCCGCAGACCATCGCCGCCATCGATTTGAAAATGAAAACCGCCAAGGGCGATACCCCGCTCTTCTGGTTCAACCCCCGCGGACAGGCTTTCGACACGCGCGACTACGACGGAGGGCAGCGCACCTCTCCGCTCTTGGATACCAGTGTCATCCCCATCGGAGACCTCTCCGAACTCCAGCTCGTGGCCAACCCCGCGGGAAATGGTTTCTGGGGCGACAGCCACACCGCCTTGAACGGCTCCACCCGCGTGGTGCTCTACGAAGTGCCGCAGGTCCCGCTTACCTCTCCCGCCCAGCTCCAGCACGCGGATTTCTCGCTTACCGGCAGCGGTGGCTCGCTCATGCTCGGAAACTCGTTCGCCCACCCTGGCATCGCGGACCTCGAATCCATCGTCACCCGGCGCAGCCGTGTTCCCAACGCCCATACGGAAATCAGCCAGCCTCAGACGCTGGCGGACATGGCATGGGCCGGAAACGAAATGCTTTGGGACCGTTACTTTTTCTCCGGCATGAACTGGGGCGATGCCAGTCTCCCTCTCAATGGCGCGACGCAAGAGCATCCCACCCATGACGCCGCCGTGAACGCCCTGCTCGCGGCGGACAACGATACCAGCTATCCGCTGATGAATCCGCGGATGGTGCTCTTCGATCGCGCTTATTCCTCCACTCGCCGGGACGAACTGAAGGATTATGCCAAAATCGCCGCGCACCTCGCCGTGGAAGGCGGTTTCAACGTGAATTCCACCTCCGAGCGCGCCTGGCGTGCCATGTTCTCCACCCTGCGTTCCGCGACCGTCAACTACGCGAACAACGGCTCCCTCCGCACTCAGGAAGTGGACAATGCCTTCAGCCGCTTCACCATTCCCGCCGCCCAGGCGTCGAACCTCTGGGAGGGCGGATTCCACAACCTCAGCGATCAACAGATCGAGGACCTCGCCGAAGCCATGGTCGAACAAGTGCGCGAACGCGGCCCGTTCATGGGGCTGGCCGATTTCGTCAACCGCAGGCTCGACAGCCGGAAAGGCTCCGCGGGCACCGACGTCGGTGTGCTCGGGGCTTTGCAGGCGGCCATCGAGAAAGCCGGGCTCAACGACCGGCCGGAAGTCTCGAATCCCGCGACCGCAGGCTATATCGAACACCGCAGCTATCAGGTTGCAGGCTCGTCAAAATCCTTCAGCACCTACGTCGGCACGCCCGGCTATGTCATGCAGGCGGACATCCTCAGCGCGCTCGGTTCCAATCTCCGCGCCCGCTCCGACACCTTTGTCATCCGCGCTTATGGCGAATCCCGCGATGACTCCGGCAAGGTGCTCGCCCGCGCCTGGTGCGAGGCCACGGTGCAACGCACGCCTCAGTGGACCGTGCCCACCGATGACGAACCCACCGTGACCGATCCGTCGTATTCCGGCACGAACCCCGACGGCGACGTCGTCGTCCGCCCATGGCGCGCCAATCCTTCTTTCCCCGCTGAAAACAAAAAGTTCGGCCGCGTTTACAAGATGGTGGATTTCCGCTGGCTCAACTCATCCGAGGTATAAGTTCCGGAAACGACCCTGCATCATTATTGAATGCCAAGATGAAATCAAACTCCCTCATCAAGACTATTCTTCTCGCTCTCGGCCTTTTCCAGGCTATGGGCATTCCGTGTCACGCCCAGGAAGAGCCGGAGAAGAAGTCCGCGATGGTCCGCTTCACCGTCTGGGGTGACTGGCAAGGAAAGGATCTTTATATCAAAGGGCCCGATTCGTCTTCCGGAGCGGACGGGGGCTTTATCAAGATCGACCTGCTGGATCTCGGTTATTCCTCCGGAATGCCCTATCAGCGGACGAAGCCGATCGAACTCTGCACGCCGGTCGAAAAGGAGGAGGAAACCATCTGGCAGCCGCTGATCACGGTCGCCATCCCTGCGGATATCCGCGAGCCGCTGGTCATGATTTTCCCCAAAAAGGATGGCGAAGCCAGTCATCGAGTCTTCGATCTGAATCCCTCGGTCTTTCCCTACGGGGGATATCAGTTGGTGAACCTGACCGAGGTGCGCCTGTTCGCCAAACTCGACGAAACCGGCCTCATGCTCGGCCCGGGGGAATCCGGTCAGTTCAAAGGCAATGGAGATTCGAGGCTCAACGTCTGGTTGCGCGTGGCCGCCGAGGGCTTGGACAAGAACTCCTATGTCATCTATTCCTCCATGATGCGGAACCGCAGCGACAAGCGCATGTTCATGTTTTTCCACAGATCGGATTCCTCCCCGGATACGCCGGTTGCGGTCAGAACCCTCGTGGATTACGCGCCGCAGAAGACGACGCCCTGATCAACGGCTGGACAGCTTGATGGTGGCCTCCAGCAGAAGCAGGTCGATGCGTGCCACATCGGCGGCATGGACTCCGGATTTCGAGCCGTGATCCCAGGTGAAACCGGCGAGGGCCTCGTCCAGTTTGGCCATTGTGGAAGCAAGGGCCGGGTGATGTGATTTCGCGGCGTGATCGCGCAGCAGCCGGATTTTCTCGAACGATTCGATGCCGTCGCGCAGCTTTTCGAAGCGCACGGACGAGCGGTAGCCCGGATAGACGAGGAAGCAATCGCCGGACGGCCACGAGGTGAAGTCCGTGGAAATCAGCGGATTCTCGACCCACGAGTGGAAGGCCCAGCGCAACAACCCATCGAAGCCGTTGGCGGCGGCGAACAAGGGCAGCCATTCGGCCTCGGCGGGTGGTGAGAAGGTGAAGGTGTTCGGCACGGGCGGATGGGTGCAGACATAGAAGGTGGTTTTGCGTCCGGCGGCGCGGCGTTCGTCTAACATTTCACGCGGGAAACGGTCCGCGTGACTGATGATCGGCGAGATGTCATCCACATCCTTTGTCAGGTTGCTCGGGTGATTGATGGCGGATGCCACTTGCAGGCCGGGCGCGTGTTTCGCCAGTGTGGCCAGCGCGCCCCGCATTTGGGCGTCCGGCCGTTCGTCCACGGCGATCCGGGTGCGTTCCAGCCAGCCCTTCTGTTTGAGGTGGCGGGTGAAGTCTGCGAGAAACCGACCCCAGAATTCGTCGAAGTCCGGCGTGCCGGGTTGCAAGGCGAGGTCCACGTGGCGGTTTTCCTTTTCATCGAAGTATCGGAACTTCAGTGACCACGGCAGCATCGAGTAACAGTGAATGCGCGCATGGTTCAATCCGCAGCGTTCGCTCATGAATGACACCCACCGGTCGAAGATCCGGTAATCATAACTCCACGATCCGTCGGCTTTTCTGCGCCATTCGATCATCGTGGGAAAGCGGTCGTAGGTCTGGCCGTTCCACGGTTCCTCGATGATCGAGCAAGTGATGGTTTTCTGCCCGGCGGCGGCCAGTCGTTTCATGGATGGCTCCAACAAATCCAGGTGGGTGTCCGACCATGCGGGCACATCGTGCCAGCGGGCGACGGCCTGCGGATGCTGCCAGAGATCGAGGTGGAAACTCCAGCGCCGCGGTGGCGGCAAGGTGGCGGGGAGCACGCGCAGGCTCACCGGGATGTGCACGCGGGAGTTGTCAGACAGGATCGTGAATTCGCCGCGATATTCGCCGGTGCCGGCGTCTTGTGGCACATCGATGGATATCCACACCGGACGGTTGGCACCTGCGGGGAGTGGCAGACTTCCGGCATGGTCGAGGATGTCGCCCTGCGGCTTGCCATCGGCGAGGGTGTAGCGCACGAATCGCGCTGCAATGGGAATGCGGTGGTTGCCTGATTCCACTGAAGACTGAGCGAAGCGGAGGCGTTCATGCGAGACATCGGAATGCACAACGAGCTGTGCGTTCACGCGTTCGCCACGCCAGGCGTGAAGCTCGATCCCATCGGCAAATGGACGCAGTCCGGCGATCGCGCCTTCCGGTGGATAGCGCAGATCGGTGCTGCCGATGCCGCCTGCGAGACCGGTCGCGGGTTCGGCGGCGTAGCCCTCGATTTCCACCAAGTGGCCGCCGTTTTTCGCACCGCGGGAACTTCCGAGGAAGGTGGTGCGCACATGTTTCACCTCTGTCCGATCGAAGGTGAAAAGCACTCCCTCACTTGTGGCGGCGATGCTGTTGGCGCTCATGTCGCCCAGCATTTGCCATTGGTTTCCATCCATGGATCCCTCGACCTTGAACTGATAGATCCTGCCGTCCTTCCAATACGGCCAGACGCGGATGGCGGAGAGGGTCGCGGCTTGCACGAGGTTCACCTGATGCCACACCGGCAGGTTTTCGCAGGCCCAGTGGTCGTCCACATCCAGGTTCCCGTTCACCGCGCGTTCGGGTGTTTGTTCCGCCCAATGGCCTCTGGCGGTCACCGGGGCGTTGAGGAACAGGTTGGGACGATTGGAAACCGAGGGTGCGGGAACCGGTTCGTAACTGGCGCGGCGCGCGGGAGCCGCATCCAGCAATGTCATGAAACAACAGGCGATGACGAAATGACGGAATGGCATGGAGTTGAGATCACTTGGTTTTGACTCTTTTTGCCGGGTCCCTGACCCAAGCGTCGGTTTTACGGGGATCGAGTTTTACCTGCAGGATATAGGGAGCCTTGCCACGGCCGTCGGGATGATTGGGGTGCTTCGATCCCCGCGCGAGATCCCAGTGGCCGTAGGTGATGGCGAGCACGGTGCCGTCGGGCAGCAGTTCGACTCCGCTGTAGCCGCAGTCTCCGATATTGTTGTTGGTCGAGTTGCCGTAGTTCCGGCGCAGGTGGATGCGGTATTGACCTTCCCTGCCTTGTTCCAGGTCGTAGAAACTGCCCACCCATGCCACCCAGTCGCCATGGCTCGGGTTGCCGGGATTGAGCGGGCTGTAGTCGCGCATGAAGACCATCGTGCGGCCGTCGGGTAGATTCACACTCTCATGGCGGTGTCCTGTCAGGGATCCCGGCAGTTCGCGCGGATCGGTCCAGGTGAGCCCGGCGTCGTCGGAAAACGCGACCATCGAATTGCTCCGGCGATTTTCCGGACGGAACAACAGGGCGATGCGCTTTTCATCGCGACGAACGACCAGTCCCGCCTCGCAAAGCCCGGCGTGGCGCGCTTTGGCGAGGCCATCCGGTGTGGCGTAGTCGATGCGGCGCAGGTTGTCGAAACGGCAGGCGGGCTCAGCGCCATCCGCCGCGTCGAGATGGAGATCGACGGTATAGTTATCGAAATTGAAATCGTGAAAGACGCCACGCCAACGGGGTTTGTCGCCTGGCACTGGCCACAGAGAGGCGAGTGCGACGATGATGCCCTTGGTGCCTTCGAGTTTCCACGATTGGCGCTCGGACCAGGTATCGCCGCGGTCGTCGCTCCACATCCACTCCATGACGCTCTCGCGCGGCCGACAGGTCACCAGCAGGATGCGTTCGCCACCGTCTGGCAGATCGAGGCGGTAGAGAATCGGAGTTTCCTCGACGCGCTGGGCCGCGATTGCGACCGGTTTCCATGTGCGGCCCGCATCGGTGCTGCGGCGGAGGATCAGGTTGCCGCGGCCATGCCCGTCCGGGTAGGCGACGAGCAGGGTTTTCCCGTCGCGCAGCAGCACGGTGGAAGGATGGCCGAGATAGTTCTCGCGCCGCTCGACCGTGGTGAAAAGGGAGTCGGCCTTGGTGAGGTCGAGCATCGGGATGGAGTAGTCGCGCCGGACGTCTTCTGCCACGGCAAACGAGGCAGTGGACCACACCGCGAGCATGTAGGTCAAAGAGCGGGTTTTCATGGAAAGAATGCGGAATGATTTCCGGTGCCCAATGTCAATGAGAGCACACGATACCGGGGACTATACGGATGCAGGGCAACGACCGGTTGTTGGTTTTGCCAACCTACCGGTTGTGCAACCGCCCCATCCGGCGATGTTTCAGCCTCTCATGCCAATCGAGGCGCCTTTCACCACTTCAGGCGTGATCCACGAGTTGCTGCCACGGCCTGGATTTCCGGAAATCAGCATTTTGACCCGGCGAATGACCAGCTTGGAAACCGTCTCCGGATCGACGCGGTAACCGCTCAACTCGGGCACCAAATGGTCCATGAATGGATCATAGGCGAGGGAGATGATTCCAAAGTCGGCAGGCACCCGGATGCCTTGTGTGCCGAGCCACGTCATGGTCGTGGCAACTTGCCTGGAACGGGGGGTGATGATGGCGGTGGGCGGGTTTTTGAGCTGGAGCGCTCTGGCAAGGGCCCGGGATACGCCCTCGGCGGTTCCGTTTTCAGGGATTTCGATCACGCTGAAATCCGGTTCTCCGAGGGAGTTGGCTCCTTTGATCGCCGCCTCCACACCGCGCAGGTGGCCGGGGGGAATGAGTATCCCGACCCGGCGATGACCCTGCCGCCAGAGGCGCCCGGAGGCGTGTCGCGCGGTCGCTTCCCAGTCCACATCCAGATGCGGCAGCAAGTCCGTGGTGTAGGGATAGCCCCGGACGAGACATGGGATGCCGGATTTCGCGAACCACTGTTGGATTTGTTCGCTCGTGCGAAACAGGATCCAGGCACTGCACGGTTCGTTTTCCACCAACTGGGCAAGGTGTTTGGTGGGGTTCTTTTGTTCGAACCAGCTTGGCGAGAAAAGATCAAGGGAGCCTCCGATATCCGCCAGCGCACGCCGCAGGTGGTCGACTTCGAACAAGGTGGGCTGCGGCAGTTGTTCGAGCCGTCGCGGGGAGAGGACGCCGATGCGTAGGGCCTCCGTGCGCTTGCCGGTCGCCTGGCCCGGCACAATCAGAACCGATCTACGGCTGCCCGCCCGGGATGGCCCCAGCACTTTTTCCTGCTCCAGCCGTTGAAGAGCCAGCCGTACCGTGTCGCGGCCAACTTCGAGTGTTTGCGCAAGGGTGCGCTCGCCGGGAAGGCCGCCGCTCCACTCACCCGCTTCCAGCCGCAGGCGGATGACTCGGACGCATTCCTCCACCAAGCTGCCACGAACCGGCATCGGCGTGTTTCGCATGCCACGCATGATCCGTTGCGGCGTTGCCGTTGCAAGGCGAATCGGCGGATTTGGCCGCCAACTGGTTTGTTGTGAAAACCATCAAGGAACCATGGTCCCGGGATGATGGCCGGGCATAAATTCTTGTCATCGGCGTCAGCTTCCACCGCAAAACCACATGACTGTCCACTATGCCCATCGATTGACCGCCGCCTCCGCAGCCGGTTGCGATATTGCGGATGATGAGCTTGCGGTGACGATGTTGCCCGCCGTGCCGGATGCCATCGGTTATGCGGGAGCCTTCGCCGGCGTGATCGGTCACCGCCTCATCGCGGGCGGCGGCGCGAATTTTCCCGACGGGGTGATGCCATGGGAGGGCGGAAAAAAGGTATGGCACGATATGCTATACATGTTGGACCTGTCGGCGCCACGAGCCGGCTGGAAAACCATCGGCCGCCTGCCGAAGCCGAACGGCTACGGGGTTTCCCTGAGCTGCCGCGAGGGTATTGTGTTCATCGGCGGCGGGGATGCGGATCAACATTTTCGCGATGTTTGGGTGCTCAGTCTGGCGGCGGACGGCTTGCCGGTTTTCCGGAGTCTGCCGGGACTTCCCACCGGACTTGCGCAGATGAGCGGGGCGCTCGTCGGCCGGCGCATCCACTTGTGTGGCGGCATCGAAACGGCTGAGTCGACCGAGGCATGCAACGCCCATTGGTCGCTCGATCTCGACGCGCCCGATTGTGGCTGGAAAAAGCTGCCGGACCTTCCAGCGGAAGGCCGGATTTTGGCGACGGCCGCTGCGCTGGGTGACGCGTTTTATCTGATAGGTGGTTGCTCGCTCGCGCCCGATGCCGCCGGGAAACCGCTTCGCACGCTGCTGCAAGACGCCTGGAAATTCTCCGCCGGCAGGTGGTCGCGGCTTGCCGATCTGCCGCATCCGCGGGTTGCCGCGGGTTCGCCCGCGCCGGTGGCCGGGGATTCGGTGTTCCTGGTCTCGGGAGATGATGGCAGACAGGTGAATCTGCGCTCGCCGGCGGATCACGCCGGTTTTTCCCGTGAAGTGCTGTGCTACGACGCGGGATTGGATCGCTGGTCCTCCGTGGGTTTGCTTGCGGTCCCGCCTCCGGTGACCGTTGCGGTGACCCCATGGAATGGCGAGTTCATCTTTTTCAACGGCGAGGTGAGGCCCGGCATCCGCACGTCACAGGTGTTCTCCTTCAGTCCCGCACGATTTCTCGCCGTCGATGCATGAATTCACACCTTCACTCATCCAGCAGCTTTAAAAACTCATGAAACTCCACGAACTCGTTGCCGCCACTCATTCGCCCTTCCACGCCGACGGCTCACTGGCACCGGAGGTCGTTGCCATCCAGGCCGCGTTTCTCAAAGCCAACGGCATCCGCACCGTCTTCATCACCGGCTCGACCGGTGAGTCGCACTCGCTGACGTGCAGGGAAAAGCTCGAACTCTACAATGCATGGTCCACCGCGGCGCAAGCGAACGGTCTGGCGGTCATCGCCCATGTCGGCGGCAACTGCATCGAGGACTCTAAAACCCTCGCGCAGCGTGCCGGCAAGCTGGGTTTCAAGGCGATCGGCGCGCTGGCACCTTGTTATTTCAAACCCGATGGCCTGTCATCGCTCATCGATTGGTGCGCGGCGATCGCCGCCGAAGCGCCCGAGACGCCCTTTTATTATTATGACATCCCGGCGCTGACCGGACTCACGCTGCCGATGGAGGATTTCCTGATGGAGGCTCCGGCGCGAATCCCCACGCTGGCAGGCATCAAGTTCACCAATCCGGACCTGGTCTCCTACCGCCGGTGCCTCGACATCGCCGGTGAGAAGCACGATTTGCCGTGGGGAATTGATGAAACCCTTCTTGCCGCGCTGGCCATGGGAGCATGCGGCGGGGTGGGTTCAACCTACAACTGGGCACCCAAGCTCTATCAGGACTTGATCGCCGCTCACGATGCGGGCGATCTCGTTGAAGCCCGCCGCCTGCAGTCCGTTTCCATTGCCATGATCGATGCCATCGCCGCCACCGGATTCCTCGGCACCGCCAAGGCGCTGATGGTGCGTCTCGGCGTCCCGGTCGGCCCGGCGCGGCTGCCGCTGGGAAACCCCAATGACAGCCAGATCGACGTGCTGGTTGACCGTTTGGACGAATTGGGCTTCGCTCACTGGGGGGCGAAACGGGTCACCGCTCCGGAAGTCGAACTCATCCCCGCATGATTTCATTGGCCGATTTCTATCGTCGGCAACTGGTGGATGATTGCCTGCCGTTCTGGTTTCCCCGTGCGGTGGATGAAACGCACGGAGGCTTCCTGCACTGTTATGATCGCGACGGCACGCTGGTGGATGACGACAAGTCGGTATGGGCGCAAGGACGGATGAGCTGGATGCTGCTCACGCTCTATCATGAGCTTGATCCGCGCCCCGAATGGCTCGCATGGGCGGAGGGAGGTCTGGCGTTTCTGGAAAACAAGTGCGTGGATCCGGCGGATGGACGGATGTATTTCCATGTCGCGCGCGATGGCACTCCGCTCCGCAAGCGGCGCTATGCCTATAGCGAGAGTTTCGCTGCTGTCGCCCATGCGGCGCATGCATCCGCAACCGGCAGTTCCGCCGCGGCGGAGCGGGCACGTCATTGGTTCGATCGCTTCACGGATTGGAATTTCACGCCCGGCAGGATGCCTCCGAAGTTCACCGGCGCGCGGCCGGTGGAGGGCATCGGCTCCCGCATGATCACGCTGGTCACCGCACAGGAGTTGCGAAAACACCTCGGCGAGGACCCGCATTTAACGAAATGGATCGACCGCTGCCTGGGTGATATCATACGGCTGTTTGTGAAACCCGAACTGCAAGTGGTGATGGAATCCGTAACGCCGGACGGCAGAGTATCCGATCACTTCGATGGCCGCATGCTCAATCCCGGGCATGCCATCGAGGCTGCCTGGTTCGTGATGGAGGAGGCGCGCCACCGCCATGATGACACATTGCTCAAGCTGGGCTGCAACATGCTCGACTGGATGTGGGAACGCGGATGGGACAAGGAACACGGCGGACTGTTCTATTTCCGTGATCTGCATGGCAAACCAGTGCAGGAATACTGGCACGACATGAAATTTTGGTGGCCGCACAACGAGGCGCTCATCGCCACGCTGATGGCCTGGCGCATGACCGGGGAACCGAAATATGCCGAATGGCATGAAAAACTCCGCGTCTGGGCGTTTCGCCATTTTGCGGATCAGGATCATGGTGAGTGGTATGGCTACCTCCACCGCGACGGAACCCCGTCCAACACGCTCAAGGGCTCGCTGTGGAAATCCTTCTTTCACCACCCGCGGGCGCTTTGGCTCTGTCACCGCTTGTCGGTTGACGCCTGATCCTCCAATTTTCCGTCAATGCCGCGACTGATCCTCATCTTTCTTTGCCTGGTCGCCACTGCGGTTGCGGAAATTTCTTGGCGCGATCTGCCAGCGCTTCCGGACGGGCACGGTTTTGCCGGCGCGTATGCGGGTGTCTCCGGCGGCAGCTTGGTGGTGGCGGGCGGCGCGAATTTCCCGAATGGTCCGCCGTGGGAGGGCGGTCGCAAGACCTGGCACGACCGGGTCTTCGTGCTGGACAAGCCGGACGGCGACTGGCGGCTGGCCGGCCAGCTAACGGGACCGCGCGGCTATGGTGTCTCGTTGACCATCCCCGAGGGCGTGCTGTGCATCGGCGGCAGCGATGCCGAACGACATCACTCGGAATGTTTTCTTCTGAAATGGGAAGCGGGCACTTTGAAATCCCGCCCATATCCGCCCATGCCGCTGCCGCTCGCGGAAATGACCGGCGCGCTGCTGGGTCGGACCGTCCATGTGGTCGGCGGCATCCGGAAGCCGGGTGCCACTGCCGCCGAAAAAATCCACCTCATGCTGGATCTCGACGCGCCAAACCGCGGATGGAGACGGGAAACCTTTCCTGGTGAAGCTAGGATTCTGGCGGTCGCCGCGGTGCAACAAGAGGCGTTCTTCGTGATGTCGGGCGCATCACTCGCGGCCGGCGCGGACGGAAGTTCTATTAGGGCCTATCTGCGCGACGCCTGGCGCTATCATCCGGCGAGCGGTTGGGAGAGCATTACCGAAATGCCACGCCCCGCGGTGGCGGCTCCCTCACCGGCACCCGCCTACGGAGCGAGCCATTTGCTGGTGATCGGCGGCGACGATGGATCCCGCGTCGGCCTCCAGCCGCCCTCCGCCCATCCCGGGTTTCCGCGATCCATCCTTGCCTACGATACCCTGACGCGGACTTGGGCGGAGCACGGAGAACTGCCCGTGCAATGGCACGCGCCTGTCACAACGCCGACAGTGCGCTGGCAGGGCGGTGTGGTCATCCCCAGCGGCGAAATCCGCCCGGCGACCCGCACGCCGAAGGTTCTCGCCATGACACCGGCTCCGGTTCGCTCCGCTTTCGGCTGGCTCAACTGGGCGGTGGTCGCAGTGTATCTCGCCGGCATGATCGGGGTGGGCGTATGGTTCATGAAGCGTGAGCAATCCGGCAGCACGGACACCTATTTTCGCGGCGGCCAGCGTGTGCCATGGTGGGTCGCCGGGCTTTCGATTTTCGCCACGATGCTCAGCTCGCTCACCTTCATGGGCATCCCGGCGCGAGCCTATCAGACGGATGTCAGTTGGTATATCGGCCAGCTCCCCATCCTGCTGGTCGTGCCCATGGTGGCGTTTTTCTATCTGCCGTTCTTCCGCAGGCTCAACCTGACTTCGGCCTACGAATATCTGGAAAAACGCTTCAACCTTTCCTGCCGGCTGTTTGCCGCATGTTCCTTCATCCTGTTCCACATCGGGCGCATCGCCATCGTGCTCTATCTTCCCGCGCTGGCGCTGGCGGTGGTCTCGGACATCCCCGTTTCCACCGCGATACTGACCATCGGCGTGTTGTGCATCATCTATACCGTGATCGGCGGAATCGAGGCTGTTGTCTGGACCGACGCGATCCAGGCACTCGTCCTGCTCGGCGGCGCGGCGCTCTGTTTCATCCTCGCGGTGGGGCAAGTGGACGGCGGACTAGGGGGAATGCTCGAAATTGCCCGCCAGGACGCGAAGGGTTTCGGCAATCTCGATTGGCGCTCGCTCGACTGGAGCAGCAATGCCACCGGCTCGGTGCTGGTTTTGCTCGTCGCGTTTTTCTTCAACTCCTTCGTGCCATATACTTCGGGCCAGGATGTCGTGCAGCGCTATGTCACGACCAAGGACATCGGCGCAGCCCGCAAGTCGCTTTGGACGACGATGTGGATGTCCATTTTCGGCTCGATGCTCTTCTTCGGCCTCGGAGTCGCGGTTTATGCGTTTTACAAGTCCCATCCCGGATTGCTCGATCCGGCGATGACGAAGACGGACTCGATCCTGCCGTATTTCATCATGCATGAACTGCCTGTCGGAGTTTCCGGGCTGCTCATCGCCGCCATTTTCGCCGCCTCGCAATCCACCATTTCCAGCTCGCTCAACAGTATCGCCGCCTCGTGGAGCAAGGACTTCGACATGCGGATCATCCGGCCGGGCCGCGATGACGCCACCTATTTGTCCGCTGCCAAATGGGTGGTCACGGCGGTCGGATGCTTGGGCACGGCCACCGCGCTGTGGATGGCGAAATCCGATCTCCAATCGGCATTCGCCGCATTCAACACCATGATCGGGCTCACGGCCGGCTCGCTCGGTGGACTCTTCGCGCTTGGCGTTTTCACCCGGCGGGCGAATGGCCCGGGAGCCCTCATCGGAGCAATCACCGGATTCTCCGTGGTGGTTTCCCTCGAGGTGACAAAAGCCCCGGTCGCCGGCCTGCTGTATGCCTTCATCGGTTGCGCGGTCTGTTTTGCCACCGGCTGGCTGGCCTCATGGTTGTTTCCGGCCGCGCCTGCAACCGGCCTTTCCCGCCGCGGCTGACGATTTCCCACAGTGGTTTTCCAACCCAACCAGAATGCCCCGCTTTCATCCGCACCAGCTTTCACATTCCATTCCCCGGCACCCATAGAGATCAATTCCAATGACACTGGATTCCAATCATCCCACTCCGCGCCGCAATTTCATCAAGACCCTCGGCGGGTTTACTGCGGGCTTGGCGGCCCTGCCGTCCTTCGCGCATGCTCAGGCCGCCGCTCCATCCC